>JANPHF010000085.1:0-1613 GCA_031424315.1 Aestuariivirga sp.
ATACCAAAGCTACGTTGAGTATGGCCGGCGTTTGGAGAAGTTGATCAGAGATGTCCGGCGCGAGCTCCAATAGCCACTGCTGAGGCGGCATTGCCTTTTGCGAAACATGAATCACTGCGCGGTTCTGGCGTAATTCCGATCGGGGATTTACTTAGCAATAATACGAAAAGCTACGGAACCAGCCGCAGGTGGATCCTCCATTCCCTTCGCCCATCGAATGTTCTATAAATATTGAAGTGAATATTTTTGGCAGAATGCTTGACAAAAGGGATCAGTTTCAAATAAATTGGCGCTGTTCCAAACAACAACACGAATCAGTTACCCCGGAGTTTGCCATGACAACAAACTTTAATACTTACCTGCACGGATGCATCGCCAAATTAACACAGGGATGGGGCAAGAAGGCATTGGTTGCGCTTCTTGGAGCACTTATCGGCATCGCGGCCTTGAGCCCTGCCACTGCCAAAGCGGCCGTCAACGGCGGCAGCATGACGCATCTGGAATTTCTGAAATGGATGGTGCAGCTCGTCGGTGACAAAGGCCAGTTTAACGCCAACTCCACCGCAACCGACTACGTGAACTGGGCCAAGGTGAAGGGGATGAACCCCAACACTGGCTGGCAGCCCAATGCCACGCTCCAGCGCGACACCCTCGCCCAGGTTCTGGTGCAGCTTTTCAACCTGAACCCCAAGAAATATGGTGGTGACTTTGTGCGCATCCTGGCCCGCGAAGGCATTGAACTGCCCGATGAGAACGAGATTTCCCGCCGTGGGCTGGTGAGTCTGGTTAGCGAGTTCTCCTTCTCGAACCCGCTTTCCCAGGTCAAAGGCCCAAGCCCGTTCAAGCACCCGAATAACGGCAAGGGCAATGGCCAACAGCCTCCTCCTCCGCACAATCCGAATGGCAACCCGCACGACGGTCCTCACGGACACAATGGTCACCACGACAAGTAGGCCGCTCCGATTTAAGATTTAAAGTATTTGAGCAGTGCCATGGTTAACGCCATGGCACTTTGCTTTTCCAAGGGCCGATTTTTAGTTTTTCGGTTCCCCACAAATTGGGTCTCCTGCACAAAGCTGTTTGGCTTCTTCAAACCATCGGGTAATTTAAGGCCAGTCGAATGAATAACCGGGTACGAGTGAAGATATGCGGAATCACCTCCGCTGACGACGCGCTAGCTGCCGTGGAAGCCGGTGCTGATGCCTTGGGTTTCATGTTTTACCAGGCGAGTTCGCGATATATTCCGCTGAAAGAAGCGGCACGGATTGTGGCGAAGCTCCCGCCCTTCGTAACCAAAACCGCGGTGTTTGTAGATGCTTCCAAGACCGAGGTAGACCTCGTGATGAATGAGTGTGGAATGGATGTGATTCAGTTGCACGGTTCGGAAAGCCCGGCGATGTGCGAGCAACTCTCGCGGCCAGTGGTAAAGGCATTTCGGATCGCCAGCGAAGATTCCCTTCGGTGCCTGCCGGAATACAAAACGAGTGCATGGTTACTGGATAGCTTCGTGCCCGGTCAGCTGGGCGGCACTGGCGCTCAATTCAATTGGGCTCTTGCTGTTTCCGCCGCTCGATTCGGCAAAACTATCATCCTGGCGGGTGGCCTGACACCCG
>JANPHF010000086.1:0-4560 GCA_031424315.1 Aestuariivirga sp.
CGCCATATTGGGATGGCGTTTCAATCGCCCAGTCTCCTGCCCTCGCTCACCGTTGAAGAAAATGTTGAGCTGCCGTTGTTGATGCTTGGTGAGACAACCAACAGCGCCAGGCGTGCCCGCGACGCCTTGCAACTTCTGTCACTTGATCATCTAGCTGACCGCCTGCCAGCGGAACTTTCGGGTGGGCAAATGCAACGCATTGCCTTTGCAAGGGCTTTGGTCACGAAACCTGCTTTGGTTCTGGCCGATGAACCCACAGGCCAGCTTGACCAAGCCACTGGGGCCTATGTCATGGCCCGAGTTCTTACCGCTATCAAAAACACAAATACGACCTTGCTGGTTGCAACGCATGATTTGGCCTTGGCCGCAACATTTCCAATACAATGGCAGATGAACTTCGGAAAGCTCAATTTGCCAAAATCTAAGAAGGTCAAAGCCGATGCTTGATTGGTTTTATGGATTATTGAACAATCGCCGCGCTTCGATGATCCCAGCGGCAATTGGCGTGGCCTTGGCTGTTTGTCTGCTTGCGTTGCTCGGTGTATTCATCCGGCAAAGTGCTGCAAACATGACCGAACGCGCCGTTCTTGGCATTTCGCCTGATTGGCAAGTGCAGATGGTGGGCACTACAGATACAAGTGCTGCGGAAGCGGCAGCACAGAACATTATTGGATTCAAAAGCCTCGCTGTTGTCGATTATGCCGATGTCATTTCGCTTTCCAGCACGAAAGATGGCACCACTCAAACCACAGGTGCGGCCAAGGCACTCGGGCTGAGCGTCAATTTTACAAATGATTTTCCTGGTCAACTGCGCTTGTTATCAGGTTCGTTGTCAGGCGTATTATTGTCACAACAAACAGCTGCCAATCTTCACGCTGTTCCTGGCGATACTGTCACCCTTGCTCGGCTTGGACAACCGCCGCTCGATATAGAAATTGATGGCGTTGTTGAACTACCCAATGCGGATCAGCTTTTTCAAATTGTGGCAGCGACCCCTCAGGCCGCACGGACTGCACCGCCGGATAATGTCATCCTGCTTCCGCAAGCGCAGTGGCGTGATGCCTTTCAATCACAGCTCGAAAATTTGCCGCAGACCGCTCAACGCCAGCTTCACGTCTCATTCGATCACACTATTTTGCCGAGTAGCCCCACGGACGCATTTGTAACTGCCCAAGAGATGGCGAATAATCTTTCAGCGAAACTGGTTGGCAGTGGCGTTATCGTCAACAATCTTGCTGCGCGGCTTGATGGCGTTCGGCAAGACTCTCTCTTTGCCCGCGTGTTGTTTCTGTTTCTTGGAATGCCGGGGGCTATCATTGCAATTTTGCTAACGGTGATGATTGTCTTATCCACAGCTGACCGTCGCCGACGCGAGATTGCATTGCTGCAAATGCGTGGTGCCGACGCTGGACAAATCTTGAAAACGCTCAGTATTGAAGCATGTGTTGTCGGGATCATCGGCGCATTGGTTGGTCTCATCGCCGCTGGGGTGCTTGCTCCCATTTTTGTGAGAGGCCCGTTCACTGCGAATGATATGATCTGGTTTGCAAGTGCAGGTGCAGTGGGATTGGCGGCAAGCCTCTTGGTGTTCCTCATTCCCTCATGGTTTGCTTTGCGCCGAACCGCCTTGGAGAATGCTACACAAGTCCGTCTGCTGAAACAGACAAAGCCTGCATGGCAAGAACTGTGGCTTGATGTTTTGGCGGTCGCCGCAGCTCTACTCATCTTCTGGCAAGTTTCCGCAACAGGCTATCAAGTGGTGGCAGCACCCGAAGGTGTGGCAACTGCGACGGTTGACTACAAGGCCTATGCTGCACCTGCCTTGCTGTGGATCGGCTGTGGTCTTTTACTGATGCGCCTGTTTTCCCTTTTCCTTATGAGGGGCGCGCCCTTCTTGAAGACGGCTCTTGCGCCTTTGGCGAAAGACTTTGCAAAACCTGTGAGCGCCTCGATGAGCCGCGAAGCTGGGAGGATTACCAAAGGCGTGGTGATCGTCGCCTTGGCGGTATCGTTTGCAACATCAACAGCAATCTTCAACACGACCTATGAACACCAAGCCTCGGTGGACGCAACACTGACCAATGGTGCTGATGTGACGGTGACCGGCACCATTGATAATCCGGCTTCCTCCGTTTTGGACACCACTCGTAAGTCCAATGGTGTTGCAGCAGCAGAATCGATGCAACATCGCTACGCCTATGTCGGCAATGATCTGCAAGACCTTTTTGGAATTGATCCCACGTCAATTGAGAAGGCCACCACAATGTCGGATGCCTATTTTGGCAATGCCGATGCCAAGGCCACATTGGCAAGTCTGCAAGCCACACCTGATGGCGTTCTGGTCTCCGATGAAACCGTTGGAGACTTCCAACTGAAGGAGGGGAGCACCATCAATCTCCGCCTGCAATTTGCCTCTGATCATGCCTATCATGTTGTGCCGTTCAAATTTGTCGGCATTGCCCGCGAATTTCCAACAGCACCGAAGGATTCTTTCTTAATCGCCAATTCAAAATATATTGCAAGCGCGACGGGCATTCCCACTTCTGAGATTGTGTTAGTCAAGGCTTCCGTTGAGCCTGCAGCTCTGGCTGAAAATTTAAGGGCCCTTCTTGCAGATCATAAAGGTCTGGTCGTGACAGACATGAGCCAAGCCGTGCATCGCATTGGCTCGTCTCTGGTCGCGGTTGATTTACGCAGCCTCACTGGGCTTGAGCTTGCCTTTGCTATTCCCTTGGTTGCCGGAGCAATTGGTTTGATCTTCGCACTAGGTCTTGCCGAACGTCGCAGAAGTTTTGCAATTCTCAGAGCCTTGGGCGCAACGTCGCAGCATCTCGGCGCATTTTTGTGGAGTGAAGCCTTGATTGTTTACGCCTTTGGCACCGTAGCTGGGCTTGCCCTTGGATGGGCGATTGCGTGGATGTTGACCAAATTGATGACGCAAGTATTCGATCCACCACCGGATGCGCTTTATGTGCCGTGGGCCTATCTGATTGTGCTTTGTGTCGCGGGCTTTGTGGCGGTCAGCATTGCCGTTCTCATGCAACTCCGTCGCACAACGGAATCGCTCACCTCAGCAATGCGAGCGGCTTAGGATCAAAGTTTCCGTGTACGAATTCGACAAAGGTATAACACTATTGATCAATGGCTGGGCTGGCCATAACCGCTTCATCGACACACTGACCGTCTGGTGTGCCAATGATCTCATCTTCGTGATGATGGCGGTAGTTGCTCTGCGCTGGTGGCAGATTGGCAGCTATCCAAGAATGCGCCATGTCTGTTTGGTTGCAGGCCTATCGTTTCTATTGGCCGTGGTCATCAATCTGCTAGTCACATTATTCATTCATCGGGTGAGGCCCAATGACGCTGGCCTGACACAAGCACTCGTCGCCCATAGCCCCGATTGGTCGTTCCCCTCAGACCACGCGGCAACGTCCACGGCAATCGCCGCTGCGCTCTGGTTTCAAAATCACAAGAAGCTTGCATCAGCGTTTCTTGTTGCGGCAGCAATCATTTTTGTTTCGCGCGTGTTTGTCGGCGTCCACTATGTATCTGACGTAATCGGGGGCTCTGTCGTCGGTATTGTTGCGGCTTATGTTGTTTCAAAGCTATTCGATGAAAACAATAGATTGAGCCGCCAACTCATCCGTATATTTTAGATTTCCGAAAAACAGTCACTTGGTTTGATGACCGCTTAGGGTCAGAAGAGGATATTGACTCCGTACTACGGATTGTCTGCTTCGGGCCAGGTGCAGACATACCGGCAAGTGTTTGTGCCGCACTCACCAAAAACTTAGGTGAGAATGCAGCCGGATACACCAGATCCCCAATGCAATCAGGCTGCACCAAGTCCACGCCTGTCTTCCGACCGACAATGTTGGCGGATGATCGAGCAGTAATCCCACATAATCCGAGGGGTCACCAGAATCGTCATCCCCTACCGCCGTTCTGTATATCAGCCGCACTGACGCCGTTTGCGGCTCTCACTTCACATGCGCGGCGATAAACGCCCCAGCGCGTTCCTGGGCGTCCTTCGTTGCCGCTTCGTCGTGGGCGAGGTGGTGTCCGTCAACGTCCAAAGGCTTGTCAAAGGGCTCCGTGAAACCGTGTGTGGCACCCGGATAGACGACTAACTCAAAATTGGTCTTGCCTGTTACAGCCTGGCAAGCCGCCGCCGGGGTCCAATCATCCTTCTCGCCGATCAGGACTAGGGTGGCAACCGCCGGATCAACATTGTCATAGCAATAGGGATAGTACGCGATGAGCCCGGCAATACTTGTATCATGCATGCCCGGTGTCTTCGTATCAGTGGCATAAAGTGAAGCGATCGCGCCATACGAATAGCCCTGCAGAACGATCTTTTTTGGATCGATTTCGGGCATCGCCTTAAGAGCCTTCAAAGCCGCGACCGCGTCATTCCCACCACGCGTAAAACCCTGGACATCGAGCTTGTCGCAGGCGCCATCCTTCTCACCGCGAGGCGTGAACGGATCGACGATCAACGTGGCAATGCCCTTGGACAGCATGTTGTCGATCACCCTTTTTTCCTGCTTGATCTCCGGG
>JANPHF010000087.1:0-4483 GCA_031424315.1 Aestuariivirga sp.
GGTTTCTAAACCGCCGCCAACCGCCCCTCTCCCGTGTCCGAGCCCGAATCGTCCGCGCCCCCGGACCCCGCCCCCTTCCCCGACGGGAGCGTCGACGCCGCAGTTTACCCGACGCACGCCGAAGGCTTCGAGCACAGCCTCGTCGTCCTCGCCATGGGCGAACCCTGCTGGCTCGTGGCGACGCTCGAGGGCCATATCTCGGCCCGGTGCTTGACTTCAAAAAGTTCGGACTAACGGGCACGACGACCTTCGACACGGGGGCTGGATGGAGCGGGAAGGCACTGCTCAGACTCGGTACCAATGACTTCTTCCTCGCGCCGAGCGTAACGGTGGGGGCGAATGGCGATCTATCGTTTGGGCTGGATCAGAAACTTTCCTTGCGGGGCGTCAACCTGTCCTCATCCTTAGCGGTGGGGCCAGACCAAATCAAGCAGCGCTATGGCTTGGGTCTGGATGATCCGTTCGGATTACGCGGGTTGAACCTCAAGGCTAATCTGGGGTACCGGTTGGATGATCCCCAGCTCACCGGGTTCGGACTGAGCGGCAGCTACAACCTGCTGGGCAGTCCAGGCGACACCAAACGCCCGTTCCTGTTTATCAAGATAGAGGGTAAATATGAGCCTGCCAGCATGGAGAAACCGCTTCCGAGCGCCGGAGGCTTTATCTTCCTGCAAGGGCGCATTCCGGGGCTGTAACAGTGCGAGAAAACTGCACCCACGAACCGAAGGACGAGAGTTGGGATGAATGCAAAAGCGGAAAAAGAGGGACTGACGCCGAGGCCGAAGCAGAGCGGAGAGGCGAATCGTCGGCAGTCGCAACCAGCTGTCGGTTGGGCTGTGCCTGGGCGGCGACACGCCGCTGCCCTACCGTTGTTGCAGCTTCAGCAAACGCAAGGCAACTTGTACACTCAGCATCTCTTACGCTCTGGCCTCTTGCAAGCCAAGCTGACGATCAGTGAACCGGGAGATGAATTTGAACAAGAAGCAGATCGGGTTGCGGATCAGGTGATGGCAGCGTCGGCACATTCCGCAGTTAGTGGTGCCTCGCCACGCATCCAGCGCTTCGCGGGGCAAGCGACCGAGGATAGAGAGACCGCGCCCGCCAGCGTAGATCGCGTTCTTGCCAGTTCCGGCAGGCCGCTGGACACTGTGCTGCGGCAAGACATGGAGTCGCGTTTCGGCCACGACTTTTCGCGGGTGCAGGTGCATTCGGGCGCAGCCGCTGAGCAATCTGCACAAGACGTGAACGCTAATGCCTACACGGTGGGGCACAACATTGTGTTCGGTGCGGGTCGTTTTGCGCCGGGGACGCACGAGGGACGACGCTTGATTGCTCATGAGTTGACACATGTTGTGCAGCAGACAAATGCAGAGAGAACTTATGGTGAGCAAAGCAATGAAAAACTAAGTTTGTCGTCGTCTATTTCTCCAACAATGTTGCAGAAGCAAGATGCAGAGAAAAGCGACAAGGATCGTTTCCTACTTTCGATGGAAGCGATGGAAATTGCCAAAGACTGCCCAGATTTTGATGACGAAGCAATTAGTTGGATTTACCAAAAAGCTGCACCATTTATAGAGTCTTCTTATAAAGGACTGAATAGTTTCGTGGTGATAACGTCGCGGAAGACTTGGAAAACGCCTTCCACATGGGGCGAACTGGATATGGACATTAACTTCACCAAAATGTCGCAGAACTCCAGTCCAGAGGAAGTGTTAGGTGCGTCCGAGAGGCTACAACAGCATGTAAAGCTAATAGCACGGTTTCAAAAATTTGCCGATGGATTGCACGTAGTTGGAGAATTGATCGACTGGCTAGATGGTCACTTGATCGTCCGCCGAAGCTGGGAGGGTGTAGTAAAGACGAATAGAACATTGGGGTTTCCCGGTTATGTGTGTAACAAGACCAAGATTACGGATTTGCCTGAACCTGAACCAACACGCTGGTTCCAGAAAACGAATGAAAAAAAACGCATGCAGGCCAAACTGACAATTGGCGCGAGTAACGATCCGCTGGAACAAGAAGCAGACCGGGTCGCTGATCAGGTGTTGGCGCTGCCGACACATACCGCAGTCAGTGGAGCACCACCGCACATTCAGCGCGTCGTGGGGCAACCGACTGGGCAGGCAGAAACGGCGCCAGCCAGCGTAGATCACGTCCTTGCTAGTTCAGGCAGGCCGATGGAACCAGCACTACGGCAGGACATGGAGCAGCGCTTCGGCCACGACTTTTCGCGGGTACGAGTGCATTCTGGGGCTGCCGCTGAGCAATCGGCGCGGGATGTAAATGCCAATGCCTACACGGTAGGACACAATATTATATTTGGTGCTGGTCAGTTTGCACCGAACTCAGGGGCAGCTAAACGGCTGTTGGCCCACGAACTGACCCATGTTTTGCAGCAAGCTGGTAGCGGAGTGCCTTCTAAGAGAAGCGTGCAGCGTTATGAGGCAGGTGAACATGCTCAGCTAGGGGAGACGGAAGACCAGTTCAAAAAGTTAGCGACTCCGAATTACATCATCTACAAAGTTGAACAGCGCGAGATGCCGACAGATATTGCGACTAAATTCGCGGTTAGTGTGGAAGAACTGAAAGAGGCCAACAAGGATAAGCTACAGAAATGGAAGACTGCCAACGGTAAGACTATCGAAGGCTTCAGCAAAGGCGATTTAATTTTGATCCCGCCGAAAATTAACCCCGCGGTCAAAGATGCACTCAAGAACAGCGGGCAGATGATCGTTTATGTGAATGGTGCCAAGCTTGAATACGGCGATATCATCGCTATGTCAGGGGATATGTTTGAAGATATCAATGATCTGCTGACGATGAGCCAAGCACAGCTTGAGGAAATTGCCAGACTGATCAAAGAAGAAAAAACGACGGGCAAGGCGCTCGATACGGCGCGCTGGGATAAGGCGACCGGCGGGCGGTTCATCAAATATGCACAAAAGAACGAAAAGCATTTTGCGCCATCTAATGCAGCACTGGTAAAGCCATCCGCTGTCGCCTCTGCTGGCGATCACAAATCGGAGTGGGAGAAGTTTCATAAAATGGCACTGAGTAAAGCTCAACAGGGCAAGAAAGAGGAAGCGCTGCTACAGGCCGCGTTTGGTGACCATTACCTGACAGATGCCTTTGCTGCGGGACACCTGTTCAACAAACGCGATGCGATGGAACTGTTCAGTAGCCAGCTTCCGATTATCGGCAAAAAGATCGACGCACAACACGACGAGAGAAAGTTTTCAAAGGACGCGAAAGGATTTTTTGATGCAGTAGCGAATGCCTCTTGGTCGGGTAGTGTGCGGAAGGAGTTCTCAAACCATCAAGGAGAAAAATATGGACTCTGGTGGGATATTAATTCCTCAGACAGGCTCTCAGGAGTATTGCAAGGCATTGATCTGGAAAGACCCGATCTACTAGGTGGTGTCATTGCCAAAGCTACCCATGATGAATTGAATACCTTGCCAAGTGGCCTTGAAGTGCAAAACAACAAAGGGGATAAATGGCAACTCTCCGGCGACAATACATTGAATCCGCCAACTAAACTGATTGCGAAAGCAGCAGTTGCACAATCTCAGCTTAACGTGCTTTCTAGTATGAACGTGTCTGGTGTACTCGATATAGCCAGCCTGTTGAAAAAAGTGTGGGATTACACTCCTGTACCAACAGTGCTAAGCATTAAAGTCATTCAAGCTACGGTCAAAACGAATACTGACCCCAAAAACACAAGATTAATCACCGCTGTAGCGGCGCTTATCACTAGGGAACACAAGCTGATTATTCCGGAACTCATCAAACTTGGCTTCTTGAAGAAGAAAAATTAGGATTTCGGGCAAGTCATCACATTTGGAAAACTGATTCTAAATTAGAAGAGTAAGTCAAAAGAAGTTGATAAATTCAAAGCTTGGTTGGGTCATGCTGCAAATAGGTCGTGAATACAAGTTAGGGTAGGAGTGAACTGAATGAATATACGAACAAGTGAAGAATTCGGACATCAAGCAATGGCTAACTTATGAAGGAGACAACCCGATGCCTAGAACACTCCGCATCCGTTCAACCGGTGATGATGTCAAGTTTCTGCAAGAATTGCTGAACTCGCGGTCGCCAACGGCGCTGCCGCTGCTGGCACTTGACGGCAAGTTCACATCGAAGACATTGGCCCGTGTGAAAGAGTTTCAAGGCAACAATGCGTTGACCGTGGATGGGGTCGTTGGGCCAATCATCTGGGGCAAACTTCTGGAACGTACCGTCGTGGAGACGTCCGGTTTTTTTGTTCTCGGTCAAGATTTGTACGACCGGCGCGGCGTCAGAGTCATACTGCGCGGGGTCAACAAGATGTCCGTGTTTGAACAGGCCGCCGACTCCGGGGGCCAAATCTCGTTTCCGGAAATCAAGAAAACGGGCGCGAACACCGTTCGGATCGTGTGGGCGATCAACAGCAACTTGCAACCGGACGGCCCGGCTACGTCTACGGCGACGCTGGATGCCC
>JANPHF010000088.1:0-1899 GCA_031424315.1 Aestuariivirga sp.
ATCCTCCCATCAAACAATCATGCGCAGCCGTGCTGTCTTCGAGTAAAGAGAACATGACGCGGCCCATGTCGGAGAACATGACGCGGCCCTTGCCAAGAACGGTCGACCATTGCACTTTGGCGGTGTCGACCAAATTGAGACGCTCAGTCGTGTCGTGTGCATTCCAGGCCACCAGAGCGACCGTAGAATTTCCTTCGCCTTGTTCCACACGCAACCCTTCACCCCTGAGTACTGTCGTGGACCAATACCAGCCGCCGGGAATGACTTCCCGGTGAATGATGTTAGCCGGGTTGGCCGGATCAGCCGGAAGGGCGCTGGGTCCGGGGAAGGCCTTTGGCGCAAACTCCAGACCTTTGCGCTGGTGTTCGTCGTAGCGCGCACGACGGTTTGCAAGTTCGGTCATCGAAACGGGGTCATGCGTCAATGGACAGCTCCTTTCGGATCAAAGCGTGAGGTTTCGCCAGCAATGCGCGGCGGCCAGATTTCATGGTCTTTGGTGATCGTCGCGCCATAGCGTTCACGTTCTTCCGGGCGGTCGCGTGGGCGTTCAAAGGCGATGACGCGAGAGGCCAGCGTGAAAGCTTCCCGCAGATCATGGGTGACCATCACCACGGTCATCTGCGTCTCATTCCACAGGCGTTTCATCAGCACGTGAATGTCGGCGCGAATGCCTGGGTCCAATGCGCCGAATGGTTCATCAAGCAAAAGCACCTTTGGCTGCATGATCAGGGCTTGCGCGAGGGCGAGCCGTTGACGCATGCCGCCTGAGAGTTGGGAGGGGTACTTGTTTTCTGAACCGGACAGCCCGACGTTTTCA
The DNA here is from genome assembly GCA_031424315.1 of Aestuariivirga sp. Taxonomy (GTDB): domain Bacteria; phylum Pseudomonadota; class Alphaproteobacteria; order Rhizobiales; family Aestuariivirgaceae; genus Aestuariivirga. Next base: position 818 of record JANPHF010000088.1, read on the forward strand.
ATCATGGCTTTGGCATGAGATGTTGCCGAACGGCGGGCAGCGCCAAACAATTTTCCGCTCACGCCAGCTTTTGAGAACTCTTGGCCGAGCAGAACATTTCCGAGAACGGTGAGATGGGGGAAGACTGAGTATTGCTGGAACACTACGCCACGGTCTGGGCCCGGCTCTTGTGGCAGCGGCTTTCCATCAAGCAGAATGTTGCCGCGTGTTTGCTGTTCTTGGCCTAGAAGCATACGGAGGAATGTTGATTTTCCGCATCCAGAAGGACCGACAAGAGCCACGAAACTGCGCGATGCGATGGTGAGCGAAATGTTTTCGAGCACGACCTGATGGTCGTATTCTTTCCAGAGGTTTTTGATGACCAGTTCGGTCATGAGGCGAGCTCCAGATCAGACCACGGAAATATCCGTTTACGGATGAATTCAAGACCGAAGCTGGTCAAAACAGCAAGCAGCGTGATCCACACCACATAAGGAAAAATCACGTCCATCGCGAGATAGCGGCGCACGAGGAAAATGCGAAAGCCAAGGCCTGCGTCGGAAGAAATGGCTTCGGCGGCGATGAGGAACAGCCATGCCGGACCCAGTTGCAGCCGGATGCTGGTGATGAGGCGTGGCAAGAGTTGCGGCAGGAAAACCCGCAAGGCAATTTGCCACGAATTGCCGCCCAGCGTTTCCGCCTTGACGATTTGCTCACGCGGCAATTCCTGAGCCCGCAAGGCCAATTCGCGGATCATGGTGGGCGCGACGCCTATAACGATGAGCGCGATCTTTGAGGTTTCACCAAGGCCCAAGGCAATGAACAGGATGGGCAACAAGGCGAGAGGCGGCACCATGGCGAAGGTGGCCACGAACGGTGCCAGAAGTGCTCGCATGTAGGGCAGCATTCCGACGATCAAACCCACCAGCAATGCGATGACTGTTGCAAGGCCGAGGCCTGCAAAAATCCGCAATAAACTCGCAAGTGTGTCAGTCCACAACAGGATTTCGCCCGTGCGGGGATCAGGGATAAAAGCCATGCGTTGGATCGCATCAGCAAAACCTTGAATACCGGGCAGCAGCTTGTCATTCGGATTGGCTGAC
>JANPHF010000089.1:0-6376 GCA_031424315.1 Aestuariivirga sp.
TTTCCCGCACCCAACACTTTCTGAAATGATGCATGAGAGCGTGCTCGATGCCTATGGCCGCGTCATCCACATGTAAGTAAGCGGTCAAAAAGCTAAAATAGGTATATAGTTGTGACATCTTGCGGTGTCTGTTTCTGGCCCAGAACAGAACACACGGCCCTAGAGACTAATGTCCGCTAATACTCGGAAACCAGACGCATGATGAATTGCAGTCGTTTTCCGATAAGGGCCAAGAGCGGACAATTCAAATACTTCAATGGAAGCTCTAACTGGTTGGCTTTAGAATTCAGCTATTGAAGAAATACTCTGTCTCGCAGCATCTTTCAGGCTCGAGATTGTTGGTCTGAGCAATCGGATTCGATCAAATTCGTCGTGTTGGTCGTGCAGGGAATTCCGCAACGCAGCACCGAAGGCTTGGCGCAATTCTGTGCCAATGTTGAATTTCTTCACGCGCGTTTCGCGCGCCAATTTCTGGCGGATGGCAACAGGAATACCGCTGCCACCATGCAGGACAAGGGGCGCACGCGTCACGGATTCAATGGCTTTCAGTCTTTCGAAATCGATGACAGCCGCCTTTTCGGTGCTGAGATGCAGGTTGCCCACTGAGATCGCCAAAGCATCAATGCCAGTTTCGTGGTCAAAGTGAGCAGCCTCTTCTGGCAACGTCATGGCCGAGGCCTCTCCAGCGTTGTAGCCGACAAAGCCGATCTCGCCTTCAACCGAAACCCCAGCTTTCCGGGCCAGCGCAATAACCTCATTGGTCAAGGCAATATTGTGCTCGAGGGGCAAGCGTGAACCATCAATCATCACCGAACTGAACCCCGTTTCGATACCCGCGCGGCATTCATCAAGGGTGGCAGCGTGATCGACATGGCAAACGACCGGCACGCGCGCCTGCTCGGCTAACGTGCGAAACATCTTGCCCCAGATAGAGATCGGCATGTAAGCGCGCGCGCCCGGACCAGCTTGCAGGATAATGGGCAAACCTGCTTCTTCCGCCGCGTCAACGAAAGCGCGTGCATCTTCCCATCCCAATACCACAAGACCGGCCACCGCACATCTCGACTGAGTTGCCCAGTTCAAAACCTCTTTGAGTGTGGCAACCGTCATTTGAACTTCGCAATCATGTCCTTGATGCCCGGAATGGTTTCGATCTGATAGGCATGGCTGGGCTGGAAGAATTGAACCAGCGGACGCTGGCTCAAGCCGCCAAGAATCGTGAAGTAATACATCTCGTATCCCGGCGCTACCACACATGGGTGATAGCCTTGGTCAAGAATCACCGTGGAACCGTCTATCAAATGATAGGCCTCGCCAATCTTGCCTTCCTCGCGCTGCACCAGTTGCAAACCAAATCCGTGGTTGGGCCTAAAGCGGAAATTATAGGTCTCATCATGGCGCGTTTCGAGCGGAAGGCGGTCTGTGTCGTGCTTGTGCGGTGGAAAGCCTGACCAACCACCTTGGCCGACGGTGAAGAGTTCAGATACCAACAGACGTCCAACACGATCGCGATATTTTGTGCCGAAAATATGTTTGATTTTGCGATGCGTCTTGGTTTCATCAGACCCATATTGCACCTTGTCAATATCATCCGCGCGCACGGCGAACGGCGGCAAAACGCCCTCAAATTTCGCGCCCGCAATAAACACTTCTGTAGAAGCCGAAACGCAAGTGATGCGGGCCTTGGCACCAGTGGAGACATAGACGCCTTCCGGCTCGCCGTCCCAGACATCCACACCACGTTGGCCGATGCGCTTAAAAGACTGGCCCTCCACATCGACATCAACAGTGCCCGTTGCAGGCACAATGGCGGTTTCATAGCCCGGCACCTGATATTCAAAGACCTGCCCCGCAGTAAGCTTCACAATGTTGAAATAGTTCAAAGGAACGCGCGCGTGGTCAACATCAATGATGGGGCGGTTGTGGTTGTCATGGGGCGGAATATGCATAGGGGTTTAGTCTGCCTGCTGCGGCACATGGCCAGTTTGAAGAAATGCTTCCAGTTCTGTGGGTGTTGGCATGGCTGGCGCGCAGCCCACACGGGAGACGACGATGGCGGCAGCCGCAGCACCGCGTCGCACTGCTTGCTCCATGCTCAACCCCAATGCCAAACTCATGACTAATGCCCCCATGAAACTGTCGCCAGCGCCGGTCGGCTTCAACGCGTTGACTGGGAAGATCGGCGTTTCGAATCTCAGATCACGCTGATAGGTGACCGCACCTTTTTCACCCATCTTGTACACAACAGTCTTTCCTTGTTGCGCTATTCTCTGCGCCCGCACTTGGCCGGAAACGCCATCGGCCAAGACATCAAACTCCACATCATTGCCGACAATCAGGTCGCTGAGATTGACGGCCTGCAAGCCAACAGCTGAAGCCTCCTCCGCAGAAGCCCAGGAATAAGGCCTGTAATCGACATCCAGAATGATGTTCAGGCCGGCCGCCCTGGCCAAGGCCATTGCCTCGAGTGTGGTGCTGCGTGAGGGATGTCTTGCCAGCGCAGTGCCTGTGACGATCAATGCGTCAAAATTCGAAAATGGGACGGCCGTCAAGGCAGCTTCGGTGATCTCAAAATCAGCCGCACCATTGCGATAGATCACATTTTGGCAGTTATCATTGCGTGTTTCCACGACAGCAAGCGAGCTGCGCACTTGGCCCGGTTCAACGCCAACATGATCTGTGCCAATGCCATAGTGGCGCAGCTGGTTCAGGATGAAGCGGCCCACTGCATCATCTGATACGGCTGACAACAGGCTTGCATTGCCACCGAGGCGCGCAATGGCCACCGCGATGTTGGCAGCAGACCCTCCCAAAGCAGAGACAAACCGATTGGCCTGCTCCAACCTTGTGCCCGGTGGATCAGCATAAAAATCTATGCCCGCACGCCCCAGCACCAGAAACCTGTTCCCTTTGATGTTGAATTGCATTTGCCTGTGTGTTTCCGAGCTTACCTTGACCCTGAACTGTAGTTGCGGTCTAGTTCACCTGCAAGGCACTAGATTGGCGGTAGGGTTTGGCGGAAGTTGGCTTAGGCATTGTTGGTGGTGGCTATATGGGCAAGGCACACGCCGTGGCGATGTCTGCTGTTGCGGCCGTCTTCAATACGGCACTGCGGCCACGCCTTGAGATGATTTGTACCACAACCGAGGCTGGGGCAGCGGCAAAGGCGCAGCAATTTGGCTTTGCGAAGTCAACTGCGGATTGGCGAAAGTTGGTAAATGATCCAAAGGTTGATGCTGTGATTATTGCCAGCCCGCAGGAAACCCACCGCGAAATTGCGCTTGCGGCTTTTGCGCGCGGCAAGCATGTGTTCTGTGAAAAGCCGCTGGGCATGTCTCTGGTGGAAAGCCGCGCCATGTTGCAAGCCGCTGAAGCCAGCGGGCGCATCCACATGACAGGCTTCAACTACATTCGCACCCCCGCCTCGCAATTGGCGCGACAGATCATTTCGGCCGGCGAGATCGGCGACATCACATTTTTCCGCGGCGAACACACCGAAGATTTTCTAGCCAATCCGGCAGAGCCCGCCAGCTGGCGCACGCAGGGCCGCGCCAATGGCAATATGGGCGATCTTGCGCCGCACATCATCAATGCTGCCTTCGCGCTGGCAGGGCCCATCACCTCATTGATGGCTGAGATCGAGACCGTGCACAAAATCCGCCCTTCAGCCAAGGGGCCGGTTGCTGTGGGCAATGATGATCAAAGCATTCTCATCTGCCGTTTCGTCAGCGGGGCCCTGGGCTCGCTGTTCATCAGCCGCGTAGCGACTGGCAAGAAGATGGGTTACGCCTACGAAATCTATGGCACCAAGGGTTCCATCCGCTTTGATCAGGAAGATCAGAATGCGCTTTGGCTTTACAAGGGTGATGCAAAGCCAGACCGGCAGGGCTTCACCAAAATTCTGACAGGCCCCACGCATCCGGACTATGAGGCTTTCTGTCTCGGGTCGGGCCATGGCACTGGCTATCAAGACCAGATCATCATTGAAGCCAGGGATTTTCTTGAAGCCATCGCCGGCGGCAAGCCGCGCTGGCCCACCTTCCGCGATGGCATGCTGGTGAACCAAGTGATTGAGGCGGCCTGGCAATCGCAGGAGAAGCGCGGCTGGGTGAATATCGACAACGTCTAGACACGGAGCCATACACGATATGACGATCAAGATCGGCAATGCCCCGTGTTCGTGGGGTGTGGAATTTGCGGATGATCCGCGCAATCCACCGTGGGCGCGCGTGCTCGATGAATGCAAGGCCGCGGGCTATAATGGCATTGAGCTCGGCCCCATCGGCTTCATACCGGAAAATCCCGCCATGCTCGGGGATGCATTGGCCACACGCGGGCTGGAGCTGATTGGCGGCGTGGTATTCCGCCCCTTCCATGATCCGGCGAAATGGGATGATGTGTTAGATGCCTCCCAACGCACCTGCCGCGCTTTGAAGGCGCATGGCGCGAAGCACTTGGTGTTAATCGATTCCATCTCGCCGCGCCGCGCGCCCACCGCCGGGCGCCCCGACGAGGCAGAGCAGATGTCGTCTGCCGAATGGAAGGGTTTCATTGACCGTTTCCGCACCATTGCCAAGTTGGGCCATGAAGATTTCGGCCTCACGGTTTCGCTCCATCCCCATGCCGCAGGTTTCATGGATTTTGAGGCTGAGATCGAGCGCCTCTTGGGCGACATTGACCCATCGCTTCTCAAGCTTTGCCTCGATACAGGCCACAGCCACTATGCGGGGTTTGATCCCGTTGCCTTCATGAAGCGCCATATGCACCGCATCGCCTATGTGCATTTCAAGGATATCGACGCTGCCGTCCGCAAAAAAGTGGTGGCCAATCGCACCGGCTTTTACGACGCCTGCGGCCAAGGCATCTTCTGCAATCTCGGTAAGGGCATGACCGACTTCAAGGCCGTCAAGAACCTGCTGGTACAAAGTGGCTATCAGGGCTGGTGCACCGTGGAGCAGGACTGTGATCCTGCTGGTGACACTTCGCCCGTCAATGATGCCCGCGCCAACCGCGAGTATCTCAAATCCATTGGCTTCAACTGACAGGACGTTCCATGAAAAAACTCAATTGGGGCATGATTGGTGGCGGCGAAGGCAGCCAAATTGGCCCGGCTCATCGAATCAGCGCGGCGCTTGACGGGCTCTATGAATTTCGTGCCGGTGCGCTGGATGTGAATGCCGAAAAGGGCAAGGCCTATGCTCAGAAGCTCGGTGTGGCGGCAGACCGCGCCTATGGCAACTGGAAAGAGATGCTGGCAAGTGAAAAAAGCCGCCCAGACAAACTGGATCTGGTTACCGTGGCCACGCCAAACTCCACGCACTATGAAATCACCAAGGCCTTCCTTGAGGCGGGCATTAATGTGCTCTGCGAAAAGCCGATGACAGTGACAGTGGAAGAAGCTGAAGACATCGTGGCTACCGCCGAAAAAACAGGCACGGTCTGCGCGGTAAACTATGGCTATTCGGGTTATGCTCTGGTGCGTCACATGCGCGCCATGGTGGCGCGAGGCGATTTGGGGAAAGTGCGGCTGATCAAGGCGGAATTCGCGCACGGATTTCACGCCGACGCGGCAGATGCCGAGAATCCACGCGTGCGTTGGCGTTATGATCCGGCGCAGGCTGGTATCTCTGCACAGTTTGCGGATTGTGGCATTCACATTCTGCACATGGCCAGCTATGTCGCCAATCAGGAAGCGCGCGAGCTTTCGGCCGATTTCATTTCCAACATTCCGAGCCGCAGTTTGGAAGATGACGCGATGGTGAATGTGCGCATGGATGGCGGCGCTGTTGTCCGGCTATGGACCAGTTCTGTCGCGGTTGGCAGTATGCATGGGCTCAACATCCGTGTCTTCGGCGAAAAAGGTGGCCTCCGCTGGGCGCAGCAATGGCCCGACCAACTGTATTGGACACCACTCAACGGCCGCACCGAAATTCTTGAGCGCGGCGGGCCGGGCCTTTCGCCAGAGGCAGACCGCGCCTCCCGCATCGCCATTGGCCACGCCGAAGGCATGCCTCTGGCCTTTGGCAACATCTACGCCGATCTCGCCGAAGTCATCTCCGCAAAAAAGCTCGGGCGTAAGCCCAACCCGTTGGCGACGCATTATCCCACATCGGCAGATGGCCTACGTTCCATTGCAGCCATCAAGGCCGCCGTTGAAAGTGCCAAGGCGCAAAGCAAATGGGTCGATGCGCGGCCGTCTAGATTTCGGTGATGTTAGGAGACGGTTGCAGCTCAACCAGTCTCAAAACCTGATTGAAAAGGTAAATTGAACCCCTCTTCCAGATTTCCAACGCGGGATTGACCGCTGCTGGCCAAATTTGACTTTCTTGCTGCGACTTCAACTTGTCTGCCTTGGGTCAAATTCAGAAGTTGGTCA
>JANPHF010000090.1:0-26537 GCA_031424315.1 Aestuariivirga sp.
GCGCTCGCAAACCTTTGACGGTGCAAGCACCTGCCGCACACTTTATGACGCGCAAGTGCCTGATGCCTGGGTAGCTCAGTTGGTAGAGCAGCGGACTGAAAATCCGCGTGTCGCTGGTTCGATTCCGGCCCCAGGCACCATTTATGACTCATGGCCAAGCATTAAAATGGAAATGCCCGCTTTCGCGGGCATCAGGTTTGTTGGAATGGCGAGTGTTGGCCAATCAGACAGTGAAAGCAGCGCGGAAAGCCTTAAGAGCCTTCTCCGCATCACCCGAGGCGAAGGCCTCCATGCAGATGGGGCCGTTGTAACCCATGGCCGTGAGTGCCCTTGCAACTCCTGCATAATTTATTTCGCCTGTGCCAGGCTCCTTGCGGCCCGGCACATCCGCAACTTGAATTTCGCCAATCCAGGGCTGGCATTTTCGGCACCACTCGATCAAATTTCCCTCGCCGATTTGCACATGATAGAGATCGAGGTTCAGTTTCAGGCGTGGATGGTTGATGGAGGATACCAGCGCCAGTGTGTCTTCAATCTTCGCAAATGGTACGCCGGGGTGATCCACCGCGAGATTGAGATTCTCAATCATGAAAGTCACATTGTGCTTGTCGGCCAGATCAGTGATGCGGCAAAGCGTGTCACGCGCCTTCAGGCACATGGCGCCGGTGACAACCTCACAGGGCGTCACGGGCAGGCCGCGGTCGCCCAGACCCGTGCCATGGAGATTGAGCCGCGCCACATTTAGGCGCTTGCCTACCTCGATGGACTTTGCGGCAGTGGCCAAGAGTTCATCCGCGCCAGCATCATCGGCGAGCCGGCCTGTGAGATAGCCGGTCATGGATGAGAAGGTTGCACCACTCTTTTCAAGGGCGGCAATGTCATGGTTCTGCCAGCCCCAGATGCCGCATTCAAAGCCCAGCTCGGTGAGGCGCTTCAAACGCCAGTCAAAAGGCTTGTCCGGCCAGAGCATTTCGGCGCAGGCGGAGAGCATGAAGGGGGAATTGGACATGGCGGCAACAGCTTTCTGCAAATGGTGCCTCCATCTCTATGGCTTCGCGCGCTGCCTGCCAAGCGCATCTGGCCACATTTCTTGACGCGTTTTGATCAGTTGCAGTTCGCGCCCAGCCAGTGAATGATGGTGACATGACTCACGGTGCCACTCAGCATGACCTCTGAACCCATCATTGATCTCTCGCCCAAGGGCTGGGACGAGATCAAAACCACCACATGTTACATGTGTGCTTGCCGTTGTGGCATTCGGGTGCATCTGAAAGACGGCAAGGTTGTCTATATTGATGGCAACCGGGATCACCCGGTCAACAAGGGCATCATCTGCGGCAAGGGTGCTTCCGGCATCAAGCAGCATTATTCTCCGGCGCGGCTGACCAAGCCATTGTTGCGGGTTGGTGAACGTGGCCAAGGCGAATTCAAAGAAATTGAATGGGACGAGGCGCTGGCGCTGGCCACAAAATGGTTGAGTGATGTGCGGGCGAGCGATCCCAAGAAGCTGGCCTTCTTCACGGGGCGTGACCAATCACAGGGGCTCACGGGCTGGTGGGCTTCGCAATTCGGCACGATGAACTATGCGGCCCATGGCGGCTTCTGCTCCGTCAACATGGCCGCGGCCGGGCTTTACACTTATGGCGGGGCCTTCTGGGAGTTTGGTGAGCCAGATTGGAAGCACACTAAATACTTCCTGCTGTTCGGCGTGGCCGAGGATCATGGCTCAAACCCGATCAAGGCGGGCTTGGGCAAGCTGAAGGCGCGCGGCGCCAAGATTGTGTCAATCAATCCGGTGAAGACGGGATATTCCGCCATCGCTGATGAGTGGATTGGCATAGCGCCGGGCACGGATGGGCTGTTCGTTGGGGCGCTGATTCACTGCCTCTTGGCGGCGCAGAAACTCGATGGCGAATATCTCTCGCGCTACACCAATGCACCCTGGCTGGTGATTGAGAACAAGGGTGCTGCCAATGATGGCCTGATCCTTCGTAACGATGCCGGAACGCCGCTCGTCTGGGATGCCTCGGGCGGGGGTGTGGGCGGCACCAAGGTGGCTGGCACCTTTGGCACGAACCCATCGCTGCTGGGCCGCTTCACGATTCCTGATGGCCGCAAAGTGGTCACCAGCTTCACGTTGATAGCGGAGCGCTTTGCAGGGGAAGAATATTCTCCGGAAACTGTTGCCGCCAAATGTGGCGTTGCTGCCGAAGTGACACGGCGCATCGCCGCCGAGCTGGCGCATACCGCCTTCAATGATACCGTTGAACTGGATATTCCCTGGACAGATTATCTCGGCCGTCGCCATGATAAAACCATTGGCAGGCCTGTCTCCATGCATGCCATGCGTGGCATCAGCGCCCATTCCAATGGCTTCCACACCTGCCGGACGATCCACATCCTGCAGATCATGCTGGGCACCATCGATGTGCCCGGCGGCTGCCGCTACAAGCCGCCCTTCCCCAAGGCCATTCCACCCAATGTGAAGCCTGCGGGCAAACTCGGGCAGGTGAAGCCCAATACACCACTGCCTGGCCCGCCACTCGGTTTTGTGTCTTCGCCGGAAGATTTGCTGGTGGATGAGCAGGGCACACCCTTGCGTCTCGACAAGGCTTACTCATGGGATGCGCCGCTGGCTGCGCATGGCATGATGCATATGGTGATCAACAATGCCGCCAAGGGCGATCCTTACGGCATTGACGTGCTGTTCATGTATATGGCCAACATGAGTTGGAACTCGGCGATGAATGTGCCCGATACCATCAAGGCGCTCACCGCAAAGAAGCCGAACGGCGAATATCTCATTCCCAAGATCATCTATTCTGACGCCTATCAAAGCGAGATGGTGCACTACGCCGATCTCATCCTGCCGGACACAACCTATCTCGAGCGCTGGGACTGCATCTCGATGCTGGACCGCCCGATCTCGGAAGCTGACGGCCCGGCTGACGCGATCCGCCATCCAGTTGTTGAACCAGACCGTGATGTGCGGCCGTTCCAAACTGTTTTGCTGGATCTCTGTGCAAGGCTTGGCCTGCCCGCAATGACAAGGCCCGATGGCACTCCGCGCTATCCAGGCGGCTATGCCGATTATATTGTGAACCATGAGCGCGCGCCCGGCCTTGGGCCACTTGCTGGCTTCAGGGGCAAGGATGGCAAGGCCGCAGGGCGCGGGCCAGTGAACCCCGACCAGCTCAAGGCCTATGTCGAGAATGGTTCTTACTGGTTCCAGGAACTCAGTGACAACATGAAATACTATCGCCATGTGAACTGGGACTATCTGGACTGGGCCACCTTCTTTGGCTTCCTGCCACGGCCCGAGCCGATCATTCACCAGCTCTATTCGGAAACCCTGCAAAAGTTCCGGCTTGCCGCGCAGGGCCATGGCAAAGTCACAGTGCCTGAACAACACCGCAATCGCATTGAGACTTATTTCGACCCTATCCCCTTCTGGTACCCGCCCTTTGAAGGCGAGATGGTGAGCGATAGTGAGTTTCCGCTGCATGCCATCACTCAGCGGCCCATGGCGATGTATCATTCCTGGGGATCGCAGAATGCTTGGCTCAGGCAAATCCTGGGGCGCAATTGGCTTTACATGCACAGAGCCCGCGCCGCATCGCTTGGCATTGAAGATGGTGATTGGGTGGATGTGACCTCGCATCACAACACCATCAAGGTGCAAGTGAAGTTGGTGGATGGCCAGAATGAAGATACTGTTTGGACCTGGAATGCCATTGGCAAGCGCAAGGGGGCGTGGGCCTTGTCTCCGGATTCACCCGAAAGCCAGAAGGGCTTCCTGCTCAACCACCTGATCAGCGATCTGTTGCCCGAGAAGGATGGCGGCTATCGCTATTCCAACTCTGATCCGGTCACTGGCCAGGCGGCGTGGTTTGACCTCAAGGTGCGCGTGAAGAAAAGTGCTGAACAGAGCGAACAATCCGCACCGCAGCTTGATACGTTGAAGCCGTTGCGCGGAAAGGCACGCGCATGACCTCGCTTCCCGCCACCACGCACAAGAAGCTCGGCCTGGTCATCGATCTTGACACCTGTGTCGGCTGCCAGGCCTGCGCCACCTCCTGCAAGGAATGGAATGCGCAAGGTGATGGCGGCCCACTGAGCGATACCAATCCTCAGGGCGCAGACATTTCAGGCCCATGGCTCAACCGCATCCACGGCTATGAAGTGCGCGAAGAAGGCCGCGCCGATTCCCGCATGGTGAACTTCCCGCGTTCCTGCCTGCATTGCGAAGAACCCGCTTGTGTCACCGTGTGCCCCACGGGCGCTTCCTACAAGCGTGCCGAGGATGGTATCGTGCTGGTCAACCCGGAAACCTGCATTGGTTGCAAGCTCTGTTCATGGGCCTGCCCTTACGGCGCGCGCGAATATGACTACACCCAAGGTGTCATGAAGAAATGTACCTTGTGTGTTGACCGTATCTACAACACCAATCTGGAGCCGGAAGACCAGATCCCGGCTTGTGTGCGCGCTTGCCCCACGGGCGCGCGGCACTTTGGCGATTTGGGCGATGAAACTTCCGCCGTCTCACAGCTTGTGAAGGAGCGTGGCGGCTTCGATCTGTTCCCGCAGATGGGCTACAAGCCAACCAACAAATATCTCCCTCCGCGGGCCCGCAAGGAATCCTATGCTTCTGGTGTTGAACCCCTGCTCAAGGGCGATGGTTCGGTGATGGAAAAGCTCTTCCTCTGGGCCGACAAGCTGCTCACCGCTTCCAAGGCCACAGCGCCTGTCAACCCGCAAGACAACTCCAGCAAATTGGAAGGCTGATGAACCCCGCCTATTCCGTTATCTTTTTCACAGTCTCCTCAGGCGCTGGCTATGGCCTGCTGGCTTTGCTTGGCCTTGTGGGCAATGCCCATGGGCGGGCTTCCTCGCCGGGTTTTGCAATCACCGCGATTGCCGTGGCGCTTGTCCTGATCACGGCGGGCTTGCTGTCTTCCACGGCCCATCTGGGCCGGCCGGAACGGGCCTGGCGGGCCTTCTCGCAGTGGCGTTCCTCATGGCTGTCACGCGAGGGTATTGCCGCCGTGGTCACCTATCCCATCGCGCTTGTCTACGGCCTTGTCTGGTCTGGCATGATCGAAGCCCCGCAATGGATCGGCCCCCTCGGCCTCATCACAGCACTCATGTGCGCCATCACGGTATTCTGCACAGCCATGATCTACCGTCAGCTCACCACCATCCCGGCTTGGGCCAACCGCTTTACAGTTCCAGTCTATTTGCTCATCGGTCTCGTTACAGGTTCTGGCCTGCTCAATGTAATCTCGTTCATCTTCGGCCGCTTCCAGACCGATGCCGGAAAGTTCATGGCCTTCCTCACGCTCATGCTGATTTTCGGCATAATCGTTTTGAAATGGCTCTATTGGCGCTGGCTGCGCCGCCGCAAGCCTCAATACAGCATGGCCCAGGCCACTGGCTTGGGCGAAGGTGTCCGGCAATGGGAAGTGCCGCACACAGCTGCCAACTTCATCATGAAGGAAATGGGCCATCAAATCGCCCGCGCCCATGCCCGGCGCCTGCAGCAGCTTTGCATGCTGCTGCTCGATGTGGCTTTCTTTGCCTGCCTGTTCTCGCCCAAGTATAGTTGGCTGGTGTTCGTCATTGCCCCAAGCCTGCTCGCCGCCGCCTGGCTGGAACGCTGGTTGTTCTTCGCACAGGCCGAGCATGTATCGCAGCTGTTCTATGGCAAGGAGAAGATTTGATCGGCGCCAAGACCCGGCTGAGTGCTTCAAACCTTCCCGCCGCATTGTCTTATGATAGGCGCAAGGTCACGCCCGGCATCGTACATCTGGGTGTCGGCGCTTTCCAACGCGCGCATGTTGCGGCCTATGTTGATGATGTGCTGCGCTTTGATCCATCATGGGGCATCATCGGCGCGTCGCTGCGCAAACCTGATACGCGCGAGGCTCTTGCGCCGCAGGATTTTCTCTATACACAAGTGATACGCGACGGCAGCGGCAGCATAGCACGGTTGATTGGCAGTTTGCTGGATGTGATGGATGCGACGCACCAGCGCGCAGCGCTGCTGGCTGCAATGGCAGACCCGCGCATTCGCATCGTCACACTCACTATCACTGAAAAAGGCTATGCGTGCGATCCCGCGACAGGGCAGCTCGATCTAGATAATGTCGACATTCAACATGATCTTCGCCACCCCAATGAACCGATCAGCGCAATCGGCATTCTTGTGCGGGCGCAGGAATTGCGGCGCGGAAGCGGCGTGAAACCTTTCACGGTTCTGTCGTGTGATAACCTGCCAGCCAATGGTGAGACCACGGCCCACGTTGTGCTGGCATTTGCAAAGCGGTGCGATCCGGCACTGGCGGAATTCATTGCACGCGAGGTGACCTTTCCATCCTGCATGGTGGACAGGATTGTTCCGGCAACGACCGATGCCGACAAGGCGCTGGTGCGTGACCTCACGGGCCATGACGACGCCTGGCCGGTGATGACGGAGCCTTTCAGCCAATGGGTGATCGAAGATCAGTTCTGCAACGGTCGCCCCGCCTTTGAGCGGGTGGGTGTGCAGATGGTTGCTGACGTAAAGCCTTATGAGTTGATGAAGTTGCGCATGCTGAATGGCAGCCATTCTACAATGGCCTATCTTGGTTATTTGGCTGGGCATGAGCATGTGAGCGATGCCATTGCCGCGCTAGAATTCAGACAGCTCATCCACAGTTTGATGACACGAGAAGTGATGCCCACGCTTCCTGCCAGCCTTGGTGATCTCAGCTCATACCGCGATCAGCTGTTGCAGCGCTTTGCCAATCCGGCTTTGAAACACCGCACCTGGCAGATCGCCATGGATGGCAGCCAGAAACTGCCGCAGCGCCTGCTTGGCACCATTCGCGAGCGGCTGGCGAAGGGCCAATCGGTCACGTTGCTGGCCTTGGGTGTCGCGGGCTGGATGCGCTATGTCAGCGGCGTCGATGAAAGAGGCCGGCCTATTGATGTCAAAGACCCGATGGCAACACACTTGCGCGCCATGGCAGATGCAGCGGGTCGCAATCCGGACCAATTGGTGCGCGGGCTCTTGTCGGTGAAAGAAATCTTCGGCGAAGACTTGCTGCGCAATAACTCGCTCGTGGCCACCCTGAGCCAACATGTTTCATCACTCTTTGAATTCGGCGCGGTGGCGACAGTGCGAGCGGCGCTCTCAACCTGACTTCTCAACCGCGTGGCAGGCCACGTGACATGGGCCATGCGGCAACAGCTTCGGTTCATCCAACTTGCAGCGATCAAAAGCAATCGGGCAACGCGGATGGAAAGCGCAACCTGGCGGCGGGTTGAGCGGCGAGGGCAGCTCTCCCTTCAGAACAATGCGTTGGCGCTTACGCGTTGGGTCGGCCTGCGGTGTGGCTGAAAGCAGGGCCTGAGTGTACGGGTGGCGGGGATTGGCGAACACGTCTGTGGCCGGACCCTGCTCAACGACATGACCGAGATACATCACCATCACATCATTGGCGATATGGCGCACCACTGAGAGATCATGGCTGATGAAGAGATAGGCGAGATTGAGACGCGACTGAAGTTCGGCCAGCAGGTTCAAGACCTGCGCTTGAATGGAAATGTCGAGCGCAGAAACAGGTTCGTCCAACACCAGCACATCGGGATCAAGCATCAGCGCGCGGGCAATGGCGATGCGCTGGCGCTGGCCACCGGAGAACATGTGGGGATAGCGCTCGTAGTGCTCGGGGCGCAGGCCCACCGCCGTCATCATGGCACGGGCTTTTTCTTCACGCTCTTTCTTTGGCAGTGATGTGTTGACCAACAGCGGCTCTTCCAGAATCGTGCCTATCTTCTGGCGCGGGTTGAGAGAGCCGTAAGGATTCTGAAACACCATCTGTACGCGCGGGCGAAGGGCCCGCAAGATGGCCGAGGTGGCACCCACCACTTCATCCTCGCCGATCTTCAAGGTGCCTGCGCTCGGCAATTCAATCATGGCAATCATGCGGGCCAATGTGGATTTGCCACAGCCCGACTCGCCCACCACGGCCAGCGTCTTGCCGCGCGCCAGTGTGAAGCTGGCATCATCCACCGCCTTCAGAACGGCGGGCTCAGCAAAAGCACCGCGTGGCACCTTATAATATTGTTTGAGATTGCGGGCCGTCACCAGCGTGGT
Organism: Aestuariivirga sp.; assembly: GCA_031424315.1. Classification (GTDB taxonomy): domain Bacteria; phylum Pseudomonadota; class Alphaproteobacteria; order Rhizobiales; family Aestuariivirgaceae; genus Aestuariivirga. The sequence goes on from JANPHF010000090.1 coordinate 8,141, forward strand.
CATTTGCCCCCCAGCGGATAGTGGCACAGCGCGCCATTGATGTAATGCGGCGGGGTCGAGCGGCAAAGATCGGTGGCATAAGTGCAGCGCGGGCTGAAGAGGCAGCCTTGCGGCCGGTCAAATTGGCCCGGAACAACGCCTTTGATCGAAGGCAGCAATTTATTGGTTGCGCGTTCTGGCAATGCCGAAAGCAAAGCGGCGGTGTAGGGATGGCGCGGATGGGCGAAGAGGTTCTTCACATCCTGCTCTTCCACTTTCTGCCCAGCATATTGAACGGAAACGCGGTCTGCCGTTTCTGCCACAACGCCCATCGAATGGGTGATGAGCACCAGGCCCATGCCCTTGTCTTTCTGCAGGCGCACGAGCAGATCGAGAATCTGCGCCTGAATGGTCACGTCCAGGGCCGTTGTGGGCTCATCAGCAATGAGCAGTTTGGGTGAGCAGGCCAGTGCCATGGCGATCATTACGCGCTGGGCCATGCCGCCGGAAAACTGGTGCGGGTAAGCACCCAGCCGCTCACCTGCAGCAGGAATGCCCACTTCATCCATCAGCGCGATGGCTCGCGCCTTGGCCTCGGCCTTGTTCATTTGCACGTGGGTGCGAAGCGCTTCGATCAGTTGCCAGCCCACGGTGAAGCAGGGGTTGAGGCTGGTCATCGGCTCCTGGAAGATCATGGCGATCTCCTTGCCATTAATGGCGCGGCGCTCTGATGCAGTGAGCTTCAAGAGATCGCGGCCCTCAAAGCTCATTTCATCGGCGGTGACTTTCGCTGTCCAGGGCAGAAGGCCCATCACCGCCAGCATGGCCACCGATTTGCCGGAGCCACTTTCGCCAACAATGGATAGAACCTCGCCCTTGCTTACATCGAGGGAGATGCGATCCACGGCGCGGAATTGTCCGCGCGCGGTTTTGAATTCAACGGTCAGATTGCGGATGGTGAGAAGCGCCATGCTCAGCTTCTCCTCAGCCGCGGATCAAGCGCATCGCGCAGGCCATCCCCCATCAAGTTGATGGCGAGAACCGTGATCAGAATGGCAAGGCCCGGCATGGCCATGACCCAAGGGTTCGACGTGATGAGGTCTTTTGCATCGGCCAGCATCGAGCCCCATTCTGGCGAGGGCGGCTGCGCGCCAAGGCCGAGGAACCCCAGTCCTGCCGCTTCCAGAATAGCGTCCGACACACCAAGGGCCGCCTGAACAATCAAAGGCGCAACGCAGTTGGGCAGGATGGCCGTGAGCATCAGCCGCAAGGGCCGCACGCCTGAAACCTTGGCGGCCATCACATAGTCCTTCGTCAATTCCACCTGCGCCGCAGAACGCACAAGGCGCACATAGCGCGGCAGGAACACGATGGTGATGGCCACGATGGTGTTGGTGAGATTGGGGCCAATCACCGCGATGATCATGATGGCCAGAACAAGATCAGGAATGGCCATGATCAAATCCATCACGCGCAGCACGATCACATCCAACAGGCCGCCGCGCCAGGCGCAGAGCAGGCCCACGAGAATGCCGATGAGTGTCGACACCAGCATCACGGACAGGCCGATAAAAATGGAAAGGCGAGAACCGTAGAGAATGCGCGCCAGCATGTCGCGGCCCAGTGGATCAGTGCCGAAAGGATGGGCCCACAACCCGCCTTCAGCCCACACTGGCGGCAGTTTCACCGCGTCGCGGTATTGTTCCACGGGATCATAAGGCGTGATCAGGCCCGCGAAAACGCCAGACAGAATCACCACCAGAACGATGATCAAGCCCACAACTGCGCCGCGGTTCTCCTTGAAAGCATTCCAAAACGCCGCAAGGGGAGTGGGTGGGGCGGCGGGTTTGGCGATGACGGCTTCAGCGCTCATTGCGAACCCTCGGATTGATCAGGCCGGAAGTGACATCGAGGAGCAAGTTGATCACAATCACCATCAGCGCAATCAACATGATGCCACCTTGCAAGGCCGGGTAGTCACGCCGGGCAATGGAATTGATCAGCCAGTGCCCCACGCCGGGCCAGGAGAAAATAGTTTCAGTTTGCACAGCGCCCGCCAACAGTGAACCCACCTGCAGGCCGATGGCCGTGATCACCGGAATGAAAGCATTGCGCAAGGCATGCAGCCCCACCACGCGGAAGGATGACAGGCCCTTGGCCTTTGCGGTTCTCACATAATCCTCTTCCAGCACTTCCAGCATGGAAGAGCGGGTCATGCGCGCAATCACCGCCAGCGGCAGGGTGCCCAGCACAATGGTGGGCAATATCAAGTGTCGCACCACATCGAGGAAGGCGCCCTTAGGGCCCCAGAAAAGTGAGTCAATCAGCAGCAGGCCGGTATGTTGCGGATAATAGAATTTCACCAAGTCCACACGGCCGGAAACTGGTGTGAGATGCCAGACATTGGAAAACAGCAAGATGAGGATGAGGCCCCACCAGAAGATCGGCATGGAATAACCGGTCAGCGCGGTTGCCATCAAAGCCTGATCGAAAAACTTGCCGCGTTTCACCGCGGCAATCACGCCTGCCGGAATGCCCAGCAAAATGGCAAAGACACCAGCGCAGATCGAAAGCTCCAGCGTGGCTGGAAAGAGTGTGAAGAATTCATGGGTGATGGGCGTCTTGGAAACGATTGATGTGCCGAAATCGCCATGCATGACCTGCCACACATAGTCGAGGAATTGCTTGATCACCGATTGGTCAAGGCCCATCTCATGGCGCAGTTCGGCAAGACGCTCAGGCGAAATGCCGCGCTCGCCCCGGCGCACTTCGATGGGATCGCCCGGCACAAGGCGCAACATCATAAAAGTCACGAACATCAACGCGACGAATGTCGGGATGGTGAGGGCAAGGCGTTTGATGAGGAAACGGAACATTCAAATTCTTCCCCCTCCCCCTTGTGGGGAGGGCTGGGGTGGGGGTCGAGTGGAGGCCCAATCGGCGCCCATTCTCCTCCCCATCCCTCGGAGTGACCCCCACCCTTAATCCCTCCCCACAAGGGGGGAGGGAAAAGATGCAGTCACTTCGGAAATACTACTCAGCCAAGTCCACGTTCCAGAACTCGTGGCTGCCCAGTGGCGAGGCCTTGTAGCCTGTCACTTTCTTGCTCACAGGTTCAAACACCGTTGAGTGGGCAATGTTCAGCCACGGCACTTGCGCATCCACGATCTTCTGGGCGTCAACATAGAGCTTGGTGCGTTCGGCCTGATCCGTAAGGGTCACAGCCTTGTTCACATCCTCCTGGAACTTGGCATCACACCACTTCGGGATGTTGTTGCCATTTGGCTTTCCAGTCTTGTCGCAACCAAGCAACACAGCAAGAAAATTGTCCGGGTCGCCATTGTCGCCCGTCCAGCCCAGCAGTGCCATCTGGTGTTCACCGGCCTGGGCGCGCTTGCGGTATTCACCCCATTCGTAGGACACGAGCTTGGCGTGAATGCCAACCTTCTCAAGGTCAGACTGCATCATTTCAGCCATGCGCTTGGCATTGGGGTTATAGGGGCGCTGCACCGGCATCCACCACAAATCGGTCTGCAGGTCTTTGACGCCGGCCTTTTCCAATGCGGCCTTGGCAGCAGCAGGATCATAGGCGATGTCCTTGGCGTCATTGTCATAGGACCACATGGTGGGCGGGATCGGGTTCTTGGCCTTCTGGCCTGCGCCTTGGTAGACTTCCTTGAGGATGGCATCACGGTCGATCGCCATGGCGATGGCCTTGCGCACTTCCGGCTTGTCAAACGGCGGCTTCTGCGCGTTCATCGCGAGATAGCCGATGTTAAGGCCTGCCTGCTGAATGAGGTTGATTGAATCGTCCTTCATCATGGCGGCAATGTCGGCCGGGTTCGGCGCAATCATCACCTGGCATTCACCGGCCTTCATCTTGGCATAGCGGGCCGAGGCATCAGGCGTGATGGCGTAGACAAGGTCATCTACCTTGGGCTTGCCGCCCCAATAGGCATCAAAGGCCTTGAAGCGGATCACGGCATCCTTCTGGTAATCAACATAAGAGAAAGGCCCAGTGCCCACGGGGATCTGGTCGAACTGCTCGGGCGTGCCCTTCTTCATCAGGAAGTCGGCATATTCGGCAGAGTGAATGGTGGCGAAATCCATGGCGAGGTTGGCAAGGATCGGCGCGTTTGGTGCCTTCAGCTTCAAGACCACCGTATTGTCATCGGCTTTGGTGATTGAATCAATCAGGTCGGGCATGCCCATGTCGCTGTAGTAGTCGAAGCTGCCGCCAGACACCTTGTGCCAGGGGTTCTTTTCATCGGCCTGTCGGGCAAAGGACCAGAGCACGTCATCAGCGTTGAAATCACGCGTGGGGGTGAAGCCGTTCACGCCGGAATGGAACTTGACGCCCTTGCGGAGATGGAAAGTGACAGTCAGGCCATCAGCGGAAACTTCGGTTTTCTCCGAGAGGGCGGGTTCAACCTGCGTGGTGCCGGGCACAAAGCGCACCAGCTTGTCATAGACCGGGCGTGCCGCGTCGAAACTTGTGCCTGTGGTATTGATCGCGGGCGTGAAATTTTCCGGCGAGCCTTCCGAGCAATAGACCAGCGACTTGGCCATGGCACTAGAGGCCATCAACATGGTTCCGGCGAGGAAAATCGCGGCCAAAGCGGTTTTTGATGTCATAATATTCTCCCTGTAGAAACTGCCCTTTGCGGGCCATGACAGGCAGCTAAGCACGGCTTAATCAATTGGTCAAAAAAATCAGAATCGTATTACAAATTGCCCACAGGACCGGAGAGCGAAGCCATGAACAGCACTGCGCCGAACAGGAAAATTGCAATCCCACCGCCCAACCGCAAAAAGATGGCGAGGCGGCCAAGCCAGTGTGTGTCCCGCGCGGCCAAACGCTCCGCCAACTTCTTTGAATAAACGGCAATGGAAGCCACAGCAGACACCGTGAGAAATGTACCGAAGGCCATGACAAAGGTGGAAAGAACGCCCGCCCAATAAAGGCCCAGCGCATTGGCAAAAATCAAAACCAGAAGCGCTCCTGTGCAAGGCCTGATGCCGACAGCAAAAGCGAGAGAGAATGCCTTGCCCCAGCTCCAATCTTGTCTGACTTCAGCAGCGCCCGGAAGATGGGCATGATCGCATCCGCAATCAGGCCCATGCACATGGCCTGCCTGCGTGGGCAGTGGGTTGATGATTTCAAAATGATGATCAGCGCCAGCCGAAGCGACACGCGCGGCTTGCATCACCTGTGGCACGCGCCAACCGGCAGCCTTCACTCCTGTCCACAGAAGATAAGCACCCATGGCGGCAATCAGCGCAAAGCTGGCAGATTCCAGATAGGCCGCGAAGTCCTTGGCGGCGGAACCTGCGCCCGCAACCAGCAGCAACAACACTGACACGAGCGTGACCGCCGTAATCGCTTGAACAATGGCACTCATCAGCGCCACCAAAACACCGCGCCGCAAATCATTTTCTGTTGCGAGCAGCCAAGCCGATATCACCGCCTTGCCGTGGCCGGGGCCAGCGGCGTGAAACACGCCATAACCGAAGGACAGCAGCATGAGGCTATAGGCAGCGGCCCAGCCCCCGCCCTGTTGAAGGCCCTTCATGCTCTTGGACATTTGCCCGTAGAAGTTCTGCTGCTGATCGCGCGCCCAGAGCACAGGGTCTTGCCAAATGGGTGGGGCATTGATGGTGCCATCAGCATTCTTCGGCGGAACCATCAGGCGGCGGCTATCCACCTGCGCGCCTTCCGCGTGGGCAAGGCCGCTGAAGGCCATCGCCACGCTTAACGCCAAGAAAATAGCAAAAAGTATTTTCTTCACGGTGTGCATGTCACTTCCGTAGCTTGTGCAAACATGGAGCCAAAATCTTCTTCGTTCTCCGGTTTCCAATCGCGCCCCTTGGTGGCCAGCATCGCCTTGGTCTGGTCAATCTCTGTGTCACTGGGAATCGGCAAAAGTTTGGCAACGCAGCCCTGGCGCAGAGGCCTTGCGATCAGCAACGGCTTTTCTTTCACATATTCAAAGTCGATGAAGAATTCCGGATCATAGACCTTGAGCTGAACTTGGCCCTTGGCCGGATCAAGCAGCGTGAGCAGCGGCACCGAGAAAAGCAAAGTGAGCCGACCCGTTGCCGGATTGTAGGTCTGCAATCCATCCTGGGCCTTGCCGATCTTCTGCTTTTCACCATTGAAGCGGAAATTGATGAAATAGCCATAGTCGGCCAGCGCCGAAAGATTTTCCTCGGTCAGTTTTGCCAAGTCTTCCTTGTCATAGCTGCCATCCGCCTGCTTCTTGTAAATGCCCAGCGCATCCTTGGCATAGGCCTTGTCGGTGGTCCATTCCACGCGGGCGCCAGTGATCAGGCCTTGTTCATCAACCAGCAGTTCTGAGCGCATGTCGGCCCAGACATGCGGATGGGCCACCGCCTGCAATGGCCACAAGACCACCATCATTAATATGATTGCCCTAGGCACGTTCATCTTGAAACCCGATTGCTTCGAAGAGGATCACCGCAAAATAGGCCAGCAGGCTCAGCGCCGTGATCCAGAAACTCACTGGCCAATCTGTTGCATAGGCCAGCATCAACCCGCCCCAGCTTTCGCCCAGCGCCAGAAGTGCCGCGAGAATCATTCCCTTCATCGGTGATAGTGAAAAGCGCAGCGCCGTCGCGCCTGGCCCAACCATCAAGGCAAAGACCAGCAACACGCCAAGGATTTGCGAACAAGCTGCCGTGGCCAGCGCCACCAGCAGCATGAAGATAATTCCAACTTGCTTCAGCTTCACGCCTTTAGCCGCAGCCAGTTCCGGCTGCAGGCTCGCAAACAGCAGGCGCTTGGAAATCAAGAGCAACACCAGCAGGCAGACTGCGCTGATGACTGCCAGCGTGATCAAGCCAGCACTGGTTATGGCGAGGATGTTGCCGAACAACAGCGCCGTGGCCTGCGTGGCCGAAGTGGTGAAGAAATGCAGGAACAGCAGGCCAAGGCCAAGCGAGGCCGCCAACACAAGGCCGATCGCCACATCACGGCTGGCCAATTTTTCGCCAAACATTCCCATGCCAAAGCCTGCTGCAAGGGTGAGTGCCAATAGGCCGGCGACAGGCGGCAGGCCCAGAAGAACAGCGCCAGTCGCGCCGGCAAAGCCCACATGCGCCAACGCGTGGCCCGCAAAGGTCTGACCGCGCAGCACGAGAAAATATCCAACAGGGCCTGCAATCACTGAAACCAGTGCGGCTGCGAGAAAGGCCAATCGCATAAAATCATAATCAAACATGGCCATGGCCTGCATGGCTGTGATCATGTTCGTGCCCATCATCGTGGCGGTGGGCCTCGCGCTCCACTTCAATGTCGCCAGAGGTGACAAAGATGCGGCCATTCACCTTGTGAACTTCAATGGGCGCATCATAGAGCTTCGACAGGATTGGCGCGGTGATCACCTCATCCACGGGGCCAATCGCCGCCGCGCCATGGCCAAGATAGAGCACACGGTCAATGGCACCCAACAGCGGGTTCAATTCGTGCGATGAGAAGATGACGGGCAGCGCCAGTTCATCGCGCAGGTGTTTCACCAGCTCCACCACATTGCGTTGCTGGCCGGGATCGAGATTGAGCAAAGGCTCATCCAGCAGTAACAGGCGCGGTTCATCCACCAGCGCCTGCGCCAACAGAACACGTTGTTTCTCGCCGCCAGAGAGATCGGCAAAGGGCCGCCGCGCCAAATCAGTGGCTTCAACAAGGCCGAGCGCGCGGTCTACCTTGCGGCGCACATCCGCGCCCTGAAGGGGAAGTCCCAACCGCTCACCACCAACCGTACTGGCCACAATGTCCCAGCCACGCAACCGGCTGCCTGCAAGGCTGCTGCGCGCCTGCGGCATGTAGCCGATGGCCGGGTTGCCCATGCGCGAATTCTCGCCCAATACCTCAATGCGCCCCGCCGCAATGGGCAAAACGCCAAGCATGGCGCGGAGCAAAGTTGTCTTGCCCGCACCATTGGCGCCGAGCAGGCCAACGAATTCAGATTTGCCAATCGCGAAACTGATGGCGTGGAGAATCTCGCGGCCACCAAGTGCCAGCGAAACTTTGTCAAACACCACCGATGCTTCAGTGTTTGCGATCACCGGCTGGCCTCCAGCGCCTTGGCGACCGAATTGATCTCATCATTCATCCATGCCTGATAGCTCTTGCCCGGAGGCATGGTTTCAGTGACACCGATGATCGGTATGCCGCCCGCCTGCGCCAGGCCCAGCATTTTTTCCGCCAACGGGCTTGAGGCTTGCGTGTTGTAAACCAGCAACTTCACCGATCTGGATTTCAGGTCACTTTCGAATTTCGCGACGTCCGATACCGCAGGCTCGACCTCATTCATCACGGCCAACTGAAAATTCTTTTCGCGCACATCAAGCCCCATCGCCTCCAGCATATAGCCGAACACCGGCTCAGTTGCAGCCACTGCCACACCAGTTTTGGAATGTGAAATTTCGGCAATCTTCTGGACCAGCGGTTGAAGACTTTCAGCGAAGGCCGCGTCGCGCTTTTCGAAATCAGATGCCATCTCCGGCATTGTCGCGGTGAGGTTTTCCGCAATTGATTTCGCCACCGCCTTGGTGACGCCAAGGTCATACCAAAGGTGAGGATTATCTCCTTGCTTGCGTCCCGCAAGGTCGGCCGCCACAATCTGCCTGCGTTTCGTTGAAGGCACTGCCGCCAGCAGCTTTTCCATCCATGGGTCATAGCCAGCACCATTGAGGATCACCATATCCGCTTCGGCCACGTCCCGCGCCAGGGATGGGCTGGCCTCGAATAAATGCGGGTCCTGCCCCGGATTGGTCAAAACCGATTTCACTTCAACGTCCGCGCCACCAATCTGGGCAGCGATGTCGCCATAGAAATTTTCCGCCGCAACAATCTTCAATGGCTTCGATTCTGCATTGCCGATACCAAAAGCAAACAGCACGGCAAAGCCGAACAGGAGGCGTTTCATCATTGGGCAAAGTTCCAAATTGTGCCAAGTTAAGGCAGGTTGCGCGCAAGCGGATTGTTTGTTATATTATAACAAATCAAAAGACAAGGAGTAAACATGGGCCGGCCCAGCGGATTATCCGTCCACCCCACCGAGCTTGTGCTCAAGGCACTGAAGAAGAGCCGCAAGCCCATGTCGGCCTATGAGCTGTTGGAAAAATTGAAGCCTGAAGGTGTGAGCGGCCCGCCGATCATTTATCGCGCCCTTGAAGGGCTGATGCAGAAGGGTTCGGTTCACAAGATCAAGGAGCTTGGCAGCTTTGTGGCCTGCAATTGTGCGAAGGATCACCACCATGCGCTTTCAGTACTTACCGTGTGCGGCAATTGCCACACTGTGGCAGAGCTGCATGATCACGCCGTCATCCACCAGCTTGAGGCCTTGCGCAATCATGGTGTGCCCTTGCGTGATCACGCGGTGATTGAGCTTCCCATCACTTGCGCGGATTGTGCGGCCTGAATCAGCGTTTATAGTTTTCGGCAACAATGCCGTGGATGGTGGCGTTGCGCCCGGTCAGCGGATTATCCGGATTCCAACTTAGCGATGTTTCAAAAAAGCGCGACAGCAATGCATCATACATCAAGATGCGGCCACTCAGGCTTTCGCCAATATCGAGCAGCTCCTTGATCACCTCCATGGCCTGCATGGAACCGAGGATGCCCGGAAGAGCGCCCAGAATTCCCGCAACTTCGCAGGCCGGAAACATGCCGGGTTCGGGCAAGTCGCCAATGAAGCAGCGATAGGTGGGCATGGGCGCGCCATCTGCCATTTTCAGCCACGGCTTGAAGGTGGAAATCTGGCCATCGAATTGGCCCACCGCTGCCGTCACCAAAGGCTTCTTCGCAAAATAGCAGGCATCGGCAACAAGAAAGCGCGTATTGAAATTGTCGCAGGCATCGGCCACCACATCATAGCGTGAGATCAAATCCAGCGCATTTTCCGGCGTGATGCGAAAGGCGTGTTTCTCGACCGCTACATTGGGGTTCAGCGCCTTGATGAAATGCTCAGCGCTTTCAACTTTCGGCCTGCCGATGAAATGCATGGTGTGAATGATCTGGCGCTGCAGGTTGGACAGCGACACGGTGTCATGATCGACAATGCCAAGGGTGCCCATGCCTGCCGCCGCAAGATACTGCAAAACAGGTGCGCCCAGCCCGCCTGCACCAATCACCAGCACGCGCGATTTCTTCAGCTTGTTCTGCCCCGGCCCGCCCACCTCCGGCAAAACGATGTGGCGGGCATAACGCTCCAGCTCGTCGTCGGACAGCGCCATCAGCTTCGGCCCGAAGAACCGAAGCCACCTTCGCCGCGAAGCGTTTCATCCAGCGAAGTCACCTCAAGCACTTTCGCCTGAGTGACAGGCGCTATCACCATCTGGGCAATGCGGTCACCGCGCGTAATCGAAAAATTCTCATGGCCATGATTGATCAGCGGCACTTTGATTTCGCCGCGATAATCAGCGTCGATCGTGCCCGGCGCATTGAGCACCGTCACGCCATTCTTCACGGCAAGGCCAGACCGTGGGCGCACCTGGGCTTCGTGGCCGGGGGGTAGCGCAATGGCAATGCCCGTAGGCATCAGGAAGCGCGCGCCCGGCTGCAACACGGCATTGACGGCAGCGCGCAAATCCAATCCAGCGGAACCTTCTGTGGCATAAGCCGGAAGCTCAAGATCAGCGCCATGCGGCAATCGCAGAATTTTCACCTGGGTCATTTCAACACCCCCGCACAGAATTCGAGAACCCGCGTTGCCACTTCGGCCTTGGACATTTGCGGCCATGTTTCCACGCCCTTGGCAGAAACCAGATGAACCGCGTTCTCGCCTGCGCCAAACACGCCTTTGGAGACATCATTGGCGATGATGAGGTCACAGCCCTTACGCTTCAATTTATCCTGCGCGTTAGCGATTACATTTTCCGTTTCTGCAGCAAAACCCACCACAAGTTTCGGGCGGTCTCCTTTCAAATGCGAAATGGTTTTGAGAATGTCGGGATTTGGCGCGAAGAAAAGCTTTGGCGCTTCGGCCTTGTCATTCTTCTTCAACTTCTGTGGTGCAGCGTTGGCAACTTTCCAGTCGGCCACAGCAGCACAGAAGATTGCAATGTCAGATCCCTCCGCTTTCTCACAAGCGCTGAGCATTTCATCGGCAGTGGTCACATCCACGCGCGCAACGCCAAGGGGCGTTGGCAAAGAAACCGGTCCGGAAATCAGTGTGACTTTCGCACCCATTTTCACTGCAACTTCAGCCAGTGCATAGCCCTGCTTGCCGGATGAATGATTGGAGATGTAACGCACCGGATCAATCGGCTCCTGCGTGGGGCCGGCGGTGATCAGCACATGCTTGCCGGCCAGAAGTTTGGTTTCGCTGCCCAACAGGCTTCCAATCGCGTCGGCAATTTCAGAGGGTTCCGCCATGCGGCCCAGGCCGAATTCACCGCAGGCCATTTCGCCTTCGCCGGGCCCGACGAAATGAATACCATCCGATTTCAATAGCGCCACATTGCGCTGGGTTGCCGCGTGATGCCACATGCGCACATTCATGGCGGGCGCCATCAGCACGGGCTTGTCGGTAGCGAGCAGCGCTGTTGAAGCAAGATCATTGGCCAAGCCATTGGCCAGCTTGCCCATCAGGTCTGCGGTGGCCGGAGCAACCACCACAAGATCGGTGGAGCGTGAAAGTTCGATATGCCCCATCTCGGTTTCATCGGTGAGGCTGAACAAATCATTGAACACTTTCTCGCCGCTGAGCGAAGCTACCGAAAGTGGTGTCACAAATTGTTCGGCCGATTTGGTCATGATGACCCGCGCTGAAATTCCGCGCTTCTTCAGTGTACGGATCAATTCCAGACACTTGTAAGCCGCGATACCGCCGCCGATGATCAGAAGAACAGATTTGCCCATGTTGCTCATCTCAGCACCAATTTGGTGGCGATGACAACCAGAGCTAAAGCACACACGGCTAGCAGACGCGTGGGCCAGGGATTGGCGGGGGCAGATTGCGCCGAAACCAGCGCATCAATCTTGCGGTGGAACTGGTGCGCCTCTTCCACCAAGCGCGGCACGCGAAGGGCAAGGCTTCCCAAGGTTCCGGCGCTGTCGGCCACTTGCTCAATCTTGCCAAGCGGCCCCAGCTTGCGCTCGATCCATGAGTGCACCACGGGCTCGCCAGTTTTCCAGATATTGAGATCAGGATTCAGCGTGCGGGCAACACCTTCCGTCACCACCATGGTTTTCTGCAGCAGCAGCAGTTGCGGTTGGGCTTGCATGTTGAATTGCTCGGTCACCTCAAAAAGCTGCGTGAGTAAACGCGACATGGAAATCTGCTCAGCAGGCAGGCCCATGATTGGCTCACCAATGGCGCGCAAAGCTTGCGCGAAAGTTTCAACGTCTTCTGTCTCCGGCACATAGCCTGCATCAAAATGCACCTGAGCGATGCGGCGATAGTTGCGGGTGATGAAGCCGTAGAGAATCTCGGCGAGGAAGAGCCTGTCGCCTTCCGAGAGCCGCCCGGTTATGCCGAAATCCAGCGCCACCAGATTGCCCGCCGGATCAACAAACAAATTGCCCTGATGCATGTCAGCATGAAAAAACCCATCGCGGATGGCATGGCGCAAGAAACTCTGGATCACCGTATCGGCCAATGCCTTCAAATCAAGCCCGCGCGCGCGCAGGGCCTCCACATCGGCCATGCTCGTGCCATCGATCCATTCGGTGGTGAGCACGCGCTTGGTGCTGAGGCCCCATTCCACTTCCGGCACGCGAAAGCCTGGATCATCCTTGGCATTCTGCTTCATCTCCGAAAGGGCCGCAGCTTCCATGCGAAGGTCGAGCTCATGCACCATGGAATCTTCCAGCATGGCCACAGCATCCACAGGGCGCAGGCGCTTGCCTTCCTTGCTGAAGCGCTCGGCATTGCGCGCGGCGAAAGCAAAACTGTTGATGTCATTAGCGAAGCGCCGCTCCACGCCGGGGCGCAGGATTTTCACCGCCACCCATTTGCCGTCCAGTGTTTCGGCCTTGTGAACTTGTGCTATCGAAGCGGCCGCTATAGGCGGGCCAAAGGATTTGAACAGAGCCGAAACCGGCTTACCCAATTGCTCGGCCACCATGGCTTCAGCCTCGGCTTGCGAGAAGGGCGGCAGCTTGTCTTGCAAGGCCTTCAGTTCAAACGCGCGCTTGGCTCCGATGATGTCGGGCCGCGTGGCAAGAAACTGGCCGAGCTTGATGTAGGAGGGGCCGAGTTTGGACAGCGCCGTTGTCAGCCGGTTGTGTTGCCCGCCTTCGAGATTATGCTTGCCGCCCATCTGTGCCAGTTTCAAACCAGCGCGCGCAATCCAAGGCGCTTTCGCCAATTGATCAGGCGGCAACAGCGCATCATAGCGCGCTAGAACGAAACCGGCGTGGCCGAGGCGAAGGGCATTGGTGATGGGGTTAGACATTGAAAGAGCCCTCATCCGCCCTTTGGGCACCTTCTCCCATTTGCGAAGGCGCAAACGGGAGAAGGCCTAAGTACTGAATCTTCAGAGTGATTTGCCTTCGCCCGTCGCGCAGCGATGGGAGAAGGTGCCGACGGGCGGATGAGGGCTCTGTGGCAACTTGACCAAGGTTGGCAAACCACATCATCAAATCTTCCAACCCGAATGGATGGCCACAACGCCGCCGGTGAGATTGCGAAAGCTCACCCGCTCGAATCCCGCGCCGCCGATCATGTCGGCGAAATCATCCTGTTTGGGGAACATGCGGATCGACTCAACGAGATAGCGATAGGGCTGGCCATCGCCCGTCACCACTTTGCCCACGGCGGGGATCACGGTGAAGGAATAGGCATCATAGAGCTTCTGCGCGAGGTCGCTGCCGAGATGCGAAAACTCCAGGCAAAGAAAACGCCCACCGGGCCTCAATACACGGAAGGCCTCTTTCAACGCTTTGTCGACATGCGTCACATTGCGGATGCCGAAGGCAATTGTATAGGCATCGAAACTGTTGTCTTCGAAGGCCAGTTCCTCGGCATTGCCCACAGTGAAGGTGCAGCGATCCAACCTGCCTTCGCGTTCGCCACGCTTCTTGCCCTCGCCCACCATGTGGGGCGAAATGTCGGCCACAGTCACGCGCGTTTGCGGGCCGCCCGCATCGAGAATGCGAAAGGCAATGTCGCCCGTGCCGCCCGCCACATCGAGAACATTGAAAGGTTTGTTCTTCGGCGGGTTCAACATGGTCATCATGTCGTCCTTCCACAGCCGGTGCAGGCCAGAGGACAGGAGATCATTCATCTTGTCATAGTCTGCCGCTGCCTTGGAGAAGACGTCGTTGACGAGATTCTGCCGCTCATCCTCCGCCACATTGCGGAAACCGAAAGAGACGGTGTGGGGTTCATCTGCCATATGGTTAAGATAGTGCATTTAGCCTGCCAATTCCATTGCGCCAAAGGGCCTATCTGGCTACAGGGTTAACCATGCCGGAATTGCCAGAAGTTGAGACTGTCAAGCGCGGGCTGGAACCTGTGCTGAAAGGCCGGAAAATCATGCGGGTGGAAACGCGGCGAGATGGCTTGCGCTTTCCGTTTCCCGAAGGATTTTCCGATCGGCTTGCGGGTGCCACGTTCATTCATCTCACGCGCCGCGCCAAATATATCCTCGCGGATTTGGACAATGGTTTGAGCCTGCTTGTGCATCTGGGCATGACAGGGCGCTTTACCGTGCTTTCGCCCAAGGGTGCGGCCAATCTGGGTGAATTCTATTTTGAAGCGGCTGCGGGCGAAGGTGCCGATGGGCTGCATGATCATGTGGTGATCCATCTCGAGGAGGATTTGCGCGTGGTTTATTCCGACCCGCGCCGCTTCGGCATGATGGATCTGGTTGAAACCGCAGCCTGCCAAAATCACAAACTGCTCAAGGGCATCGGCGTTGAGCCTTTAGGCAACGAGTTGTCGGCGGACTATCTCGCTGCGAAATTCAAAGGCAAGGCAGCACCCCTGAAAGCCGCCCTGCTCGATCAGCGCATCATTGCAGGCCTTGGCAATATCTATGTTTGTGAAGCCCTGTTCCGCGCGCGCCTTTCACCGAAGCGCAAGGCTGGAGCCGTGAAGCGTGAAAAGTTGGAAGAATTGGTGCGCCATATCCGCGATATTCTGAATGAAGCCATTCTGGCGGGCGGTTCAACACTGCAGGATTTTCAGGGGGCCGATGGCGTGAAGGGCGAGTATCAGCAACGCTTTCTGGTCTATGACCGCGAGGGCCAGCCTTGCTCGAATTGCGGCAAGCCGATCAAACGTGCGGTGCAGTCAGGAAGATCGAGTTTCTATTGCGCGCACTGCCAGAAGTAAAATTTGGGCAAATTATTATTTACCGGATTCATTGAACCATTTCCCTCCCCCCTGTGGGGAGGGATTAAGGGTGGGGGTCGCTCCGACACCCCCCATTGATTTGGGATTCATTCTGGCCATCTGCCAGACCCCCACCCCGCCCTCCCCACAAGGGGGAGGGTGAAGATTTGAACCCATCAAAACGACCTAAACGGCCCTTACTTCGCTCACTTCCGGCACGAAATGCTTGAGCAGGTTTTCAATACCGTTTTTGAGCGTGGCCGTTGAAGATGGGCAACCGGCGCAAGAGCCTTTCATGTTGAGAAAGACAACGCCTTCCTTGAAACCCTTGAAGGTGATGTCGCCCCCGTCCTGGGCCACGGCTGGGCGCACGCGGCTGTCGAGCAGGTCCTTGATCACCTTCACGGTGTCGCTGTGTTCATCGGCGAAGAATTCCTCGCCCAACTGTTCTTCTTGGGCTTCACCGGCGAGAATGGGTGCGCCGGAGAGATAGTGATCCATAATGGTGCCCAAAATGGCGGGCTTCAAATGCTGCCATTCGCCAATGCCCTTGGTCACGGTGATGAAATCATGGCCAAGGAACACGCCGGAAACACCCGACACCGAAAACAGCTTTTCAGCCAGCGGACTTTCGAGTGCATCGGCGGCCTTACGGTATTCGCGGGTGGAGCCCGGCAGCACTGGCTTGCCCGGAATGAATTTCAGGGTGGCGGGATTGGGGGTGGCTTCGGTCTGGATAAACATTGTTGAGTTCCTTAGTCGGATATATAGGCCGAAAGGAGCTGGATGAAAAGCCCGGAATCCGGGCCTTGGTTTCCTGGCGTGGAAACCTGAGGGATTTGAGAGGGTTGCGCCGTTCGGGGGCGCTATGGTGTGGTGCTCATGGGCGGCATCGTCATGCCGACCGACCTCTCATTTGTCGTATATATCCTATTATAGGATTGTTGTCAAGACATAAATCCAACAATCTTTTTCACGTCATGCATGATAGGCGCTGCAATGGCCGAAGCCCGCGCGGCGCCATCGGCAAGAACGCCTTCCAAATAACCGGGGTCCGCCAGCAACTGATTCATCTTCGCGTTGATCGGCGAAAGCTTGGCCACGGCCAAATCCGCCAGCGCATTCTTGAAGCCGGAAAATTGACCGCCGCCGAACTGTTTCAGCACGGCATCAGCACTTTCACCTGCAAGGGCGGCATAGATGCCCACAAGGTTCTCAGCCTCAGGCCTGCCCTTCAGGCCTTCGGCTTCAGCAGGCAAGCCATCAGCATCCGTCTTGGCCTTGCGGATCTTCTTGGCAATATCATCAGCTGAATCGGTGAGGTTAATACGGCTGAGATCAGAAGGATCAGACTTCGACATTTTCTTGGTGCCATCGCGCAGGCTCATCACGCGCGTGGCCGGGCCCATGATCACTGGTTCGGTGATGGGGAAAAACTCAGTGCCGAAATCATTGTTGAACTTAATTGCAATGTCGCGGCACAGTTCAAGATGCTGCTTCTGATCTTCGCCCACCGGAACATGGGTGGCGTGATAGATCAGAATATCGGCGGCCATCAGAACCGGATAATCATAAAGCCCAACCGAGGCCTTTTCCTTGTCCTTGCCGGCCTTTTCCTTGAACTGGGTCATGCGGTCGAGCCAGCCGATGCGGGCCACACAGTTGAACACCCAAGCGAGTTCTGCGTGTTCATGCACGCGCGATTGGTTGAACAGGGCCGACTTCTTCGGGTCAATGCCCGCCGCCATATAGGCCGCTGCAACTTCAAGAATGGACTTTCGCAAAACCGCAGGCCCGCCCCAAACCGATGTGGGTTGGGTGATCGCGTGCAAGTCCACCACGCAATAGAGCGTTTCATGGGTCTCTTGCATCTTCACCCAATTGACCATTGCACCCAGGTAGTTGCCGAGGTGCAAATTGCCGGTGGGCTGCATGCCGGAAAGCACGCGCGGGGTGAATTTCGTCATCGTCTTTTCCTTTGACGCATGTTCCTATCGCAAAAGTCTGCAACTCTTGCGGAACATGCTCTAGTTCCTTTTCAGCGCGGCCTTTAGCTCAGAAAAACGCCAAGCTCCAGTGAGATGTGCTGATCCGAAATAAGAGCCGAGACCCACCGCCACCAGTGCCGCCAGTGCGGGAATCGTGCGCCAATGCGTGGCTGTTGGCCCAAACCAGTCTCGCAGCAAGAACCAACTGAGGGCCAGCGCGCCTGCCATGATGATGGTTGAATGCAGGATCAGCATGATGCGGCTTTCGGACTCTTCGTCAAAACTGAAATGGCCGAGCTTGCGCAGGCGGAAATAGAGCTGGCCGGCATTGATCCAGGCCGCCACTGACGTTGCCAGTGCAATGCCCACATAGCTGATGAAATAAGATAGCGTAACGCTGCCGACGATATTGACCAAAACCGAAATGATGGCAAAGCGCATCGGCGTGCGCGTATCGCCACGCGCATAGAAACCGGGCTGGAAAACCTTGGTGAGTGAATAGGCGGGAAGGCCCAGAGCGAATGCGGCGACAGCGGGGGCCACGGCATAGGTGTCGACGGATTTGAATGCGCCGTGTTCAAACACAGTTTGCAAGATCGGAATGCCGATCACCATCAAGGCAGCAGTGGCAGGCAAAGTGAGAAAGAGTGAAAATTCAAGTGCACGATTCTTGGCATCAAGCGCACCCACTTCGTCACCCGCGCGCAAGCGCCGCGACAGAGTTGGCAGCAGCACAACGCCGATTGCCACGCCGATGACGCCGAGCGGCAGTTGATAGAGACGGTCAGCATAGTAGAGATAGGAGTTGGCGTGTTCGATGCCGGATGCCAGTGAGGTGGCGATCAGCAGATTGATCTGCATCACGCCGCCAGAGAAAATGCCCGGCACGGAACGCCAGAATACCTGCTTCACGTCGGGCGTGAGGTGCGGCAGCTTGGGCCAGAACATCAGGCCAGCGCTGCGGCATGCCACGGCGAGCAACACATATTGCGCAAGGCCCGAGAGCGTGACACCTGCCGCGAAAATATAACCCGTGAGCGCCGAGTTGCCCGAACCGATCCCCCAGGCAACCACGTTGGAGAGAATCATCACGATATTGAGCAAGATCGGCGCTGCGGCTGCGGC
>JANPHF010000091.1:0-34196 GCA_031424315.1 Aestuariivirga sp.
CCAAAGCGAGCATGGCGGAAATCGGCCCTTCCAGATTGAACACAAAGGCACCAGCCACTTCGTCCGAGAGCAAATCCCTCGCTTCGAAATTACCTGTATCCAGCTTCACAGTTTCGCTGGTGTCCAAAGTTGCTTCGCCGCCAGCAATGTCGAGATTGAAGCTATTGTCAGACAGATGCGCTTGCCCTGAAGCCTTGGTCAACAGCGGCAGTGACTTGAAATAATGGGTGGTAACGTCCTTCAGTGAAAACTTGAAGTCGACAGATCCTTCCGGGTTCTTTTTGTTGATGTGCGCCTGCTCGATCGCGTTGTCATCAAAGTTCAACTGAAATGTACCTTCGGGGATTATGCCATCCACTACATTATCATTGACCCAGATGCGCGATCTTGGCGCCACGATCGGCGGCCAGAGGGACTTGAGGAGATCGGCCGAAATGTCTCGCACGCGGCCTGCGATATGAATTCCCGGAGATTTTTCACCGCCAGTTACATTTCCGCGCAGGCGCAGGCCAGTGCCGCCTGACATGATGACCAGATCGTCAATATCCAAACGTGGGGATTCGACGGAGGCCTGGCCAGCGAATTCGATACGATCGACCGTGGCGCCCGTCGCGTCTGACTTGCCGCCCTCGGCCGCCGTGGTGGCAAGCTTGAGGCCAATGGCGGTCAACCTCCCATCCGCAGCGCGCACGGGCTGCACTGTTCCCGAAAGATCAAGATTGCGGCCACCCACCACAAGTGAGGAATTTGAAAGATCAAAGCCCCCGCTCTCCGGTGAATAGGCCACATGCATGTAACCCTCGTCGATGGCGATGGGCTGGGCAAAGAAATCCGGCAGCGTGATTTTTCCGGCCTTGGCCTGAAACTCGCCGGCGGCGGAAAGCAGTTTGCCCGATGCATCAAGGCCCAACTCAACATGACCCGACAACGGCGTCGAGACGGCTGCAAACTGCGACAAAGCGAAAATCTTGCGCGCCACAGTGGCCGGCACGAGATTGTCCACTGTCGAAGATATGTCGAACCTCTTCTCGTCGTGCTTGTAAGTGGCAGAGATTTCGGCGTGCCACGGGTTTGCGATTGTGGCTACATCAGCCTTGGCCAGCACAACAAACCCATAGGGTTTCTTCTGAAACGTGAGATCAGCCTTTGGGGCATACCAGGCGGCGGCGTTTCCATCGTCGTAGAAGCTCAGTTCAGCATCGCTCACGCGCACGTCATTCAATGCAGAGAGCGTGTTATTTGGGTCTTGCTGATCAAAGATCTGCAATAATTTTGCACCATTGCCCTGCGGCTCCGCAACGGCAGCACCGGATTGATCAGTCTTACCAGCAGGTGTCTGAACTCCAGCAGCGGCAGGCGTGTCGTCGCTTGAACCGTTCACGCCAAGCTCGAGGGAGCCATCCACGTTGCGACGCGCAGAGATATGCGGGCCAATTAACTCCAGACTGCGAGCACTGATCCGGCCAGTGAGTAAAGCGGCCTTATCGAGCGTGACACCCGCCTGCGGCGAGGAAGCAATACGATTGCCCTTACTGTCTGAAATCAGAATGTTATTGAAGCGCACTTGAGGAACGCCGGACTTGGGATCGATGGCCAGAAAAGCATTGCCAAGCTTCACCTGCATATCGGGAAGTTCGGCCGCAATGGCTTGTTCGATGCGGGTGTTGATGAATGCAAGGCTCACCGGCCCCTGCGTCAGGCGGGCATAGATTGCGGCGGCCAGCACCACAAGCAACAGCACGAGCACCACGAACCCCAGCAAGGCATATTTCAGAACCTTGGACTTCAATGCTTTAAACTCGCGCCAGGCTTTCCCTTGTGATTCCCCCCACCCCGCAAGATGGCCTTCGTTCTTTTCTCACTATTTGCCTGCCAAACCAAGTGCCTGCTTGCATTGAAATGGCCAGCAAAGTTAGGCATGAGCAAGGCAAAGGCCTGGCGCAATTCAGCCGCAATTGCCACCCATGACACGGGCCGAAATTCCGACTAGAGTCTGAGGGACTCGTTCAAATTTGAGGTTTAGTATGCTTTTCGGACGTGGCAAGTCAGACAAGCGGCAAATGGCCGCTCAAGAACCCGTTGAAAACGCCCCACAGGGCGAGCCTTCTTATATTGCCAGCGACACTAGCTTTGAAGGCAACATCAGCAGCAACGGCGAAATTCACATTGACGGCGAATTGCGGGGCCATGTGAGGGCACATACATGCCTGGTTGACCGGCATGGCGAAGTGATAGGTGGCATTTCGGCGCAATATGTTGTGGTGCGCGGACGTGTTCTGGGGCCGATCAATGCCACACAAGTGACTATCCAGGCAGGGGCGCACGTTGAAGGCAACGTGGTTCACGAAGGCCTGTCTATCGAGAACGGGGCTTTTGTGATGGGTTCGATCACGCAGAGCAATCTCTCAGAGGCATCTGCACCAGCACGCCCAGCCAGTCTCGGCGGCTTCAACGCATCAGGATTCTCGCCAACGCCATTGCCAGAACCCCTCAAAACGGATGAAGGCACAGAGGATGATAACATTCTGCCCTTGAAGGCCCTGAAATAGGAGGGCCAGAAAGCCCTTTATCTCATTCGATGTCTTCGATCTTCTCGTCCCCGCCGTGAATGCGGTGAGCGAGCGAGGCTTGGATGAAGTCTTCAATGTCTCCGTCCAGCACAGCCGCGGTGTTGGAAGTGGAATGGCCTGTGCGCAAATCCTTCACCAACTGATAGGGTTGCAAGACATAAGAGCGGATTTGATGGCCCCAGCCGATCTCGGTTTTCTTGGCGTTGGCGGCGTCAACTTTTTCCTGCTTTTTCTGCAGTTCCATTTCGTAGAGACGCGCCTTCAGCATCTTCATCGCCGTTGCGCGGTTCTTGTGTTGAGAGCGCTCCGCCTGGCAAGCGACGATGATGCCGGTTGGAACGTGGGTGATGCGAACCGCGGAGTCTGTCGTGTTGACGTGTTGGCCGCCAGCGCCTGACGCGCGGTAGGTATCGATCTTCAAATCACTTTCAACCACCTCGATGTTGATGTTGTCATCAATCACCGGATAGGCCCAGGCCGAACAGAAAGACGTGTGGCGGCGGGCGTTAGAATCGTAAGGCGAAATGCGAACCAGGCGGTGCACGCCGCTCTCGGTTTTCAATTTGCCATAGGCATTGTGACCCTTGATCTGCAAGGTGCAGCTCTTGATGCCAGCTTCTTCGCCGTCATGCTGATCCAGCACTTCAACCTTGTATTTGTTCTGGTTGGCCCAACGCACATACATGCGCATGAGCATAGAGGCCCAATCCTGGCTTTCGGTGCCGCCAGCGCCAGCGTTGATTTGCAAGTAAGAGTCATTGGCGTCAGCCTCGCCGGAAAGCAGCGCATCTTGCTCCACGCGCGAAATATCGCCTTTCAGTGCGTTAATGGCCTTTTCGGCCTCGGCTACGATGCTGGAGTCGCCTTCGGCTTCGCCCATCTCGATGAGCTCCGCATTGTCTTTCAACGCCTGCTCCACCTTCACGATGCCGCTAATGCGGGTGTCGAGATCCTGGCGCTTGCGCATCACTTCCTGCGCTTTTTGCGGATCATTCCAGAGCGATGAATCCTCTGCCTTGGCGTTCAGTTCGGCAAGCTCGCGGACGGAATTGTCCCAGTCAAAGATGCCTCCTGAGCAGGCCGAGGGACTGCTCGATTTCGGAAATGGCTTTGGCGGTTTCGGCGCGCATGGCTTTCTTCAATCCAATGAAAAGTTTGGTGTGACGCTCAATAGAGGCCGTTTGAGCTGTTCGTCAACCCGCCACCCTGCTGGTCAGCGCCAACCTGTGGAGTGACACCTTGATCTGGCTCCGCGCCATTCTGGGCGGGCACCAGCACAACGCCACTCCCCGTGCCCTTGCCCGTTAGAGTGCCGCCCACAGAGCCGATCACAGCTGCGTTGGTTGGCGGTTCATCGCCGGGCTTGAAGGCCTCGAGAATCACACCGTCATTGCCCACGCCAAAAACCGATCGCTTACCAGTTTTCACCTCGATGGGGATGAGTTCGATGCCGCGCGGCACACGGAACGGGGCGGCAGGCTTGTCACGCAATGCAAGGCGCATGAAATCAGCCACCACGGGGGCAGCAAGCTCGCCACCTGTGCGCCGCTTGCCCATGGGCTTGGGCGTGTCATAGCCGATGTAAACACCCACGGTGAGGTCAGGCGTAAAACCAATAAACCAGGCGTCCTTTTCGTCATTGGAGGTGCCGGTTTTCCCTGCCACGGGCTTACCTACAATTTGCACCTTCTTGCCTGTGCCGCGCTCCACCACACCTTCCATCATTGAGGTGATCTGATAGGCGGTGTAGGGGTTCATCACCTGCTCACGGTTGTCGATCAAGTCCGGCTCAGGCATGCCGGGGGTATAGGCGGCGGCCTTGCAGGCCGTGCAATCGCGCGTGTCGTGGCGGTAAATCGTTCGGCCGAAGCGATCCTGGATACGGTCGATCAGCGTGGGCTCAATTTTTTTCCCGCCATTGGCGATATCGGAATAGGCCGTCGTCATCTTTAACAGCGTGGTTTCGCCAGCTCCAAGCGCCATGGCCAGTTCATGGGGCATGTGATCGTAAACACCCAGTCGTTCAGCCAAGTCGGCGATCTTGGTGATACCCATGGCATCGGCCAGGCGCACCGTCATGGTGTTGCGCGATTGCTCAATGCCGCGGCGCAAAGTCGAAGGGCCGAAGAAATCTTTTTCATAATTCTTCGGTTTCCAAACTTCGCCATTCTGCAATTTGATCTCAATCGGCGCGTCCAACACCACTGATGCAGGCGAGTAACCGTTATCAAGTGCAGCAGCATAGACAATCGGTTTGAAGGAGGAGCCTGGCTGGCGCATGGCCTGCACAGCGCGGTTGAATTGGCTTTGGCCATAAGAGAAGCCGCCCACCATGGCCAGCACGCGGCCGGTGTGCGGGTCCATGGCCACCATGGCGCCCTCCACTTCCGGCAATTGCACCAAGTGATGTTCGTTGTCTTTGCCAGAAGGGGCGACGTAAACTATATCGCCCACCTTCAGGACATCGCCTGCCTTTTTCACTTCTGGCCCGAGTTTTTCGCCGTCGATATAGGCCCGCGCCCATTGCATCAGGGCGAGTGGCACAAAGCCTTGGTCGCGCTCCTTGCCAAAGGTGCCGTCATTGAGCGCCTTCGGTTGAAGACCCACAGTCGCGCCCTGATCCGTCACTTGCAACACAATGGCAATGCGCCAAGGCTGTTGATCGGGTGGCACGTGGTATTTGTTCAGCGCCTGCGCCCAATCTGCGGGCAGCGCATCCAGATGTTCAACCGCGCCGCGCCAGCCACGCTTGCGGTCAAAGCCGATCAAGCCACGTGCCACGGCTTGGCGCGCAAAAATCTGCAACTTGGGATCAAGCGTGGTGCGCACGGAATAACCGCCCTTATCAAGCTCATCCTTGCCATATTTGGTGATGAGTTCACGGCGGGCTTCCTCGGCGAAGGATTCAGCGGAGAACAGCTGTGCGCCAAAGGGGCGTGGATTCACTTTCAGCGGCTTGGCTTCGGCCACCTTCAACTCATCCTCGGTGATGTAGCCGTTAAGCTGCATTTGCTCGAGCACATAGTTGCGGCGTGTCACGGCCTTTTCATAGTTTGTGAAGGGGTTGTAGTTGTTCGGCCCCTTGGGCAAGGCGGCAAGATAAGCGGCCTCTTCGATGGAAAGCTCATCCAGCGACTTGCCAAAATAATTCAGGGAAGCTGCCGCCACGCCATAAGAGTGAAAACCAAGATTGATGTAGTTGAGATAGAGCTCCATGATCTGGTCCTTGGAGAAGCTCTGTTCAATGCGCTGTACAACAAGCGCTTCGCGCAATTTGCGGGTGATTGAGCGCTCATCACCGAGCAAGAAGTTCTTGGCCACCTGTTGGGTGATGGTGGAAGCGCCGATCACTTGGCCATGGCCCGTCAGCTTCACTTGTACATAACGCAAGCCCGCCTTGGCGATGCCATGCCAATCAAGGCCGGCATGGGTGTAGAAATTCTTGTCTTCAGCCGAAACATAAGCATTGATCACGCGCGCGGGGATCAAATTTACCGGAACATAGAGGCGGCGCTCCTGAGCATATTCCGCCAGCAAGGAACCATCGGCGGCATACATGCGCGTCATCACGGGAGGCTCCCATGACGCTAGCTGCTTGTAGTCAGGCAGGTCTTTCGACACGTCCCAAATGATGTAGAGCGCTGCGGCCGAAAGGCCGAGCGTCACCATGAACAACGCGCCAAACAACCAACCTAAAAATCGAAGCATGCCTTCCTTTGCCTTTGTCCCCCAAGGCCGAGTCTTTCTCGGCGGGATATGCGCCAGCACCTGAGAAAGCGCAACCGAATTGAGTCCCGCTTTTCTTGCGGGCCAATTGTGGCAAAGGCGTGAGTGGGATGCTTAGTTCTGGGCCGAAAGCGTGGGTTCGAAATAGTGATCGACCGCGCGCGCCATGGCCTGGGCCATGCCCTTGCGCCAATCTTCCGAGGCCAGCATGGCGCGGTCCTGCTTGTTGGAAAGATAGCCCAACTCCATCAAGATCGAGGGCACGTCGGGCGCCTTCAAAACAACGAATGCGGCGGAGCGAATGGGCTGTGAGGTAAGTTGTGTCACGGGCTTGATTTCGGCCACGGCCTTGCGGGCAAATATTGTGGACTGGCTCTTGGATTCGCGCTGTGTGAGCGCGATCAGCGCATTGGCCACTTCCTCTCGCTGCTTACCCAGATCTAAGCCAGCAATGATGTCTGCGCGGTTTTCCTTCTGCGCAAGGGCGTCAGCCACAGCATCTGAAGCCTTGTCGGATACCGTATAAAGCGTTGTGCCGCGCACCGATGCGTCGTCCAGCGTATCGGCATGAATGGCAATGAAGAGTTCGGCCTTGTGGTCATGGGCAATTTTCGCGCGGTCTTCCAATTTCAGGAAATGATCGTCATCGCGCGTCATCACAACCTCATAGCGGCCCGTTGCGAGGAGCGCCTGCTTCAAGGACATCGCAAAGGCCAGAACGACTTCCTTTTCCTTCATGCCGTCATGCGAGGAAGCACCTGGGTCCATGCCGCCGTGGCCGGGGTCCAGTGCGATCACCATCTTATGGGGTGCAGGTGGCTGCGCGGCGGGCGTGATCGAACCGGTCTGCTCCGGCGAACCCAGAAGCGGGTCGGCCATGGCGGCTGGCACAAGGGCCACCACCAAGGCAAAAGCAAAAGCTGACCTCGCGAAAAAACTCATTCCAACCTGCAAAATTCATCCACCGTCCGTTCCGGCGACCTTGCCCGAAGATGGTTAAGCCAATATTGCCAAGGTGAAGCCGGCCAAATTTGGCATATGCGCCAACGTTCTGGTTAATGTATTGATTTTGAGCGATTTATTTATCAAGGCGCGGGAATGACATGAGTGGGTGCCCAGAACTTTGCTTGCCAAAAGCAAAGGCACCCCCTAGATAGGTTGAAGTTCACTGGCAGACTCATAATCCGGTTTCGGAAACCTGAGATTGCAGTGACGAGAGTTTCGCCCTTAACCGGCCTCCGGGCCGTTGCCCGCCGGAAACGGGGCGTTGAGCTTCTTAGCAAGAAGCTTTTACCGTTTGGCGCAGGCCAGACACCATTTTAGCCGCCCAACCATGTTGGGCATAAGGTCAACCCGACGTGCCGCAGGCAGCCGCGTTTCATATCGTTTCCCGAGAGCTTTTAGCTCCGGCACGGTCACGCGCTGGCATTGCTTTGCCGCCTGCCCCACGTCCCCAATCGCCGACAGGCCCGCTTTTCTCGCCCTTCATCCGGTTCCGGAGGGATGAATCATGAGCACACGCCTGCCTGTCGCCTCAAGGACATACCATGGGCAACAAGATGCTCATCGACGCCAGCCAGCCCGAGGAGACACGCGTTGTCGTGGCCCGCGGCAGCAAGCTGGAAGAATTTGATTTCGAAAGCGCCTCGCGCAAACCGCTAAAAGGCAACATTTATCTGGCAAAGGTGACGCGTGTTGAGCCGTCGCTGCAGGCCGCCTTTGTTGAATATGGCGGCAACCGCCATGGCTTTTTGGCCTTTGCCGAAATCCATCCCGATTATTATCAGATCCCCATCGCTGACCGCATGGCCCTACTCGCCGAGCAGGAAGCTGAAGAGGCCGAGGATGATGAGGATGATGAACATGTCGGCAATGAAGGTGAACCCCGTGCACCTGAAGCCGAACAGCCCGATGCTTCTGAAAGCGATGGGCATGATCATGACCACGATGATCATGGCCAGGAGCAGGAAGCCCACTCGCATGAAGGTGCAGCGGAGGTTGAAGCCGCATCTGAAGTGATGCCGCTGGCAGCTGAGGCCCAGCCATCTATCGCATCAGAAATTGTTGCTGAAGCTGCAGCGGAAGATCTTCATGAAGATCACCCTGCCCCTGAAGCTGCGCCCGCTGGCGATGTGGTGGAAGTGGAACATGACGCCGAGGCCCAGAAGGTTGAAACCATCGGCGAAGAAGACGCCATGGAAGAAGTTCCAAAGCGCCGTGAACGCCGCAACCGCCCGCGCCGCAAACAATACAAGATTCAAGAGGTCATCAAGCGCCGCCAGATTCTGCTGGTGCAAGTGATCAAGGAAGAGCGCGGCAACAAGGGCGCTGCGCTGACCACCTATCTCTCACTGGCTGGCCGCTATTGCGTCTTGATGCCCAACACTGCGCGCGGTGGTGGCATTTCGCGCAAGATCACCGATGCCAATGACCGCCGCCGCCTGAAGGAAGTGGCCAAGGACGTGGAAGTGCCGAAGGGCATGGGCGTCATTGTCCGCACTGCCGGCGCGCAACGTACGCGGCCTGAAATCAAGCGAGACTTCGATTATCTGATGCGTCTGTGGGAAAGTGTGCGTGAACTTACGCTGCGCTCCCAAGCGCCCAGCTTGGTTTATGAAGAAGGCAACTTGATCAAGCGCTCGATCCGCGATCTTTACACCAAGGATGTGGATGAAGTGATCGTCGACGGCGACGAGGCCTATAAAGAGGCCAAGGATTTCATGCGCATGCTGATGCCGTCGCATGCCAAGAATGTGAAGCTCTACAAAGAGCCCAAGCCCCTATTGCAGAAATTCGGCGTTGAGGGCCATCTCGATGCGCTGTTCTCGCCCACGGTGAACTTGCCCTCTGGCGGCTATCTGGTGATCAACCAGACCGAAGCTTTGGTGTCGATCGACATCAACTCGGGCAAGGCCACGCGCGAGCACAATATTGAAGATACGGCCACCAAGACGAACCTTGAGGCCTGCGATGAAATCGCCCGTCAATTGCGCCTGCGCGATCTCGCTGGTTTGGTGGTGATCGACTTCATTGACATGGAAGAAAACCGCAATAACCGTGCGGTTGAGCGGCGCATGAAAGAAGCGCTGAAGAATGACCGCGCCCGCATCCAAGTGGGCCGCATCTCGCATTTCGGCTTGCTCGAAATGTCGCGCCAGCGCTTGCGCCCGGGCCTCATCGAAGGCACGTTCAAGCCCTGCCCGCATTGCGAAGGCCGTGGCATCGTGCGCTCGGTTCCGTCTTGCGGCCTTGGTGTTCTGCGCCAGATCGAAGAGTTCCTGCAAAAGGGCCGCGCTGAAAATCTAACCGTCAAATGCGCCCGTGAAGTGGCCTTCTATCTGCTCAATGAAAAGCGCGACAGCTTGCTGGCCATTGAACAACAATACGGCATTTCGATCTTCCTCGTTCCTGGGAACGATGATGTGAAGGGCACACAAGCCACCATTGAACGCGCACCAGACCGTGAGCGTATTCAGCGCCGCGTTTCAGCTGCACCCGTGCAAATGGAAACGGGATTCACTGAAGAGCCGGAAGTGGAAGAAGAGGCAGTTGAAGCTGCCGATGAATCCGCCAGCGAAGAAGGCGAAGAGCAGACCGAAGCCCGCAATGGCGAAGGCAATGGTGAACGCCGCGAAGGGCGTGAAGGCCGGGGCCGCCGCCGCCGCCGGGGACGCCGTGGTGGTCGCCGCGACAATGGCGACTTTGCCAACGGCAACGGCGTTGAGGGGTCAGCACAAGAAGCAAGCTCCGAAGAAGCGGCTGAGGACAATGAAACGGCCGACAACGAGGATGTCTCCGAGGCGCCGGGCGAAGTTGAAACCGTGGAAAATGCGGGTGCAGCAGAAGGCGGGGAGCAAGCTTCAGGCGAAGAAGCCACTGGCGAGGAGCGCGGTGAACGCCGTGGCCGCCGCCGTGGCAAGTTTGGCCGGGGCCGCGACCGTGAGCGTGGTGGCACTAGGCCCGAACGGAGTGATCGCCCGGAACGCGCCGACAGGCCAGAGCGTGGTGAACGCCGTGAGCGGCCTGAACGCGCGGAGCGGACACCCGTTGAATCTGCCCCAGCTGCGCAGCCGGTGGTGATCAACATTCCTGAACATATTCCAGAGCCGGAGCCGCGCAAATGGCAGCCACCGGCCCCCACCGTGGCTGCCGAACCAACCGCGCGCAAGGGCGGCTGGTGGAACCGCAAGTAGCGCATCGAGCGAACAAGTGGAGTCACTTGTGAGCGAAAAGATGGGGCAAAACAAATATCTAGAGTGTGCGTGCGAGCGCGCGCAACCATCCGCCGCTCTAGTCACTTTGATGCCGCAATTTCCGGCCAAGCCCGGCGCATGAAATCACATTTCCTGCGCCGGGCTTTGGCCATTGCGTTGATGGCTGCAACGGTGGGCCAATCGGCTTTTGCCGTGCCTGACCAAAGCGACAAGAAGGCCCGCGCCAAGCTGGGCCCACCCATCATCCGCGACGCCGAGATCGAAGGGTTGCTGCGGCTTTATTCGGGACCGATTTTCCGCGCTGCGGGTATCAATGCCAAGGCGGCGCGCGTTGTGGTGATCGGCCAGCCCAGCATCAACGCCTTTGTCTCGGGCGGACAGCGCATTTTTATCAACAGCGGATTGATCACAAGAGCTGATCGTCCCAATGAAGTGATTGGTGTTTTGGCCCACGAAGCCGGCCACATTGCTGGCGGCCACCTGGCCAAGGCCCGTGAGGAGTTGGATCAGGCCAGCACCATCGCCGTGGTCGGCGCGCTGCTCGGCGTTGCGGCTATGGTGGGTGGCTCAATGGCGGGAAACTCCGGAGCTGCGCAGGTTGGGCCCGCCGCAATTCTCGGCTCACAGCAAATGGCACAGCGCAGTTTTCTGGTTTATGCGCGCGCCACCGAAGCCACGGCCGATGAAAGTGCCATTCGCTATCTTGCCGCTACCCATCAAAGCGCCAAAGGTATGCTCGATCTGTTCCAAGTTCTGGCCAATGAATCGCTGGCCTCAACCCATGGCACAGACCCTTATGCCTATTCTCACCCTATGCCTCTGGACCGAATCCGCACGCTGCAAGCGCAGGCGGAAGCTTCGCCTGATTTCAACAAGCCGGATGACCCAGCCCTGGTGCTGCGCCACAAGCTGGCGCAGGCCAAGCTCATTGGGTTTTTGCAGCCCGATCAAGTGCTGGCCAAATATCCGATGAGCGACAATTCGCTGCCCGCGCGTTACGCCCGGGCGATCATGTTTTTCCGGCGTGGTGATTTAAACAGCGCAATCCCCATCATCGACAGCCTCACGCGGGAATTGCCGCAAGACCCTTACTTTTGGGAGCTCAAGGCACAGGCCTATCTCGAAAATGGCAAAGCTGATCTGGGGCTGCCCGCCATTGTGAAAGCACGCAGCCTCTTGCCCAACAATGGGCTTTTGCAAATCCTTCACGCGCAAATCCTGCTCGGCAGTGAAAACCCAGCCCATGCAGATGCGGCGATCAACCTGCTGCGTCTGGCGCGCCGCACTGAACCCGATGAAGCATCTGTCTACAAATATCTGGCGCAGGCTTACGGCCTGAAGAAAATGTTGCCGGAAGCCGAACTTGCCACCGCCGAATTCGCATATGCCACCGGCGACAAGCAGCTTGCCATGGAGAAAGCCACCAATGCCCAGAAGTACCTCAAAAAGGGCAGCCCCGAATGGTTGCGAGCGGGTGATATCTTGAGCTTTGCTTCGAAGCGATAGCTCCGCCCAACTCAACGAAAACGTGATTGTGAAGCATACGAGCCCTCGTCTAAGATTGAGGGCCACTGACTGGAGACGATGATGACGAAGATACTTGCCGCCCTGCTTTTGGCCTTTGGCCTTGCCGTTCCGGCGCTGGCTGACAATTTCTCTGCCGATCAGAAGGGCGAAATTGAATCCATCGTCAAAGCCTATCTTCTGGAACATCCCGAAGTGATCCGTGATGCCATCGTGGCGCTGGATGCCAAGGAGAAGAAGGATGCCGCCCAGGCGCAGGCTAACAGCCTGAATGATTCTGCCAAAGCCATCATGCATAGCGATGTTGATGGGGTTGTGGGCAACCCAAAGGGCGATGTGACCATGGTTGAGTTCATGGATTACAATTGCGGCTGGTGCAAAAAGGGCATCAAGGAAGTTCAAACCCTGGTGCAGAGCGACAAGAACGTTCGTATTGTGATGAAGGAATTCCCCATTTTCGGCCACACTTCTGAATATGCCGCCAAGGCCGCACTCGCCTCAGTCAAGCAAGGCAAATATTGGGAACTCCATCAGGCGCTGTTTGCTGCCACTCTGCCCCGCGACAATGACGCGGCAGGCGAGGCTGCGGTGGAGAAGATCGCCAAATCAGTTGGTATTGATGTGGCCAAGATGAAAGACGACATGAAGACGCCCGCCATTATAGACGCCATCGCCGCCAATGTTGATCTGGCCCAGAAGCTGCAATTTACTGGCACACCGGGTTTCATCATCGATAACAAAGTCTATCCGGGCTACATCCCGCTTGACGAGATGACGGCGGGGCTGGCCTCGGTGCGCGCCAATGGCGGCTGCAAGGTTTGCTGATTCCGGCCGTTCGCGGTTGAAATCCACAGCGTTACAGGGCGGTTTCCAAAGCAGAACAACGTGGCTATAACTCACGCCATGACGACGGTTTACATTCTCAACGGACCCAATCTCAATCTGCTCGGCCTGCGTGAGCCAGAGATTTACGGCCACGACACGCTTTCTTCCATTGAGATAGCTTGCCGCGCCAAAGCCAAGACTTTGGGGCTGGAAGTTGTGTTCAAGCAGACAAATGTGGAAGGCGAATTGGTGAACTTCATTCATGAGGCCCGCGAGAAGGCCAAGGGCTTGATCATCAATGCCGGGGCCTACACCCACACGTCTGTGGCATTGCATGATGCCATCAAGGCGGTTGGCCTGCCTGCCATTGAAGTCCATCTTTCCAATGTCTATGCGCGTGAGGCTTTCCGCCATCACAGTTATATTTCGCCCGTTGCGCGCGGTGTCATTTGCGGCTTCGGTCCGCAATCTTATGAACTGGCGCTGGACGCGCTGTCTGCCATTTTGAAGAAAAAGGAAAAGGCCTGATGCCTGCAAAGAAGAAGCCTGCCCCAACAGCAAAGCAAGAACCTGGTGAATTGGGCCTGATCCGCGCGCTGGCGGACATTCTGAATGAAACTGGCCTCACAGAGATTGAGTTGGATCACAAGGGCGCCAAGGTGCGCGTGGCCAAAACCATACAAGCCTCTGCCATTGTTCATTCGGCACCTGCCATGCACCATGCTGCGCCGATGACGGCAGCACCTGCTGCGGCTGCACCAACTGCAGCTGCGCCTGCTGCAGGCACTCCGCTGAAATCCCCCATGGTCGGCACAGCCTATCTTTCGCCATCGCCAGATTCTGGCCCCTTCGCTGTCGTGGGCTCTGAAGTGAAACAAGGCCAGACCCTGCTCATCATCGAGGCCATGAAGACCATGAACCAGATTGCGGCCCCCAAATCCGGAAAGCTGGTGCAGGTCTTGATCGAA
Organism: Aestuariivirga sp.; assembly: GCA_031424315.1. Classification (GTDB taxonomy): domain Bacteria; phylum Pseudomonadota; class Alphaproteobacteria; order Rhizobiales; family Aestuariivirgaceae; genus Aestuariivirga. The sequence goes on from JANPHF010000091.1 coordinate 13,828, forward strand.
AATGCCCAGCCTGTTGAATTCGGCGAAGTGCTGATGGTGATTGAATAGGCGATGTTTGACAAAATCCTGATTGCCAATCGCGGCGAGATTGCCCTTCGCGTGCTGCGCGCCGCGCGCGAGCTTGGCATTCAAACCGTTGCAGTTCATTCCACCGCCGATGCTGAGGCCATGCATGTGAAGTTGGCCGATGAAAGCGTGTGCATTGGCCCGCCACCTGCCAAGGACAGCTATCTCAACATTCCCGCCATCGTTGCGGCTTGTGAAATCACGGGCGCGGAGGCCGTTCACCCCGGCTATGGCTTTCTCTCCGAAAATGCCAAGTTTGCGGAAATCCTGGGTGAGCATCATATCAAGTTCATCGGCCCGTCGCCCGAAAACATCCGCACCATGGGTGACAAGATCGAAGCCAAGCGCACGGCGAAGGCCTTGGGCATTCCCGTTGTGCCTGGTTCAGAAGGTGGTGTTCCCGATGTGGCCACTGCGCGCAAAGTGGGCAAGGAGATCGGCTATCCGGTGATCATCAAGGCCACAGCCGGCGGCGGTGGGCGGGGCATGAAGGTCGCCAATAGTGAGTCCGAGTTGGAAATCGCTGTGGCAACGGCGCAGACGGAAGCCAAGGCAGCTTTCGGCAACGGCGAAGTCTATATCGAGAAATATCTGCAGAAGCCGCGCCACATCGAAATTCAGGTGTTGGGTGATGGCAAGGGCAAGGCCGTGCATCTGGGTGAGCGTGACTGTTCGCTGCAACGCCGCCATCAAAAGGTTTTGGAGGAGGCCCATTCGCCCGCACTTAACGCGCAGCAACGCGATGAGATTGGGGGCCGCGTTGCCCGCGCCATGCAGGAAATGAAATATGAAGGTGTGGGCACCATCGAATTCCTCTACGAAAATGGCGAATTCTATTTCATCGAGATGAACACCCGTTTGCAGGTTGAGCATCCTGTCACTGAAGCCATCACGGGGCTTGATCTGGTGCAGGAGCAGCTGCGCGTGGCTGCTGGCGCATCGCTGCCGTATACTCAAGAAGATATCCAATTCGCTGGACATGCCATTGAGTGCCGCATCAATGCGGAAAACCCGCAGACTTTCGCGCCCTCGCCGGGCCGGGTGGACGCTGTGCATTTCCCCGGCGGCCTCGGCGTGCGAGTGGACTCGGCCATCTATTCCGGATACCGCATTCCGCCCTATTATGACTCCCTCATTGGCAAATTGATCGTTTATGGCAAAACACGCACGGAATGCATGATGCGCCTGAAGCGTTCGCTTTCGGAATTCGTGATTGAAGGGGTGGAAACCACCATTCCGCTTTTCCAGCGCCTGCTGGCCGAACATGACATCATCGATGGCCATTATGACATTCACTGGCTGGAAAAATTCTTGGCCCGCAATCAAGGTTAGCGCATGACCACGATCACGCCGCAAGTCCTGCTCAAGGCTTATTCGGTTGGCGTGTTCCCTATGGCAGAGAGCGCGGATGATCCTGCGCTCTACTGGATCGAGCCGGAAGAGCGCGGTGTGCTGCCGCTGGATGGCTTTCACGTTTCGCATTCGTTAAAAAGATCAGTGCGCCACGCTGGCTTTGAAATCCGTGTGGACACGGCCTTTGAAGAGGTGATGCGCAACTGTGCCGAAAAGACGCCAGACCGCGCTGAAACCTGGATTAACGCACGCATTCTAAAACTCTATGCGCAGCTTCATAAAATGGGCTGCTGCCATTCAATCGAGACTTGGCGCGATGGACAGTTGGTGGGCGGCCTTTATGGTGTGCGGCTGGGTGGGGTGTTCTTTGGTGAAAGCATGTTTGCGCGCGCCACGGATGCGTCCAAGGTGGCGCTGGTGCATCTTGTGGCGCGGCTGAACTTCGGTGGCTTCAAACTGCTGGATGCCCAATTCCTGAATTCACACCTTGAGCAATTTGGCTGCGTCACCATTCCCAAGGCACGCTACCGCCCGATCTTGGATGCGGCCCAGGATGCGGAGGCGGATTTCTTTGCCTTCAAGCAGGATGCGGATGTTGAAGCCGTGCTGAAACTGGCGGCGACAGGTTAACCACCCTCAATCCGGCGGCTGTTCGGTGCTGTCGTTCTGATCTTGCGTCGCCGCGGCATCCGGCGCCTGTTCCACGGGCGGCGGCGGCGCGTTGGGGTCTTTGCAGCCAGTCAGCCATACGTCATAGAGCGGGTGTTCGACCGCATTGAGGCCCGGGCTTTCGGCAAACATCCAGCCGGAGAAGATGCGTTTGCGCGATTTGTCGGTGAGAATTTCGTCGACTTCCACAAAGCTCACCGTCTTGGGATCCTCGGTGATGGGCCGCGTGTTGCAGACATCAGCCTTTACGATGAGACTGCCGAACTGCTTTTCCTCACCGATCTTGGCCTCAAAAGTTGTGGTCTGGCCCATGATCTTGTCCAGGCCGGAAAAAATGGCAATCGGATTGGCCACGGGCTCAGCGCGCGCAAGCCCCGCCACCGACATGAAAATGGCAACAGCAATGAGCGGCTGCTTCATTGCGGATTTTGCGTTGCGCCAGGATCCTGGGCCTTATCCTGAATTTTGGGCGTATCAGCGGTTCCGTCGGTCTTTCCCGTTGCGGGTGCTGCATCTGGCTGCTTTGATCCACCTTTGGAGAACATGGCCTGGCTGATCAGCGACCACATGTCGATCGAGCCCTGCGTGTAAGAAATCTCGCCGCCATTGGCCAGCTTGGCGTCAGAACCGCCCGGCTCAAGCGCAATGAATTTTGCACCCAGCAAACCTTCAGCAGAAATCTTTGCGGAGGTATCATCTGCCAGTTGCACCTGTGGCTGGAGAATCATGTCCACGCGGGCCTGGTAGGATTTCGGATCGAGGCTTTGGCCGACTACGCTGCCCACCTTGATGCCAGCCACGCGCACATCGGTGCCGATGCTCACGCCGTCGATATTATCAAACTGCGCGGTGACGTGATAGCCGCCAGAGGGACCGCCACTGCCTGCCGTGCGATAGGCAAAGCTGAAAAACAGCAGTGCCGCCGCGATCACGGCCGCACCGACCAGCGTTTCAATGACGGAAGATTTCATTCCGGCTTCCAGGGCTGATAGTCACGCGCAGCCTTCTTGGGCACGCCTCCAACAGCAATTGAACCCGGTGGATGATAGGCGTCAACCGTGCCCGTAAGGTTTTCAAGGTGCGGCTTCTGCCATTCGTGGGCCACATAGTTGTCTTGCGGCGGGGCCACATCGGTGCGGTGATGCAACCAGCCATGCCAGCCAGGGCCGACGCGCGAACCTTCGGAATATCCATTGTAGATCACCCAACGCCGCTCAGGGATCGAATCCGGCACAGCGGACTTGGCCTTGTAATAGCGGTTGCCCTGCTCGTCCTGGCCCACATAGTTGCCATTGCGCCACGTGTAGAAGCGCGTGTTGAGGGTTTGACCATTCCACCAGGTGAATAACTGCTTCAAAAACTGCATTGTGACAGACTCTTGTTTCCGCGCCGCAATATGGCGGAACACCCCGCCAGATTCAATCAGGATTTGGGCCGGAGGATGACCACCTTGTGGCCCGCAGCATCATTGGCGGCCAGCGTTTCAATGGCCGGGTCATCACTCAGGTTCTTCTCAACGGCACTGATTTCAGCGGTGCTGGCAGGCTGATCGGAGGGAATGGCAAACATGCCCAGATTGGGCTTCATGCCCTCATGGGTCATGTTTACGACATAGACCCTCTGCAAGGGAGTCCCGTTGCCAAAGTCCACTTTGGTGTTGGTTTGGTAGGCGCGCAGGACGAGCCTGCCCCGGCTTGGTGCTGCGTCATCTTCTGTCGCGGTGATCTTGGCGCGCAGACCCTCGTGTACGGCAGGATTGGGAGATACATCAGCCAGCGCAATCTGCGGATTGAGATAGGGCAACACATCGCGCCAGCCCCAACGGTTCCACAGCTTGAACTGATTGCGTGTCAATGCCTCACGCAGACTTTGCTGCGAGCCAAGCCAGTGGATGACAAACACCTCCGCTGGCTTGCCAATCAAGTTAATGCGCTGCCCCGGCAGCTTGGCCCAACCGTCAGCCAAATACTCAGCCTGGGTAAATTGAGAGAATTTGTCGAAGGGTTGATAGCGCTCCACACGGCCATCAAAATTCAGGCCAATGTTGAGGCCTCCTGCAATCAGCAAGGCAGCCAAAGCTCCCGTCAGCATGGCCCAGGGGTGAAAACGTCCCAGGCTGATCGTTGAAATGGCAACTGAGAACACCACGGCCAAGATGCCGGAGATGAGAACACCGCCCGCCACGTCCGAGAACCAGTTGACCCCGAGGTAAAGCCGCGAGAACGCGATGGCCACCACACTCATGGCACCGATGGCGGCGATCAGCGCCTGACTCCAGCGCGAAAGGCCGCGCGCCGTCACGGCCGCGATGATGCCAAAAGCCGTGCCTGCCATCAGCACAGGGCCTGCGGGGAAGCGGAAATCCACGCGCGGTGCGCCTGGTGCAGGCGCAGGCAAGCCAAACGAGAATGCCAGAACCACCAGCTTGGCCATGCCCATGGTGATGAAGATGGCCGCAACCGCCCGCCATTTGCGCAAGTAGGCCATCCACAACAGCGGCACGGCTACCATCGCATAAAGCACCAATTCATCTGCAAGCATGGTGATGCGGATGAAGATTTCATCGCCGGGAACGCTTCGCAATTCGCTGAAGAAGTTAAACAACGAATGGTCAAAATTGCCGACAGCCTGGCGCAGCAAGAGGCCTGACAACAGATCCACCAGCGCAACAACAGCGGCCAGCCCGAGCGTTATGATCAAGAGCAACAGAACTGAATTTGGGTTTTCTGGTGCAATCACGCGGCCAAAGCGGCGAATGGATTTGGAGTTGCTGGTTTTGGCCCAAGCGGCAATGCGCCCTTGCGCTGCCTTGCGGTAGGGTGTCAGGCCAGCCGCCAAGAGGCGCACTAGCCAGCCACCAATGGCGAGAATGCCAAGAAGAACGAGCAACACTACGGCAAGCCGACCTGATAATTCGCCCGCCAACGAGATCGCCTGCCCCAGCAGCACACCTGGCAAGACATGCATCCCACCCCAGACGATGCCAGATGCTACATTCACGGCAAGAAAGAAGGTCTGGCTCATCCCAAACATCCCGGCGATGCCCGGCACAACGGATTTGATACCCGGCACAAAGCGGCCGATGGCAATGGACTTGCCGCCATGTTCCTTCACATAGGCCTCGCCTTTCGCGAGCAGGTGGGGATAGTTACGCAGCGGCCACATGCCACGCAATCGGTCACCAAAAATGCGCCCTGCCCAGAATGAAATCTGGTCACCCGCCACGCAGCCAAGAATGGCGGCAATCATCACCGGCCAGAATGGCAGCTTTCCAGCGCCCACCAGTGTGCCGGCTCCCACAAGCACGGCAGTCGATGGCACAAATAGTCCAATCACGATGAGTGCTTCGCCCATAGCGATCACAAACACCAAGGCCAAAGCCCAGTTTGGATGGAGGGCAAAATATTCGAGATAGGGCTGAAGTTGTTCCATCAGCGAGGGCTTGAATCTTTAAACATTGCGGTCAATAGGTAGGTGAGAATTATGGCAATTTCCATCCCAAGTTTGAAAGCTTACGATTTTGAATATGTGGCAAATCATCATGCTGGTCGTGGCCGGCGTCTTCGGCGGCATGGCCAATTCCATGGCAGGCGGGGCTTCGCTGTTCACGTTTCCGGCCATGCTGGCCACCGGCCTTTCCCCCATCATCGCCAATGCTTCCAACAGTTTTGCACTGTTGCCGGGCAATTCCATCGGTGCATTTTCTGACCGGGAGCAGATTCCTGCCGCCAACACGCGGTTCTGGGTCACGCTGCTGGTTGCTGCATTTGGCGGGCTTGTTGGTGCAGTCTTGCTGCTGTCCACATCACCCAGGGTGTTCGAGCTATTGGTTCCAGCTCTCATCGCTGCGGCCACATTGATTTTCATTTTTGCAAAACAAGTGCGCGCTGGCCTGATGGCGCTGATCAGCGGAACTGAACATCCAAAACTGCGCCTCGCGCTTGTGTGGCTGGCGGCAATCTACAATGGATTTTTTGGTGCTGGCGTCGGGGTGATTTTCATCGCCGTGTTGCTGGCAACAGGACATGAAGAGTTGCGCCGTGCCAATGCCTTCAAGAATCTCTTGTCTTTCACCTCCAATATCGGCGGTGTTGTCATCTTCCTGCTATCGGCGAAAATATCCTGGCCTCAGGCGCTGGTGTTGATGGCAGGTGCCGCCGTCGGCGGTTTCATTGGCGGCAATCTGGTCAAGGTGCTGCCGGCATCGCTGGTGCGCGGCATCATTGGCACCTGCGGCTGCGTGATGACGGCAGTTTATGTCTATCGCTTCTGGCTATAGGCCTTGGCGATGGCCGCTGCCAGGCGGACGTTGTTTTCCACCAGTGCGATATTGGCGGTGAGGGAACGGCCACCCGTGATCTCCACCAGCTTCTTCAGCAGGAAGGGCGTAGTCTCCTTGCCCGCAATGCCACTGGCCTTGGCTTCAGCAATCGCGCGTTCGATCGCGGGCGCTATTTCACTGGCCGGAATTTCTGCAGATGCTGGAATTGGGTTGGCCACAACCACGCCGCCCCTCAGGCCCATATTCCATTTTGCCCGCATGAGTGCGGCAACGTCCTTGGCGGTGTCGAGGCGCATCGGGGCTTTGAGGCCAGAGTTGCGCGAATAGAAGGCCGGGAACTCATCAGTGCCAAAGCCCACGACGGGCACACCATTGGTTTCGAGAACTTCGAGCGTGAGGGCCAAATCCAAGATGGCCTTGGCGCCTGCCGTCACAACTGCAACATTGCTCTCGGCAAATTCGCTGAGATCGGCAGAAACATCGAATGTATCGCCTGCGCCGCGATGCGCGCCGCCCATGCCACCGGTGGCAAACACGGCAATTCCCGCCATGGCGGCGAGGCGCATCGTCGAGGCCACAGTTGTTGCCCCATCGATTCCGCGCGCCACCACAAAAGGCAAATCGCGCGTTGAGACCTTCATGATCGAAGGTCCATTTTTGGCGAAAAGCTGCAACTCATCCTCATCTAGTCCGGCGCGCAGCTTGCCCTTGATAATGGCTATGGTGGCGGGCACAGCGCCCTCCTCGCGGATGATGGCTTCCACCTTCTTGGCCATTTCAAAATTCTGAGGAAAGGGCATGCCATGGGCGATGATGGTCGATTCCAGCGCCACGACAGGCTTGCCCTTGGCGAGGGCTGATTTTACTTCAGCAGAGAGTTTTACTTTCATCGGTCAGTCCAAGGTCGATTGATTTGAGGCGATCACGCGCGCTGCCATTTCCTGCCCCACGCTGATGGCGTTGGCAAGCGAGCCGCCCTGCACCAGGCCGTAAACGAGGCCCGCCGTTGCTGCATCGCCTGCACCCGTGACATCATTGATCACTTGCGCCTGGCTTGGCACGTGCAAAAGGGCCGTATCCTTCTGCGCGAGATAGGCCCCCTTCGAGCCCGCGTGGATGGCCACATTCATCAAGCCCATCTCCAGCAATTTGGCCGCACCCGCATCAACACTCCAAGAGCCTGTGAGCGCCCCCAGCTGGTCAAGATTTGGGGTGGCTAGAAATACCTTATGGTCCTTCAGCACGTCTTTCAGTTTCAGGCATTTGGATACGGAAACAGGTTCCACGATCAACTTGCCGCCCGCCTTCTTGGCCAGAGCAGCCAATACAGGCAAAGGCAAATTACAATCTGCAACCACATAAGCGGCTTGGTCCAGCAGGCTATGGTCAATCCAATTTGGGGTGATTGAATCCAGCAAATGCATGTCATTCACGGCGGTGATCAATTCGCCATTCTTGTCGAGCACCGCAAAGTAGCTACCCGTTGTGCCATGCAGCTTGCGGACGTGCGAAACATCAACGCCAGCCTGCGCTGTTGCATCGAGCAACAACGCGCCTGCCGGGTCATCGCCCACGACACTGAGCAAGGTTACATCAGCACCCAGCCGGGCCAGATTGTGAGCGATGTTCCGCGCAACACCGCCAGGCTTGGAAATAATGCTGGCTGGGTTGGACGTGGCTGCCACATGTTTGGCAACAGTCTTGGCCTTGATGTCGAGATTGGCCCCGCCAATCACCAGAACTTTCTTCGTCATGAGCTGCATATGGCAGCATGGTGGGATGGCGGGAAGCCTCTTGAATGCAAGGCTGGCCTACGGAAATGCGGGGGCGGAACTGCTCAAAAATCCGTCGGAGCGCCACCTTCGCGTTTGCGGCGGTCAACGAAGGCCTTCAGCTCTTCATGCACGGCTTCATCCATCGGCGGCTTCTGATACTCCGCCAAGGCCTGCTTGTAGACCTGATTGGCCTTTTGCCAGGCTTGCGGGCTGCCTGCGGCCACCCATTGCTGGTTGTTGCGCCAATCGGAAATGAGGGGCTGATAGAAGGCATTGGAATAGCGCGCCAAAGTGTGTTGCGCGCCGAAGAAATGGCCGCCCGGCCCCACTTCCCTGATCGCCTCTACGCCTAGCGCATCATCATTGATTTCAAGGGGTTGCAGGAATTCGCTCACCATTTGAATCAAATCCACATCGAGCACGAATTTCTCGAAGCTCGCCACCAGCCCACCTTCCAGCCAGCCCGCCCCGTGCATGATGAAATTGCCACCGCCTTGCGTGAGGCCCCAAAGCGAAAACACGCTTTCATAGGCCGCTTGCGCGTCCACCATATTAGCCGCACAGGTGTTGGAGGTGCGGTAAGGGATTTTGTAGCGCCGCGCCAATTGCCCGCCCACCAGCTGCGCCTTCATATATTCCGGCGTGCCGAAAGCAGGCGCGCCGGATTTCATGTCCACGTTCGATGTGAAGCCGCCATAGATCACTGGCGAACCCTGCTTCACCAATTGGCAGAAGGCCAGGCCTGCAAGTGCTTCAGCATTCTGAAGCACCAGTGCGCCTGCCACCGTCACGGGGGCCATGGCACCTGCGAGCGTAAATGGTGTCACGCACACTGGCTGGCCGGCGCGGCAGAAGCGTAACATGCCGTTCAGCATGTTGAAATCCAGCTTCAGGGGCGAGTTGGTGTTGACGATGGTCATCACCGAAGGCTCACGCTCAAACTGTTCTTGCGAAACGCCGCGCGCCAGACGACCGATTACCAGCGCATCCTGCGTGCGCTCCTCGCCGAGCACATAGGCGGTGATCGGCTTATCCATGATGGTGGCCATGTCATAAAGCGCGTCGAGATGGCGCGTGGAAGCGTGCAGGTCCACCGGCTCCACCGGATAGCCAGCGGAGAAATTGATTACGTTGAAATACTGCCCCAGCCGCAGAAAGGTCTGATAGTCGTTGCGGTTGCCCACACGGCGACCACCTTCCATGTCATGCGCATTGGGCGGTGAGCCCACCGTGCCAAACATCATGTTGTTGCCACCCACCACGCGGTTGTGCGCCGGGTTGCGGGCATGGATGGTGAAAGTTTGAGGGGCGTGAGAGATCAGTTCCTCAATCAATGCCGCATCAAAGCGCACGCGCTCGCCTTGAATGTCTGCGCCCGCAGCTTTCAGCAATGCGCGCGCTTCATCATGCATGAAATCCATGCCCACTTCGGCGAGAACCTTGAGCGAGGCGCGGTGAATGGATTCCACCTCGTCATCCGAAAGAATGGTGGTGGGCGCGAAGTGGCGCTGCAATTGCCGCTCGGGCGATTGTTGAAGTGCTCCCGTGCCGCCAGCTTGCGGGTTGCCGCGGGCACCGCCACGGCGGCGGCGGGGTTCAGTTTCAAGCGTCATTCTTCAAGGCCTCCAAGGCAGGGTCTGCGGCAATTTGCTTGGCGAGCCATTCCTCGAAACGGCGCACCTTGTTCTTGTTGCGGTTCACGGTGGAGCACGCGAAATACCAGTTGTGCTTGTGGGGCACGCGCAAGGGAAACGGCTGGGTCAGTCGGCCCAGCTTGATTTCCTCGGCAGCAAAGGGGCCAATCGTCATGGCCACACCCCGGCCTTCAATCGCGGCTTCCTGCGCGAGGATGTAACTGTCAACTGTCAGGCGGTTCTGCGCTTTCACGCCCTCCACGCCAGCGACATCGAGCCAAGTTTGCCAATCTTCCTCGGCGGTGTAGACGTCGATCAGTTTGGCTTTCCGCAAATCATCCGGTTTGTCCAATTTCATCTTGGGCGAGCAGACGGGTACGAGATAGGATTTGAACAGGGGGCGGTAATAGTGCCCCGGCAGTTTGTTGCGGGCCAGCACGATGCCAACATCCACATTGCGCTCATCAAAATCCCAGTCGAAATAAGATGTGGAAAGACGCACCTTCATATCGGGGAAACGCCGCTCAAAATCATGCAGGCGCGGGATCAGCCATTTCAAGGCCACCGTCACATAGACCTGGATGGTGAGTTCCTTGTCGGTATTGGCCGGGCGCAAGGCACGGGTTTGGGCTTCGATCTGGTCAAAGGCTTCGCGCACTGAAGGGAAATAGGTTTGCCCAGCCACCGTGAGTTCGGCTCGGCGCGCATCACGGCGGAAGAGCTGGATGTCGAGCCGCTGCTCCAGCAGCTTGATCTGGTGGCTCACCGCAGAACGGGTGATGCCAAGTTCTCCCGCAGCCATGCGGAAGGAACCAAGGCGTGCGGCGGCTTCAAAAGCGGTTAAGGCGCGCAAGGGCGGCAAGTCACGACGGGCCAAGGAAATTCACCTCTCAAATCCTCCAAAAACAGGGATAGCATAGGTTTTCCTCATTACGGCAGGAAGGGGATAGGTGACATTTTTTGAACACCGGTGAAGGCCAAGCGCTTGGCAAGCCTTGAGCCTTGGCGCATGTTGCGGGCCAAATCACATCGCCTTTGAGGATATGCCATGAGCCTGGTTGAAGACATCTCCCGCCGCCGTGGGGGCCGCGAAGCGCGCAAGGCCCTGCGCGCCGCCACCATTCCGATGGACAAAGCCGCGGTGCGCCCCGGCATGGAGGGCGGGCGCTACAAGCCGCTTTCCCAGCGGGACATGGAGCGCATCAACGAAACCGCACTGACGTTGTTGGAAACGGTCGGCTTCGGCAGCGCCATTCCTTCTTGCATTGAAGCACTCACCGCCAAGGGCGCGTTCATGAAGGATGGCCGGTTGTGCCTGCCCCGCGCTTTGGTGGAAGACACTCTGGCCAATGCGGCGCGCAAGTTCCCGCTCTATGCGCGCGACCCGCAATATGATCTCGAGCCCTGGGGCAACAAAACCTATTTCGGCACGGCGGGAGCGGCTGTCCATGTTGTCGATCTTGAGAAGCGTGAATACCGCGAAAGCTATCTGGCTGATCTCTATGATGCCGCACGCATTGTGGACACTTGCGAGAACATTCATTTCTTCCAGCGCGTACTTACCGCGCGCGACATGCTGACGGGGCATGATCTCGACATCAACACGCTTTATGCTTCGGTGGCGGGCACCACCAAACATGTTGGCTCATCCATGGTCGAACCCGCGCATGTGGAAGAGTGTCTGCAGATTCTCCATCTCATCGCGGGTGGCGAAGACAAGTGGCGCGAGCGGCCTTTCGTTTCGCAGTCCAACTGCTTCGTGGTTCCGCCGTTCAAGTTTGCTGAAGACGCCTGCCGCTGCCTGGAAGTGGCCGCGCGCGGTGGCATGCCCGTGTTGCTGCTCTCAGCTGCGCAAGCGGGGGCCACTTCGCCTGCCGCGCTTGCCGGCACGGTGGTGCAAGCCGTGGCCGAATGCCTGATGGGACTCACTTATATTAATGCCGTGGTGCCCGGTGCCCATGCCATCTGGGGGCCGTGGCCTTTCGTCTCTGACCTTCGCACCGGTGCCATGAGTGGCGGCTCTGGCGAACAGGCGCTCATCACTTCGGCTTGTGCGCAGATGGGCCATTTCTATGACCTCACTGTGGGCTCAGCCGCCGGCATGTGTGATGCGAAACTCCCCGATGTTCAGGCTGGTTATGAAAAGGGGCTAACGGCAGGCATCGCCGGCCTCACAGGCATCAACATGATGTATGAATCGGCAGGCATGCATGCTTCGCTGCTGGGCTTCTGCCTGGAAAGCTTGCTCATCGACAATGACATGCTTGGCTCGATCAATCGCAATGTGCGCGGCATTGAAGTGAACGATGAAACACTGTCGCTCAATGTGATCAAGCAGGTCTGCCTGGAAGGCCCCGGCCATTTCCTCGGCAGCGACCAAACGCTATCGATGATGCAGACCGAATATATCTATCCCGGTGTGGCCAACCGCATGAGCCCGAAGGAATGGAACGAGGCCGGCAGACCCGACATTCTGGATCGCGCCATCGCCAAGAAAAAAGAAATCCTCGCCACGCATTTCCCCAACACTATTCCGGCAGATGTTGATGCGGTGATCCGCGCCAATCACGACATCAAGCTGCCGAGGGACTACATGCGGGCGGGGTGAGAGGCGGGGTTGCGGATGGAGACAAACGCCCACTTTGCCCAAACTTTGAGAAAATGGGTCGAATTGGATGCATTGGCACTGCAATTCCCAATTTTCTCCTAGTCAGTCATTTCTGCCCTCTCCGTTGTCCCCCAAAGCATTGATTCAGAGTTGACTCTTAGCTTGGCCAAATTTTGTGCCCGCAATAATATGTCTTGCTTCAGCTTCACCGACCAAAATACCTACCCCGCCGATACCAACTCCAACGGAAGTAATTTCACTAATCCCAATTTCGTAGAGCGCAACAGAGCCCAGATAAAAAATCAGGCACCCAATCCCAACAAAAATGAAATCCTGCGCTCTGCGACCCGAAGGTAAGAACATCAGCATCCATGGATAAATGAATGGGTTTGGCTTGAGAAAATCTTCAAACTGAGGTGATGCTCGCTGACTACGGTGACAGTGCATTTAACTCTTGGCTCAACACAAACATTCCGGTCCGCCATCAGCCGATTGAAACCAAACCCTATCCCAACGTCGTCTTCGTGGGCTTGCAAGACTTGTTGAGAGCAAGGTGGGGAATCTTTGACCCAATGGTGGAGTGTAACGAGATCTAGCAGGCCCATCGTACGCTGTCAAGGACTATTTTGCTGTATACGGAATTTACTTTTGCGGCTGAAATTCTGTCGGACAAGTTGCAACGGGCAAGCGTCCCGCTACATTCCCGTGCCATGGAACACCCAATCCTCAACCGCATCCGGCAAGATGGCTTCACGCCTTTTGGCTGGTTTTCGCCGCGCGACATGCGCGAGACGCGCTTTCTCATTCTCATCGGCAATGCGGGCCCCCAGATGTTCCGCCGCTTTGCGCGCGAGCGGAATGGTGCGTCGATGGATGATTGGACGAAGCGCGTTGTAGAAGGGTTGGCGCAAGACCTTGGTGCGGAAGCCGCCTACCCCTTCAACAAGCCCTATCGCCCTTTCCAGCAATGGGCGCGAGCTTGCGGTGTGGCGCATCAATCGCCGCTGGGCCTCAACATCCATCCCACTTATGGCCTCTGGCACGCCTATCGCGCGGCGCTGTTGTTTCCGGTGGAGTTCGACATGCCGCGCCCTGCCCCTCTGGCTCATCCTTGCGAAAGCTGCGCTGCCAAGCCCTGCCTCGGCGCGTGTCCGGTTTCGGCTTTTGATGGCCGCAATTATGATGTTGCAGCCTGCGCTGCCCATCTACATTCCGAAAACACCTGCATGGCAGGCGGCTGCAAGGCGCGGCTGGCCTGCCCGGTTGGGCGCGCTTACATCTATGAGCCCGCACAAATCCGCTTTCACATGGACGCCTTCAAGGCTGCACACGCACAATGAGCTATGACTTCATCGCCACAAAACTGAAATCCGGCCAGCCCATTATTCTCGATGGCGGCACAGGCACTGACATTCAGCGCCGCGGCGCGCCGATGAGCGGGGCCACATGGTGCGCTGATGTCAACGCCACGCACGGCCATATCGTGCGTGAGGTGCATGAGGATTACATCCGCGCCGGGGCCGACATCATTGCTGCAAACACGTTCGCCACCTCGATGCTGTCCTTCGATGCCTATGGCCGCGCCGATGAAGTGCAGAAGTTGGACGCATTGGCGGTGGGCTATGCGATGGATGCCGCGCGCGGCCACAAGGTGGCGGTGGCTGGCTCCTTTTCCACGCAGCGCCCGGTGATCGCCGGCACAGACCGCACAGACTTGTCGAGGAACTGGACGCGCGATGAGGCGATGGCCCTGTTCCGCCAGAAGGCGCAGAATTTGAAACGGCTTGGCGTTGATCTCATCATGATGGAGATGATGCGCGACACTGACTACTCGCTTTGGGCATGCGAGGCAGCGAAGGAAACAGGCCTGCCGCTATGGGTCGGCATTTCCGTTGAGCGAGTGAATGGCGAACTCGTCGGTTTTGGTCGCACTGATCAAAAGTTGAAAGACATCGCCCCTGCCCTCGCCGCTGTTGGGCCGGATGTGATGACCATCATGCACACTTCGCCCAATGACACGGCCGAGGCTTTGGATATTCTCCGCGGCGCGTTCAAAGGCCCGATCGGTGCCTATCCCGAATGCGGCTATTTCAAAGCGCCCAACTGGGTGTTCAACGATGTGATCGCGCCACCTGATCTCGTGGCGGAGGCGCATCACTGGCAAGGCCATGGCGCCAGCATTTTCGGTGGCTGCTGCGGCATCGGGCCGGATCACATCACGGCCCTTTCCAAGGAATTCAAAGCATGATGACCGGATCCTGCCTTTGTGGCGCGGTGGCATTTGATATTGCGGCCCACGACAACAATGTGACGGCTTGTCACTGTTCGCAATGCCGCAAGATGACTGGCAACTATTGGGCATCGTTTCACATGGCGGACAAGGATTTGAAGTTCGCGCGCCAAGATGGCCTCAAATGGTTTGCTTCCAGCGATTTTGCCAAGCGCGGCTTCTGCAAGGAATGCGGCTCCACGCTGTTCTGGAAGAGGAACGGCAGCGATGAAATCTCGGTCTGCCCCGGCAGCATTGATGGCAAAACCGGGCTTCAACTGCGAGATCATATTTTTGTTTCAGATGCTGGCGACTATTATGAAATCGCAGGTGGTGTGACCCGCGAGCTGTGAGCCGCAACCGCGCCCGACCAAATTAAATTGTTGCCATGAACGGCTGCGTGTAGTTTGGCTGCTTGTGATGACCATTTTCCTGCTGATTCCCGCTGACCGGCCACGGGCTTTCGCTTGATCCCCGGAATGCAAGCCGCCGTACGGCTCGAACTGTCGCCCATTCCGCGCTGGTTGGGCTTTATCGCGCTGTGCATCGGCATGAGCATGGCAATCCTTGATATTCAAGTTGTGGTCACCTCACTCAAGGTCATCGCCACCGCCTTCGACATTGGCGAAGATCAGATTTCTTGGGTGCAAACGGCCTATCTCATTGCTGAGGTGATCGCCATTCCGGTGAGCGGGCTATTGATGCGCGTGTTCACCTTGCGCTGGCTTCTTGTGGCGGCGCTGATCGGCTTTACCCTCGCCTCCATATTCTGCTCGTTTTCGAGTGACTATGTGGAATTGCTGATGGGCCGCATCGCGCAAGGCTTTACTGGCGGCATCCTGATCCCCATTGTGTTCTCGGCGATCTTTCTGCTGTTTCCGCCTGGGCTGGAACAATCGTTGGGCACGACACTTGCGGGTTTTCTCGCCGTGCTCGCGCCCACGCTGGGGCCACTGATTGGCGGTTGGCTGACGGATCACTACTCCTGGCACTGGCTGTTTCTCATCAACCTGCCACCAGGAATTTTGGCGATTGCGCTGGGCCTGTTTGCGCTGCCCCGGCAACCCGTCAAGCTCTCAGAATTGCGAGGGCTAGATTACTTCTCGCTTGTGCTGCTTGCCATCGGCCTTGCCTCGTTGCTGATTGGCCTGAAATATGCCCCCAAGGATGGCTGGCTGGCGCTGAATGTTGTGGCGTGGTTTGTGGTTTCAGCACTCTCGCTTGTCTGGCTGTGGAAAAGGCCCAACCCCGCAATCATGTTCCGGCTCTTGGAAGACCGCTCGCTAGCCTTTGGCTGCATGCTCTCCTTCCTCACGGGTTTTGTACTCTATGCCAATATCTTTCTCATCCCTTTCTTTCTTTCCAATGTGCAGAACTACACGCCGCTGCAGATCGGTTTCACCACGCTGGTGATGGGGTTGTCGCAACTCTTCACCGCGCCCATCAGCGTGCAGATTGACCGAAACTCTAATGCGCGACTGATGTCAGCGCTTGGCTTCTTCGCTTTTGGCATTGGCCTTTTCATGAATGCCAATCTCACCATTGCGTCTGGATCGGATGCTTACTTCTGGCCGCAGGTGGTGCGCGGCGTGGCCTCGGCCTTCATTGTATTGCCCCCCATCCGCTTTGCGCTGGCGCTGATGCCTCTCGACAAGATCGGCGATGCTTCGGGGCTTTTCAACGTGACGCGCAATATCGGTGGCGCGCTCGGCATTGCAGTGGTGGATACCCTGATATGGCAGAGGACACCTCTCTATGGAGATATCGTCCGTGAGTGGCTGAAAACAGATGTGGACAAGGCCGCCGCAGCCTTGGGCATGACGGTGGCGGACCTCCCGGAACCGGATGATGCCATGGGGCTGTTGAACATCACTGATGCCATAGGCCAGTCGGCGTTGACCATGGTCACCAACGAATGCTGGATCGTGCTGGGCGCAGTTTCAATGCTGGCGCTGCCCATCATCTGGTGGCTGGGGCCTGTGAAGAGTGCAATGCCGCCGAAAAAACTTGCAGCCATGCGTGCGCGGGAAGAAGCTGCCCGCAAATAGTTCTCCGCTTGGCCAAATGGAAGCTGCATGAGCACCCGGGATTTCTTTACATCGTCTGACGGATGCAAACTTGAGTTTGAAATTTCAGGCCGCGGGAAGCCAGTGCTGTGGCAGCATGGGCTCGGTGGGCCATTTGCGCAGCCTGCTGGCGTGTTTCCGGACGTCGAGGGTTTGCAGCGCATAACGCTTGCATGCCGCGGACATGAGAGATCAGACCTCGGTGATCCTACGAAACTTTCCATGGCCACGTTCGCCGATGACGCTTTGGCTCTGCTCGATCACCTTGGTGTTAAGAAAGCTGCAATCGGCGGCATATCGCTCGGAGCGGGCATTGCACTGCGGATGGCGGCTTACCATCCTGATCGGGTTTTGCAGCTTGTGATGGCGCGCCCTGCATGGGTGGATCAGCCCTCGCTGGCCACGCAGGCGGCCTATCTTGCTGTAGCGGAAGTTATCGAACGCCATGGCCTGCATGATGGCTTGTCGGTCATCAAGCAGCGGCCGGAATACCTCGCATTGGCTGACGCCTCGCCAGACAACGCCAAATCCATTCTCAGCTATTTCTCGCGGCCCCGGCCGGATACCACAGTGGCGCTGCTTTCGCGGATTTCGGCCAGCTATCCGGGCGTGAACAAATCGGAGATCGCCAAGATCGCTGTGCCGACGCTGGTCATCGCCAATAGCGAAGATGTTGTTCATCCGCTGGGCTATGCGCGCGAGCTGGCCAACCTCATTCCGGGTGCGCGATTTGAGACCATCACTTCAAAGACAATAGATGCGGCAGCCTATGAAACGGAATTCAGGGCAGCACTTGCCGGCTTTCTGACGGAGGCGTGATGAGCAACGCTCCCCTTCTGGTGATTGACATCGGCGGAACGCACTTGAAGTTTGGCGCAGTGGTGGGCGACGAACGCAGACTTCTTGGCCGCCACTTCGCGACAGAGCGGATGCGTGGAGATGATCCGATTGGCGCTCTGGCGGCAATGATCACCGAAGCGTCAGACGCGTTGGGCGTGAAGCCTGCCAAGATCGTCTCCACCATCCCTGGCTTTCTTAATCCGGATCATGATCTTGTCCATTATGCTGGAAATATCCAAAACCTGAATGAACGGCGCGTGGCCAGCGAGCTTTCGGCGCGCATCGGCATTCCGGTTCTTCTCGAACGCGATGCCGTGATGATTCTGCTAGGCGAGTGGCTTGCGGGTGCTGCCAAGGGTGCCAAGAATGTGCTGGGCATCTTCTTCGGGACAGGCGTGGGCGGTGCCTTCCTGCAAAATGGCATCCCATTTCGCGGTGCTGGATTTGCACTGGAAATCGGCAACATGCCTTTCAAGGGCGAAGGGCGCACATTGCCAGGGCGGCGCACGGACTGTCTTGAAACTTATGTTTCCGGTGCGGTTCTGCAGGAGATGGCGGCGCGGCATCAGGTGGCCATCGGCGATATCTTGACCTCCAGTAGCTCTATCCTGCAGAAAGAAGTGGAAGGCTTTCTAGCCGACTTTGTGATTGCAGTTGGCATGGCGGTGGCGCTGTTTTCTCCCGATTGTATTTTGCTGGGCGGTGGCATTTGCGAAATGAAGGGCTTTCCCAAGGAGAAAGTGGCGAGCCAAATTGCCGCCAATGCGCCTTTCAAAGAAATGGGCATGGAGATGGACTTGCGATGGGCGCAATTGGGGTGGGAATCCGTGTTGGCGGGGGCAGCACATTTGGCGAGCGTCGGAATCCAGAGCCTCTAAGGGCGATTCCAGTGGTCATGATGCGGTTCAAGTCGCCCGCGGGCCACACTTGTCGCTTTTTTCGCATTTGCGAGGTGTAGTTCTTCGCGGCTTTGGTAAAACTTATTTTTCTTTTGAAGCAATTGCAG
Source organism: Aestuariivirga sp. (assembly GCA_031424315.1). GTDB lineage: Bacteria > Pseudomonadota > Alphaproteobacteria > Rhizobiales > Aestuariivirgaceae > Aestuariivirga. The sequence continues at coordinate 32,396 of JANPHF010000091.1, forward strand.
CGCTTGACAGGAGTCAAGGGAAAAGCCGCCTTCCTCAACAGGGCAAATTGCCCTGTGATATTTCACCAAGCAGTTCTTGAGCTTGGCCCCAGAATCGGATGAATATCCTGTCATTCACAAGGTCTTGGTGAGGCAAACCACAATATCTGGTGTTTACTCTTCGTTAACACACTAGGTATTGACGCCGCGTGAAGGCTGTATTACTTTCTTCATCCAAGGGTATGCAGCGGGTTTGACGGCAGTTTCGGCTGCCACAGCGGCCCTCCGCGTAAGTTAAGGCGTCACGAGTTACAAAAGGCGTCAGCACGCGTTGGGGGCGAAACCTTCGCCAAACAGAAGTATCTTTGGACACACGGGGATTTCATTGCCGTGCGCTTTTTTGCGCGTCACGGTGGTCTATATAATGGGGAATTGAGGGCACGATGCGCATTGAACGTCATTACACAAAGGCTGGCCAGGATGCTTATGCGGGGATCGATTTCCGCAAGGCTGTGAGCGAGATCAAGAATCCCGACGGAAGCATTGTGTTCCGTCTCGCGGATATGGAAGTGCCTTCTTCCTGGAGCCAGGTGGCGACAGACATTCTCGCCCAGAAATATTTTCGCAAGGCGGGTGTGCCCAAGGCCTTGAAGAAGGTTGAGGAAGAATCCATCCCCTCTTGGCTGTGGCGTTCAGTTGCTGACGACGAAGCGATGAAAGATCTCACCGCCAAGGAACGCATCACGGGTGAGCATTCGGCCAAGCAGGTGTTCAACCGCCTTGCTGGCACCTGGACCTATTGGGGCTGGAAGGGCAAGTATTTCAACACCGAGGAAGATGCCCGCGCCTTCTATGATGAAATGTGCTTCATGCTGGCCACGCAGAAATGCGCGCCCAACTCTCCGCAGTGGTTCAACACCGGCCTGCACTGGGCTTACGGCATTGATGGCCCATCGCAAGGCCACCACTATGTGGATTTCGAAACTGGCAAGCTGACCAAATCCAAATCTGCTTATGAGCATCCGCAGCCGCATGCCTGTTTCATCCAGTCTGTCTCTGACGATCTGGTGAATGAAGGCGGCATCATGGACCTGTGGGTGCGTGAAGCCCGCCTGTTCAAATATGGTTCCGGCACCGGTTCCAACTTCTCATTCCTGCGCGGCGAAGGCGAAAAGCTTTCGGGCGGCGGGCGTTCCTCTGGCTTGATGAGCTTCCTCAAGATCGGTGACCGCGCTGCCGGCGCCATCAAGTCGGGCGGCACCACGCGCCGCGCTGCCAAGATGGTGGTGGTTGATGTCGATCATCCGGATATCGAGCAATATGTGGATTGGAAGGTGAAGGAAGAGCAGAAGGTTGCTGCCCTTGTCACTGGTTCCAAGATCGTCAAGAAGCATCTCACGGCCATCATGAAGGCCTGCGTCAACTGCCAGGGCCCTGGTGGTGATTGCTTCGAGATTGAAAAGAACCCGGCGCTGAAGCGCGCGGTGAAAGAAGCCCGACGTTCGCAGGTTTCAGACAACTACATCAAGCGCGTGATCCAGTTCGCCAAGCAAGGCTATACAGACATCGAATTCGACACTTATGACTCGGATTGGGATGGCGAGGCATACCGCACGGTTTCCGGCCAGAACTCGAATAACTCCGTGCGCGTGACTGACGACTTCCTGCGCGCCGTTGAAACCAATGGCGACTGGAACCTCACAGGACGCATTTCCGGCAAGGTGATGAAGACGCTGAAGGCCCGCGACTTGTGGGAGAAGATCGGCCATGCCGCCTGGGCTTCGGCTGATCCGGGCATCCAGTTCCACACAACCATCAATGA
>JANPHF010000092.1:0-2808 GCA_031424315.1 Aestuariivirga sp.
CGCTTATGAGCCCGTCTGGGCCATCGGCACCGGCCTCACACCAACCACAAAGGAAGTTGAAGAAGCCCATGCCCACATCCGTGCCGAATTGGCCAAGGTGATGGGCGAGGAAGGCGCAGGTACGCGCATTCTCTACGGCGGCTCAGTCAAGCCTTCCAATGCTGCAGAACTGATGGGCGTGCCGAATGTGAACGGCGCGCTGGTTGGCGGCGCCAGCCTCAAGGCCGTGGACTTCATCGGGATCATCAAAGCCTATCTCTAGGCCTAGCATGGCGCTGGGGGTTAGGGCGGTTTGAATCATCAAGGCCTATCTCAAGGACGGGGGCCATTTTGTCCAAGAGATAGGCCTCGATTGCCGGAACCTTGCTTGCGCACTGTTCCGAACCTCATTCCGCCATGTCATTTGCAGGACATGACAGGCGCATTGGCATTGGCGCCGAAAGGATAGCCCCGCTCGGGAGGAAAAAGCGAAGGCCCTGCGCCGTTGAATCAACAATATCGAGCATTTCCCAGCTTGGCTTGAAGGGCACCCGAAAACTTCCGAATTTTTTACGAAATCCACCTGCCAGCTTGGAAAAAAACGAAATTCGGTCAATAAACCGCAGGTTAGAGGAGGGTTGTGATGGCGGTAGCAGCCATGGATCGGGCGGAAATCGGTGCAGGAGCGGCTTTTTCGGGCCCCTTTTATGTGAACTGGCAAAGTGGCCGTGCGGGACCGGATGCCGCAAAGGCCGTAACCCTCCGGCCGCAGTCTCTGGCCGTCCTCAAACTGCTGTTCGAAAGCGCAGGACAGGTCGTCACCAAGGATAGGCTGGTGGCATCGATCTGGCAGGACGTGGCCGTGACCGACGACAGCCTGGTGCAATGCATCACTGAAATCCGCAAGGCCATCGGCGACAGCGATCGCACCATCATCAAGACCTTGTCGAAGCGTGGCTATATTCTTGATTTGCCCAATGGCACCCATCTCGTTGATGACGAGCCGCCGCAGACGTCTGGGAAAGCATCACCCTCCGCCTCCAGCATGACAGAATGGCGGCTGGCAGCAGGCATCCTGCTACTGGGCTTCGCGGCAGTGGCAGCACTGCTTTGGCGGCCGGCCGCCAAGCCGGTGGAATTGCCGGCGATAGCGGTGTTGCCCTTCGTCAACATGGGCACGGATCCGAAGGGCGACAAATTCGCCGACATGATGACAGAGGATGTGATCACTGATCTTTCCCATGCCAAGGACTTCGCCGTAATCGCGCGCAATTCTTCGGAAGTTTACAAGGGCAAGGCGGTGGACATCCGCGCCGTGGGCAAGGACCTGCATGTGAATTACGTGCTGGAAGGCAGTGTTGAAGCGCTGCCCGGCCGCGTGCGTGCCACAGTCCAACTCATCGACGCTGCCACTAACACCCATGTCTGGTCGGATCGGCTGGAGCGGCAAGGCGATGATGTTTTTGCGGTGGAAGCCGATATCACCAACCGCATCGCCACCTCAATCACCGGCCACGACAAGGTGGCCAGCAACAACCAGCGCCGCTTGATCCGCCGCAAGGCCCCCAGCGAATGGAGCGCCTATGATGCTTATCAGGCGGGCCTTGAAGCCTCGCACCAGATGAGCAAAGAGAGCGTGCCCAAGGCGGAGGAGAATTTCACCAAGGCCATCGCCATCGATCCCAATTTCGCCCGCGCCCATGTGGGCCTGGCTTGGGTGAATTTCCTCAAGCTGCTCTATGGCGGCTCACCGCCGGAACAGGCGCTGGCGACGATGATGGCCGAGGCGCAGAAGGCCGCAAATCTCGACCCTGACGACGGCGAGGCCCATGCCGCGCTGGCGCAAGGCTATTCGCTGGTGAAGGATTATGGCCAGATGGAAGCCGAGACCGGCCGCGCCCTGGCGCTGGCACCGAACAATGCCGACATCTTGATCTTGACCAGCATGTTCCTGGTTCAGGCCGGCAAGTCCGATCAGGCGCTGGCCAATGTCAACACGGCGCTGAACCTCAATCCCAGCTATCCCTTCTGGTACAACACCACGCTCTATGCCACGCTGTTTTACGCGGGCGATTATGCGCGCTCTTACGCATTCGGCAAGGAGGCCGCCAAGGCCGCGCCCGTGAACAGTGATTTTCTCGCCATGGACGCTGCCATGCTGGGCCGGATGGATGAGGCCGCCGCCGCCAAGAAGGCGCTGGAGGTGCTGGATCAGCAATGGTCAGTGGAGCGGCTGCTCACCAACTTCGGCAATATGACGGGCGAGACGGAACTGAACCGGCTGATCACTGGCGCCACCAAAGCGGGCCTGCGCGTGTGCCTGAGGAATGACGAACTCGCTGCCTTGCCCGGCGCGGTGCAGCTCAAGCAATGCGACGCTGAACGCGCCAAGGGTTAGGGCGCTCCTTCACCTTTCATTCTCCCCGGAGGGGGAGATGTCAGCGAAGCTGGCAGAGGGGTGATGGGCGCTTCAGAATTGAGTACGGGGCAGGTCGCCCCTCAGTCGCTGCGCGACAGCTCCCCCTCCGGGGAGCAAAAGTGGGGCTCGAAATCCGGGCATGACTCTTCGCTTGGTGGTTTCGTGTCATCCGAAACCGGGAAAAGAAGGGAAGCGCGTGGGGTAACTCACGCGGTGCCACTTAGAATTAGAGTGGCGAAAAACGTGCGAGGGTTTCCCCACGCGCCGGACAGGTTTTTGATAGCTGCTGGCTGAAGAGTTCTCGTTGTTTTGACTGCCCACCGACATCCCACCTTAAGGGACCAGACGATGTTGAGAGCAGCGAAGGACCACCCTTTTGAGGTTGCATGGGCGAACCAATAAATCCCCCG
>JANPHF010000093.1:0-71393 GCA_031424315.1 Aestuariivirga sp.
TCGAGCAGCATGGCATCGGGGCGCATCAACAGAATGCGGGCCAGCGCCACGCGCATTTTCCAGCCGCCGGAGAGCTTGCCCACATCGCCATTCATCATCTCCTGGCTGAATGAGAGCCCGGCCAACACTTCGCGCGCGCGCGCCTCCTGGGCATAACCATCGAGCTTTTCGAAATGCGCCTGCACTTCGCCATAGCGCGCGATGATGTCATCCATCTCATCCATGCGCGCAGGGTCTGCCATCGCGTCTTCAAGCGATTTCAACTCCGCCGCCACGGCGCTGATGGGGCCTGCGCCCTCCATCACCTCGGCCACGGCAGAGCGGCCAGACATCTCGCCCACGTCCTGGTTGAAATAACCAATGGTGATGCCGCGGTCGATCGACACCTGGCCCTCATCCGGTTCTTCGCGGCCCGAGATCATGCGGAACAGCGTGGTTTTCCCCGCGCCATTGGGCCCCACAAGCCCAATCTTCTCGCCGCGATTGAGCGCGGCGGAGGCTTCGACAAAAAGCAGTTGATGGCCGTTCTGTTTGGAAATGGAGTCTATGCGGATCATGGTGCCGCGGGGTTTAGGGGAGGATGGGGGCGGGGGGAACCCCCATTTCATCCATCACACCGGCGAAGGTCGAGGTCCAGCTTCCTCATCGTCGTTCACACTTTGCCTGAGGGCCTGCGGCTTTGACAGGCTAAAGCCTTGTTAGAGCCACCACACAAGAGAAAACCCCGGTGTTTCCACCGGGGTTCTGTGTTTCGTTTCAGCCTGATCGGCTTGAACGGTTGGATTAGAAATCCATGCCGCCCATGCCGCCGCCCATTCCGCCGCCGCCGGGCATGGCCGGGGCTTGGTTCTTGGGCTTCTCGGCGATCATGGCTTCGGTGGTGATCAGCAGGGCTGCAACGGAGGCTGCATCCTGCAAGGCCACACGCACAACCTTGGTTGGGTCGATGATGCCGGCGGTGACCATGTCAACATATTCTTCCGTCTGGGCGTTGAAGCCGTAGTTGCCGGATTTTTCCAACAGCTTGCCAACAACGATCGAGCCTTCCACGCCGGCGTTTTCAACGATCTGGCGGATCGGGGCTTCCAGCGCCTTGGACACGATCTTGATGCCCGCAGCGATGTCGGCGTTGTCGGAGTGCAGCGCATCCACGGCCTTCTTGGCGCGCAGCAGAGCCACGCCACCGCCGGGAACCACACCTTCTTCAACGGCTGCACGCGTGGCGTTCAGCGCGTCGTCAACGCGGTCCTTCTTTTCCTTCACTTCGATTTCGGTTGAGCCGCCAACCTTGATCACAGCCACACCACCGGCGAGCTTGGCCAAACGTTCCTGCAGCTTTTCCTTGTCGTAGTCCGAAGTGGTTTCTTCGATCTGCGCCTTGATCTGGGCGCAACGGCCCTGGATGTCGGCCTTCTTGCCGGCACCATCAACAATGGTGGTGTTTTCCTTGTCGATGCGGATCTTCTTGGCGCGGCCGAGCATGTCGAGGGTGACAGACTCAAGCTTGATGCCGAGGTCTTCAGCGATCATCTGGCCGCCCGAGAGGGTGGCGATGTCTTCGAGCATGGCCTTGCGGCGGTCACCAAAGCCCGGGGCCTTGACGGCAGCGATCTTGAGGCCGCCACGCAGCTTGTTGACCACGAGGGTTGCAAGCGCTTCGCCTTCGATGTCTTCAGCAATGATGAGCAAGGGCTTCGAGGTCTGCACCACAGCTTCCAGGATCGGAAGCATCGGCTGAAGCGAAGAGAGCTTCTTTTCGTGCAATAGGATGTAAGCATCTTCCAACTCGACAATCATCTTGTCGGCATTGGTGATGAAGTAGGGGGAGAGATAGCCGCGGTCAAACTGCATGCCTTCAACGACATCGAGTTCGGTTTCGGCAGTCTTGGCTTCTTCAACAGTGATGACGCCTTCGTTGCCCACCTTCTGCATGGCCTTGGCGATCATGTCGCCAATTTCCTTGTCGCCATTGGCGGAGATAGTGCCAACCTGGGCCACTTCTTCCGTGCCCTTGACCTTCTTGGAACGCTTCTTGATGTCGTCGATGGCGACAGCCACGGCCATATCAATGCCGCGCTTCAAGTCCATCGGGTTCATGCCAGCGGCAACGTTCTTGGCGCCTTCGCGAACGATCGCCTGGGCCAAAACAGTTGCAGTGGTGGTGCCGTCGCCCGCAATGTCGTTGGTCTTGGAAGCGACTTCGCGCACCATTTGGGCGCCCATGTTCTCGAACTTGTCTTCCAGTTCGATTTCCTTGGCAACGGTGACACCGTCCTTGGTGGTGCGAGGTGCGCCGAAGGACTTGTCGATGACGACGTTGTGCCTTTCGGGCCAAGGGTGACTTTTACAGCATTGGCGAGAATGTCGACGCCGCGGAGCATTTTCTCACGGGCTTCGCCGCCGAAACGGACTTCTTTAGCAGCCATATTGAATTTCCTTATTCAGATTGAGTTGATGTTTGCAAAGCGCTTCGAGATTATTTCTCGAGAACGCCCATCACGTCGGATTCCTTCATGATCAACAGGTCTTCGCCGTCGATCTTTACTTCCGTGCCAGACCATTTGCCGAACAGGATGAGATCACCCTTCTTCAGGTCGATGGGGGTCAGCTTGCCGGCTTCGTCGCGGCCGCCCGGGCCCACAGCGATCACCTTGCCCTGCATCGGCTTTTCCTGGGCGGTTTCAGGGATGATGATGCCACCCTTCGTCTTGGTGTCTTCTTCAACCCGCTTCACAACCACACGGTCATGCAAAGGACGGAATTTCATGGATGTTAACTCCTTGGTTTTGATAAGAATTTCGTGCCCACTGGAGACGTGGGCGGGGGCCTGTTAGCACTCAAGTTGTATGAGTGCCAACGGCTGGTTGGGAGATAGTAGCGTAAGGCTGGCGAGTCAAGGGGCAGCGGGGGAAGTTTGGCCCAATGGTGGAGTATGGCGGGATATGCCAGCTCGACCGTGCGATGTCAAGATCAAAATCCTATTCTAGTCAAAAAAATGTTTGCCGAAAAATTTGTGCCACCTTTTCCTGCGTTTCCGCCAGCAGCGCCTGGGTTGCGCCGATATCCGGCTGGCCTGCTGCCTGGCTGAGGGCGCGGAGCAGGTGGGCCGGGGCGGCTTGGGGGTCGAACTTGCCTTCAATGCACAAGCGCAGCATGTGGGTGAGGCGCTGGTAGAGGCCCAGAGCGGTCAGCAGTATGTCTGCTTCGGCGCGGGGCAAAAGGCCAGCAGCACTTATGGCCTGCAGGGCGGCCGCGGTGTTGGCATTCAGGATTTCCGGATGGGCATGGGCGTGGATGAGCTGCAGATATTGCGCGACGAATTCGATTTCCACCTGGCCGCCTTGCGCGCGCTTCACATCCCACACACTTTCAGGCTTGTGTTCCTTCAACATCAGGCCCCGCATCTCGGCGATGTCCTTTTTCGTGGCGGCAGGATCGCGTTCTTGGCTGAGGCTTTCGCGCAGTACAGATTCAACGCGAAGCGCAAGTGCTGAATCCCCAGCAACCGCGCGGGCGCGGGTCATGGCCATGCGCTCCCAGGTCCAGGCCTCTTTTTCCTGGTAGGCCGTGAAAGAAGTAAGGCTCACTGCCAGCGGCCCTTTGGAGCCGGAAGGGCGCAGGCGCATATCGACATCATAGAGCTTGCCTTCGGCTGAAGGGGCATTGAGCGCAGTGACCAGGCCTTGGGTTACCTTGGCATAGTATTGCCCTGGCGAGAGCGGGCGCGGGCCATCGGATAATTCGTCCGTGTCCGGATGATCATAGACCAGCATGATGTCGAGATCGGAACCAGCCGTCATTTCGCGGCCGCCGAGTTTGCCCATGCCGAGGATGATGCAGGCACCGCCCCGCACCACGCCATGCTTGGCCGCCACTTCTGCTACAACCGCTTGCAGCAGACGTTCCAAGATCACGGTGGCAATGTCGGAGAGGGCTTGGCCTGCTTCATCCGCGCTGATCGTCTCGGAAAGGATACGAACGCCGGTGCGGAACTTCTTCTCGCGGGCAAAGATGCGCGTCTGGTCCATCACCTCTTCGAGTGGTGAATGCGGTGGCGCGAGCGTGGCCATTTCTTTCTCAAGCTGTTGCTTGGGCGGAAGGGCCGAAAAGAAATCCGGCGCTGTTACAGCCTCCAAAATGCGCGGCTGGGCGCTGATCTTTTCCGCAAGGCGCGGGGCCGAGCCGAGGATTTGCGCGATCAAACCCAGCATGCGCGGATTGGCCTTCATCATCGAGAGAAGTTGCACACCGGATGAAAGGCTTTCGAGGAATTTGTCGAAGGCGAAGAAGGCGCGGTCGGCATCTCCGCTCTGCGCCAGGGTTTTCAATAAGGCTGGCATGATTTCGGTGAGCACTTCGCGGGCGCGGGCAGTGCGGGTTGCACGGTAGCGGCCAAAGTGCCAGGCGCGAATGATGGCGGCCACTTCGCCCACTTGTTGATAGCCCATGCGGCGCAGGGTTTCGAGTGTGGCAGGATCATCATCGCTGCCGGTGAAGACCAGGCTGCCTTCACCCGCACTTAAGTCATCGGCAGACTCGAACAGTGCCGCATAATGGCGTTGTACCAGCTCGAGCGTGGCGCGCAGTTTCAAGGCGAGCGATGCGCTCGACTCAAAGCCCGAAAAGCGCGCGTAGGATTCGAAGGCGGCGGGATCAGACGGTGTGTCATGCGTCTGCTGGTCATTCACCATCTGGGCGCGGTGCTCGAGGGTGCGGAGGAAAGCGTAAGCGTCTTTCAATTCATTGGCCGTCTGCGGCGTGATCCATTTCGCTTCGGCCAGCGCATCGAGCGTATCGCAGGTCTTGATGCTGCGCAGGGCCGGATTTCGCCCGCCGGCGATGAGCTGTTGCGTCTGCGCGAAAAATTCAATTTCACGGATGCCGCCGCGTCCGAGTTTGAGATTATGGCCCAACACGGCGATTTCGCCATGGCCCTTCACGGCGTGGATTTGCCGCTTCATGCTTTGCACATCGGCGATGGCGGCATAGTCGAGATACTTGCGCCAGATATAGGGCCTCATGCGGGCGATAAATTCTGCGCCCAATGCCATGTCGCCTGCGCAAGGCCTTGCCTTGATCATGGCGGCGCGTTCCCAGTTCTGGCCTTGCATTTCATAATAGGTTGCTGCGGCCTCAATATGGATGGCAACTTGTGTGGCGCGTGGATCAGGACGCAGGCGGAGGTCGGTGCGGAAGACATAGCCATCGGCGGTGAGGTCTTGCAGCAAGGCCACAAGCCCGCGCGTGAGCTTCACGAAGAAGGTTGAAGGCTCCACATCTTCAGCAAGGGCCGCGCGATCGGGATCATAAAGAACGATCAGGTCAATGTCGGAAGAATAATTGAGTTCGAACGCGCCCATCTTGCCCATGGCAAGCACGAGATAGCCCCGGCCGATTTCATCGGAGGTGATTTTCCCTTTGGCATTTTCCTGCCGCCAGAGAAATTCCAACGCGGCTTGGACAGCGGCATCGGCAAAACGCGTGAGAGCCTCCGTCACTTTGAAGAGAGGCCATGTGCCTTCAAGATCATAAAGTGCCACCAGTAGCGCCAGCTTCTGTTTGGCCAGGCGGAGGAGGCGCATCGCTTCCTCGCGGGATTCTGCCCTGCCTGCCTGGGCTGCTTCACTTAAGAGCGTTGTAAGTTGCGCCTCGCCGTTCTCCGCCGAAAGACTTTGGGCGAAAGCCTCATGCTCACGCAGCAATGTAGTGAGATAAGGCGAGCCGGAATTGATGAGGGCGACGGCTTTGATGAGGGACATTTTGTGAGAGTAACCACAGTCTGTCATCCCGGCGCAAGCGGCGATCTTTTTCTGAACCTGCGCTGGGACGGCGATGTGTGGGGTAGGTTACTGCCACACTGCTGACAGAAATTGACAATCGGGCCTGCTAGGGGAAAGCTGATGACTTACGCGCAAAATCTCTGGCTTTATTTCTTGCTCCTCTTCGGCATCATCATTGTGCCGGGCATGGACATGTTCTTTGTGATCGCCAATTCATTGGCCGGCGGTTGGTCGCGCGGGTTGGCGGCGGTGTTGGGCATCAATCTGGGCGGGATCTGGCACACGCTGTTTGGGGCCTTCTTTGTGGGGGCACTTACCCAACTCGCCCCACAACTGATCACCATCATCCTGCTGGCCAGCGCAGCTTACATGTGCTGGGTGGGCTGGTCATTGGTGAAGAGTTCGATCACGGTTGATGACATCGGCGCGGCACCCAAGCGCTCAGTTGCTTCAGCCTTCACGCAAGGGTTCGTTACCTGTGTGCTGAACCCCAAGGCCTATATGTTTGTGCTGGCGGTTTATCCCACTTTCATCCGCCCGCAATTCGGCCCGGTGTGGGCGCAGGCGCTTGCTATGGGGGTGCTGACACTGATCACCCAATTTAGCATCTATGGCGGGCTGGGGGCTGCGGCGGCGAAATCGCGCGACCTGCTCACTGGCCACTCGCAAGTGACCATCACCATCGGCAGGGTTTGCGGGCTGGTGTTTTTTGCTGTGGCGGGATTTACCGTGTGGCATGTCCTTACCGCCTGAACTGGCGCATATCGCGCCTTGGCCGGAAAGTGCTAAAAGGGCCTATTCGCCACAGGAGCCATTGCACATGAACAAGCCCGTGAAACCCGGCAATTGGGAAGCCACACCCAACAACCTCGAATCCTTCTGGATGGGCTTCACGCCCAACCGCGCCTTCAAGGCCCGGCCGCGCATGATCGCCCGCGCCAAGGACATGCATTACTATGACATGAAGGGCAATGCGATCCTGGACGGCTCTGCTGGCCTTTGGTGCACCAATGCCGGCCATTGCCGCGAACCGATTGTGAAGGCCATTCAAGAATCAGCGGCGGAATTGGATTTCGCGCCAACCTTCCAATACGGCCATCCCAAAGTGTTTGAGCTGGCTTCGCGGCTGGCCACCATGGCACCGGGCGATTTGAACTATGCTTTCTTCTGCAACTCTGGCTCGGAAGCGGCGGACTCAGCGCTCAAAATTGCACTGGCCTATCACCGCGCCCGCGGCGAAGGCACGCGCACGCGTTTGATTGGCCGTGAGCGCGGTTATCACGGCGTGAATTTCGGCGGCATCTCGGTGGGCGGCATGGTGGCCAACCGCAAGTGGTTTGGCGCGATGCTGGCTGGCGTTGACCATCTGCCCCACACCTATAACCGCAAGGAGCAGGCCTTCACGCGCGGTGAACCCACTTGGGGCGCGCATCTGGCCGAGGAACTGGAACGCTTGGTGGCGCTGCATGATGCCTCGACTATTGCTGCCGTGATCGTTGAGCCGATGGCCGGTTCCACCGGCGTGTTGCCGCCGCCCAAGGGCTATCTCAAGCGTTTGCGCGAGATCTGCACCAAGCATGGCATCCTGTTGATTTTCGACGAAGTAATCACCGGCTTTGGCCGTTTGGGCGCTTCATTCGCTGCTGAGCGTTTTGGCGTGACGCCTGATCTTTTGACCTTTGCCAAGGGTGTGACCTCTGGCACTGTGCCCATGGGTGGTGTGATGGCCAGGCAAGGCATTTATGATGCCTTTGTGAATTCGCAGGACCATGTGATCGAACTGTTCCATGGCTATACCTATACTGGCCACCCGATGGCAGCGGCCGCAGGTGTGGCCACCATGGACCTTTACCGCGACGAAAAGCTGTTTGAACGCGCCGCATCGCTTGAAACCCGGTGGGCCGATGCGTGCTTCAAGCTGCAGGGCAACCCGCTGATTGAAGATATTCGCACCATGGGCCTTGTGGCGGCGTTCGATCTAAAGCCGATTGAAGGCAAGCCGGGGCTGCGCGCCTACAAGGCTATGGAAAATGCTTTCCATGACCATGGGTTGCTGATCCGCATCACTGCTGACACCATCGCACTTTCACCGCCGCTGATCATCACTGAGAACCAGATTGATGAATTGCTGGGCGAGCGCTTGCCGGCGGTGTTGAAGTCGGTTGCAAATTTGTAGGTCTTCTTTCGACCAACTCAACTGCACTTTGACCGAGCCGTCAAAGTGCAAGTTTATCTTATACAACAGGCCACTGTTGTTGGAGAAAACCGGTTTTGGGGTCGCCCACAGCCGGTTTTCTTTTGCGGTTCATAAACGGGCTGGGGGATTCCATCACAGGCTGTAAATGCCTATCCTTGCCCTCATGATTCTGGTTTTTGATTCGCGCGGGCAGGCATGCTGAAAGACGATTTGCACTTTCTGGCGGCCTTTGGTCTTGCGGTGGCGGGTGCTGTGGGCGCACTGGCCTATGCCTTTGGCAGCGGCACTGAATCTTATCTTGCCATCGCAGCCGCCATTGGCTTTGCGGTGCTGGGCCAGTTGATGCTTGTGGCCCTGGCGCTGCGCCAGGATGAGCGGCGTGAGGGTGCGCTGACCCGCGTGAAGCGCGATGTTGCTGGCTTTCATTCCGAAGTCCGCCGCAAGACGGATGGCTTTCAGGCCCAGATCGATGCGCTGCGCCAACAGGGTGAAACGCATTCTGCCGCCGTCATCCAAGGCATCACTGACTTGAAGGACAGCTATGGTGGGCTTCAGGCAATGTTGGAAGCGCGCGTGGCCAATGTTGCCCCCGTTGCACCACAGCCTGAACCTGTTGTGGAACCCGTGCCGGAATTCACATCGCCTGCGGAAAGTGCAGAGCAGCTTGAAATGCCGACCAGCCTCTATGATGCGCCAGAGCCCGAGCCCATGGAAGAAGTGGAGGATGAATTCGCCGACCGCATCAGCTTTGCGCTGGAACCGGTGGTGGACATTCTCACGCGCCGTACCGCGCATTACCGCATGCATCTCACCCTGGCCTTTAGCGGCGAGGAGCTTTCGAATGACCAATTGCTTCACTACGCGGGCCGGATGGGCAAGCGGCCGCTGCTCGATATGCTCGCGGCAGGTGAAGCCATCGAGCTTCTCGACCGGTTGCGGCAGCGCGATCATGATCTCTGCATTTTTGTAGGGATTGGCGCTGAAACACTGGCGGATGAGAATACGCTGCATGCCCTGATTGGCTTGCGCGAAGAGGCAGGGGCGCAACTGGCTTCCGGCCTAGTATTTGAAATGCCACATGCGATGCTGGCAGGTCTGCCGGAGCAGGCGCTGGAAGGTTTGGCGGCTCTGGCGCGGGCTGGAGCCACTTTCGCCTTGGCCAACGTGTCTGTGGGCGGCCTCGACCTGCAGGCCATGAACATGCTGAATGTGCGCCATGTGGGCCTTTCAGCCGGAACGATTGATGCTTCGGGTCCCTCCACTTCACTCATCGGCTTTGCGCAGATGGCGCGACTGTCGCGCATCACGCTCATCATTACTGGCATCAGCAATGGCCAGTTGGTGCCCAAGCTGCACAGCGTGGCACGGCTGGCTTGCGGCCCGTGCTTTGCAGGCCCACGCCGCGTGAAGCGCAAACAGGCGGCGCAAAACCACATGGGCCTTGCGGCCTGATCACGCCCATGGCCATGAAAGAGCTTTCGGCGCGCTATCCCACCTGGCTTTGTGACGTTTGGGGCGTGGTGCATGATGGGCATCGCCCCATTCCGCACGCGGTTGAGGCGCTGGAACAGCACCGCGCGGCAGGCGGCAAGGTGATTCTCATCACCAACGCACCAAGACCTATGGCCACCATCCGGGCTTTCATTGACCGCATCGGTGTTTCGCGAGCCGCCTATGACGCGATGGTGACATCGGGCGATGTGACGCGGGAATTGATGCGGCAACTGGGCGGCGCGGGGCTCTATCACCTTGGCCCTGAGCTTGATCTGCCATTATTTGAGGGGCTCAGCGTCAAGCGCGTGCCACTGGCGCAGGCGGTTGCTGTGGTTTGCACTGGCCTCCATGATGAAACGCGCGAAACCGCAGAGGACTACCGCCCGCAGCTCGAGGCGATGAAGGCCCGTGCGCTCACCATGATTTGCGCCAATCCTGACAAGGTGGTTCGGAAGGGTACCCTGCTCGTGCCTTGCGCGGGCGCCATTGCGGAAATCTATGAAGCCATTGGCGGCAAGGTATTGATGGCAGGCAAACCTTTTGCGCCGATCTATGATCTTGCCCTGCAGGTGGCAGGTTCGCCGCCACGAGATAAGGTTCTGGCCATCGGCGATGGACCGGAAACAGACATCAAAGGGGCGGCGGTCTATGGGCTTTCCTGCGTCTTCATTTCTGGCGGAATCAACGAAAGCCATGATGCCGAAGATGAAGTGCGGCGGCTCTATCCGCAGGCGCACATCGTAAAAGCGATGCGGGAATTGAGTTGGGGCTGACTCTATTTCCCTCCCCCTTGTGGGGAGGGATTAAGGGTGGGGGTCTCTCTGAGACCAAGTGATTGTCGTTTGTGAAGGCTTCTGGTAGCTCCACTCAACCCCCACCCCGGCCCTCCCCACAAGGGGGAGGGTGATAGAAAACACTCGGAGAGTTGATAAACGTGTTTGGCGTAACTGCAGGCAATATTCTCCCTACTGCACTTCGTGGCGGTGTCGTGGCCATCGGCAATTTTGATGGCGTTCACCGCGGGCATCAGGCTTTGCTGGCGCGGGCGCGCGAGATCGCTGCGCGCGATGGCAAGCCTTGGGGGGTGGTGACATTTGAGCCCCATCCCAGAAGCTTTTTCCGGCCCGAGCAACCAGTGTTCCGCCTCACGCCGCCAGATCTCAAGCTGCGGCTCATCAAGGCGCTTGGGGCAGGTTTTGCTTCCGTGGTGGCATTTGATGCCGCACTCGCGGCCCTGCCGCCGGAAGAATTTGTGAAGCGCGAGCTTGTTGAAAAGCTCGGCGCGGCCCATGTGGTGGCCGGGTTTGATTTTCATTTTGGCGCGGGCCGCAAGGGCCATGCAGATACACTGCGCGCCATGGGGCTTTCGGTCACCACCGTTGAGGAAGTGACGGACGAAGGCGCCGGGCACCTGCCATTTTCCTCAAGCACCATCCGTGAGGCACTGCGGCAAGGGCAGCTCAAGCACGCCGCGCATGAGTTGGGCTATGACTGGATGATTGAAGGCACCGTGGTGCCGGGCGATCAGCGCGGCCGCACCATCGGCTTTCCCACAGCCAATATCATTGTGGAGCAAGGTGTTGAGCCAGCGCGCGGCATCTATGCCACCTTTGTGCGAGAAGCGGGCAAGGCTTCACCGCTATGGATGGGGGCGGGCTACTTCGGCGACAGGCCTACATTCAATACCAACCGCACATTCTTTGAGGTTTACCTGCTGGACCAATCCCTTGATCTGTATGGTAGGCGGCTGCTGGTGCAATTTGTTGAATTGATCCGGCCGGACCAGAGCTTCACCTCGGTGGAAGCGCTGATTTCACAGATGAAGAACGATTGCGAAGCGGCACGGAAAATCCTGGCCGCGCATGATGTGGCGGATTTTCCGCTCGCAAGATTGCAGGCGGCGGGCAAGGTTTGACTACTCGCTGCGCGCCGGATCCAGCAGCCTGTGCATGTGAACGATGAAATAGCGCATCTGGGCGTTGTCGATGGTCTCGCGGGCCTTGGCGATCCAGGCTTGATGGGCTGATGCGTAGTTGGGATAGAAGCCTACCACATCGAGCTTGGTCAGATCCTTGAAAGTAACACCTTCAACATCGGCCAACTCGCCGCCGAAAACGAGGTGGATCAATTGTTCCTGTTCATGGGCCTTGGTGTTCATGCGTTCTCCAATTGAGACAATAGCGTGCCGTGCAAATGCTGGTTCGCTGCCAACAATCCGTTTTGCCAAGCTTCCGGCTTGTTATAGACAAGTGTGTGGCCGTCAAGATCTGTCAACTTGGCGCCCGACTCCTGAATCAATAGATCGCCGGCCGCCAGATCCCAATCGTTCTTGTTGCCAAATGACAAGGCGATGTCGGCGCGGCCGGCGGCGACAAATGCGAGACGCAACAACAGGGGAATATGCGGCGCATGCTGGCCCTTGACGCCAAGTGGATCAAGAATGCGGGCGGCGCGGTTGGTGCCCAGAAGTTCAGTGCCTTGTAGTGTTTCATGATTACGCGGCTTCAAAGGCGAGGCGTTGCAATAGGCGCCTGCGCCTTCGGCGGCCCAGAAAAATTCATCCACTTTTGGGCGGTAGAGCGCTGAGAGCACGGGGCGCTGGCCATCCACCAAGGCCACGCCGATGCACCAGCCATCTGTTCCGTTCACGAAAGAGTTGGTGCCGTCTATCGGGTCTGCCACCCATAGGCGCTGTTTTGAAAGCCGTGTGGCATTGTCCGGCGTTTCTTCCGAGAGCCAGCCATAGTCTGGTCTTGTGTCGGCGAGGCGCGTCTTCAGCAGCGCATCAATTTCAACATCTGCTTCGGTGACGGTTGAGCCATCTGGCTTTTTCCAGTGGCGCACATTTTGGCCCGCACGTTTGAGGCCCAGCGCGCCAGCTTCGCGCACTGTAGCAAAAAGCAGTTCGGCGTCTTGCTTCAGATGCGCGGGGATTTTAGCGTCCGGCAATGGTCATGCCCTCGACGAGGCAGGATGGCGCATTGGTGGTGGAGCGGAACTCGAGATCATTCGCAGGTGTGAGATGCAAGAACATCTCAATCAAGTTACCAGCCACGGTGATTTCGCTCACCGGAAATTGCACTTCGCCGTTTTCCACCCAGAAACCGGAAGCACCGCGTGAGTAGTCACCTGTTGCGCCGTTGATGGACGAGCCGATGAATTCGGTGATCAGCACACCCTTGCCCATGGCCTTAATCAGTTCCTCTTGGGATTGGCTGCCCGTTTCCATGTGCAGATTGGTGGTGGAAGGCGAAGGGTTGGAGGCGATGCCACGCGCGGCATTGCCGGTTGAGGCCAAGCCCAACTGGCGGGCGGAGCGCAAGTCGAGGACCCAGGAGGTGAGCGTGCCCTTATCGATGAAATTGCGGCGCTGCGTTGGCAGGCCTTCACCGTCGTAACTCTTGGAAGCGAAGCCGCGCACACGGTGTGGATCATCCACGATGGTAATGTTCGATTTGAAAACCGGGTGACCGAGCTTGTCTTTCAGGAAGCTCACGCCGCGTGCGATGGCGCCGCCATTGATGGCCCCCGCAAAATGGCCGAGCAAGCTGGAAGCCACGCGACGATCGAAGATCACTGGCACAGATTGGCTGGCGAGCTTTTGCGGATTGATGCGTTTCACGGTGCGTTCGGCCGCTGTGGTAGCCACCTTCTCGGGACTTTCGAGATCGGCATAATGAATGGCTGAAGTGCCGTAGTAATCGCGCACCATGTTGGTGCCTTCGCCTGCGATGAGGCCTATGGAGAGGCCGAATCCTGTGCGGCGATAGGATTTTGAAAAACCGTTGGACATGGCCAAGGCCACTTGGCTTTCGGAAGAGGATGCGCCGGCGCCGCCGCTCTTGCTGATGCCTTTCACGGCCAGTGCCAGATTCTCCGTGTCTTCCACAAGCTTCTTGAGTTCAGCGGCGGTAGGGAATGTGTTGGAGGCGAGATCGAGTTCCAAATCAGCCTTGGTGAGTTGCTCTGGTGAGGCGAGCCCTGAGAAGGGGTCGGGCGGAGCCAGCTTGGCCATGGCCACAGCACGCTCGGCAAGTTTTTCGCGCGCCTCCTTGGTGAGTACGCTGCCGGCGATGGTGGCTGAGGATTGACCGGCGAAGACGCGCAGGCCCACTTCACGGGCTTCGGCCTGTTCCAATTCTTCCACCACGCCTTCGCGCATGGAGATGGATGAGTCTCGGCGTTCCACCACCATGGCTTCACCTGCGGTGGCACCCGCCTTCAGGGCAAGGGCGAGCGTGTCTTCGGCCAGTTTCAAAAGTTCTGCATTCATTTCGCGAGGCAACCCAAAATCATGCCAACGAGGATGAGCAGCCCGAAATTCCGGTTGGCGCGGAAAAGCTGGAGGCAGTGGGCGCTGTTGGTGTCGTCGAAAGTCTTCACCTGCCAGAAGGCATGCACCGCTGCGGCAATCACACCGATATGGGCGATGAGGGGCGCTTTCGCAAGCCACAGGCTCTGGTCAATGGCCACCAGGCTTAACGCGAAGAAGGCCGTGAGCCAGATCGGTGTGGACTTGCCGAACAGGAGGGCTGTAGATTTCACACCGATCAGGGCGTCATCATCCTTGTCCTGGTGGGCATAGATGGTGTCATAAGCCAGGGTCCAGAGAATGCCACCGAGATAGAGGGAGATGGGTGTTGCACTCAGCGTGCCTGTCTCTGCCGTCCAGCCCACCAATGCGCCCCAATTGAAGGCGAGGCCAAGGACGAACTGTGGCAGGTAGGTGATGCGCTTCATGAACGGATAGATGGCGACAATCGCCAGCGAGGAGATGGCCGTGATGACGGTGAGGCGATTGAATTGCAAGAGGATGACCAAGCCTATGAGCAGCAGTGCGGCGAGGAATATCAGCGCCTGCTTGCGGCTCACGCGGCCTGAGGGCAACGGGCGGTTCCTGGTGCGATCGACCTTTGCGTCGAAATCCTGATCGGCGAGGTCATTCACCACGCAGCCCGCGCCACGCATGATGATGGCGCCCACAAGAAACAGTAGCGCATGCCACAAGTTGGGCGAGCCGCCGCCGGGCAGGGTGAGTTGGGCCAAGCTCACGCCCCACCAGCAGGGGATGAGCAGCAGCCACCAGCCGATCGGCCGCTCGAGCCGCATCAGCTGGGCATAGGGAACCCATGCGGGGGGCAGGCGCTCAACCCAATGGGCCTTCACGGCGTCTTTGATGGTGGCATTGGTCACGGGCCGCGTGATACACAAAAGCCATGGCAAAAACCACACCGAGATTGTTCTGTGCCCAATCCTTGGGCAATGCGCGCGAGATCATGCTGGAGCCGGAGCAGGCGCATTATCTGGGCAGTGTCTTACGGTTGGTGCCTGGCGATGTGGTGAGCCTGTTCAATGGCTCGGATGGCGAGTTCCTTGCCCATATTGCCGAGGCGGCGAAGAAGAAGATGATCCTGCGGGTGGAGCGGCTCACTAGCGCTGTTACGCCGCCGCCGGATATTGATTATCTCTTTGCGCCGCTGAAACATGCGCGGTTGGATTATCTGGTGCAGAAGGCCACCGAGCTTGGCGCGCGCCGCCTGTGCCCGGTGATTACGGCGCGCACCATTGCGGAGCGGGTGAATCTGGAGCGTATGCGGGCCAATGTTGTCGAGGCGGCGGAACAGTGCAATCTGGTTTTCGTGCCGGAAGTTTTGGAGCCGGTTTCGCTGAATGCAGCGCTGCGCGATTGGGATGCGGGCCGGGCGCTGATCTATTGTGATGAAGTGGCGGAGAAGGGCGGGGCCGTGGCCGCGTTGTCTAGATTGAAAACCCCTGCAGCCGTTCTGGTGGGGCCTGAGGGTGGCTTCACGGTAGAAGAACGCGCGATGCTGAAGGCGCTGCCTTATGTCACTGCCATCTCGCTCGGTCCACGCATCATGCGGGCAGATACGGCGGGTGTGGCCGTGATGACGCTGGCGCAGGCGGTGTTGGGGGATTGGAAATGAAACTGATTTTAATGTTGGGATTGGCGATTTTTTTAGTGGGAGCACCACAAATCGCCAGCGCCAACTGCTTTGATGTGTCAAAAAAAGAGCCCGCAGTTCTTGTTGGCAAACTCCAGTTCATTATTTTCCCCGGACCGCCGAACTTTGAGGACGTCAAGAACGGTGATGAGCCTGAAGGCGCCTATATCTTAAAGCTTGGCAATGAAATTTGCATAGAAGGTGACGAATTTGCCGACGCCACAAAGATGTTTAACGTCGTCCATTTAGTGCCCGGCGATGGTCTTCGAAAGGACTTTCGGCGTCTTGTAGGTAAGTCAATCAAAGTTAATCTTTATGATCAGTATGGATCGCATACGGGGCATCACCATGCGCCACTTGTTGCATGGGTTAAGCAGATCAAGTTACTGTCAAGACGGTGACTATTGGTCATCCATCCCTTTGCCCTGAAGGATGGCAGCGGTCCATTTCTCGACGCGCGCAGTACGGGTTGCAGATTGTTTGGCTCCGCCGAAGAACAGTAGATATTGTTTCTGGCGGCCGGGGGTTAGGGCCTCGAAAGCCTTTTTCAGTGAGGCGCTTTTTTTGAGCCTCAGCTGAAATTCTTCCGGCACGGCGAAGTCACTGGCAGTTTTGAAGTTTACTTTTGCACCGGATTTTTCGATCTCGATGGCCTGCTTGAGGATCGCCTTTAGCCGGGGTGCGAGCTGTTTGATTTCGCCTAGGCTCGTAAAGCGGATCTGGAGGGCGGATTGGACATTTTCAGTTTGCTGGACCAGTAGGCCTTGCGTGTTGTCGAGCAATGCGCCTTTCATAAACAGGAGAGCGCAATAGGCCTTGAAGCCGTGGATGAGCACAACATTGGCCCCGTCCAGCGCGTAGCAGGGCTTGCCCCATTTCAACTCTTCGGTAAGGCCTGAAGCGAGGCAGATTGCGCGCAGGGCCTCAATTTCCTCTCGCCATTGCTTATCCTTGGCGATGACGGCGGTGACTTTGGAGTTGGCGGGGCCTGCAAGCATTCAAGCAAAATACCACCCTTCTTTCGACGGCGGGAAGGGCGAAGATTGAACCGTAAACAATGTTGTTACCAAATCAGGCTTGCCCGTGACATTCCAAACACCTAGATAAGCCCTCCAACAGGGAAAAGACATTTGAGCGGGCCAACACCAGAAACCGAAGCCGGGCGGGCGCGGATCGAGTCCAAATCGCAGCTGATCAGCTATTTTGAACAGGGCGTGAAGCCCAAAGCCGAATGGCGCGTGGGCACGGAGCACGAAAAGTTCCCTTTTCTCACCGACACATTGCGGCCTGTGCCTTATTCTGGTGCGCGTTCGATCAGGGCGTTGTTGGAAGGCTTGCGCGATCAATTCGGCTGGGAGGGTGTTTATGAGGGCGAGAACATTATTGCGCTCTCTGATCCCAACTCGCTGGCCAATATCTCACTGGAGCCTGGCGGGCAGTTTGAACTCTCGGGCGCACCGCTGAACACAGTGAATGACACTTGCGTTGAGGTGAATGATCACATCACCCAAGTGAAGGCCCTTGGTGAGAAGCTGGGCATCGGCTTCCTCGGCCTTGGCGCTTCGCCGGTGTGGACGCGGTATGAAACGCCGGTGATGCCCAAGGGGCGCTATGGCATCATGGCGCCTTACATGGACAAGGTTGGCACACTTGGGCGCGATATGATGTTCCGCACCTGCACCGTGCAGGTGAATCTCGATTTCGGCTCCGAGGCCGACATGGTGAAGAAGCTGCGTGTGTCACTGGCTTTACAGCCGCTGGGCACGGCGCTGTTTGCCAATTCGCCCTTCCTTGAAGGCAAGCCCAATGGCTTTCTCTCCTTCCGCAGCCATGTGTGGGAAGACACCGACAATGCACGCGCTGGCATGTTGCCCTTTGTGTTTGAAGATGGTTTCGGCTTTGAGGGCTATGTTGACTATGCGCTCGATGTGCCGATGTATTTCATCATGCGTGACGGCAAGTTTGTGAATTGCGCGGGCGAAAGCTTTCGCGCTTTCCTCAATGGTCGCTTGCCGCAATTGCCGGGCGAGTTGCCCACGCTGCGCGATTGGGCGGACCATCTCACCACGATTTTCCCTGAAGTGCGTTTGAAGCGCTATCTCGAAATGCGCGGCAGCGACGTGGGCAAGGGGCCGATGCAATGTGCGCTGCCAGCGCTGTGGGTGGGCCTGCTTTATGATGACGCCGCACTTGAAGCGGCGTGGGAACTGGTTAAAGCGGCAACTGCAGAGCAGCGCCAGCAATTGCGGCATGAAGTGCCGAAGCTCGGATTGAAAGCGCAGTTCCTCGGCCGCCCGCTTCAGGCGCTGGCCAAGGATGTGTTGGCAATTGCCGCGAAGAGCTTGAAATCACGCGGTTTTGGCGAAGAGGCCTATCTTGGCGTTCTGGATGAAGAAGCTCAGAGCGGGCTGACACAAGCTGATAGATTGCTTGAACTTTATCACGGCGCCTGGAAGGGCGACATCAAGCCGGTGTTCAAAGCGGCGGCATTTTAGCCTCAGGCTGCGGCCATCAGCTTGTTGCTGCCCAAGCCTTCACGCACATGCTGGGCCAGGGCTTCGGCGGCCCGGCTGAGTTTTCCTGGCTTCTGGATCAGTCCGATTTCGAAAGCACCCAGCGGCGGGAAGCCATCGGCTTCAGTGAGCACGCGCATCCCAGGCTTGACGCAGATGCGCGGCATGGCGGCTACGGCCAGGCCTTGGGTGACGACGGCGCAAACCGTTGAGAAATTAGGGCTCACATAAGCCACGCGATAGTTGCGCTTGTGCTCGGTCAAACGGCGTTCAGCCAATTTGCGCCAGCCGCAAGAGATGCTGGCGGAGGCGAAGGGCAGTGTTTCCAATGTGTGGGTCTGGTGGCGTGGTGACGTGACCCAGACGAGTTCCGCGCTCATCAAGGGTTCGCCGTGGATGTCGCCGCCGTTAAACGTGACGATCGAGAGATCAAGTTCGCTGTTGCGGATCTGGGTGGCCAAAGCGGCGGATTGGCTGCATTCCACATCGACATTCACCAATGGATGGGTGCGGGCGAAGCGGGCCAGAATTTCGGGCAGGAAGAGATCAGCATAGTCATCGGGGGTGCCAAAGCGCACGGTGCCGGTGATATCCGGTTTGGAAAAGGTGGCCACGGCCTCATCATTCAGGGCCGCAAGGCGGCGGGCATATTCCACCAAGCGCTCACCATCAGAAGTGAGGCGGCTGCCGCGGCCGTCGCGGGCGAAGATGGGGCGGCCAATGGTTTCCTCCAGCCGTTTCATTTGCATGGATACGGCGGATTGGGTTTTGTTCACTTCTTCCGCCGCGCGGGTGAAATTGCCGGTGTCAGCAATGGCGAGGAAGGTTTTGAGCTGGTCAATATCCAGATTGGCGATCATGGCCATGGGCGGCACCTTTCATCACGATTTGTGATGGCAATCATAAAATACATTCGTTGGAAAGATCAATCGAAATCTGCGATTAATGTACCATAATTAATCACGTTAAGGAATGATTCATCATGGACGACTTTGCATTTCACCAGGCCCGGCAGTTTGGCTCAACCGAAGGTTACGGGCCTTTGGCGCAGCTTATCGAGGTATTGCGGAAGCGCTGGGAACAGAGCCACCGGAAGCCGCGCTGACACGGTTGACCAAGGCATAGGCGAGATACATCGAGCCAAAGCCGAAAAGGCCGCCGCCGATGGATATGCCAATCAAGATGCCCTCGGGCGCTGCTTCGGCGCCCGCGACTGAGGCCCCCAGCAGCGCGAAGGGGATCGTTCCAATGGTCGCACGGCCCCAGTTTGTGAGCGTTGAGTAGATCGGCTTGCCCAAGTTGTTGAAGGCGGCACCGGCCACAAACAGGCCGCCGAGCAGCGCCCAGGAAATGGCAATCCAGGTGCAGAAGAATCCCACCAGTTCCGCCGCGCGGCCTTCGATGTGGAAGGCGGCAATGAGCTTGTGGCGCAGCAGATACAAGATGAGCGATGTGGCCATCGCGTAGAGTATAGCGAAGGCCAGCCCATCGCGCAGGGCGCGTTTGACGCGCGCGAAATTCTTGGCACCAAAGTTTTGACCAATGATCGGACCCACGGCTCCGGACAGAGAGAAGATCACCCCAAAGGCCACCGGCACCACGCGGTTCACCACTGTTGCGCCGGCGATCACGGCGTCGCCATAAGCTGCGAAGACATGAGTCATGTAGCCTGCCGCAAAAGGTGTTGCGAGTTGGGCAATGAGCGAGGGCAGGGCGATGCCCCACACCGCGGGGAAATCGCGCTTGAATTTTGCCAGTGACGGCCGCGCCAGAAACTGGTTTTTCACGCCCAGGCCATAAAGGCCCACAGCAAAGGCCAGCACATAAGCAATGGCATTGGCCGCCGCCGTGCCTTGAATGCCCCAGCCGAATCCGAAGATGAAAATGGGATCGAGCGCCAAGGTCACCAGTGCTGCTGTCAACGTATTGTACATGGCACGCTTGGCGTCGCCGATGCCACGCAAGCTGAAGGACGCAGAGAGTGAACCAGCAAGGAAAATGAAGCCAGGCGAAATCGTCCAAATGAAGAGTTTGGCGAGATGTGCCGTTTCGCCTGCTGCGCCGAGGAACTTCAGAATCGGGCCGATGAAGATATTGATCAGCAAGGTGTAAAGCGCGGATATGGCGATGGCCACGATCATGGCATTGGTGGCGAATTCCTTGGCGCGCTCAGTGTTGCCCGCGCCGACATTGCGCGAGACCAGGGCAACGGCGGCGATGCCGGTGCCGATGGACAGCGAGAGGTTGGCGAAATCCAGCGTGCCTGCAAAGCCGATTGCAGCGGTGATTTGCTGGTTGTTGAGCAAGCTCAGGAAATAGAGATCGGCCAATTCCACGATGAACAATGTCATCAGGCCCAATGCGCCGGTGAGCGTCATCACCACCACATGGCGGAAGATTGAGCCTTCGAGAAAACGCGCAGCCGTGTCGCTCAAACTTCAAATCCCTGATTGCGCGCTTCGGTGAGCAGGCTGTCAAAGCCTGTGAAATGATGGGCGCGCAGGCCGGCAATGCGTGCGCCCTCAACATTGGATTTCTTGTCATCGATGAACCAGCAGAGTTGAGGATTCTGGCCAAGCGCCTCCATCAATTTGGTGAAGCTCATCGGGTCTGGCTTCTTGGTGCCGAATTCGTAGGAGCAGAAGCGCAGCTTGAAGATTTCTGCCGCCTCGGGGAACAGTTGGTCAAAGTGGTTTTTCACCACCGGGCCATTGTTGGTATAGATGGCGAGTGAGGCCTGTTCCCCCAGCCTGTGTGCAAGATCGAGCACATCCTCATTCGGGATCATGGCGATGCGGCGCGCCTCGATCCATTGTTCCAGAGAAATGTGACGACCGAGGCGTGTGCCAAATTCATGCAGGTAATTTTCAATCACCATGTAGCCACCCGAGTCGGCGAGATCTTCAAAGCCTGAGTCCCAAACGGCGGCACGCACATCGCGCGCAGTGACATCGGCCAGCCTGGCCAGCGCGCGCAGGCGGCGGCCCAAGTCATAGTGACAGAGCACGTCATCCATGTCGAAGATGACGAGTTCCGGCTGCTCCATTACGCTGCAGTGCCGCCAACCGTGAGATTGTTGATGCGAAGCGAAGGCTGACCAACGCCCACGGGCACGCCCTGGCCGGCCTTGCCGCAGGTGCCTACGCCTGGATCCAGCGCCATGTCATTTCCCACCATGGCGATGCGCTTTAGGGCTTCTGCGCCAGCGCCGATCAAGATGGCACCCTTCACAGGTTTGCCGATCTTGCCATCTTCAATGAGATAGGCCTCGGTGCAGGTGAAGACGAACTTGCCGGAGGTAATATCCACCTGCCCGCCGCCGAATGACTTGGCGTAAAGGCCCTTCCTCATTGAGGCGCGGATTTCATCCGGATGGTGCTTGCCGTTCAGCATGTATGTGTTGGTCATGCGCGGCAGGGGCACATGAGCATAAGATTGGCGGCGACCGTTGCCGGTGGGCTTCACACCCATGAGACGGGCGTTGAGGCGATCCTGCATGAAACCGACGAGGATGCCTTTCTCAATCAGCGTGGTGCAGTTGGGGCTGGTGCCCTCATCATCAATGGTGATGGAGCCGCGGCGATCGGGAATCGTGCCGTCGTCAACAACAGTCACATCTTCCGAGGCGATGCGTGTGCCCATGAGGCCCGCGAAGGCCGACGTGCCCTTGCGGTTGAAATCACCTTCCAACCCATGGCCAATGGCTTCGTGCAGCAGAATGCCTGGCCAGCCGGGGCCGAGCAGCACATCCATTTCGCCCGCGGGTGCCGCCTCGGCCTCCAGGCCCACTAGCGCCTGGCGCACGGCTTCGCGCGCGGCATCTTTCCAGTTGGCCTCGGTAATGTAGATCAATGGATCAGACCGGCCACCAAAACCGTGGCTGCCCTGGCCCGAGGTGCGGTTGTCGCTCGTCGTCACCGACACGCCAAAGCGGGTGAGTGGGCGCACATCGTGATAGAGCGAGCCATCGCCGCGCGCGATTGTCACCCTCTGCCAAGACGAGCCGAGTGAAACCGAGACCTGGCTGATGCGTGGATCAAGCGCACGGGTGAAGGCGTTCACTTCCTCCAGCAGATTGATCTTCTTGGCAAAGCCCATGGCCTCAACAGGATTGGCATTGCCATAGAGTTTCTTTGCCACAGGTGCTGGCGAGACGTCGACCTTGGCTTCTTGCCCGTGGTTGAGAATGGAGCCGCAGGTTTCTGCCGCACGGGAAAGTGACTCGCCATTCAGCATGGTAGAATGGGCATAGGCCGCAGTTTCACCTGTGACCGCGCGCAGGCCAAAGCCTTCGCCCTGATCGAATGAGGCTGAACGCAAGCGGCCATCATCAAAGACCAATGATTCAGACTGGTTGTGTTCAATGAAAAGCTCACCGTCATCGGCGTTTTTCAGCAGTTTGGCGATCTTGCTCAGGGCGGCATCGCCACCCAGGGCTTCGAGATCATTACGGGCTTCGGTGGAGGGGGAAGTGTTGCTCATGGCCCTAGATAAACATAAAGGCCCGCCGGTTAAAGGGCGGGCCTTGGAATAAGGTGAAATGGTGATTTCTACTTGCCGATATATTTGTCGAGATCAGCAATGCCTTCGGGGAAGCCCTGCAGCGCAAACTTGATGGGATAGCCATTGCCCGGCCGGTCATAGATATAGAATGTGGCGGCCTTGCCCTTGAGAAACTTCTTCAACGAGGCCTCTGAGGCTTCGCCGAGCGCTTCGCAAGCGCGCGGGTTGCAGCGAGCGAAGGACATGCGACCTTCCAGCGCCGTGCCGTCAATTTCCATGGCAACGCCAGTTGGCAGATAAACACCCACGGGAACCAGTGCCCGCATCATGGTTTGGGTCTTGCCATCCTGGCCCTTGATGCGATTGACGATGAGAGAGAGGCCGATGGCCTCATTCTTGTCGGTCTTGCCGGTTTGCGTCATGCCACATGACTTCTGCGCGGGTTGGCCGCCCTGGGCTGGGAGGTCACTGCACTGAACGATCCAGCCGTTATGCGTGGCTACGGTTTCCACCTTTGGAGCGTTGGCCGCATCGCCAGGCGCTGCAGCGGTTGCGCCGGTATTTACGCGCGGCCCGAGAACGGGCGGGGGCGGCGGCGTCTGACCTTGATCCTGGGTCTGGCCATTGGCATTGGTCTTGCCCTGTGTGGTTTGAGCCTGGGCCAAATTCAGGTGCCCAGCGAAGACTGTGGTCGCGCAAGCCATGAGGCAAAACTGGTGAAACTTCACGATTCGGGTATCCTCAAAACAAGTGGTCTGGTGCGGCATTAGCTCCTGCGTTTCGCAAAAACAACTTGCAAATTGACGGACTGATGGACGCTCGAAGTTTTCTCATCTCGGGCAAATGCGGCGGAATTCCGGTTCCCTGCGTCAAGTGAACGCAGGGTAGCAAATTGAACCGATTCGCATAGTACTGTGAGCTGTGGAAATATGGACGCTGCGGCGCACTGTAAGACTGCAAAGAGTCGCGCTGGAAAAAGTGGATTTTTTGCGACTTGTTTGGTTGCAGGCTGGCGGATATTGTGGTTGAGAGCGGATTTGGCGCGGCTTGCGCCGGGGAAATTTGGGGTTTTGTATATGATACAGATCAAAGTGCGCGTTTTGGCCCTTCTTGCTGGTCTTATGGCGCTGCCTGCTGCAGCCATGGCGGGGCTCGGACATGCAGATGCTTATCAAATGGGCCTGCAAGATGCCGCAACGCCGGTGCAGGAATTCATCATCTCATTCCACTATTGGATGGTCTGGCTGATTTCTCTGATCGTTCTCTTTGTTCTGGGCCTGCTCATCTATGTGATGGTGCGTTTCAACGCCAAGGCCAATCCTGTTCCCTCCAAGACCACACACAACTCACTGATTGAAGTGGTATGGACGATTGTTCCGGTTCTCATCCTGGCTGGCATCGCCATTCCGTCTTTCAAGCTGCTGTATTTGGAGCGCGTGATCCCCAAGGGTGACATGACGATCAAGGTGATCGGCAATCCTTCGTGGAACTGGACTTATGAGTATCCCGACCTCGGCCTCAATGATGACAAGACGGCCAAGGTTTCCTTCACTTCTTATCTGCTGCCCGAAGACAAGGCCAAGGAACAGGGCGTTCCTTACTTGCTCGCCACCGATGTTCCCGTGGTTGTTCCCGTTGGCAAAGTGGTGAAGTTGATTGTGACATCTGACCCTGAGGGCATCATCCACGCTTGGGCCATGCCGTCCTTTGGCGTGAAGATTGACGCCATTCCCGGCCGCCTGAATGAGGATTGGTTCCAGGTGACCAAGGAAGGCGTTTACAACGGTCAGTGTTCGGAGCTTTGCGGCAAGGAACATGCCTACATGCCCATCGAAGTCTGGGCTGTTTCGGAAGACAAATTCAAGGCCTGGTCGGATCTCGAGCTCAAGAGCCCCAAGGCGGAAGAGCTCAATGCCTTCCTGAAAACCATCCGCCCGGCGGCTGACAAAGTCGCGGCCAACTAAGTTTAGGGACAGAATAAATATGGCACAGGCACACGCAATGCATGACGATCACCACGCCGACCCGACGGGCTGGCGGCGCTATGTTCTCTCCACCAACCACAAGGACATCGGCACGATGTATCTGTGGTTTGCCATCATGGCGGGTGTTGTTGGCTTCATCCTTTCGCTTTTGATGCGTATGGAATTGGCTGAACCTGGCATCCAGATTTTCAAGGGTCTGGCCCAGATGGTTTATGGCGTTCCAGAGAATGCCGCGCTCGACAATGGCAAGCAGATGTACAACGCCTTTGTCACTGCCCACGGCCTGATCATGATCTTCTTCATGGTGATGCCCGCGATGATCGGCGGTTTTGGCAACTGGTTTGTGCCGCTGATGATTGGCGCGCCCGACATGGCCTTCCCGCGCATGAACAACATTTCATTCTGGCTGCTGGTTCCGTCTTTCTCGCTGCTCATCATCTCGGCATTCGTTGAAGGCCCGCCCGGCATGCATGGCGTGGGTGGTGGCTGGACAATTTATCCGCCACTCTCATCGACCGCGGGCCAACCTGGCCCGGCGATGGATTTTGCCATCCTGTCGCTTCACCTTGCAGGTGCCTCATCCATTCTTGGAGCCATCAATTTCATCACCACCATTTTCAACATGCGTGCGCCTGGCATGACCATGCACAAGATGCCGCTGTTCGTCTGGTCTGTGCTTGTCACCGTGTTCCTGCTGCTGCTGTCGTTGCCAGTTCTGGCTGGCGCCATCACCATGCTGCTCACGGACCGCAATTTCGGCACGTCATTCTTCGTGGCTTCCAAGGGCGGTGATCCGCTGCTGTTCCAGCATCTGTTCTGGTTCTTCGGCCATCCTGAAGTTTACATTTTGATTTTGCCAGGCTTCGGCATCATCAGCCACATCATCTCCACCTTCTCCAAGAAGCCAATCTTTGGTTATCTCGGCATGGCCTATGCCATGGTTTCCATCGGCGTAGTGGGCTTCGTGGTCTGGGCGCATCACATGTATACCGTTGGCATGGATGTGGACACGCAAGCCTATTTCACCGCAGCCACGATGATCATCGCGGTGCCGACAGGCATCAAGATCTTCTCCTGGATTGCTACCATGTGGGGCGGCTCGATTGAATTCCGCCCGCCCATGGTTTGGGCCATCGGATTCATCTTCCTGTTCACCGTCGGCGGTGTGACGGGCGTGGTGTTGGCCAATGCCGGCCTCGACCGTGACTTGCAGGACACCTATTATGTGGTGGCCCACTTCCACTATGTGCTTTCGTTGGGCGCGGTATTTGCGATTTTTGCGGGTTGGTATTTCTGGTTCCCGAAAATCACCGGCTATTTGTACAATGAAACCATTGCCCACGTGCATTTCTGGATCACCTTCATCGGTGTGAACATGGTGTTCTTCCCGCAGCACTTCCTCGGCCTTGCTGGCATGCCGCGCCGCTATATCGACTATCCGGCCCAATATGCGGGCTGGAATCATATTTCTTCTTATGGTTCCTATCTCGCGGGCGTTGGCTTGGTCGTGTTCCTCTATGGCGTGGTTAGTGCTTTCGCTAAGAAGGTGCCTGCACCTGCCAATCCGTGGGGTGAGGGTGCAACAACATTGGAATGGACGCTGCCGTCGCCGCCGCCTTTCCATCAGTTCAACGACCTGCCCGTGATCAAGTAAGGGCCGATGAGCCTGAACCACACATATGATCCTGCGTTGAGTGCTGCCGCCGCTGGTGGGCAGGGCACAACGCGGGACTATTTTGACCTCCTGAAGCCCAGGGTGATGTCGCTTGTGATCTTCACTGCGATTGTGGGGCTTGCTGCTGCCCCTGGGCACATGCACCCCTGGTTTGGCTTCATTACCATTCTGTGCATCGCGCTTGGGGCCGGGGCCTCTGGCGCGCTCAACATGTGGTATGACGCGGACATTGACGCCGTGATGAAGCGCACGGCCAATCGGCCCGTTCCTTCCGGCGCCATCCTGCCGGGCGAAGCGCTGGGCTTCGGCCTGGTGCTGGGCATCACTTCGGTTGTGCTTCTGGCGTTGTGGGTGAATTGGCAGGCTGCCGCCCTGCTGGCGTTCACGATTTTCTTTTACATTGTCATTTACACCATGGGCCTGAAACGCCGCACTCCGCAGAACATTGTGATCGGCGGTGCTGCCGGCGCTTTTCCGCCGATGATTTCATGGGTGGCTGTGACGGGCCATGTGGATCTTGGTGCGGTGTCCTTGTTCCTCCTCATCTTCATGTGGACACCACCGCATTTCTGGGCTCTCGCCCTGTTCCGTGAGGGCGACTATGCCAAGGCTGGCATTCCCATGCTGCCCAATGTGGCGGGCCGCGCAGAAACGCGAAAGCAGATCTTGCTTTACGCGCTGGCTTGCATTCCTGCCGCTGCCTTGCCCGCCCTGGTCGGTGTGGCTGGCGTGGTTTACGCTTCAGGCGCGATGCTGATGACGGGCGTATTCGTCTGGCGCGCGTTTGACCTTTACCGCATTGCTGACAGCGATCCAGAAAACAAGGCGGCAAAGAAACTGTTCGGCTTTTCCATCGTCTGGCTCTTCACCCTGTTTGCCTTGATCCTGGTTGAAAAACTCGCGGGCCTTCCCGCTTTCACGGCGGTGTTGTGATGAGTGCGCGCAAACCTCTGGTGGCCTTTTCACCTGAAGACATGAAGCGCCGGCGCGGCCGTTCCATCGCCATGGCTGTTGCACTTATCGCTTTCATTGTGATCATCTTCATTACCGCTGTTTATAAAATGGGCGGGGCACATTGATGAAGAAGGTGGTGGTCAATCCTGCCAAAAACCGCCGCGTGGCGCTGATTGCCGCTGCTGGTTTTGTGGCCATGATTGGCGCGGCTTATGCTTCGGTTCCGCTCTACAAGATTTTCTGCGCCAAAACTGGCTATGGCGGCACCACACAGCGCGCCGACAAGGCGCCGGACAAGGCCACAGACCAATTCATTGATGTCCGCTTTGACGCCAACACTTCTTCAGAATTGAACTGGCGCTTTCAGCCCAAGCAGACTGTGATGCATGTCAAGATCGGCGAGCAGAACATGGCCTATTTCGAGGCCACCAATCTTTCCGACAAGGTTAAAACCGGCTCGGCCATCTACAACGTCTCGCCGTCCATTGCTGGTGCCTATTTCGACAAGATTCAATGTTTCTGCTTCACCAAGCAAACGCTGAAGCCTGGCGAGAGTACAGAATTCCCCGTGGTGTTTTTCGTTGACCCCGCCATCCTGAAAGATGCCTCTGGGCGCGGCGTTGAAGAGATCACCCTGTCTTACACATTCTATCCTGCCGATTCCGCCCAGCTGGCGGAAGCGCAGGCCAAAGTGAATTGAATTTGAGGAGCGAAACACATGGCTGATTCACACGCCAAACATCATGACTATCATCTGGTTCAGCCAAGCTGGTGGCCATTTGTCGGCGCCGTTGCGGCTTTTGTCACGGCGGTTGGCGCTGTCACCTGGATGCATGGCGCGAAGCCCTATGCCCTGACCATCGGTTTCCTGCTGGTGCTCTACACCATGTTCATGTGGTGGCGTGATGTGATCAAGGAAGCCCATCAGGGTGACCACACGCCCGTTGTTTCGTTGCACCTTCGCTACGGCATGCTGCTGTTCATCGCCTCGGAAGTGATGTTCTTCGTGGCCTGGTTCTGGGCCTTCTTTGATGCTTCACTGTTCACTGGCGAGGCCAAGCTGGCCGCGCGCGTTGCGGCAACAGGCGGCGTTTGGCCTCCGCATGGCATGACGGTGTTCGACCCCTTCCACCTGCCACTGCTTAACACGCTGATCCTTCTCACTTCAGGTACAACTGTGACCTGGGCGCATCACGCGTTGCTCAACGGCGACCGCAAGGGCCTGATCCGCGGCCTTGTGCTCACTGTTATTCTCGGCATGATCTTCACCTGCGTGCAGGCCTATGAATATGCCCATGCGGCTTTTGCCTTCAACAATGCCAATGGCGGCAACATCTATGGCTCCACCTTCTTCATGGCCACAGGTTTCCACGGCTTCCATGTGATCGTGGGCACGATCTTCCTGATCATCTGCCTGTTGCGTGCGATGAAAGGCGAATTCACGCCCAAGCAGCATTTCGGCTTTGAAGCCGCCGCCTGGTATTGGCATTTCGTGGACGTGGTCTGGCTCTTCCTGTTTGTCTGCATTTATGTGTGGGGCAACCATGGCGGCGTGGTGCCGCTGGAATAGAAGCGAAGTGAGCTAACAAAGCCATTTACCATCACCCCCGCGAAAGCGGGGGTCTCTGTTTAAGCGCAGGGCGTTTGTGTTACAGGACTGATGGAGAGAGTGAGGGCGCAAGTGTCTGACAATTATTATCCCGACTTTTCACCCATGCAGACGGGGCTTCGCGGCAAGTGCCCACGCTGCGGGCGCGGCGCGCTCTATTCCGGCTATCTCACCGTGGCCAAGCAATGTTCCAATTGTGGCCTGTCTTACAGCTTTGCGGATGCGGGCGACGGCGCCACTTGGTTTGTGATGCTCTTTGCCTGTGTGGTGGGTGTTGGCTCTATTTTCGGTCTGGAGGCGGCCTATAGCCCGCCGCTTTGGGTGCACGCATTTGTGGGGCTGTTGCTGATCGTTGTGGTGCCTTTGCTTTTGCTGCGGCCGGTGAAGGGCCTGTTGCTGGCGCAGCAATGGAAAACCAACGCCCATGAAGGGCAGAAGCATTGAGCGGCAAGCGCCGCCTTTGGCCCGTGCTCCTGGCCAGCGGCATCGGCATTGCCATCCTCTGCGGCCTGGGCACTTGGCAAGTGCGGCGGCTCTCTTGGAAAGAGGGGCTGATTGCTACGCTGACTGATAGAATGGCGCAAGATCCTGTGGAACTTGCCGACGCCCTCAAGATGCTGGCCGACCACAAAGAGGTGGAATATCTGAAGGTCTTCGCGGCAGGAGAACTCGACCCGGCCCGCACGCTCTACAAACAGACTGTTTTCTACGGGCAGGGCGGTTGGGAGGGCTTGGCCCCGTACCGCCTGGCCGATGGCACGGAAGTGCTCATCGATCTCGGGGCCACGGATGAGCATGGGCTTGTGCCGAAGCCTGTTCCTGAACTCCTTGGCATCATTCGCCTGCACAACCAGGGCAAAGGCATCTTTGACAATTCGAATGACCCAGTTGGCAATCAGTGGTTCTGGTGGGACATTCCGGCCATGCAAAAGGCGGCAGGCATGAAGGAGGGGGCGGCCCCCATCATCGTGCAATCGCTTGGCAATGAATCAGGCTTTCAGGCCGCGCCGCCCAAGGTGGA
The DNA here is from genome assembly GCA_031424315.1 of Aestuariivirga sp. Taxonomy (GTDB): domain Bacteria; phylum Pseudomonadota; class Alphaproteobacteria; order Rhizobiales; family Aestuariivirgaceae; genus Aestuariivirga. The sequence goes on from JANPHF010000093.1 coordinate 29,695, forward strand.
ATTGCACAACAATCATTTGGGCTATGCCATCACCTGGTTTGGGTTGGCGCTGGCGCTGGCGGGCGTGGCCACTGCCTTTATGTTGAAAAAGCCTGATGCTTGAAGTTGATCTGCAAGCGGATTAAGGCACGGGCCATGAAATATGTCTCGACACGCGGCGAAGCCCCCAAGCTGAATTTTGAAGGCGCAATGCTCACAGGCCTCGCTCGGGATGGCGGCCTCTATGTGCCTGAGAGTTTCCCCAAATTTACCAAGGCAGAGTTAAAGGCCCTGCGTGGGCGCCCTTACGCCGATGTGGCTTTTGCGGTGTGTTCAAAGTTCACAGCGGGCTCAATTCCCGCCAGGGACCTGCGGCACATGATTGATGCTGCTTACGCGACTTTCGACCACAAGGCGGTGACGCCGCTGAAGCAACTCGACTCGAACCAATTTCTGCTGGAACTGTTCCACGGCCCTACCATTGCCTTCAAGGATGTGGCCATGCAGCTCTTGGCGCGGCTGATGGATTGGAGCCTTGCCAAGCACAAGCGCCATGCTGTGATTGTGGGCGCAACCTCTGGCGACACGGGCGGGGCGGCTGTGGCAGCTTTTGAGAAAAGTGAACATGCCAGCCTGTTCATCCTGCATCCGCATGGCCGCGTGTCGGACGTGCAGCGGCGGCAGATGACAACGGTCAAAAGCCCCTCCATCACCAATATTGCCATCGAAGGCAATTTTGATGATTGCCAGGCGATTGTGAAGGCACTGTTCAATGACCATGAATTCCGTGATGGCGTGGGGCTGGCAGGGGTTAATTCGATAAACTGGGGCCGGATCATGGCCCAGATCGTCTATTACTTTTATGCGGGCCTTGCGCTTGGCGCGCCGGACCGCGAAGTAGCCTTCACTGTGCCTACCGGAAATTTTGGCAATGTGTTTGCGGGGCTCGCCGCCAAGCGCATGGGCTTGCCTGTGGAACGGTTTGTGGTGGCCACCAACAGCAATGACATCCTGGACCGTACTTTGAAATCCGGGCGTTATGAGGTGACGGGCGTTCACCCCACCATCAGCCCTTCGATGGACATTCAGGTATCATCCAATTTCGAACGGCTGGTTTATCTCGCCAATGGACGCAACCCGTCGGCGGTGCGGGCGGCGATGGGAAGCCTGGCACAATCGCAGAGCTTCACGCTGAAGACCCCTGCGCTGAAGGCCATCCGTGCTGAATTTTTGTCCGGAGCCACGTCTGAGGCTGAAACTGCAGCAACGATGGCGCAGGCGCTGAAGGAAACGGGCGAACTGATTGATCCGCACACCGCCGTTGGACTCCACGTTGCCCTGGCCACCAAAGTTAAGGCTCCAATGGTGACGCTGGCCACCGCCCACCCGGCCAAATTCCCCGACGCGGTGAAGGCCGCCACGGGCCAAACGCCCCGTTTACCTCAACGACTTGAACACTTGATGACAGCCCCGGAAAGTTTCAAGATACTCCCCAATAGCGCGAAGGCCGTTAAAGAGCTGATCCTCAGTCAGAGGACGCGTGCAGGGGAGCGTTGAGAATTGTCAGTTGAGATTACGCGGCTTCAAAATGGGCTTACCGTCATCACTCAGATGATGCCTCATTTGGAGTCGGTGGCCCAGGGCATCTGGGTGAAGGCGGGTGCCCGCGATGAAATGTCCAATGAAAATGGCATCGCGCATTTTCTGGAACACATGGCCTTCAAAGGTACAAGGCGGCGCAACGCCCAGGCCATAGCTGAAGAGATTGAAAGTGCAGGTGGCGAGATCAATGCGGCCACCGGCATGGAAACCACCACCTATTATGCCCGCACATTGAAGAATGACTGGCCCTTGGCCATGGACATTCTGGCCGACATCTTCACCTCCTCCATTCTGGAAGAAGAAGAGCTTGAGCGTGAGCGCGATGTGATCCTGCAGGAGATCGCGGCCGCCAAAGATCAGCCTGACGATTTGGTGTTTGAACTGGCGCAATCGGCCTCTTATGGCGGGCACCCACTGGGCCGCAGCATTCTGGGCACCGAGGAATTGGTGAAAACCATGACGCGCGAACAGATGCTGGCGTGGCGTGACCGGAACTATTGGGCCTCGCGCATCGTTGTGTGTGGCACGGGCAATGTTGTGCACAAGGATTTTGTCGCCGAGGCTGAGCGCCATTTCGGCCACTTGCCGCAAGGCCACTTGCCGCAGCGTCAGCCGCCGCATTTTGGCGCCGAGGCGATGACCGAGCAGAAGCCGCTGGACCAGACGCATCTTGTGGTTTCCTTCCCGGCGCCCAACTACCGCGACCCGCGCGTCTATCAGCTTCAAGTAATGGCCAGCATTCTCGGGGGCGGGATGTCCTCGCGTCTGTTCCAGGAAGTACGCGAGAAACGTGGGTTGTGTTACAGCGTGTTTGCCTTTGGCACGACCTATGAAGACACCGGCCAGCTTGGTGTTTATGCGGCCACTTCGCCTGATCACACGCCAGAACTCATCAACGTCACCGCCGATGTGATGCATTCCATGATGGATGAAATTACGCCCAAGGAAATTGACCGGGCCAAGGCACAGCTCAAGACTTCAATTGTGATGAATCTTGAAAGTGCCTCCTCGCGCGCGGATCAGATAGCGCGACAGTATCTGGCGTTTGGTGAGGTGCCTGAAATCAAGACGCTGATCGCCCGGATCGAGGCCGTGACGGCAGATGAAGTGAAGGCACTGGCCGCTGAAATATTTGGCGATTCAGTTCCCTCGATGAGCGCTGTCGGCCAGCTCTCCTCGCTTGAAAGCCATGCTGCGCTGGCAGCGCGTTTCAAGCGCACAAGGTAAGCCCCTGTTTCTCTTCGCCAAGCCTTCAGCGGCTGCGCCCCTCATCGGCGAAAAATGCTATCTGCGTGCGCCGGAGCAGGGCGATTTTGCCGATTGGGTGGCGCTGCGCCAAAAAAGCCGCGACTTTCTCGAAAGGTGGGAACCAACCTGGACGGCGGAGGAATTTTCTCGCGTGGGTTTCCGCTACCGCATCCGGGTTTACAATGCGAGGGCACTGGAAGACCAAGCATACGCCTATTTCATCTTTGATTCCGAGACGCAAGCGCTTGTGGGTGGTTTGACGTTGAGCCATTTGCGCCGCGGTGTGTCGCAATCAGCGGCACTGGGCTATTGGATTGGCGAACCTTATGCGCGGCAGGGCTATATGAGCGACGCCATCCGCACCGTGATCCGCGAGGCGCGGCCGCGCCTTGGCCTGCACCGGTTGGAAGCGGCTTGCATTCCGCGCAACGAGGCTTCGCGCCGGCTGCTGATCAAATGCGGTTTTGAGCCGGAAGGTTATGCCCGGCAATATGTAAAGATTGCAGGGGAATGGGAAGACCATCTGCTTTTTGGATTGATTGTGCCCTAAGCTCGCTTTGGTGCGAGCCATTCAAAGGCTAGATTGCTCAACATGATTCGGGGTTTTGACCGCGCGAAAACAGCCATCCTGTGCACGCTGCTATTTGTGCTAGCGCTGCTGGCAGCACCAGCTTGCGCCACCGCGGCTGATGGCATGATCGCGGTTGATGACCAGGTCAATGCGCTTGATCTTTCAACCTTGCGAAATCCGATCGTTTCACAGCGCAAGGACATTTCCGTTCAAGGTCCGCAAGAGAAGGCGCCTGTAACGCTCACCGCCACGGGGCCAGGTCCGAGCTATTACTGGTCGCTCTACTCATTCCAGAACACAACCGGACATCCTCTGGTTTTGGTGATGACTTTCAAGCCCAGCGCCTCGCAGGCGGCCACTGCCCTTGGCGCCATGCTCACGCGGGACAACGTGAAGCTTGTGCTCAACAGCCAGAGCGGCTTGCAAGTTGCGCGTTTCCAGATTGCGGCGAATGACACGGCGAATGTGGCTGTGGAAAGCCTTGAGCCGGATTTGAAAGCCACATTGTGGCAAGCAAAGGCCTTTGATGCCGCGGCTGACTTTTGGCAAAAGCCCCTTGCGGCGGGCTCTGCCGCCATGGCAGCGGCTGGCGGCACCTTCCTGCCATTTCTTCATGGTATTGTGGAAGGCATGGTGTCGCTGGTGTTTGCCGGGACGCTGGCACTTTGGGCTTGGCGGCCACACCGCGCCACATTGGCAGGCTGGCTTTTTGTCGTGGCTTCACTGTTGTTTATCGAGAGCCATGGTGGGCTTCTCGGCAGCCAGCTTGGGTTCGCATGGCTGGGATCGGTTTTTTGGCAAAGCACCATTGAGAGCCTGATGTTGGGCACGCTTGCCGGTTGCGGGCTGGCATTTCTGGGGCTGGCACCTTTCCGCTCGGTTTTGGGGATTGGTCTGGTGCTGGTGGTGACGCTGGCCATGGCCAATCTGGTTTACGGCGTGGTTGAGCCTGTGTTGGCTGGTGTTCAGGCGAAGATGGGACTCGCGGCGATGGCGGTGGTTGGCGTTGTGGCCACCTATGGCGCCCGCGGCCGCGCCAAGACAGTGGTTGATCCACAGCTTCTGTTTTGGATTTCCTTGCTGGCGTGGGTCATTGTAGCAGGTTTCATCTTCGTCCGGACTGGCGGCAATGCCATGTTGCTTGCCGTTGTGTCAGCCATGCTGGCGGGCGTGCTGATTGTTCTTGCGCTGGTCCTTCTGCGATTTGTGCTGGCCATGGGGCTGGCGGCGCGGCCCTTCATCACCGATGCCAGCTTGCGCAGCTTGGCGCTTTCGGGCGGGCGGCATGTGATGTGGGACTACCAGCCAGAAACACAGCACCTCAACATCGGTAAGGAGTTGGCGGCTCAACTCAGCCTGGCGCCCGCGCGGTGGGACAGTGAGGGCCGCGAGAAATTCCGTGAAATCATTCATCCACTCGATCTGGCGTCTTACGACAAGATGGTGGAAGCGCGTGATTTTCGCCCTGGTGAGCGCCTTGAGATGGAATTGCGCCTCAAGGATGCCGATGGTGCCTATCACTGGCATGCCTTGAAAGCGCTGGCCGTGCCGGGGCCGGGCAACAGCCTTGACCGCTGCATCGGCACACTCACCAACATCAGCAAATTGAAGGAAGCGGAAGACCGGCTATCCAGCGATGCGCTCCAGGATGCCGTAACGGGGCTGCCCAACAAGGCTCTGTTTGTGGATCGGCTGGAACGCAGCATTGGAGCTTTGGGCGCTGGGTCTTTCCGAGTGGTGATTGTCGATCTGGACCGTTTCAAGATCTTGAACGACGGCCTCGGGCAAGACCAGGGCGACAAACTCCTCAAGATCACTGCAGACCGGCTCTTTACTTTGGTGGAACCGGATGAAACCGTTGCGCGCCTTGCTGGCAGCCAGTTCGCTGTGCAATGCACCGAGACAGACGCGCGCGGAGATTTTGGTGATTTCCTCAAGACGCTGGAGGCGGCGGTGGCCGCCCCCATCAAGTTGGGCACGCAACACGTTGTGCTGGGTGCCAGCGTTGGTGTTTCCGCCTCGAGCAGCGGCGACTACAAGGCCAATGAACTTCTTGACCAAGCCAATGTTGCCATGCTGGAAGCGCGGGCCGAGGGCGGCGGGCGCGCCTCGATCTATCATGGTGAAATGAAGGATGATCGCGCAAAGCTGATCTCGCTTGAATCCGATTTGCGCCGCGCGCTGGCGCAAAACGAAATTGAGATTCACTACCAACCCATCGTCTACCTGGCCACACTTGATGTGGCTGGCTTTGAAGCTTTGGCCCGCTGGCGGCACCCGCAACTGGGATTGCTTACACCAATTGAATTCATGGACGTTGCTGAGACGGCAGGAATGATGCCGGAAATCGGCCACTACATTCTCGCTGGCGCTGCCCGGCAGCTTGGCATCTGGCAACGCGTTCACATGCGCAGGCGAGCCTTCTTTGTTTCGGTGAATGTTTCTGCCACACAGCTGATGGGCAATGATTTTCCGCGTCAGGTGAAACAAGTTCTCGAGCGCGAGAGCCTTGAACCCGGCAGCCTGAAGATTGAAATCACCGAAACCGTGATCATGCGCCAGCCCGAGCGCGCCGCCAACATTCTGCGCCAATTGCAAGGCATGGGTGTGGGGCTGGCCTGCGATGATTTTGGCACGGGATTCTCGAGTTTGGCCTCCTTGCGCGATTTCCCCTTCGACACGCTGAAGATCGACAGATCCTTTATCGCGCCGGACAATTTCTCTGAACGCAATGGCAAGATCATTAACTCCATCACGGCACTGGCGAATAGTCTGCACATGGCTGTGGTTGCTGAAGGCATCGAAACGCAGGAGCAGATCGATAGCCTTGCGGCACTTGGTTGTGGGCTGGGGCAAGGCTATCTGATCGGTGTTCCAGAAACGGCAGACCAGGCTGGCGTGCGGCTTGTGCGGCTCAACGCTCCGCATCCCGTCGTGCCACCAGCGTCGCCAGTTGTGACACAGACTTCTGCGCTTGCACAACTTGGGCAATCTCGCGTGCAGCCTCCCACGGTTTTTCGCAGTCTCTATGAACCAGCACCTCGAACCTTGCCATTTAACCTGAAAGAAGCTGCGGGCATTTTTGACCAAGATGCCGCTCAGGCCGAAGAGTTGCCCTCAATCTTTGCCGTCACCAAGCCGCCGCGCAAGAAGCCCACACCGCAGAAAGTGCAGGTGAAAAAGGCGGCAGGCAAAAAGAAGCGCTGACTACTTCTTCAGACCTGCATTCTTCATCATCATGTCAATCAGTCGCGGCACATAGCGTTCGCCATAGCCCAGCGTGTCAGCCAACACATAGGTCTGATGCACCTGTTCAGCCAGGAACGAGGCCACGGGCATCTGCTCGGTCATATTGGTGTAATAGCGCAAATCCTTGCGGGCGTTGCGAATGGCGAACTTGGCGTGGCTGTCATCATCCGAGAGCGGCACATTGATGAGGCGCCCAAACATCACTGAGGCGCCGCCGCCGCCCATGATGATTTCGCGCAGGGCTTCCATGTTCACGCCAGCCTTGGCAGCCACCGTGATGGCCTCTGCCGCAATTGCGGCGTGGGAGAGTGAGAGGAAGTTGTTGATCAGTTTGACTTGATGGGCGGTGCCCACAGGGCCTGTCGGCACAATCAGATCTGAAAAGCATTCCAATACCGGCCTGATCTTGCTGAAGGTAATAGCATCACCCCCCACCATCAGACCCAGCTTCCCGGCCTCAGCCTCCTTCGGCGTGCGCGTCATCGGCGTATCGACGAAGTCAATTCCCTTGTCCTTGGCGAGGGCCGCGATCTTGAGGGTTGAAAGAGGCTCGGCCGTTGAGCAATCGGCTACGATGAGGCCACTCTTTGCTGAAGCGAGAACGCCCTTGTCAGCCAGCATGATCTCTTCCACCTGCGGCGTGCCGGTGACACAGAGGATGAGCATGTCCGAGCCAGCCACAACATCGGCGACGGACTTGGCCTCGGCTGCACCCAAGCTTTTGAGGCTCTCAATCGGCGCGCGGTTCTTGTGACCCAGGACATTCAGCTTGAATCCCTTTGCTAGAATGTTCTTGCCGATGCCGTGGCCCATGAGGCCCACGCCAATCAGGCCAACTGTCTTGATGCTCATGTTCTCTCCTCTGCCATGAATGACTTGAGGCCTTGTTCCTCAAGAAAATAGGTATGGATTTCAGTTTCTTCTTCGAACCCCAGGTTCTCATAGAATTTCCGCTGGCGCGCCATGCCCTTGCGCACATCAAGCTTCATGAATGTGGCGCCTTGCTTGGCGGCTTCCTTGGCAGTGGCGCGAAGCAGGCCTTGGCCAATCTTGCGCCCGCGCTGGTGGCCCAGCACATAGAGATCGCTCACATAGGTGCCCTTGGTGCCGCGCCAGGTGGAGTAGATGTAGAACCAGGTGCAGATGCCGCAAAGCAGGCCGGCATTCTCCGCCACCATCACATGGTGCTGGCCCTGCCACTGCCGGAACATCTCACCCGTGACCGCCGGGGTGCTGGCCACGCCCAAGTCTTTGGCCAATTGGCGCACAAGGGTGGCGACGGCGTCTTCCTGGCCGGGGCGCATGGGGCGATAGGCAATGCTCATCTGGTTCTGTCTGTTGCTCGATTTGTTGTTAAACTAGGCTGATGGCACAGGAAATTCCAGTTGTGATCCCGCCGCCGCCCAAAGTGGCTTTTGGCCGGGGTTGCTACCTCACTGACGTGAATGGCAAGCTCTATATCGATGGCTCCGGCGGCCCGGCCGTTTATTGCATCGGCCATGGCAATGAGGAGGTGAATGCTGCCATCACTGCCCAGTTGGAGCGCGTGGCGCATGGCTACCGGCAGAATTTCAATACCGACGCGCTGGAGGAATTGACTGAAATCGTTACGCGGCGTTGTGGCGGTGATTTGCAGCATGTGCTGTTCAACACCGGCGGGTCCGAAGCGGTGGAAAGCTGCCTGAAGCTGGCCCTGCAATATCAGACCATGGTGGGGCAGAAATCGCGGCGCAAATTCATTGCGCGTGAGCGGAGCTGGCATGGCAACACCTTGGGCGCGCTGTCGGTTTCCGGCTTTCTGGAACGCAAGGCGGCCTTTGAAGGCGCGTTGATTGATGCCATTCGCATTTCGCCGGTGAACGCCTATCGCCCTATTGCCGGGGCCACACCCGAGACGTTGGCGGAAGTGGCAGCGCTAGAATTGGAAGAGGCCATCCTGAGCCACGGGGCTGAGACCATTGCGGGTTTCATCTTCGAGCCAGTGGTGGGTGCTGCGGGTGGCTGTGTGCCTGCACCTGAAGGCTATGCGCGGCGTGTCCGCGACATCTGTTCGCGCCATGGCGTGTTGATGATCGCCGATGAGGTGATGTGTGGAGCCGGCCGTTGCGGCACATGGCGCGCGCTCGAGAAAGATGGGGCCGAGCCGGATATCATGTCTGTCGCCAAAGGCCTGGCGGCGGGTTACCTGCCGCTGGGCGCCACGGTTTACTCACGCCGCGTGAGTGAAGCGATTCAGCACCAGCCGATGACGGCCCATACTTTCACTGCGCACACCGCCTGTTGTGCCGCGGGTGTTGCGGTTCAGAAGATTGTTACGCGCGAGAAGCTGGTGGAGCGCGTGGCCGCCAATGAGACCAAGCTGCGCCAGATGATGGTGGACGCGTTGGCGGGCGTTGAAGCGGTGGGTGATATTCGCGGCCGCGGTTATTTTCAGGCGGTGGAGTTGGTGCGAGACCGGGGCAGCAAGCAACCTTTCCCGGCAGCGATGAAACTGTTCCAACAGGTGAGGCTGCAGGCTTTTGAAAATGGCCTGATCTGTTATCCGGTTGGTGGCAATGTGGATGGCGTGAACGGTGACATCATCATCATCTCGCCACCCTGTAACGCCACGGACGCTGAACTTTCTGAGATCTGCGACAAACTCGGCCAGAGTGTGCGCCAGGTTCTGGGACGGATTTAAGCAGCTTCAAATCGCCGGATTGCTATGCTACCAGCAATCTCACGTCCCGGTAGCTCAGCAGGATAGAGCACAGGTTTCCTAAACCTGGGGTCAGGGGTTCGAATCCCTTCCGGGACGCCAGTTTTGTAAACAAAATCAATCACTTACAAAACAGGAAGACCACAAGTAAAAAGAACTTGTGCTCCCTCGCTACCCTTTGAAAAGATTCAATTTTCACCCGAGGGTAGGTTTGAGGAACAGTAAAATCAGAGCCAGAAAAGAGACAAAAATCCGGTATGTGGATACCGGACTTGCGGGATTCTCAAACTGTGGTTCAATGGACGAGTACTAGCTAATCCGTTCGCGCCTGCACCCTCGTGATTAGCGGGATGCAGGTTCGAGCGCTAATCAATATGAAACTAGAGAAACAAGTAGCCAGTCTAGAGTTGGCAGAGAAGCTCAAAGAGCTTGGGGTGAAACAGGAGAGTTATTTGGGTTGGTTTACCAGTAATAGCCCAAGGGCGTGGCTTTACTGGTCGAAGAATGGACCGTTCAATAGCGAGGCTGGAATCGGGAACGAGCACTGTTCAGCTTTTACTGTCGCAGAACTTGGTGAGATGTTGCCCAAAGACTTATACGACGAAGAGGACGGACAGTGGGACAATGTGCTCAGTTGTCCCAACGAAAATGATTGGATTTGTGCATATCGGCGCTACTACGGTGAAGATGGAACGTGGAGCACAACATATGTTGAAATGGCAAATACTGAAGCCGACGCTCGCGCAAAAATGCTCATCTTCTTAATTGAGAATGGATTTATGGAGGTCAAACTTGAGTCCTAAACCACTCGAAGAGACGCAACCCCACCTCAAAGAGTTTTCTGTCTTTTTGGAAAAGCTCCGGTCTGAAAGTGACCGAGGAATGGTTCTAATTTCCACTGGGTACCTTGAGGAACAACTGAAGCAGGTATTGCTAGCCTTCTTCATTGAAGACGCTTCACTAACATCTTTGGTCGAAGGCGGTAACGCACCGCTTGGAACTTTCAGCGGACGGATAACGACTTGTTATGCTTTGGGCCTAATTCGCAAGACGGAGCACGATGACCTTCATCAGCTTCGGCGAATCCGAAATGAGTTTGCGCACAGCATCCACACTACGTTTGAAACCCAGAGTGTTGTCGACAGATGCAAAACGCTGCACCACAAAGCCCATGATTACACGAGTGAGAAAATGGGCGCGGTAGTGGTGCCTCCCAATGGACAATTCAACAGCGCCGCCACCGCAATCATCTTAAACTTGGTCAATCGGCCAGCGTACGTTGCCAAAGAAAAACGCAAAGCTATTGACTGGAAATATTGATGTAAGAATATAAAGTTATTAGACGAATATAGACCTATTTTTATAGAGACAAAAAAGAGACAAATCGCCCTAAGTGATTGAAGTTACTAGGGGGTGTTTCGGCTTCCTAAACCTGGGGTCAGGGGTTCGAATCCCTTCCGGGGCGCTATTAACTTGCTGTTTTGAAATTGAATTCCCGATACTTTGCAGCCTAGTGGGCCTTGATGGTTACTTCAAGTCGCTGAGCATCTCAAGATGGCGGATCACGATGGGTTCGGCCACAAGTTCTTCCAGCCTGCTCATGAGCGGCTTCAGATGTGGCTTTTTCAGGTGCTCGTCCAAGGCCGCCTGATCCACGAAGTTTTCATAGAAGACGAAGACATTCGGGTTCTGCTTGTCACAATGAAAGTCGTAACTGATGCAGCCTGGCTCTGAGCGGGTGGGGGCCACCTGGGCGGCGAGAACCTTTTCAAGCTCGTCGCGCTTGTCGGGCCTGGCGACCACCGTCCCAATAATCGTGCAACCTGGTCTTCTCATTTTATTGCTTCCTGTTCTGGCTGATCGCCACTGCGAGAATAATGATGGCGCCACGGGCGATGAGTTGCTGGCTGAATTCAAGCCCGGCCAGGATCAGGCCATTGTTGATCAGCCCGATCATCAGGGCCCCGATGATGGAGCCGACAACTGAGCCCTTGCCGCCAAACAGGCTTGTGCCGCCCAGCACAGCCGCAGCAATGACAGACAGCTCATCACCCTCACCCAGCTGGAAGCGGCCCGTCTGAAAGCGCCCCGCATAAAGCATGCCGGCAATGGCGGCTGCCATCGAAGAAATGATCAGCACCCGGAACTTGATCGAGGCCGTGTTGATGCCTGAATAGCGCGCCGCTGTTTCGCTTCCGCCCGTGGCCAGAACCCAACGGCCAAAGGTGGTCTTGCGCAGCACGATGTGGCCAATGGCGGTGGCGAGCAGCGTCCAGAACAACAGGACGGGGATGGGCCCGATATTGCCGCCGCCGAAAAGCCAGATATAGCAATCCGAGATGATGGGCACAGCCTTGGTGGAGCTGATCCACATGGACGTGCCCTTGGCGATGCCCATCATGGCGAGCGTTGTCAGAAATGAAGGAATGCCAATGCGCGTGGTGAGCGCACCGTTGATGGCACCCACAACAGCGCCCGTCGCCAGGCCGCAGACAATGCCGAAGAGCACGCCGCCCACATCCATGCCCATGGCTGTGGCCACCGAGGAAAGCCCCGCAACCGCGCCGATCGACAAGTCGATTTCACCAGCGGAGAGCACATAGGTCATGGCCACGGCCATGACGGAGATCATCGCCGTTTGGCGCACGATGTTGAGCAGGTTGGTGCTTTCCAGGAAGCCCTTGTGGCCCAGCGTGATGGCAAAGAAGATGAAGATCACCACAAAACCCAGATAGATGATGTTCTGGCGCCAGTTCTTCAGGATGGACATGGAAGCACCTCCAATGGGTGTCGTAGTTGAAAGTGGGATAGGGCTAGACATCGGCGGGCATCTCCTGCAGCAGTTTCTGCAGGCTCCGCTCGGCAAATTGCAGGTCATTCGTCTTTTCGCCTGGCGGATCAAGTTCGGTTCTCTCGATGTCGCGGGTGATGCGGCCATCGGCCATGACCACGATGCGGTCACAGGCGGAGAGAAGCTCATTGAGCTCGGAGGAAATGATGATGACCGCCTTGCCCTGGCGCGCCAGCTGGCGCACCAGCATGATGATCTCGGACTTGGAGCCGATGTCGATGCCAGCGGTGGGCTCATCAAGGATGATCACGCGCGGATCAGAGGCCAGCCACTTGCCCAGCACCACCTTCTGCTGGTTGCCACCGGAGAGGGTGCGCACCGGGGCTTGGGCCGAGGGCGTCTTCACCTTGAGTTCGCTGATGTGCTTGTCTGCGAGGCCCTGAAAGGCCTTGCCCTTGGTGAAGCCCCAGCGGCTGATGCGGTCAATCACCGAAAGCGCCAGGTTATCAGCCACGCTGTGTTCGATGATCACGCCCTGGCGCAGCCTGTCCTCGGGGATCAGGGCGAGGCCCAGTGCAATGGCCTCTTTTGGTGAGTTGATCTCAACCACCTTGCCGTCTATGAGAATTTCGCCCGACTTCTTCTGGTCAAGGCCAAAGAGCAGTCGTGCAATTGCGCTGCGGCCGCTGCCCAGGAGCCCCGCGATGCCGATTACCTCGCCGGCATGCAGCTTGAGGCTGGCGTCAATGGGCTTCAGCGCGCCGGAGACATGGCGCATTTCGAGCAGCACCCTGTCTTGCCTGGTGTTGTCTCGCTCGATGCCCGAAAGGCCCCGCGACTGCCCGCCCACAACAACTTCGATGATCTTTTCGAGTGAAAGCTCGCTCAGGGGGGCGGTCAGCACATGGCGTCCGTCACGGAAGATGGTGGCCCGGTCAGCGATGCGCATGATTTCATCCATGCGGTGCGAGACATAGATGATGCCCACGCCTTCGGCCTTGAGCTTGCGGAGGAAGGCAAAGAGCCTCTCCACGTCATGGGCGGAAAGTGCAGTCGACGGTTCATCCAATATGAGAACTCGCGCCTTGCGCGAAATGGCCTTGACGATTTCGGTGAGCTGGCGTTGCCCTGCGCCCAGATCGCCCGCCAACGCCTCTGGATCAACATCCACATCCAGCGCCTTGAACAGGGCTCTGGATTTCTCGATAGCTTGGCGGTCGTCAAGCAGCCCCAACTCGCTCTTGATCTCCTGATTGAGAAAGATGTTCTGCGCAACCGTCAGCGTGGGCACCAAGCTCATTTCCTGGAAGATCATGGCGATGCCAGCGCGGGTTGACTCATCGGGCGTATGTTCGGAGAGCATTTGTCCGAAGACTTCGACACGGCCGGCATCCGGCTTGTGAACGCCGCGCAGAATCTTGAGAACAGTGGACTTTCCGGCCCCGTTACCGCCGAGCAGTGCGTGAATCTCTCCGGCCTTGACCTCGAGATTGACGTCGTTCAGGGCACGCACGCCACCGAACGATTTGGATACGCCCGTCAGGCGCACAGCAGAGACGGTATCGGCGGCGCTGGACATTAGTTACCCACTTTGACCCATTTTTCGGTCTGCCCCGATTCCAGAATGGCATCGGCGATCACCGACACGCGCCAGCCATCTTCAAAGCTGGGCGAGGGCTGCTTGCCCGAGATGATCGCCTTGAAGAAATCATAGCATTCGATGATCTTGGTTTCACCATAGCCGATGCCCAGGGCCGGGATGGGCCAGAGCCCATGGCCGTAGGGGTGATTGGGGCCGGTATAGACGGTGCGGAAGCCGCGCGCATCGGACACGTCATCGGCAAACATCACCTGCAGCTCGTCCATGCGCTCATAGTTGAAGGCAATCGAGCCTTTCGTGCCATGGATCTCGAAAGTCAGATAGTTGTTGCGGCCATAGGCATTGCGCGTGGCCTCAATCGAGCCCACAGCGCCATTCTGGAACTTGAGCAGGGTGATCATTTCATCATCTACGTCCACAGCACCCTTGGGGCCGGCCGCCGACTTGTCGGAAGCGCCGAGCTTGTCGAGATTGCCCTGCTGCAGCGGGCGTTCCTTGACATAGGTATGCACCATGGCCTGCACGGCGGAGATCTCGCCCACGAGATAGCGTGCAAAGTCCACCACATGGGTGCCGATGTCGCCCACCGTGCCGGAGCCGGCGATGTCCTTCTGGAAGCGCCAGGACAGCGGCCCGTTGGGATCAGCCGACCAATCCTGCAAGTATGTGCCACGGAAATTGAGGATCTTTCCGATGCGGCCCTCGTCGATGAACTTGCGGGCCAGCGCCACGGCCGGCGTGCGGCGGTAGTTGAAGGCCACCATGTTGATGACGCCACTCTTCTTGGCGGCGTCATACATGGTCTTTGCTTCGGCACCGGTGCGGGCCAGCGGCTTTTCGCAGATCACATGCTTGCCAGCTTCCAAGGCGGCAATCGCAATGGCAGCATGGCTGTCATTGGGGGTGACGATGTCGATGACGTCAATGTCCTTTCTTGCGATCACGGCCTTCCAGTCATGGGCAGATTCATCGAAGCCCAGTCGCTCGGCGCCATTGCGCGCGGCTTCGGGGGTGATGTCCACGAGAACCTTGCGGCGCGGGATTGCGGGCGCAGGCCAGAAGAACATCGGCATTGCGGCATAAGCCATGGCATGGGCCTTGCCCATGAAGCCGCCGCCAATCATGGCCACGTTGAGTGTCTTTGTCATCTTGTCACCTTTGAGAAAAAGGGATGGCGGCGAGGGAGGATCCGCCATCCCGCCAGACCATTACTTCATGCTGGACTTGATCTTGTCGGTGGCCTCGGCATGATAGATCTCCTTCCACATGTCGAGGAGGGTGTCCTTGGTCACCGGGCCGGCGGGCAGGGCCACATAGGCCGGTGCGGGTTTGCCGAGCAGGGCATAGGCCGCAAGCTTGGCTTCGACGATGCCGGCGTCATAGGGGCGCTGCGAGGCGAGTGCCTTCACCATTCCGCCCTTGGCCATTTCAATGGCCACGTTTTCCCCGAGGTCCATGTTGACGATCTTGAGATCGGTGCGGCCTGCGGCACGGGCCGCGGCCATCACGCCCTCGGCGGGCACGTCCCACACCGCCCAGATCGCCTGGACATCAGGATGAGCGGTGAGAATGGCGCCTGCGGCCTTTTCGGCATCGCCTGCAAAGTCGGGGCCGCCAATGCCCTGTTCATCAATGATCTTGATGTCGGGATATTGTTCGGTGATCGTCTTCTTGAAGCCGTCATAGCGCTGCTTGGTCACGAAGAAGTCAGCCGCGTGAAACACGATGCCGATTTTGCCCTTGCCGCCCAGCTGCTTGGCCATGAGATGGGCCGAAGCCACGCCGTTGCCGTAGTTGTCGGCCGAGACCGAGCTGACATAATCCTTGCCAGCCACAAAGCCCTTGGGGATATTGTCCATGAAGACCAGCTTCACGCCCTTGTCGGCGGCGGCCTTGTAGGCCGATGCAGTGGCCACGCCATCGGTGGGGATCGACACAATGATGCTGGGCTTCTGGGCCAGCACGGTTTCAATGTCGGCCACCTGCTTTTCCGGCTTGAAGCCCGCGTCTGTGACGGCGATCACCTTGATGCCTTCGGCCTCGAACTGGACCTTGAGCGCCTTTTCCTGGGCCTGAGACCAGTCATTGCCGCCGTAATGGAAGACCAACGCCGCGGTGGCATTCATGGCCTTGACCTTGGCCAGCTCATCGTCTGTCAGCTTGATGTCTGCAGGATTAGCCGGGTCTTCGCCATTGGGTCCCTTGCTCATCACCTTGGTGGCCAGGTCCTTCAGGGCCGCGTCCGGATCGGTTGCAAAGGCCGGCATGGCGAAGCCGGTCACGAAGATTGCGAGGGCGGCCACACCGCCCAGCATGATGCGCTTGTTCATTTCAATTCCTCCTAATGGATTTTTATGATTTCGAATTCAGTTCTTGGCTTCAGCCGCGCGCAGGAATTCCATGCTGCGGATGGCGCCTTCCTTGGGATCAGGCCAGCTGTCGAGTTCAGCAGTGACCCATCCCGAGAAACCGATTTCATGCAGCGCATCGGCAATGGCTTGCATGTTGAGTGTGCCGCGGTCGAGCGGCGTGAATGCGAAAGGCTTTTCCTGCCAGCCCTTGAGGTGAACATAGGAAATGCGCTTGGCATGTTCGCGGATCATGGCGGGCACATCGCCTCCTGCCGCGGCGAGATGCGCCGTGTCGGGGCAGAAATCCAGGCCACATTCCTTGAAGATGGCGCGCACGGCATCGGGCCCTTCCACAATGGTGGTGAGATGCGGGTGATAATGCGCGCGAAGCCCGAAGCCTTCGGCAATGGCCCGGGCCTTCTCGAGCCCTGCGCCCAGGCGCTTGATGTCATCAGGCTGGATGCCAGAGGCACGCTTGGCGCCGCCCCCGATCACTAGATGCTCGGCTCCCAGTTCGCCGGCGATCGCCGCCGCGCGGCGGATGCGGGCCAGTTCTTCGTCGAGGATTTCAGCAAAGATGAAATTGGCGCCCGAATAGGCCGCCACCAGCTTCAGGCCGGTGTTTTTGAGAATGGCGCGGAAGGTGGCTGGCTTTTCTTCATGATCCAACAGGTTGCCGTCAAAAAGCTCGGTGCCTTCATAGCCCGCCGCGGCAATGTTCTGTAGCGCACACTCCATGTCGGCAAAGGTCCGGTAGGTGAGTTGCGATATCGAGGTTACACCAACGGCATTGCCGCCCAAGGGGCCCCAACAATTGGCATGATAGGCCTTTTTCCAGACTGACATTCATTCCTCCATGTGGCGATGCCTTGTTTTTCGGCATTCATCTTATTGTTAGACTTCCTTTATGCATAATTTGATCTGATGTCAAAGCATTTTCTGCAAAAGTATTTATAATATCTGCAAAAGCATGATTCCAATATGCAAAATGCTTGCGCTTTGCTAGTCTTCGGGAATGAGATTTGTCCTTTTTAGGCTGCAGGCGAAGAATTCCAGGGCCGGCATGGAGCGCGAAAAAGATGTCTGACGGGACGACGGCACTTCTTGAAGACGATGATGGCCCCGGCGAAAGCCTGTGGGCGGGCGCTGGACGGGCTGGCAAGCGGGAGGACTCCGAACGCCAGTCGCTGGCCCAGATCCTGAACCTCATCCGCAATGGAACGGCCAATACGCGGCTGGAGCTTGAGCGCATTTCCGGGCTAGGCCGCGCCATCGTCGCTGACCGGCTGGAAACGCTGAACCATTTGCGCCTCATCGACGAAGACGAGCTTGGCCATGCCAATGGGGGCCGCGCGCCGCGGACGGCGCGATTCCGTGAGTATCAGGCGCTCTATCTTGTCGCCATATTGGAGCAAGGCTCGATCGGCATTGCGGTCTCGACCTTGTCCGGTAAGCTGCTGGTGGAACATCATGAGCCGCTTGAAGCCATGGCCGAGCCTGCCGCCGTCCTGAAACGGCTGCAGACTCTGTTTGACTGGGCGCTGGAGCAGCACCGCAAGGCCCGCGACATCTGGGGCATCGGCATTGCCCTGTCAGGGCCAGTTGAGGCCAGCCCGGGCCAGCCCTTTCAATCACCCCGCCTGCCATTCATGCCGGGCTGGGAAGGGCTGGACTTCGTTGAAAGCCTGGTAGCCCGCTATGACGCGCCCTGCTGGGTGCGCAGCAAGATCGAGATGATGACGGCGGGCGAACTTCTGGCCGGCAGCGCCCAGGGTGCGCATGATATGCTCTTTGTCGATCTTTCGCGCGAAATCAGCGCCGGCCTCGTTCTGGGCGGAAAGCTGTTCAAGAGCGACCAGGGCCGGGCAGGGCTTGTGGGCCACATTGCCGTAGGCGAAGACATCACGACGCTTTGCAAATGCGGCAATGTGGGCTGTCTTGAAGCCGTGGCCGGGGCGGATGCAGTGGCGCGTCTTGCCCTTCAGGCCGCAAGCCTTGGGCAGAGCCCGCAGCTTGCCGAGATGCTGCAGGCCGATGGCGAGATCACGGCCATGGATGTCGGCACCGCCGCGCTGATGGGCGATACGGTATCGGCCGAGCTTCTCTCGCGCAGCGGGCGCCACATCGGCAATACGCTGGCAGCCCTCACCAACAGTTTCAACCCTTCGCTCATCGTCATAGGCGGAACCATGGCAGAAAGCAGCGACATCCTCCTGGCGGCCATCCGCGAAGCGGTTTACCGCCGTTCGCATCCTTTGGTCAGCCGCGACCTGCGCATTGTGCGTTCCCAAATCGGGGCCTCTTCGGCGCTGATCGGGCTTGCCCGCTCGGTGGCTGATGAAGTGTTTGCGCCCATTGTTCTTCCGCGCTGGATCCTCCAGGGCTCTCCGGTGCGCAACAAGGACACCGAAGCCGCCATCGGTGCTATCCGCACCGCGCTGACCAAATCCACGCGGAACCTGCCACCACCCATTGAAAGGTCCTCCGCATGAGCAAGACCATCTCCGGCCTCGGCCCACATGGGGAACGGCCGGCCCCAGCCTCGGCGCTGAAAATCAATGAGGTGCAGGCCGCCGACATGAATGCGCGGCGCTATACCGTTGCGGTGGCGCTGCATACTGTCGGCAGTGACTGGTCACGCCAGGTCATGGCTGGCCTTGCCGCCACGCTGGGGCGGCATTCTGCCGCCATCACCGAAGTTGCCGACTGCCATTTTGACAGCGCCGAACAGAGCCGCGCGCTCGAGCGCATGCTCATGCAACGGCCCGATGCCATCGTCAGCATTCCGGTTGACAATGCTGCCGTCGCCGAGGTCCATTCAAAAATAGAAGCGGCAGGTGTCAAGCTAATCCTGCTGGACAATGTGCCCACCGGGCTCATGCCCGGGAAAGGCTACACTACCATGGTGTCGGCTGACAATTTTGGCCTGGGCCAGATCGCCGCCGAGCTTCTAGCAACCCGAGTGCCTGCACGCTGCACGATAGGCCTGCTCGGATATGACGTCGACTTCTTTGCCACGCATGAAAGGCAGATTGCCTTCCTTCGGTGGATTGAAACGAACCGGCCGGATCTGCGCGTCAAGCAATGCAAGTTCGAAACCAAGGAGACGGCCGGCGCGGCGATGGAACAATTGATCGAGTCCACACCCGACCTGGCGGGCTGCTTTGTGGCTTGGGACGAACCTGCAGTGCGCGCGATGGCGGTGTTGAACGCCCGCAAACTCAACATTCCAGTGACCACCGTCGATCTTGGCAATGAGGTAGCGGCCGCGCTGGCTTCCGGATCGCTGGTGGGCGGGGTTGCCGCTCAGCGGCCCTATGACATCGGTGTAGCTGCGGCCAATGCCACGCTTCTGTCACTGGTCGGCAGCCCGTTGCCAACCTGGATCGCCCTGCGCGGGCTTCCTGTCACACGCGAAAATGTGCTTGAGGCCTATCAGTTAATCTGGCACGCCCCCGCACCATCACAATTGAGAAACGCGGTGCGGCATACCTCCCAAACCTGAACAGCGAGAAAAACTCAAATTTCAGTCAATTGACCCCGATTGAGGGAAGGAAACCCAAGGTTTCACGCTGATGTTCCAGTTCTCAGTTTCATCATTCACGATACGCTATCGACAAGTGTAGCACTTTCCAGACCTTCAACATGCGTGCCCTTCTTGTGATGGATCAGGACTGGCATCCCGCAACTCGGCCCGTGCTGATGATGTGGGTAATATTTAAGAGCCGCCTTATCCAGCAATGAACCCACTGAATTACTCCAGTCGGTGGGACAAGCAACGCGGGAAAGCCCGGGAAACAACGAAATGGGAATTGGCCCACTTTATGCTAAGCATTTGTTTTTGATGTATTGTTGTTGCCCCTTCCGGGACGCCAGACCATTAATAATCTTTATTATTTTCAACGATATATGAGTTTCGGTCGTTACATACCATGGCACCACACGGATTTCAGGCAGGTTGTTTCGTTTCATGCCTATCTTCATCTTCGAGGCTGTTGACACTTCAATTCCTGGCACTTCGTGGCATTGCCGTTTATTAGCCCACGCGTCAACGCCGAGTTGGCCCGCGGTGCGGTGCGTCATTCTAAGTGGGTTGGAGGCACGCTCGGCAATAAAGTCCAAGAACGCCGAGTCTCAGAATTGTTGATAGGAAGCCGCTTTACGTAGCCTCCGGCTCCGCGATGAGTAAGACAGCCTCAAACCCGTCAATTCATGCGAACAAGATCCAAGTACACTTGTCATCACAAGCGCAAGCGAAGAAGAAGTTGTTCTCGACATCGCCCGCCTCATTGCTGGCCCCAGAGTTGCAAGCGCGGTCATGCAAACGGAAATATCGGGTAAATTGACAGGCAAGCAACTTGACCTGACCGCCACGCTGGCAGCGCTCAAAGAGGCGGTCGACAAGATTTTGAGAGGCGATTTGAGTGTCGCGGAGCCGATGCTTTACAGTCAAGCAAGCAGCCTTAATCTACTTTTCGCGGAATTGAGCGGGCGCGCCTGCGAAAGAAAATTAGGGTCAGCCATGCAAACTTTTTGAGCAATCGGTTGAAGAACGGATGAACACAGAAACGTAAGACCAGCCAATCGGCGGCAATTCATCGTGGGAAGCCATGAGAGTGGTCAACGGGCCCTAGTTCGCCTGAAGGCAAGGGCGGGGTGGGCGGGTACGGCAGGAAAGGCCATCGCCGCCCGGCACTGAGGGATGACATGAAGAGTTTAAGCGGGAATTGGCTGGGCTGTCTTGTATTGAGCGAATTAATCCACAGTTCCGTTTGGCATCGGCTTGTCAAACACAGCGCTCACCTTGTTGCCGGTGGGGTCTCGGACATATGCAGCGTAGAATGTTGGGGTGTAGTGGAGGCGGAGTCCAGGTGCACCCTCGTCTTTGCCGCCGTTGGCGAGTGCAGCGGAATGGAATTCGTCCACTGCTTTGCGGGATGGCGCGTGAAAGGCAATGTTCACACCATTCCCAAAGGTCGCCTGACCTCCATCGTATGGTTTCAATATCCAAAGTGGCACTGGGGCCGACGGATCGTCAGGCACAATAGGCCCGAAGCCAATCTCAGTTTCCAGACGTTCGACCTGATGCCATCCTAGAGGTTTAAGGACAGCATCATAAAATGCGCCCGCACTTTCAAGATCAGCAGCGCCAAGCATCACCGCTCTAAACATTTCGGCACCCATTAACAATTGCGCGCGGTTAATACGTGCGCAATTCGGCGCTGTAATCTAACTCCCGAAATTAGACAACCAGCAAATCACGTTTTCTCCATAGCCGGATGGCTGGCTCTCAACTTACCAGACGCGACGCAAACCCAAGCGCCCTTTCCGGCCTCACGGAACGTCCCCGCAACATGGCAAAGAGCAATGGCGTGCCGGGCTAGTGGGGTTGCTCACGATTCCAAGTGTATAGACCGAAGAGAATAACACTAAGTCCAAAGCATAGTTGCAACATGACGAGTTCCTCCATCAGTTGCAGCTTTCTTGCCTACCGGCCATTGAACCAACCTTGAAGCAATCATTCACATGCCGTTCACCAGCAGGCCGTTTCTCAACTCAGGGAAAGCGGTGCAGCGCTTATTGTCGATTTCTAGTCAGGGACTGTCCCGAAGCCGAAACCGCGCCGTGGAGCTGGCGCTGAATCTGGTTGAAAACCGGATTCACTGAGGTGCAACTACTCCGCTTGGTGGTGCCTTGATTCCGCGTTTGACCGTGGGCTTTGACACAAAAGTATCGCAACTATGAAGTTGGTGGAAATGGGTAACGCCACCCGCCACAAATGAGCAATTCGATCCAGCGTAGTTTTGACAGTCTGCGCGTGAGCCAGACCAAGACCAACTCTTGAAAACAGAATCATTGCTGGTTTCACCGCATGTACAACCGCATGAAACGCTAGCGCTACCCTTTGGGGTCTTGTTGCTCGCGCCAACAGCGGGACTTACGAATCCCACAGCGACCAAAGCCAGTATCGTCAGCCATCGGCGCATCATGTCAGCCAGCATATCAATGAATTGCAACCACTACAATGCGACCGGGCGTCTAATCACATTCTAGAGACTGCGCCATGGTGTGCGCACTTATTCGCGTTAATCCTGTTTTTTAAGCCTGTGGCATCTCCTGGATGAATTCTTGTACATCTGTGGCTGATTGCTCACACTTGAACCTTTCGGACAAGATTTTGGTAAGGCCGAAGTGTTTTTTTGGGCCACCAATTTGAAAGGCTCAATCATGTTCAAGAAGTTTGTTTTCAATGAAGCCGGTGCCACTGCCATTGAATATGGCTTGATTGCCGCTGCAATGGGCGTCGCTCTCGTTCTAATCATGCCTGTACTGGCAAGCCAAATTGTGGTTCAATTTAGCAATGTTGGCAGCCACATCGCTTCGGGCAAATAGTAGCCGGGATAACTGGCAACAGGCTTCAGTTGAGCCCCGACGTGTATCCGGTCACAACATCTTCACCATGGGAGTTGCATCGGCGGGTGGCCGCCACACCTCCGTCAGCTTGGGACGCTTCTCAAACCGATCTCTGCGCCCATGAGCGGCCCCCGCCTGCTCACTGATCCTGTGTGCAAGTGCGCGTTCGCAAGTCTCATCCGGGAAGTTCGTTTGCTGGGAGGCCCAATCCCGGAAAGTTGAGCGGAATCCGCGCAGGGTGATGTTGTCACGATTCATGGGTTTCAGCACCGCCACCATCGGCATGCCTGCTGGGTGCTTTCAGGGCTTCAACCTGCCTTGCAGTGACTTCAACCACTGCTATTTCTGACGCCACCGAAGGCCGTGGCCCGATCTATTTTCCAAATCTTGATGTCAGTGATCTCAAGCAAACTGGCAACCGCTCCACATCAATCTATTGGGTCTTCTCACCCGGCCAAGACGGCCCCTACTTTGTCATGCGGGCCACGCTTTATCAGAAAGGCGCGCAATAGAACCAGGTTTTGCACCTTGACTTAGGCCTCGGCGAGGCACATTTCAGGGCCATGTCTGCCACCCTTCCACCCCTGAAGATTCTGCTTGCGGCACCCCGCGGCTTTTGTGCGGGAGTTGTGCGTGCCATCGACATTGTGGAGCGGGCGCTAGAAATTTACGGGGCGCCCGTCTATGTGCGCCATGAGATTGTGCACAACAAGTTCGTGGTGGATGATCTCAAAGCCAAGGGCGCCATTTTCGTCGATGAGCTGGATGAAATTCCACCCGGCGATCGTCCGGTGATCTTTTCGGCCCATGGCGTGCCAAAGGCTGTGCCTGCGGCGGCTGAGGCTCGCAAGCTGTTCCAGATTGATGCCACTTGCCCGCTGGTCACCAAGGTGCACATGGAAGCGCAGCGCCACCATGAACAGGGTCTGGAAATCATCTTGATCGGCCACAAGGGCCACCCCGAAGTGATCGGCACCATGGGCCAGCTGCCGCCCGGCGCAATCACGCTGATTGAGACAACCGATGATGCCGAAGTTGTGCCGGTGCGCGACCCCGCCAAGTTGGCCTTTGTCACGCAAACCACATTGTCAGTGGATGACACCAAAGATGTGATCGATGTGCTGCTGCGGCGCTTTCCCCACATCAAGGGGCCAACGCGTGAGGACATTTGTTACGCCACCACGAACCGGCAGGAAGCGGTGAAATCCATCGCGCCGCAGATTGATGCGCTGATTGTGGTGGGGGCACCCAATTCCTCCAATTCGAAACGGTTGGTCGAGGTGGGCATCAAGAATGGTTGCGCCCATGGGTTCTTGGTGCAGCGCGCCGCAGAGCTGGATTGGCGGCTTCTTTCGGGGCTGCGTACCATCGGCCTCTCGGCTGGCGCATCTGCGCCGGAAGTGCTGGTCAATGAAATTATAGATGCTTTCCGCTTGCACTATACTGTGACGGTGGAGAAAGTTGTGCTGCGCGAGGAGAATGTGTCCTTCAAGTTGCCGCGCGAGTTGCGCCCGCAGAGCCAGCCTGCTGCATGACGGCAAGGAAAGTTGTCATTCACACCGATGGTGCCTGCTCAGGTAACCCCGGCCCAGGCGGCTGGGGCGCAATCCTTGACTATCAAGGCTCGCGCAAGGAACTGTTCGGCGGCGAGGCCAACACCACCAATAACCGCATGGAGTTGATGGCTGCCATCGAGGCATTGAAGGCGCTGAAACGGCCTTGCACGGTGGAGATGCACGTTGATTCACAGTATGTCAAAGACGGCATCACCAAATGGATTCATGGCTGGAAGCGCAATGGCTGGAAAACGGCTGACAAGAAGCCCGTGAAGAATGCAGAGCTGTGGCAGGCCCTTGATGAGGCCGTGGCGCGGCACACGCTCTCTTGGCACTGGGTGAAGGGCCATGCTGGCCATGACGATAATGAACGCGCCGACGAGTTGGCGCGTGAGGGGATGCAGCCGTTCAAGAAGGGCAGTGAGGCGGGGGAATCTAACTTGTAAGCGGGCAGGGCTTTTCTTGGGCCTTTCCCTGCGTGGCTTGTTGGTCCGGCCTGGCTTTGCTCTGGGTGGTGATGGTGTAGGCAAAGGCCTTGCCGGCATATTCCCCGGTTACCAAGACCTGATGGGTGTTCACAATTTCGGGCAAACAGTGTTGCTGCGCTTCGGTGGCGTGGGCCACACCCAACGACAATGATGCAAATACGGCCACAAACTTGAACACGCGCCACTCCCTGAGAGGCAACGCTATTGTGCCGCATCAGAAGAGTCGAATCCTGCCGCGCAGTTTTTGCGCCTTATCCACAGTCATGGTTAAGGCACCGGCGAAATCAAAGCTGGGTGAGGATGGTATCTGCGCCGGAGACATTTACACCGGATTTGTCTTCCACATTGAGATGCGTGACCACGCCATTGTCCACGATCATGGAGTAGCGCCTTGAGCGCAAGCCCATGTTCGACATTTCAGAGGCCAGGCCGATGGCCTTGGCGAAGAGCGCGCTGCCATCTGAAAGCATGAGGATTTTGCCATCGGCGCCCGAATGCTTGCTCCAGGCCTTCATCACATGGTTGTCGTTCACCGCGGTGCAGGCCACGGTGTCGACACCTTTGGCCTTGATGGCGTCCACGTTGTCCACAAAGCCCGGCATATGGTTCATGGAACAGGTGGGCGTGAAAGCGCCGGGCACTGCGAAGAGCACAACCTTCTTGCCCGCAAAAACCTGATCAGTGGTGAGTTTCATTTGGCCATCGGCGTTGAAGCTGAGGAATTCGGCTGTGGGCAGTTTGTCGCCAATCTTGATGGTCATTCTCGTTCTCCTGTTGTGGTGAAACTAGGAGACGGAGATCATCTGTTCAAGGCCCTTGCCTTGCATGGCGGCCGTGCAGCGCAGACTGATGCCTTTCAAGCTTTGGCCCGATTGCAGGCCATCAATTTTGACTATTGCCTTGCCTTGGTTGAACGTTGGCGCGCGGAAATAGAGCTCTTCCGGACCCTCGATGAAAAGGTCTTCAATGGTTTGTGTGAGGGTGATCACAAGTTCCGCGGCATCCAATCTTGCGGAGGAAATGAAATCCCCGGCGATCGGAATTTTTGCTTGCCAAGATGCAAGCACAGACGAGGTCTGCATGCCGGGTTGCATCTCAAGTGCGCCTTCAAACTTCGCAGGCTTGCAGATTTGCTCGCAAACACCAAAGAAGGCCGAGACAGTGGCGCTCAGAGGTTTTTCTGGCGCCTTTGGCACGACGCGCAACAGGAAGACCGCCTCATCATGATAACCTATCGCCTCGCCGCTGGCATCGGTGATGCGTGTGGGCAGTGGTGCCAGGACTTCAAAGCTTTCTAGATTGTCGCCGTTCACCTTAATCTGAGGTGGAATGCCTGCCTCGCCCGGCACGCGCCAATAGGTTTTCCAGCCAGGCATCAGCACGATGTGCAGGCCCGCGAGATAGGCCTTGCCATCAAAGCCACCTTGAATAAGGCGTGCCTGCCATTCCGGGGAAGCAGCGAAAGCAGGGCGCGCGACGGTAACAGCGAGAGCAGAGGCAAGCAGTTGGCGGCGGTTCATGGCATGGTTTCTACAGGCAGGAACACCCACCTGCCAATCACCTTCACGTCACATTGATTTCGGATTATGGTCTTGCCATGACCAAGCGCCAGTTCCTTGCCGGAAAGCTGCTGATCGCCATGCCCTCGATTCAGGGCGATGACTTCGAGCGCTCGGTGGTGTTTCTCTGCGCGCATTCGGAAGATGGGGCGATGGGGCTCGTGATCAACAAGCCTGCGCCGCGCATGGTGTTTGCCGATCTCGCTGAAAAGCTGCAGCTTGATCATACGGCTGAAGAAATTTTGCAATTGCCAGTGATGTTCGGCGGGCCGGTGAAACAGTTCCAGGGCTTTGTATTGCATTCGACCGATTACAAATCGGACGAGACAATGCAGGTGAATGAGAATTTTGCGCTCACCGCCACCGTGGACATTCTCAAGGACATCGCGAAAAGCAAGGGGCCCGTGGCCAAGCTACTGGCGCTTGGATATGCGGGCTGGAGCCCGGGACAGCTTGAAAGCGAGATTATGCGCAACGGCTGGCTGCATTGTGACGCTGATCCTGAATTGGTGTTTGCCCATCCGCGCGCGCACTTGCATGAGGCGGCGCTGGGCAAGCTGGGGGTTTCAGCGGCGATGCTGTCAAGCGAGGCAGGGCGCGCTTAGAGCATCGAGCGAAAAGATGCGACCAATCAAATATCTAGAGCGTGCGGGCGAGCGGATGCGAGCATCCGCCGCTCTAGTCCTTGGCGCGTTCCACATAGGAGCCGTCACCCGTATCCACCACAATGCGTGTGCCAGAAGTTACATGCGGCGGCACCATGGTGCGAACGCCGTTGGAGAGCATGGCGGGCTTGAAGGATGAAGAAGCCGTCTGGTTCTTGATGGCTGGTTCCGTGTCAGTGATTTCCAGCGTGATGCGCTGGGGAATTTCAATCGAAATCGGGGCTTCGTTGAACAGCGCGATCTGGCATTCCATGCCTTCCTGCAGGTAAGGTGCGAAATCGCCCACCATGTCGGCGGGCAAGTTGATCTGCTCGAAAGTTTCTGGGTTCATGAATACGTAGTTGTCGCCATCCTGATAGAGATAGGTGTGCATGATGGTTTCAACGAAGGCGCGTTCCATCGAGTCTGTCGTCTTGTAGCGCACGACGGTTTTCACACCGTCCGAGATGCGGCGCATGTCGATGGTGGTGGTGGGCGTACCCTTGCCGGGGTGCATGCTTTCGGCCTTCAGCACGACATAGAGCTTGCCGTCTTCATGTTCGATTACGTTGCCCTTGCGAACGCCAGAGGCGATAACTTTTACCACGGTAAATATCCTGATTTTTTGGGATTGAAATGGGTGTTGGCGCGGCTCATAGCAGCCTCAGATGACAAAGCCAAGCCTTGACGATTTGCCGTGGTTTCACCCCTCCCGCCATGAGGACAGGCGTGGATTTTTGGTGGCGCGCAATCGCATCTTGGCGGCCACGCGCGCATGGTTTGCGGAGCGGGATTTTCTGGAAGTGGATGTGCCTGCTTTGCAGGTTTCGCCCGGCAACGAGGCACATTTGCACGGCTTTGAAACGCAGCTGATCCACAATGATGGCTCGGCATCGGCGCGTTATCTGCACACTTCGCCGGAATTTGCCTGCAAGAAGTTGTTGGCGGCGGGGGAAGATCGGATATTCTTTCTCGGCCATGTGTTCCGCAACCGGGAGCAGACCGCAACCCACGCGCCGGAATTCACCATGCTGGAGTTCTACCGGGCGCGGACACCATATCGGCAGATCATCGAGGACACAGTGGAGCTCGTGCGGCAGGCGGCTTCCGGCCCTTTCAGTTGGCGCGGTCGAATGTGTGATCCGATGGCGGAGGCCGAATGGTTGACAGTCGCTGAAGGCTTCCAAAAATACGCAGGTGTGGATTTGCTGGCTACACTGGATGGCAACACGCCCAACCGCGACGCCCTTGCCGCACAATCGCCTGTGGCGTTTCAGGTAGATGAAAGCTGGAGCGACATCTTCAGCCGCATTCTGGTTGAGAAGGTTGAACCCAATCTGGGCCATGGGCGGCTTACTGTGTTCTATGAATATCCGTCATGTGAGGCAGCGCTCGCCCGCGTCTGCGCACATGATGCCCGTGTGGCCGAGCGCTTTGAGCTTTATGCGGCGGGGGTGGAACTGGCCAATGGCTTTGGTGAACTCACCGATGCCACCGAACAGCGCCGCCGCTTTGAGGAAGAGATGGAAATTAAGCAGCGCGTCTATGGTGTGCGCTATCCGATTGACGAAGAATTGCTCCATGCCCTGGCGATGATGCCGGATGCCTCGGGCGTGGCGCTGGGCATGGACAGGTTGATCATGCTGGCCACGGGAGCCACGCGCATTGATCAGGTGCAGTGGGCGCCGGTGAACTGAGGTTTCAGGCTTCCCGCGCCGCGCCGGGGGGATTGAGCCACAGTATGGAAATGATGATCAGCAGGGCGCCCGCGCCCGCCATCGCCATGGAAGCAAAGAATGCACCTGCGCCATAGCCTGCCACCAAATGGCCAAACAGCGTCATCATCACCACCACAGCCAATTGCTGGATGACCACCAGAACACCCTGTGCCTCGGCGGCCATGTCTTCTGCCGTCCAGCGCGTGATGAAACTGATGACGCCCAGATAGCCCAGGGCATAGGTGAAGGCGTGGAGCAGTTGCAGTGGGATCAGCCACGGCATGCCGGGCGAGAAGGCAAAACAGGCCCAGCGGAAAGCCGCCACCAAGGCTGCAATCAACATCAGTTGGCGGGCACGAAAACGGCCCTTCAACAAAGGGAATGCAAACATCAGCGCCGTTTCGGCAATGGCCCCCAGTGCAATCAGATTGCCGATCAGGCTTTCTGAGAGGCCTTGCTGTTTCCACAACAGCGCCTGGAAGGCCATCAGCGCCATGTTGGTGGATTGAATCATGCCCCAGGCCAGCAGCGGCACCAGCAGCCAGGGCTTCAGCATGTGGCTGAATTGCGTGGCCAAGCCTTCGGTCACCAGTGTTTTTTCAGTGCTGCGGAAAAAGGGTAGTGCCAGTGAAGCCAGCGCCCGCACCAGGCAAAGGCCGACGATGAGGGGCACAAAAATTCTGGCGCCACCATAGGCCGCAAGATAGCCGGTTGCGAATACGGCGAGGACAAAGCCAACCGTACCCCAGGCCCGCAAGGCGCCAAAACTTGTGCCGCGGCGCGCAGTGATGCGCGAGGCGGCTGCATCCATCACCGGAGCCACTGCGCCTTGCGCGATGTTCACCAATGACCAGGCGAGGAGGATCTGCCAAAAGCTGTAGGCGAAGAACAGGCCAAGGGCAAAAATGGCGGACGAGCAGGCGCCCCAGATGATCACTTGGCGCCAATCACTGGCACGGTCAGCGATTTTGCCAACAAGAATATTGATCACCAGCAGCGTTAAAACAGGAACTGAATTGAGCAAACCGATCTGATCAGGTGAAAGGCCGCGTTCAGCAAACCAGATGCCGCCATAAGCCGTGGCCGCGCCAATATTGGTCATCGACAAGAGATAATAGAAACCGGAACGCAGTTCAGGCGTGAGTATGGATTCTTCCGTTGTTGATTGTGTCAAGGAACTGGCCTGGCGTTTGCGGTTTTGACCTTAGGGCCAGCAGGTTTGCATCACAATCATGCAGAATGCAGGCGCGCCATGCGCTGCTGACAGATGCTGACAGTACGATCTGTTATGGCTTCTTGCATCGTAACCAAGGAGAAAGCCAAATGCCCAGCCATTCATTCCTGCTTTATGTTGAAGACCCAATCAAATCTGCCGCCTTCTATGAAAAGCTGCTCAATGCCAAGCCGCTTGAGGCTTCACCCGGCTTTGCCATGTTTGCGCTTTCGGGCGGCACCATGTTGGGCTTGTGGAAGCGTGCCGATGTGTTGCCCGAGGTGACTGCGCCGACGGGAAGCAACGAAGTTGGCTTCCATGTCGAATCCAACGACATCGTGGAAAAGTTCTTTGGCGCCTCCAAGCAAGTTGGTGCAACCGTGCTGCAGGAACCAACGCAAATGGACTTCGGTTACACCTTCACCGTGGCTGATCCCGATGGCCACCGCTTGCGGGTGTTCGCCACATCGTGAGCGAGCAGCGCTTCAGGATTGGCATGATTGCCGCAAATCACATGGCGCGCAGCGAAGTCGGCGGTTTCATGCAGGTGAATCATGGAAAGAAGGTGCCGCTCCGGCGCCTCGAGCCTGGCGATCTGATTACCCAAGACTCGCCTGTGCAAGAGTTCGGCGGCAAGCAAAGCCTCCAGGCCTTCACGGCTTGGGGATCGTGAAGCCGGGCCTACCCAGGGAGAGATGGGCGGCGGCTTCAACCCTTTCCGGCGTGATGTGGCATGGTTTGAGGCAAAAGCCGCGCCCATTGCGCCAAAGCTGGAGAATCTGTCTTTCACAAAGGGACAAAAAAGCTGGCGCCATGAATTCCGTTTTGGCCTTTCTGAAGTGAGCGCGTCAGATATGGCCCTGATTGCGGAAAGCATGGGATGCAGCAGCGCCATTGCCGGCTAGCCGTGATCGATTTCGGCCTGCGTCACGGTGTGAGTGTAGGTCAAGGTTACCGATGCTCCAGGAGCGAGAGTGGTCCAGATCCCGTCGTTGGCGGTTGTGTCTGGTGACGCGCTGGCACCCAGCGGCCCCGGGGCAGAGAGCGTTTCAGATGTGATGCCGCCGGCACCCAGCGGCACTTGAACGGCAGGTGAGCCATGCATGTCTTTTGCCTGTACGTTGCTCATCGTCACATTGCCGGTGTTGGTAATGACATAGGTATAAGTGACAATCTGCCCAACCACGACGGGCGTTGTTCCTGTCGCATAGGTTTTTGCAATGAGCAAATTCGGGCTGGCCTTGGTGTTGCTGAAGGTGCAGACGATATTGGCGCCCGGGATTACATTGGCTGCTGGAATTGTGAGGGTGAGGCCGGAAAGCGTGCCGAAGGTTCCCGTCATGCCCGTGTTGGCGCTGTTGGAATCAATGCATGAAGCGGTTGGCGAAGCGAAAGCCGCGTTGAATGCCTGGGAGATTGTTGTGGCCACGCCTGTTGTGGTGAGTGCTTGTGCTGCACCGGAAACAGGTGTTCCAACCACAACAGTGGTGAGGTTTTGACTGCTGATGCCGTTGCTGCCCGTGAATGAAAACGTTCCGGTTGCGCCAGTTGTCACTTCTGAAATTGTGGCTGCCGGGGCAAGCGGCGTGACATTGACAGTTTCCGTGGCGGTTTCTGTCACACCGCCAGATGTGACTGTGTAGGTGAACGTGTCGGTGCCGAACCAGCCGGGGTTTGGCGTGTAAGTGATTTGCCCCAGCGTTGTGATTGAAGCCACCGCCGTGCCATGGGACGGGCCGGTCACCGAAACGGCGGTGGGCGTATTTTCAAAATTGTCGGCGCTGGCCCCAAGCGTTCCCGTGATCGCGTTATATGTGATGGGGGCGTTTTGCGCGGTCGTAACCGTGTCGGCCACAATGTCGGCCATTGGCGTTATAGCGATGGGCACCGTGTCGGTGTTGGTTGCTGTTCCGGCCGTGCCGGTGAAAGTCAGCGTGTCAGCGCCGTTATAGTCCGCCGAGGGCGAATAGGTGACGCCGGCATTGAGCGCAGTGTTAATGGCTGCCGCTGTGCCCGTGAAGGTAAAACTGCCTGATCCGTTGCTGCCAGTGGTGATGGTCAGGCCCGTGGTGCTTGCCAAAGTGAGCTTGCCATGGAGGACTGACGTGGAGACTGTGAGTGTGGCGGCCGTTGAATTCGTGGCAACCTGGAAGCCATTGCCCGCTGTCGAGTTGAAAACCAGGGACGTGTCTTCCGGGGTGGTGCCGGAAGCAGGCGACACTGTAAGCTGCTGCACCTGCGCATCGTCCAGCATGAGACCGACACTGTCGCCCGGCGCATTGAAGCCTGTGGCTGACCCATTGGAGAGATAGCGGATGACGGAGGTTGCTGTCGTCGCAGAAAAGCTGGCGGAATAATTCGTCCAGGTTGATCCGGTTGTAACTGTGGCGAGGTTGGCACCTGCCGCGTTGATGATCATCTGATCGCCAGTGTCGGCGTTCAATCGGGTGACGGCGCGGGCCGAGACTATGTAGGATTCGCCTGGAATGGTTGTGACCGATTGCTGAATGTAATCGGCTGTGGTTGTGGGGCTCAGGGAGCTGCATTCAACTTCGACAAAGAAACTTCCTGCCGGCGCTGCTGGAATCCCATAACTTGCAGGGGAGTTGGAACGCTCAAGGGCCGCGGCGCAGGACAGTGAGGTCCATGACCCGATGGCTTCAAAGCTGCCGTTGGTGATGAGGTTCGGGCTGGCCAGCGCAGGTGTTTGGGAAAGAGCCAGTGCGGCGCACAAAAAGGTGCCAACCCTGCGCGCGAAAACGCGCCAATTTTTTATTAGAAGTAGTGTCACACGACTAACCCATACTTGTGGTGGTAGCCTATGGAAACGCGGTAAAAATTTAGTGAACTCAGATTTGCAAAAAATGGATCATCCAAGTGCCTGATGCGGGCAACTGGGCATCGGTGATCCTTATCTGACGCGACAGGGCCAGCGCCTAACGTCTGGCCTAATCTGGACCTAGTGTAGGTCCAGATGCGCGTTTATGAAGGGCAAAATATTCTGGAGCCTGCGCCCATGAAAATGACCACTGAAGAAGCCTTTGTGAAAGTCCTGCAGATGCATGGCATTGCCGATGCTTTCGGCATCATCGGCTCGGCCTTCATGCCGATTTCCGATCTGTTCCCCAGGGCTGGCATTCGCTTTTGGGACTGTGCGCATGAGGGTTCTGGCGGCATGATGGCCGATGGCTACACCCGCGCTTCTGGCAAGATGAGCATGATGATCGCCCAGAACGGCCCGGGCATCACCAATTTCGTCACTGCCGTCAAAACCGCCTATTGGAACCACACGCCGCTGTTGCTGGTAACACCGCAAGCCGCGAACAAGACCATCGGGCAGGGGGGCTTCCAGGAAGTGGAGCAGATGGCGCTGTTTAAAGACATGGTGTGCTATCAGGAAGAAGTGCGGGACCCGTCGCGCGTGGCCGAAGTGTTGAACCGTGTGATCATGAATGCCAAGCGCCATTCTGCGCCAGCACAGATCAACATGCCGCGCGATTATTATACTCAGGTGGTAGACATCGAGTTGCCTTCCATCGTGGAATTCGAGCGTCCTGCGGGTGGAGAAGAAGCCATTGCCGCCGCCGCCAAGCTGCTGTCAGAAGCGAAGTTCCCCGTGATCCTCAATGGCGCAGGCGTGGTGCTCGGCAATGCCATTCCGGCTTCAATGAAGCTGGCTGAGAAACTGGATGCGCCAGTGTGTGTGGGCTATCAACATAACGACGCCTTCCCCGGCAAGCATCCGCTGTTTGCGGGTCCGCTGGGCTACAACGGCTCCAAAGCGGCGATGGAATTGATTCAGAGGGCCGATGTGGTGTTGTGCCTCGGCACGCGGCTTAACCCGTTCAGCACGTTGCCGGGTTACGGCCTCGACTATTGGCCGAAGCAGGCAAAGATCATTCAAGTTGATGTCAACCCTTCGCGCATTGGCCTCACCAAGCGTGTGGCGGTGGGCATTGTGGGTGATGCGAAGAAGGTGGCCACTGCCATTCTTGGCAAGCTTTCGCCCTCAGCGGGTGATCACGAGCGCAAGGCGCGCAAGGAACTGATTTCCGACACAAAGTCCAAATGGGCGCAGCAGCTTTCATCGATGGATCATGAGAATGATGATCCGGGCACCACATGGAATGAACGCGCCCGCGCCGCGAAGCCCAAATGGATGAGCCCGCGCATGGCTTGGCGCGCCATTCAATCCGCCTTGCCGCGTGAGGCCATCATCTCGTCCGACATCGGCAACAATTGCGCCATCGGCAATGCCTATCCCACCTTTGATGAGGGCCGCAAATATCTGGCGCCGGGACTCTTCGGCCCTTGTGGCTATGGCTTGCCTTCGGTGGTGGGTGCTAAAATTGCCTGCCCGAATGTGCCTGTGGTTGGCTTCTCTGGCGATGGCGCTTTCGGCATCGCGGTTACGGAACTCACCGCCATCGGCCGCAAGGAATGGCCGGCCGTCACACAGATCGTGTTCCGCAACTATCAATGGGGTGCGGAGAAGCGCAATTCCACACTGTGGTATGACGACAACTTTGTAGGCACGGAATTGGACGAACAGGTGAGCTACGCCGGCATCGCCAAGGCTTGCGGCCTGCAAGGCGTGGTGGCGCGCACCATGGACGAACTGACCGCGGCCCTGCACAAGGCGATTGATGACCAGATGAAGCATGGCAAGACCACGCTCATTGAAGCCATGATCAATCAGGAACTGGGCGAGCCCTTCCGCCGCGACGCGATGAAGAAGCCCGTGGAAGTGGCGGGCATTTCAGCGGCGGACATGCGGAAGCAGTGAATGATTGAATAAGCTGCGGATTGAAGCGTAACCTCCAAGGTTCGCAATGGAGGTTCGCGATGTTCAAGTATGTTGTTGCCTTCTGTCTGCTGTTTCCTGCTGCGGCCTTTGCCGACAAGATTGATGGCGCCTGGTGCAATGAGGCGGGCGCGCGTGTCGATATTGATGGGCCGAAGATTTCACTCTCGGGCAAGCCTGCTTTCGACGGCGACTATGCCCGCCACGAATTCATGTATACCGTGCCGGCAGGCGAGGATCACGCCGGAGACATGATCTACATGCGCCTGTTGGGCGAGGAGAACATGACCTCATTCACCGTAAAAGATGGCAAAGGCGTTGACCCAGTGGCTTGGAAACGCTGCGCACAGACGAGTTGATCTGATAGTTTCTGAGCAATTCGGCTGCCGCCCCATTATCGCGGCGCGCTCCTCTTGCTATGCGCGAGAACAGAGGAGACACCCCACATGCAATTTTCCCTGAATCACATGGTTGCCCCCAAGCTGGGCTATGCAGAATTCTTTGATCTCGCGCTTCGCCTTGGCATCAATGCCGTTGAGATCCGCAATGATATTCCGGTTTCGCTGATGGGCAACAAAAATGCCAAGATGATTGGCAAGATGGCCAAGGACAAGGGCATCACCATCATCAACATCAATGGCCTGCAGCGCTGGAACCAGTGGAACAAGGCCAAGGCGGATGAGGCCAACCGCCTGGCTGAATATATCGCCCTGGCGGGTGGCAAGAATCTCATTCTCGTGCCGACCAATGACAAGAAGTTCAAGCCGGACACGGAAGAGCGCCTGATGGGCCTGCGCGTGGCGCTGGATGGGTTGAAGGGCATTCTGAAGAACCATGGTCTGATCGGCTGTGTGGAGCCACTTGGTTTCGCCGAATGCTCGTTGCGCCTGAAGGCCGAGGCTTTGGCCGCGATTGATGATGTGGGTGGCGCTTCGCGTTTCAAGCTGACGCATGACACGTTTCACCACTTTGTGGCAGGCGAGAAGGAGATGTTCCCCAAACGCACTGGGCTCATTCACGTTTCAGGCATGGCGGACGGGAAATTCACCGCCGACACGATGCGCGACGCGCAGCGCGTCTTGGTGGATGCGCGCGACATGATTGACAACAAGGGCCAGGTGAAGAAGCTGTTTGAAGGCGGCTACAAGGGCTATGTGTCATTCGAGCCGTTTGCGCCTGAGGTTCACAAGTCCAAACAGATCGCTCGCGATTTAGCGCGCAGCATGGATTACTTGGAGGGCTGATTTCCTCGCGTATTCTGAAAATGAAAAACCCGCGCTGATGAGGCGCGGGTTTTGTTTGTTCCAGATCGAAGCGCTTATGCCGCTTCTTCGGCGCTGTCGTCTTCGGTCTTTTCGGCGGCGCCGCGCTTGGCGTTGCGGGCAAGATATTCTTCGAGCTCGCGCGTGCACTGATCCTCATCCACCTTGCGGACGGCGGCGAGTTCGCGGGCGAAGCGGGCAAGCGCCTGTTCAAACAGCTGGCGCTCGGAATAGCTCTGCTCGGGCTGGCGGTCGGAGCGGTAGAGATCGCGCACCACTTCGGCCACGGAGATGAGATCGCCGGAATTGATCTTTGCATCATATTCCTGGGCGCGGCGGCTCCACATGGTGCGCTTGATGCGCGCACGGCCACGGATCACCTTCATGGCCTGTTCGATCATGGTGCGATCAGCCAGATGGCGCATGCCCTTCTGTTCGGCGCGGTTAGTTGGCACCTTGAGGCGGAGCTTTTCCTTCTCAAAGTCCACGATATAGAGTTCCAACTTCACGCCAGCGATTTCCTGCTCTTCGATATTGGAAATCTTGCCCACGCCGTGCGCGGGGTAAACCACAAGTTCGCCAACCTTGAAGTGAATCTTCTTGGGGGCAGGCGTGGCAGCAGCCACTGGCTTGTTGGAATTGGCTGGGGCTTTGGGGGCCGCATGGGCTGCGGGTGCTGCTGGCTTGTGAGCCGGAGCAGCCGCAGGCTTGGCTGCAGCTGCTTTGTGCGCTGCAGCATGAAGTGCGTGGCCCTTGGCGGCCAGCTTGGCATGCGACTTTTCGACCGGCTTTTGAGCCACAGGCTTGGCAGCCTTCTTCGGGGCGGCTTTGGCGGCGGCCTTTGGGGCTGGCTTGGCTTTCGCCTTCAGCTTCACCTTGGCGACCTTCTTGGCTGGAGCCTTGGCTTTTTTTGCTTTGGAAATGGGCATTTAACTTCACCGCCTGTGCTGTACCTGATGGCCCCGGTTCATCCGGGCGTTAAAAAATCCGAGCCTGGAAGCCCGGATCCATCAGGTATGTTGGAACTTTACATAAAAAGCTCCATAGCACGATTTTAAGGATTTTTAAAGGCGCAACCGTCCGTACACGGTGTAAATCCGTCACCACGCGAAAACATGGTTAACCCGGATTCACCATCCCTCGTCAGATTTGAGGGAACTGGGGCTCAATCCCCCTGGCCAGGTTTTTCCGAGAAATAGGCTTCGAACTTGCCGGTTTTGCCGTCAAATTCCTTGGCATCGGCCGGAGCTTCGCGCTTGATGGTGATGTTGGGCCATTTGGGGGCGTATTCGGTATTGATCTTCAGCCACTTCTCAAGGCCAGGCTCAGTGTCTGGCTTGATGGCATCGGCGGGGCATTCGGGTTCACACACGCCGCAATCAATGCATTCGTCCGGGTGGATCACCAGCATGTTGTCGCCCTCATAGAAACAATCCACGGGGCAAACTTCCACGCAATCCATGTATTTGCATTTGATGCAGTTGTCGGTGACGATGTAGGTCATGGTGGTCCAGAAGGTTGGAATTCGGGGCGGTTGATAGCAGGATCACTTCGCAATTGCACCCGGAATTTCCGGGGTGGCATGGGGCATATGCATGCCCGTCAAGTCTTCGTAAAGGGCCTGTGCTGCGCTGGCCGGGCCACGGCGTTCTGCCTCGCCCAGCACCTTGATCACCTTCACGCCGGAATAGAGCGTGAGGGTGAGCACATCACCCGCCTTTAAGTTCTGGCCGTTCTTCGAAACGCGGTTGCGGTTCAATCTCACGTGGCCGCCTTCAATCAGGGCCTCAGCATCCGAGCGGTGCTTTACGAAGCGCGCATAGACCAGCCATTTGTCGAGCCGTTGCGACAGGTCAGTTGCCCTTCATCTGCTCTTTCAGGGCCAAGAGCTTGGCAAAGGGTGAATTGGGATCCATGGGCTTTTCGGGCTTTGGCGGGCGGGCCGGGCGGATGTCGGCTTTACGCTCATGGTTGCCATCGGCCTTGCGATCGTGGCGCTGGCCTTGCTTGCCGTGGGGTTTCCGTTCGAAGCGGGGCTTTTCGCCTTGCGGCCGCTGGGGCCTTTCAGGGCGGGCGCGGAAGGGGCCAGTGTCTTTTGGCCACCAGACATTGGTTTCGATGAGCTCGGGGGCGGGGGCCGCTTCGGCCGGGGCGGCAGCGGCCTCAGCGGGGACTGCTTCGGATTCTACGGGCTGTGCGGGCTCAGGCTCAACGACAACTGCGGACTCTTCCACCGGCGTGTCTGAAGTTTCTTCGATTGAAGTTTCGGCAGCTGCTTCCACTGCGGTTGGAGCTTCAACTGGCTTTGTCGCAACGTGGCTGTGCAGCTTGGGCAGCATGCGCTTCTGGGCGCGGAAGCCGAGGCTGCTCAAAATTTCATCAAACTCCTCGCCGGAACAGCCGACGAGGGACATCATGTCCGGCACCACGGTGAAGCCGCCGCCTTCAACACTGCCGGCCGGGCGCTGTTCTTCAGCGATGCGCGGTTTCCAGAATACACGGTCGCGGATCAGATCAGAAAGGCGCTCCAACATATCCACACGCACGGCGCGTCTGCCGCAGATGCGGTAGCCACAGATGCGATAGAAGCCATCGGGCAAAGTCAGATCCGCCGCTGTGGAAGTGAGGCCATTGGCGGGCGGGGTGGGGATGATGGATTCCACTTTGTGATTTTGCAGCCACCACAGCAGCAGGCGCATTTCTGTTGCCGCAGGTTTGAGCAACGCTGGCAAGAACAAGTGGAAGGCACCAAAGCGAACACCGAGTGAGCGCAACTTGGCGCGGTCGTCCTGGGTGAGGGCCTTCACTTCTTCGAGCACCTGGTCACGCGGCAAAACGCCAAAGGCTTCGACCAAACGGAAAGCCATGCCGCGGGCTTGTGCCTCAAAGCCTTCGGCCTCTTCGAGCTTGATTAAGGGCTCCAACACTGTGCCCAAATGGCGGCCGACAAATTTCTGCAAACGCTCGCGCACTTCTTCGCGCGCTGGGCCATCGAGCATATCGCTGGCCACCACTTCAACTTTGGGTGAGAGGGGCTTGTCGCCTTTGGCCAGTTGGCCGACCACGTGGCCTGCCCACATCAGCTCGCCCAAGCGGGTGAGTTTCAATTCGGTATCTGGCGTCATGGCCAGCGCCTTGGCGCGCGCGGAGATCTCGGTGGCAACCGGGCCCTGACTGGCGGATTTCAAGGCCTGTAGACCTGCGTCACTGGCGCTGGATTCGGGGAAGAATTGCAGACCCGCAATTTGGCCGACGCGTTCGCCCTCAACCCGGACTTCGCCGCCCGCCTCAATATTCGTCATCAAGCCTTCCTTCTTTGCCAGACGCTGCAACAATACACTGGTTCTGCGATCAATGAAACGCTGAGTCAACCGCTCATGCAACACATCGGAAAGGCGGTCTTCGATCTCCTTGGTGCGGCTTTGCCAATAGAACGGGGCCTCCAGCCAATCGGCTCTATTGGCGATGAAGCTCCAGGTTCTCACATGGCTGATGCGGGTGGCGATGGCATCGATGCCGCCTTCGAGATTTTCGGTATGGGCCAATTGGCGGGCGAACCAATCCTCATCCACAAACCCTGTGGGGCCGTGCAGGAACTGGATGATGCGCGAAACCATATGGGCATGTTCGGCCGGAGAGATGTTGCGGTAGTCCGGCAGTTGGCAGACTTCCCAGGCGCGCAAGGTTTGATCCTTGCTTTGTACGAGGCGCAGGATCGATTCATCGCGGCAGATGGATTCAAGCGCCAGAATGTCTGATGCGGCTTGAGCGCGGGTGAGGCCTTCGATTTTGGGGAGATGGCCGAGCGACTTGCGCAAGGTATCGAGAGAGCGGAAATCCAGATCGCGGTTGCGCCATTGCAAAACGCGGATGGATTCGAAGTTGTGGTTTTCGAGGCGGTCGATGGTTTCCTGATCGAAGGGATCGGCTTCGGCGGAGACCCCGAAGGTTCCGTCATTCATGTAGCGCCCGGCGCGGCCGGCGATCTGGCCCAGTTCCCCGGGATTCAAATTGCGGAATTGGAAGCCATCAAATTTTCGGGTGGAGGCGAAGGCCACATGGTCCACATCCATGTTGAGGCCCATGCCGATGGCATCGGTGGCCACGAGATAATCCACATCGCCCGATTGATAGAGCGCCACTTGCGCATTGCGGGTGCGCGGTGAAAGGGCGCCCATGACGACGGCGGCACCGCCCTGCTGGCGGCGGATATGTTCGGCCACCGCGTAAACCATCTCGGCCGTGAAAGCCACGATGGCGCTGCGCCTTGGCAAGCGTGAGAGTTTTTTCTGGCCCGCATAGGCGAGCTTCGACAAACGCGGGCGGGCGGTGAATTGCACATTGGGCAGAAGTTTTTCGAGAATGGGCCGCATGGTGGCGGCGCCGAGCAACAGCGTTTCTTCGGTTCCGCGCCGATGCAAAACGCGTTCGGTGAAAATGTGGCCGCGCTCGAAATCGGCGCATAGCTGAACTTCATCGATGGCAAGGAAAGGCACCTCGATATCGGGCGGCATCGCTTCCACCGTGCAAACCCAATAGTTGGGTCTTGGCGGAATGATTTTTTCTTCGCCAGTGATCAGCGCCACCTGGTTATCACCCGCCTGCAGGCGCACGCGGTCATAGATCTCGCGGGCGAGGAGGCGCAGCGGCAGGCCGATCATGCCTTTGCCATGGGCCAGCATGCGCTCAACAGCGTAATGGGTTTTTCCGGTGTTGGTGGGGCCCAGAATGGCAGTGACCCTAGCGCTTTGACTTTTCATGTAAAAGTCAAAGTCGCCCTGGGTTATTTTGGTCGATCAACTTGCCTGGCTTCAAACGATTCCATCTGAAGTCAGGTTGATCTTGTCGTTGGATGGGCATCGTGAGACAAATGTGGCGGCTGCGAAGGCCAGGGTCAAGGGCGGGAATGGAACAGGCCCGAAAGGTTTGGATTCAAAGGCGAACGTTTCGCGCCCGAATCGCTGATGGACCGAGATTCAGTTTTTGTTCCTTGAGGATTGGGGGTTGAGCTGTGGATAAGTTTTGCGCGAGGGGGAGGTGAAACAGCACCTTTTGCCTTAAGGCCGTTAATATTCACGCCCAAAGGTTAAGCAATTGCAGCGGGTTATCAGGAGCAAGGCGCGCGGATATTAACGATGCGTTCCCCGGCGGAACGGAACACGCCCGAATCGCGGTTGGCGAGGTTTTCCGGGTTTGTTCACGCCATAGGTGGTGGGTGGTGGGGTGGTGACACACAAGGGTGGAAGCAGGTTGCAAAGCGTTGAACCGTTCGGACGGGTGTGGCGTTAACCAATTGTCTCATTTGGAGAAAATGTGGCACAGCACATTTTTTCTCTAGTTAAGAAAATACTGCTTGACAGCGTACGGTCAACCTGCTAGATTTCGCTACACTCCAGCATTGGGTCAAAAATTCCAACGCTCTCCGCCAGCAAGTCTTGCAAGCCCACGAAGACGACGATGGCAGCGTTTGAAATCTGCGCCCTTGCGCTGGAAAGCTCGCATCTGCTTGACAATCCCACCTTCTGCCCGTATCGAACCCGCAACTTGGCCGGAAGCCTGCTTCTGGCTTGATTTTTTATGGAGTTTTCAAATGTCGCGTCGCTGTGAATTGACTGGCAAAGGCTGGCAGGCTGGCAACCAGGTGTCCCACGCCAACAACAAGACCCGCACCCGCTTCATGCCCAACCTGTGCCAGGTGAGCTTGATGAGCGAAGCCATGGGCCTTTCCTACAACCTGCGCATCTCTGCCATTGCGCTGAAGAGCGTTGAACATGCCGGTGGCCTCGATGCCTTCCTGCTCAAGGCCAAGAACGAGAAGCTTTCGGACAAGGTTTTGAAGCTGAAGCGCTCGATTGCCAAGAAGGTGGAGGCCCAGAAGGCTGCCGCTTAAGTTCGGGTTTGATAGTTCGAGGAAGGCCGCTCTTGAAGCGGCCTTTTTTGTTTGTGGACAAG
>JANPHF010000094.1:0-2974 GCA_031424315.1 Aestuariivirga sp.
CAGGCCAACATGTCCCAAGGCGGCGGCTGCTAGGGTCCACAACACGAGAGAAGGAATTCCGAGAAAAGTTCCGCCTCCAAAAACGGACACGAAAGTTTCACTCAACACGGGTATGGATTGGAGGTCACTGATCTGGCGAGCACTACCTGCAATGATGCCGAGCGTAGCAAGTGTTACGAGAAAGGAAGGAAGTCTGGCATAGGCCACGATGACGCCGTTGATAAACCCAGCTAGCATTCCCGTCGCAAGCCCAGCAATAAGTCCAAGAATCCAGTGATGATCGCGCATTACCATGGCCGCCACGAGCGCTGATAAGGCGACGATAGAACCAAACGACAAATCGATTTCGCCTGCCGCAAGCACGAAAACTAGGCCAACCGCCATGACTGTTGCTGGGGCTGTTTGCAGGACAATGTTGGACAGGTTTTGGATCGTCAGGAAGCCCTTGCCCGCTAGTGTCAAAGCGAAGAACAGAAAGATAAGCAGGAAGCCAGCGTAAACGATCAGGCCTTGCAGATTTCCACGATTGAATACTGACACCGACATTGCTGCCTCCGTTCAAAATAAAAATTGAGTAAAGTATGTGGCGTAACACGCCCGGCCAGTTGCAACCAGCCGGGCTCATTTCATGCTATTTAGAAGCTTCCACTACTGACTCTAGCGGTCGCGGCATCCAACGCAGTAATTGTTTAGGTGACAATTCTTGCTCCCAAACGCTTAACTGCGTCTGTTGATCGATTGCTACTTCATCAGGCTTGCAGGCACGTCGCGGTGAAGCGATTGCATGTAGCCGTCTTTGACATTGTCCTTAGAGACGGTGACGACCGGAGCCACAACAAAGGGAGGATTTTCAACACCCAAAACGGACCGTTCACCAACAGCCGCCATGGCGCGGCCCAACTCATAGGCCTCATCCGCAACAATCGCAGTGACATTACCATCTTTCACCATGTCGAGCGCGATAGGCTCAGACAGGTCGAGCGTAACAACTTTCGTCGTTTTGTTACCGGCTGCTCGCAAAGCTGCGAGAACGCCTTCGGCAGGGCCTGCCCAAGTAACATAAATGCCGCCAAGGTCTGGATTCTGCACAAGCATGGCACTGGCGATTTCCTGTGCACGCGCAGGATCGCTGATGCCAGCTTCGGCAACGATCTTCATGTCAGGATAGTCCTTCTCAATAGTTGTCTTGAAGGCTTTGTCGCGCTGATTGGTCACGTAATAGGCGGCATCATGAAAAATGTAGCCGACCTTACCAATCTTGTTCATGGAAGCTGCAAGTGCATCAGCGGCATGCTTACCCATCTGGAACAGGTCATCTGTGACGATGGCACCATAGTCAGCAGGGTGTTTGTAATCCTTTGGAAGGTTGGACAAGAATACCAATTTCACACCTGCGGCACTTGCTTTCTTAAATGCTGCTGCGGAGGCAACAGGATCAAGCGGCAGCGCCAGAATGATGTCTGGTTTAAGAGCAAGCGTTGTTTCAACATCGGCGAGTTGCTTCGCGCTGTCGAAGCCTGCTGATGTGGTGGCAACAATTTCAATACCCGCACGCTTGAATTCATTGGTTGCGCCTGCAGTTACGGCGTTGACGAAATCAGATTGTTCATGCCAGAGGAGAGCAGCCTTCAGCTTCTTC
The DNA here is from genome assembly GCA_031424315.1 of Aestuariivirga sp. GTDB lineage: Bacteria > Pseudomonadota > Alphaproteobacteria > Rhizobiales > Aestuariivirgaceae > Aestuariivirga. Next base: position 1,640 of record JANPHF010000094.1, read on the forward strand.
GCCCTGAGATCACCGGCCTGTTGGTCAGAAACGGTGACTTCCTTGCTCGGCGTGGCTTTTTCGCCATTGGGACCGACAGTTTCTGCGAGGCCGGGAATTGACAACGCGGCCAACATGGCAGCGGCAGCAATGTGTCGAATGATTGAGTTTTTCATTGGTTTCTCCCTAATTGGGCCCACCACTATTGGTGGCGCCGTAAAATGATATGATGAAGGCAGCGAGTGCCACGATTGCGTCGAAATAATCTCTCAACGGAACACGCTCAAAATTGGTGTGACAAATGGAGATGTCGCCGGGAGCGAAATAAACTGCTGGGCATTTGATCTCGTTCGTCAAAAACGGCATCTCCGACCAGAAAGGAGCTCCCTCGATATTGCCAGCGTTTGCCCTGACGGCTTTGATGCTTTGAGTGAGTAGCGAGATGCTTTCGTTCCCTAGATCCGTCCCTGCTGGTGAGCCACCGCGCGGGTGATCGCGCCCAGCCGGGTAGTCGATTGCAATCGCTATGTCTTGGGGTACCGAGCTGCGCAGAACCTGTTCAAGCTCCAATGTCGCTTCATCGAGCTGCTCTCCAGGCAATAGCTTTCTGATAAGCGAGAGCTTGCACTCACCCGGCACAGCAATCAGGCCACCGGCTTCAATTTTGGTGACCAAGGCAAAGGCTCTTCCCAATAAAGGGTGATCTTGTCTAGCTGCAATTTTGTCAGAGTGCTCCCAAATGGCTGATAAAATTTGGTGGGCTGCTTTGAGTGCATCATTTCCCAGCTCGGGTTTGCCAAAATATGCCGATTTGCCGGTAAGGGTTATGTCTGCGATGAAAAAACCCATTTGTACTGGATAAATGGCAAGCTTGCTCGGCTCCACATAGATCGCGAAGTCCGGCACACTGAAACGCTTCTGCACGACTGCTGCCGAATAGGCTTTTATACCAGCGCTCACACCGCTTCCCGGCTCACCACTTTCCTCATCGCCAACAAAAGCAAAAGAGAGTTCGCCGTTGAGCTTGATACCCACCTTGTCTACTAGGTCTAGCGCCATCAGAGATGCGCAGATACCGGCCTTGAGATCGGCAACACCGCGTCCCCACATTTCCCTATCAATCACAACAGGCTTGAAGGGGTTTTCCTGTGGAGTTCCTTTCCAATGTTTCTCCCAATTTCGAGCATGAACAACATCTGTGTGGCCAAGAAATGCAAGCTTTGGACCTTGTGGCGAGCCCTTGCGCACCCCATAAATGTTGGGTCGACTTAGGCTAAACTCTTCCTCGATAGGCGAGAGATTAAGCCGTTCCATGACAGGCCGTAAGACCTGCACCATCAGGGCTTCATTTCCGGT
>JANPHF010000095.1:0-40470 GCA_031424315.1 Aestuariivirga sp.
GGGCGTTTATTCCGGCTTCCAGAACTGGACACAGCGCGCCGGAAGGTTCCGCTCACTGGGCGATGGCCAGGTGGATTTCGCCGCCATCTTCTCCAAGCTCTCGCAATATAACTATGACTCATGGGCCGTGCTGGAATGGGAATGCTGCCTGAAGTCGTCTGACCAAGGTGCAGCCGAAGGTGCCCCCTTCATCCAGAGCCACATCATCCAGACCACGGCCAAGGCCTTCGATGATTTCGCCGCAGGCGAGGGTGTGAACAAAGAACAGATCAAGCGGCTGCTGGGGATTTGAAGTTTCGTCTTCTCCCGCGAACAGCGGGAGAAGAAAGGGGCCCGTTGGCGCTGGTATGGCCGTAGATACCAGCACCGGATTGTGTTCGTGTGAGTACCAAGCGATACAAAGAAAGAAAATTTGATTTTGCCCTGGTCTCCTAGACAGCTTGGAGTTCGGATCCTTGCTTATCCCTTGCTAGGCGGTTGTTGCAATGGCCGTGAGCGCAGCGATCACCTTGCGCCGCACCCAACGGCCATTGCTTTCTCCGGCGTTGTGATTTCCCAACTTGGATGCATCCGCCACCCCAATATTGAACTCGGCTGGAATTTAGTGGCTCTGGGTCAGAAACAGACTTCCAGTCAGTTCTTCGGATTGTCTGCTCAGGGCCACAAGCTGAAGTGAGAAAGCAAACTCTTTTGGGGCCTAGGGCGTGTCAGTAATACGTTGGAAGATTTGAAAGCCAATCTGGCGTGTTGCGGACGAGAGCAGTTTGCAGGCTTCGGTCAAGCCCGGCCAAAGTCAAAACAGCAAAGGAAATCAGTATCGCTCCAAAAAAGCGTTTGCCAGTTTTGCTGTTGGCTTGAATGCAGCCCCGCCAACCGGCAAATGTTACGCGTGATGCGAAGCTGATCAACAGCATGGGAAGGGCGGCACCCAGCCCAAAGAGTAGCATGGTGAGTGCGACTTCACCCAGATTTTGGCCTTGGGCAGCAAGAAGTGAGGCAGCTCCCAAAGTCGGGCCAACACAGGGACTCCAAACTGCGCCCAACAAGAGGCCAACACCGAATTGGCCACCAATTCCGCTTGCTTCGCCGCTACCAAGTTTCTGTTGCAGCCAGTTGGCAACCGGTCCTGCTGACACGGCAAAGCGGCCCTCCAACCATGGCACCACGAGAATGAGGCCGACCAATAACATCAGTACGGCTGCGATGTTGCGAAACACGCTTTCGTCAACGCCGAGTGCAAAGCCCAGTGTGGCTACAAACAGGCCGATGCTGACGAAGGAAAGGCTCACGCCCACTGCCAAGGCCACCGGGCCCCACTTGTGCTTGGAGAGGGAACTTCCAAACACCAGCGGCAGCAACGGCAGGACGCAGGGGGAAAGCGTGGACAGAATGCCAGCGATGAATGCAAGGCCGATGCTGGTCCACCCCATAGTGATCAGAGCGCCTTGTCGATCAACGCTTTGATAACGGGCAGCTTGGTATTACCTGTCATCCGGCCTAGTTCAGTTTTGCCCTTGAACGCAATCAGGGTTGACCGGCTGGTAACCTTGAAGCTGCGCATCACATCCTTTTGCTTATCGTAGTCGATGGTGATAATCAGATAGTCCTTGTAGGCGGGGTCAACTTCCAACTTGTTGAGCACGGCGCGTTGCGCCTGGCAGGTTTCGCACCATGTCGCTGCCACATGCAGTACAATGGACTTCCCTGCTGCTTGGGCGGTCTCGAAGGCTTGTTGGTTAAAAGCGGAATCAGTTGCGGCGAATGCGGGCAAAGCGGTTGCAGAAAAGGCCGCAGCCAGAACTGATGTCAGTACGAAACGTCGATTCATAGAAAGTCTCCTGTGCAATTTGTTCCTAGAGTGTGTCGCAAGAATTGCCCGCGTTGCAGCCTGAATCGGCGTTACAGGAGCAGGGCTTTGCCACTTGTTGTTCGCGGCGATAAAGCCAGTAACCGATCACGCCGAGGCCGAGTAGGATCATGGCCAATTCCACTGATTCAAAATAACTTGCCAAACCAAGTCCGGTCAAAGCCGAGCCAACAAACAGCGGCGCTATCAGTGGTGCACAGCAGGCCAAACAGGCGACCGCAGCAGGCAAGCCAAATTTCCAGAAATTCATTCCGACCACTCTCGTTATTGTTACTGGCACCGTGATGCCATCTCAAGTAACTTGAGATGCAAGAGAATTGTTGATCACAGGAGATCACAAGAATGAGAGACTTCGGAATCGGCCAATTGGCAGAGCGTGCGCAGGTGCCCATTGCCAATATCCGCTATTATGAAGAGATCGGCATTTTACCCAAGGCGGCGCGCCGTAATGGTCTACATCGGACTTACGATGAAGTGGATATCAAACGGCTCAATTTTGTGCGGACCAGTCGCGAGCTTGGCTTTTCGCTTGAGCAAGTGAAAACACTCATGCACTTGTCCGAACCACAGAATTTGAACTGTGATGAAGCGCGTGCGCTGTCCAAGACGCAGTTAACTGCCGTGCGCCAAAAGATCAAAGAGCTGCGGATGATCGAAGTTGAACTCAGCAAGCACATCATTGCATGTGACGAGCTCTGTGGTTGCGGACGCTCGGCTGAATGTCCAGTTCTCGCAGTGACGAGTGACCAAGTCAGGAAATAGCCTCTCAGGCAACGAAGTCCAGAAGTTTCTTGCACAACCAGTCCGCGCCCTGGGATCGTCTGTGAAGTGATTGCGCTTGACACGCAGTTGTCTGTTTTGGGTCAGAACCAGACTCTCATTCAGGTCTGCGAATTGTCTGCTAAGCGCCAAGTGCTGACTCAAAATCCTTCTGGCGGAAATCTTCGGTGGCAGGTCACCAACTGCGCATAATGGTCTAGGTTCTCTTCAAACACAGATATTTCCACACCAACATAACCTGCGGCCTTGATTTTGCGGATCAAGCTACTGTGCTCTTTGATGGCATGACTAGTCAGAGCAAGCAGTTGAAACCGAACCTCATGATACGCCCTCCATCAACCTGATCTACTTGTCGGATATTTGTGCTGCAGGCCTCACTCTGACGGCCCAAGCGAAAGCCCTATTTCAAAATTTGATCCGTTAATGCCTTCACCAATCTCGGCAGGTCATAGGGAAATCGAGCTGTGATCAAATTCCCGTCGACAACGCAGGGTTCGTCCAGAACCGTAGCACCCGCGTTTTTGAGATCAACCTGGATGTTCCACACGGCCGTGGCCTTTTTTCCCGGCAACAGGCCGGCACTGACCAAAACCCATTGACCGTGGCAGATGGCGGAAGTTACTTTGCCATTGTTATACATCGCAGTTACAAATGCGATGGCATTTTTGTCCATTCGTAGGGCATCGGGGTTCCAGCAACCACCGGGAAGAATTACCGCGTCATAGTCTTTGGCCTCCGCCTCATCGATATAACGATCAATCTTGAGCCAACCGGCATTCTCCATCAGTCTGATGGCCAATACGTGCGTTTTGGTCATGGGCGGATAGCGCAAGCCCAATGTCGGATCAAATTCGCCAATCCTTGGGGACACAATATGTACAGTGGCGCCGTGTTCCGTGAGCCAACGGTGGGCGCCAAGGATTTCGACTTCTTCAACGCCGTTGGTGCAGCAAATCGCGATGCGCTTGCCTTTCAATAGGCTTGGATTTGTCGCCGGTTCAAACAGGAAGGCATTCAGTTCTCGATTCAACTCACCATCGGCCGTGACCAGCAACTCTGTCGAGATTGACGGAACCGCTGACGACGACATCAACTGCTGCATGCGATTGAAGGATGCAGTTTGCTCGGTCTTGTTCATTTCAATTCCTCCTTTGAACAGTTGTGAAGGTGGGCTGGCATCTGTTGTTCTAGTTCAGTTGCGAATCCTATTCATAAATGTGATGATAGCAGTGAGCCTACCTTTTTCTTCAACTCTAGACCGACTGGAGAATGCCGATGTCTGCATCTCCGTCCAGCCGCTTTAGCAGTGCTATGGCATTCTTGCCGACAAATTCCAGCAGATTGTCGCAACCTTCCGGAACGGTTGCGCGGGCAGCAAGATAAGTTGGAATCTCGCGATTCATCAAAGGATCGCTCGCAAGGAGCTTTCGCATGCGTACATCGTTGCCGGGAGCTAGATCCGTGGCAATGACTCCGAGCAGCAAATCTCTATGCGAGGAGATATCGGTGTCATCGAGCACTTGGACAAGCCTCTCAGAAATCTCGGCATTCTTGCTGCGGATAAGCTATGCGTCAATATCACGGCAACACATGATCAGGGCCATCCTGTCGGGCGATCACTCTGCCGTTCTCGCTCAAGCGGCGCGGCTTTGAATCTCATCTGATCCTCACCGCTACGCCTGAGCCTAATGGTAAACACGATCATCATCTTTTGCGTACTGTCGCAAAGGCTCGCATTTGGCTTGACGAACTCATGGCGAGTCCCAAAGCTTCAATAAAAGCCATCGCTGCTCGCGAGGCACTTCCGGCCAGCGAGGTCAGCCGTCAGCTACCCCTCGCCTTCCTCTCGCCTCGGATAATCACTTCCATCATGCGTGGGGAGCAGCCGATAGAAATCACCGTCAAGCGCCTCACGCGCCGGGGGCAACCTGCCCATGGGCTGGGATGAGAAGTCACAGCTTCTTGGCTTCACAGATTTGCGACAAAGCATCGTTGGATAGAGCCGCGCGGCCTTTGGGCTCCCAGCAACGACAGTTCGGACCGGTGTGGCTCCCGAAATCGACGACAGAGACGTTCCGCCAAACTTGAGCGAAAGAGCCTCTCTGACCAGATTTCAGGTCCACACCAATTTAGGAAACCGCGCCAAATGCCCCGGAAAAGCCGGGGTTCTCTGCTAGTACAGAGAACCCCGCGCGAACGACAATGAAGCGTGGTGGGCCCACCAGGACTCGAACCTGGAACCAGACGGTTATGAGCCGTCAGCTCTAACCATTGAGCTATAGGCCCCGCACACGGCTTCATCGCATTGCAACATGTGCAAAGCAGACTGCAACGCGGTGGCTACATGATTTTGCCAGACTATGCTAGAGCCTTAGGATGACTCACGAAAACCTTGATCCGCAAACCGCCGTCCAGAAACTCATTGAACTCCACCAGCAAGCCACGGGGGCGCTGGATGCCGCGTTGAAGCGCTATTTCTCCACGCGCTTGGCCCCCACAGCCGAAGAGCGAAAGACGTTCTGCTATCCTGAACTGGTGGTGACCTATGTCGCCCAAGGCCTGGCTCCGCGTATTTCGCGCGCCTATGCCAAGTTCCAGGGGCCGGGCACTTACGCCACCACGGTCACGCAGCCAGCGTTTTTCAAAACCTATCTCACCGAGCAACTTTCCTATCTGGTCAAGGACTACGGAGCGACGATCAGTGTGCGGCGATCGTCGCAGGAAATTCCTTACCCCTACGTTCTGAAAACCGGCAATGACTTGAGTGGCAGCGGGGTGACGGCAGCGGAGCTGGCGCTGCATTTTCCCATTCCGCAACTCGCTCATGTGGGCGATGAAATTGCCGATGGTCTATGGGAACCGAATATGACGGAGCATCTTCCGCTCTCGTTGTTTGATGCGGTGCGTGTGGACTATTCCCTGAAGCGCCTGCAACACTATTCCGGCACGCAGTTCAGCACCTTTCAGCCGTGGATTCTGCTGACCAACTATCACCGCTATGTTGATCAGTTCCTGAATTGGGCCATCGACCAACTTTCCAACGGGAGCCCGTATGATGCCGTGCACTTGCCTGGTGGCGGCAAAATCATCCGTGGGCTGACGAAAGAAGCTGCCCGGAAAATCATCGACGATAGCCCGTGGCAAAAATTCCAGATGCCGGCCTATCACTTGTCGCGCAGCGATGGCGCTGGCGGCATTACGCTGGTTAATATCGGTGTTGGGCCTTCCAACGCCAAGAATATGACGGACCATCTTGCTGTGCTCCGGCCCAATTGCTGGTTGATGATCGGCCATTGTGGCGGGCTTCGGCATTCTCAGCGCATTGGCGATTATGTCCTGGCGCATGCCTATTTGCGCAATGACAAGATTCTCGATTCACTTGTGCCACCGGAAGTTCCCATCCCGGCGCTGGCCGAAGTTCAGGTGGCGATGCAGCAGGCGGCCGCGCAAGTGACGGGCGAAAGCGGCGAGGCCCTGAAGGCGCGGCTGCGCACCGGAACGGTGATGACGCATGATGACCGGAACTGGGAATTACGCTGGAGCCTCGAACGCAAGCGCATCAATCTTTCACGCGCCATCGCCATCGACATGGAAAGCGGTACGCTGGCCGCGCAGGGCTACCGCTTCCGCGTGCCTTATGGAACGCTGCTGTGCGTTTCCGACAAGCCTCTTCATGGCGAGATCAAGCTGCCAGGATCGGCCAATGCGTTCTATGACCGCGCGGTGGGCGAGCATCTGATGATCGGGATTGCAGCACTGGAAAACCTCCGCAATACGCGGTCATCACTGCATTCGCGGAAATTGCGCAGCTTTGATGAGCCGCCATTCAGATAAATTCATGCCCATAATCTTGCCTCAATTTATTCCTAGACAGCCGGAATGAAGAAAGGAACACCATGTTCAAATTGATCGCCGCCGCCCTGATTGCCGCCAGTTTTGTTGCCGCACCTGCGGCTTTTGCAGAGGACCAGAAAATGCCCCGCCAACTTTCTCTTTCCGGCCATGGCGAAGTGAAGACTGTTCCGGACATGGCGATTGTGGAATTGGGCACGCTTTCGCAAGCCAACACCGCCAAGGCGGCGTTGGAAGCCAACACGCAGAAAATGACAGCGCTGATCGCCATGCTGAAAGCGGCAGGCATTGACGACAAGGACATTCAGACGAGCAATTTCAGCGTGAACCCTCGCTATGAAAACAGCTCAGTTTCTACCGGCACACCCAAGATCGGCGGCTATGACGTGAGCAATTCGGTAAGCGTTGTGGTTCACAAGCTGGCTGACCTTGGAGGCATTCTTGACAAGGCAGTAGGCGCTGGCTCCAACCAGGTGAACGGTGTCACCCTCACTGTGGCCGAACCGCAGGCCGCGATGGACGAGGCGCGCAAAGTGGCGGTGAAGGATGCGCTTCGCAAGGCGGGGTTGTTGACCGACGCTGCAGGCGTGAAGCTGGGACCGTTGGTGAACATGAGCGAGGGCGGCAATGTGATGCCCGTTCCGATCATGCGCGGACGCGTGGCAATGGACATGGCCGCAAAGACTTCAGCGCCTGTTCCCATGGCGCAAGGCGAAGTGGCGATTGCGGCTGATGTGAAAATGGTTTGGGATATGGAGTGAGTTCTCAGCCCCTCGCCATCAGTGCGACAAAAAAACCATCGGTGTTGTGCTGATGCGGCGTGAGTTGAAGCAGGTCTTTGCGGCCATTGGCTGAGGCAGGTGGCGAAGATGGCAGCACTTTCGTCCACTGCTCCGCGTAGGGAATGATCTTGAAATCGGGATGACGTTTCAAGAACGCTGCCACTTGATCCTGATTTTCTGAGGTCAGGATTGAACAGGTAAAATAGGCCAGCCTGCCGCCCTTCTTCACCAGTGGTGCAGCTTGGTCCAGAACCTTGGCCTGTTCATTGAGGCGCACTTGCAGTTGCTTTTCACCCAAGCGCCATTTGGCGTCTGGCTTGCGGCGCCAGGTTCCAGAGCCTGTACAAGGTGCATCCACCACCACGAGATCAAAACCGCCATGCGCCAGCTTGGCACTTTCGTCAGCTGGCAAAACTTCAATGCAAGTGGCGCCGCTGCGGGTGATGCGCTCAAAGATGGGGCGCAGGCGGTGTTTGTCGCGATCATGCGCGACGAGCCGGCCCTTGTTCTGCATCAAGGCGGCAAGGGCGAGGGATTTGCCCCCTGCCCCGGCGCAGAGATCGAGCACGGTTTCACCCGGCTTAGGTGCGGCAAGGAAGGCGGCCAGTTGCGAAGCTTCGTCCTGCACTTCGAACTGGCCAAGGCCATGGGCGGGTTCGGCTTCCACATTGATGTTCTTTGCGTCAATACCTGGGGCGGCAATGCGGATGCCGAGCGGGCTGAGAGACGTGGGCTGCGCGCCGAACTTGGCGAGCGCGGCCAGCACGGTTTCGCGCGGGGCTTTCAGCGTGTTGGTGCGCAGATCAATGGGTGCGCGCTGGCACAAGGCCTGCATTTCAGCAACGAGGCCATCACCATAAGCCGCGCGCAGCTGCGGCTCCAGCCACTGCGGAAAGTTGCAGGCGACGTGATCGAGTTGATGCGTGGCGGGAGCGGCGAGGGCCGCCTTCTCGGCTGCGCTCAAAGCACCGGGGCCGAATTGCTCTGTACACAGAGCTTCGATTTCGGCCAGTGGCATGGTCCAGATTGTGACCAGCGTGCCCAGCGCAAGGGCGCGCGGCGTCTCGGAACCCACCCTTGCGCAGGCGCTGCTCTTGTTTCTCAGCGCATCGTAGACCAACGTGCCGATGACATGCCTGTCGCCTGAGCCTGCAAAGCGGTGCGCCTTGCCCCAGTCGCGCAGCGCTTCCGAGGCCGGGCGGCTTCGGCCCGTGATTTCGGTGAGAATTTCAATTGCCGCTGCAACGCGGCCCGCGAGTTTCATGCCCTACCCGCGGAAAAACAGGCGCAAGCCGAACCACAGCCACATGGCAATGAGTACGGTGTAAGATGCCAGGAATGCATACATGCGGCTGGGCACCTTGTTGCTGCCCGTGTGGATGAAGGCATGAACAATCCGCGCAGCAACGAAAGCCCAGGAGAGTGTGGCCTCAACTGCATCCACCATGCCCATGCCCACCAACATGGCGCAGAGCGCAAACCACAACGTGGGGATTTCAAACTGATTGGCGTAGTTGTTGCCAAATTTGCGCACTTCATCGGGCCAATTGGAATTATCGAGCGCAATGTGCTTCAGGCGGGTTTCACCAGAACGAACGGCTTCAATACGGCCCCCGAGATTGCGCAGCGCCACATAGGTGAGCAGCGCCAGATGAATGAAGAGCGGCAGCAAGAGCCATTGAGTTAATGTCATGTATTTCCCCGTTGATAGTTCGGGGCCTCACGCGTGATCATCACATCATGCACGTGGCTCTCACGGAGGCCTGCATTGGTGATACGCACGAATTGCACTTTGGATTGCAGATCACGAATAGTTGCTGCACCAACGTAACCCATGGCGGCGCGCAAGCCACCGACCATCTGATGCAGCACGGCGTTAACCGAGCCCTTGTGCGGCACCTGGCCTTCGATGCCCTCGGGCACGAGTTTCAAGGTATTGCCTACATCCTGCTGGAAATATCGATCAGCGCTGCCACGGGCCATGGCGCCGACGCTGCCCATGCCGCGGTAAGCCTTGAAGCTTCGGCCCTGATAGAGAAACACTTCGCCCGGCGCTTCATCGGTGCCTGCCAGCATGGAACCCATCATCACCACGGATGCGCCACCTGCCAGCGCCTTGGCCATGTCGCCCGACAATTTAATGCCGCCATCTGCGATCACCGGAACGCCCTGCTTGGAGCCCTCTTCGGCGCAATCCATGATGGCGGAGAATTGCGGCACGCCCACGCCAGCCACCACGCGTGTGGTGCAGATAGAGCCGGGGCCGATACCGATTTTAACGCAGTCAGCGCCAGCATCAATGAGCGCCTTCACCGCCTCGGGCGTTGCCACGTTGCCCGCGATGAGTTGCACCCGGTTTGACAGCTTCTTGATGCGCGTTACTTGATTGGCCACATGGATGGAATGGCCATGGGCCGTATCCACCACCAGCACGTCAACGCCTGCGTCAATCAAGGCTTCGGCGCGCGCGAAACCGGCATCGCCCACACCCGTTGCGGCGGCCACCAGCAGGCGGCCTTGCGCGTCTTTCGCGGCCAGCGGGTGATGGGCTTCCTTTTCCATGTCATTGACAGTGATGAGACCTAAGCATTTGAAATCATCATCCACCACGATAAGCTTCTCAATGCGATGCTTGTGCAAGAGGCGCTGGGCCTCAGCGCGTTCGACACCTTCCTTGGCGGTGACGAGATTGCGCGTCATCAACTCGGCCACTTTCACGTTCAGATCTGTGGTGAAGCGTACATCGCGGTTGGTGATGATGCCGCAGAGCTTGCCGAAAGCATCCACCACGGGAATGCCTGATACCTTGTGGCGGGCCTTTAACTCCATCAATTCGCCAAGCGTGGCTTCGGGCGCGATGGTGATGGGGTTCACCACCATGCCGCTTTCAAAGCGCTTCACGCGGGCTACTTGTTCGGCCTGTTGGGCTGGCTCCAAGTTCTTGTGGATCACGCCGATGCCGCCAGCCTGGGCCATGGCGATGGCCATGGGGGCCTCGGTCACCGTGTCCATCGCCGCTGACATGATGGGGATGGAGAGGCCAATTGCCTTGGTGAGGCGCGTGGCGGTGGAAACCTCGGCGGGCAACACCGAAGAAGCACCGGGCTTCATCAGCACGTCGTCAAAAGTGAGATATTCGGGGAATGCGCCAGCCATAGCAGCCTCTTTCAGACTCGTGAGTTCAGGTTGGCGGCTGCTCCTAACACCCACGTGGCGGCGGGGCAAGCGGTTTAGTAACGCGCCCAAAAAACCAGCAATGCCAAAGCGGCAGGAAGGGCCTGAATGAACAGGATACGGCGGCTGGCAGTGGCTGCGCCATAGAACCCAGCAACGATGATACAGGCCAGCAGGAACAGCGTGAAGGGGCGGCCAGGTTCGCCCAGCCACAGGCTCCACAACAGGCCCCCGGCGAGGAAGCCATTGTAGAGGCCCTGGTTGGCGGCCAGGGTTCTGCTGGCTTTGGCGAATTCCGCCGTGGTGTTGAAGGCGGTGCGCGTGCGCGGGGCTTCCCAGACGAACATTTCAAGATAGAGGAAGTAGCAATGCAGCAAGGCGACGAGGCTGGTGAGGATCAGGCCGATCATACTGCGCTCCCATTTGAAGAGTTTCAGCAGCTTGCCGAAATGCAATGCACTGTCAACGTCTTCAGGTTGCCCCCACCTGCAGCGGCGTGGCATAAGGAGCCATGAACCACGATCACGACCATCACCACCATAATCACGACGGGCATGATCACGATGAACATGGCCACCATCAACCTCCCAGCACCTTTGGGCTGACTTTTGCCATCGGCGTTGTTCTGAACGGTGGGTTCGTGATTGGCGAAGTGATCTACGGATTGCTGATCAACTCCGTGGCGCTGCTGGCTGATGCGGGGCACAACTTGTTTGACGTTCTGGGCCTGCTGGCGGCGTGGGCTGCAGCGCATCTGGCCACGCGGGCGCCATCAGCGCGCTATACCTTCGGCCTCAAGGGTTCCACCATTCTGGCCGCCCTGTTCAATTCGGTTTTGTTGCTGGTGGCAGTTGGGGCGATTGGTTGGGAAGCCATACAGCGGCTTTACCAGCCGGTGCAGGTGCCGGGCCTGTGGGTGATGGCGGTAGCGGCCATCGGCATTGCCACCAATGGCATCACTGCCCTGCTGTTCATGCGCGAGCGGCAGGACGACATCAACATGCGCGGGGCCTATCTGCACATGCTGGGTGATGCGCTGGTTTCTGCGGGCGTTGTTGTCGCCGGTTTCCTGATGCTGAAGACAGGGTGGCTCTGGCTTGATCCGCTGACGAGTTTGGCGATCGTGGCCGTGATCATCTATTCAAGCTGGAGCCTGCTGAGCGAATCCCTCGCCATGACACTGAATGCCGCGCCAGCTTCGGTGAACCCTGCCGCCGTGCGCGCCTTGCTTGCGGCGCAGAAGGGTGTCGCTTCCGTGCATGACCTTCACATCTGGGCCATGAGCACAACCGACACAGCACTCACCGCGCATCTCTTCATGCCGCAAGGCCATCCGGGTGATGAGTTCATCACCCACGTGACAGAAGAATTGAAGCACCACCACCGCATCGCGCATGCGACGCTGCAAATCGAAACCAATCCTGCCACACAGTGTAACCTGCATTGTGATGTTGCGGCTTGAGGGAGAATGAAATGGGAATTCTGAACAAGCTGTTTGGTTCAAGCAAAACTGAAGAAAAATCAGGCAAAGCATTGGAATATAAAGGTTTTGAGATCGTTGCGAAACCCTTCAAGGTGGCATCAGGATGGCAGCTGGCTGGCGAGATCAGCAAGAGTGGCAAGATCCACAAATTCATTCGCTCTGATCAGTTTACCAGCAGGGATGAGGCCGAGGAATTTGCCATCAACAAAGGTAAGCTGATTGTCGACCAACAGGGCGAGGCGATGTTCAACTCATGAATCGTCACGCAGTTTTATGGGGACGCCTGGGGCGCAACGCCATCTGGGCTTTGGTGATGATCGCCGTTGCCATGTTCATCGGCATGTGCATGTATGTTTATTTCGGAGAAGGCCAGATCACCTGGGCTGCAGCTTTCGACGATGCCGCGATGATCCTCGCCAGCGAAGGGCCGCGCGATCAACTCAAGTCCTCCACCGGACAACTTGTTGAAGGCGTGTATGCTTTGGTGTGCGGCTTCCTGTTTTTCGCCGTCGCAGGCTTTGCACTGGCTCCAGCACTGCATCACTTGTTGCGGAGTTTTCATCTTGAGGATGAAGAGCAAGCCGCTAGCAAGAAGAAATAGTTACTTCTCGCCGATCACATAATTGAAACTGATCGAGATGCGCAGACCATCAGCCCGGTTCAGCGGAACCTCATGGCGCAGCCAGCTTTCCCAGAACAGCAGAGAGCCCACGGCGGGGCGCAGCGACACGTGGCTTTTTTGTTCTTGTGGGGCGTTCGGCTTTTTGGGCGGAGCCGCCATCATCATGGCGTGGCGCGGGTCTTCATAAACGATGGGCCCCGCGCCCTCGGGCACGGCGACATAGTAAGTGCCGCTGAGCACGGAGTTTGTGTGGATGTGGCCGGTGTGCGAGCCGCCCTCCGGCAGCACATTCACCCAAAGTGAGTCGCAAACGGGCTTGCCACCGCGCAAGTCCCAATGCAGCGCCTTGGCGAAAGCAGCGGCGTGGCGATCGAGAATCTTCTGAAGTGCCTTGATAGCCGGAAAGTGCGCTGAAAGATCGCTGATGGAGGCAAAGGACGTATAGCCCTGATAGCCATGCTTTTCACACCAACGAATGCCGATATCATCTTCCTGCGCGAGAGTCAGGCTGGCGTTGGTCAATTGCTGATTGAGGCGCGCGCTGGCCACATTGTCGGCACGGTAGATCAAGGTGGGGAAAAAGGACTGGATTTTGCTCATGTCCCCCGCCATATCCGTTTCTGACCATTTCGACAACTCGGAGGGCCAATGACACTGCCTGAACATCTGCTATCTGGATATCAGCGCTTTCGCTCCGGGCGTTATGCCCAGGATGAAGAGCGTTACCGTGTGTTGGGCGCCGGCGTGCAGAAGCCGAAAATGATGATCATTGCCTGTTGCGACAGCCGGGCCGCACCTGAAACCATTTTTGACGCCGGGCCGGGCGAGATTTTCGTGATGCGCAATGTGGCCAATCTGGTGCCGCCCTATGCGCCGGATGGCGGGCATCACTCCACCTCAGCGGCCATTGAATTTGCGGTTCTATCGTTGGGCGTGAAAGACGTGATCGTGATGGGCCACGGGCGCTGCGGCGGCATTCGCGCCGTGGTGGAAGGCGGTGCGCCGCTAAGTGCTGGCGATTTCATCGGCAAGTGGATGAGCGATGTTCACGATGTCGCCGATGCCGTAAAACATGATCATGATCATGGCGACCTGCAAACGGCCGTGGAACATGCCTCGGTTGAACATTCGCTGGCCAATCTGCGCACCTTCCCTTGGCTGCGCATGCGCGAGAACAAGGGCGAAGTGGGCTTGCATGGCGCATGGTTCGACATCGCGCTGGGCGAGTTGCATGCTTATGACGAGCAAGCGAAAAACTGGGGCGTTGTGGCTTTAGCTTAGGTCTCAACCAATCGGTTGCAGCGTTATTTCCACGGCGCGATTGGCGGCCGCAGCATCTACCGCACCGGGGGCCGCCAGGGGTTGTTGTGCGCCCCAACCGCGCATTTGCAGGCGATTGGCGGCCACTTTGCGCGATGTAAGATAGCTGGCCACGGCCTGGGCCCTTGCGTTTGAGACCGCATCAGCCCTGGCCTCGCTGGCATCGGCATGGCCATCGATCAACAACCGCGTATTTTTGTATTTGGCCATCACCTGGGCAACGGCGCTCAAGGCTCTCTGATATTTGGGTTTGAGGTTGGCATTGCCCTGATCGAAGGTCACGTTGGCGGGCATGTTGAGAACCACGTCATTGCCCACGCGTGTCACCGTGATGCCTGAGTCTTTCAAGTCATTTCGAAGTGCGGCTTCCTTGCTGTCCATATAGAGGCCAGCGCCTGCACCGGCCACGGCGCCCACACCTGCGCCAATAAGGGCCGCCTGTGCCGGATTGGCCTTGGTGATGGAACCCACGGCAAAGCCAGCGCCCGCGCCTAGGGCGGCTCCGGCGCCTGCGCCCATGGCCGTGTCTGACACCTGGGTTTCGCCGGTGAATGGATTACTGCTGCAACCGGCCAGCAATGGCAGAAGAGCTGCGAGAAAGAGGAAATGTTTGGGCATCTTGCTCACCCCCGAGAGAGCCGTCTTGAGGGTCACGCTAGAGCGAGATGGTTAACAGTTCGTCTCGAAAGAGGGGCTTAACTTCGCAGGGTGGCGCTGATTTTGGCCAGTTCTGCCTTGCTGAATTTCGCATTCTTGAGCGCGCCCACCGCATCTTCAACCTGCTCTGGGCGTGATGCGCCGATCAATGCGCTGGTTACTTCCTTGTGGCTGAGCACCCAGGCCACGGCCATTTGCGCCAGCGTTTGGCCGCGCGCTTCGGCCATTGCATTGAGAGCTTTCACTTTGGCCACAAGCGGCCCGGTGATCTGATCCTTCTTCAAGAAATGCCCCAACGTGGCGCGGCTATCTTCTGGAATGCCATTCAAGTAGCGGTTGGTGAGCAGTCCTTGGGCCAAAGGTGAAAAGCAGATGACGCCCATGCCACTTTCGGCCGCGGCCTTGAACACGCCTTCCTTCAGCGGCTCTTGCTGCAACATATTGAAGCGCGGTTGGTGAATGAGGCATGGCGTGCCGAGCTTTTTCAAAATGCTGGCGGCCTTGCGCGTGGCTGCGGCAGGATAATTGCTGATGCCCGCATAGAGCGCCTTGCCGGAGCGCACGGCGTGATCCAGCGCGCCCATGGTTTCCTCCAGCGGTGTATCAGGATCAAAGCGGTGGGAATAATAGATATCCACATAGTCGAGCCCGAGACGCTTCAACGATTGGTCCAAGCTGGCGATCATGTATTTGCGGCTGCCCCATTCGCCGTAAGGCCCATCCCACATGTGATAGCCTGCCTTGGACGAGATGATCATTTCATCGCGATGCGCCGCGAATTGGCCACGGAGGATTTCGCCGAAGTTCACTTCCGCGCTGCCGGGCGGCGGGCCATAATTATTGGCCAGATCAAAATGCGTGATGCCGAGATCAAAGGCGCGGGCGGTGATGGCCTTCATCTTGGCCTTGTCGTTGACCGCGCCAAAATTGTGCCAGAGGCCGAGTGAGATGGCGGGAAGCAGAAGGCCGGATTTTCCGGTGCGAATGTAATTCACGAAATTTCTCCATGGGCGGGCTTGACCCGCCCATTCAGAATGGCAGCCTTGTGGTTGCGCGGCAAGACTGGATCGGCGGGTGGGGCCCGCCGATGGAGAGTCTGTGTCACTTCATCAGTGCGCGTGCCGCCTCCGGCCCCAGTGGCTCGGGGCGCTTGCAAGTGCTCTTCAGCTTGATCACTTTCTTCTTTACGCCAGCTTCCATCACCGCAGTCATCACTTCGACAACATGCGCCACCATCGAAATGTCGCAACGCGCCAGTTTCTTCTTGTTGATGATGGCATCCGCCATGTCCGCCAATCCAGCGCAGCGATAGTTGGCCCACACCACATCTGTCTGGCTGTTCTGATGGCCCCAGTTCAACTTGCCGAAAGGATGATCCCAGGCGGGCAACGCTGTGGGCTTTTGATCACTGCCTGCCACCATCACATCACCGCCGAAGAAATTCGGATCTGGCACGAACATCGCACCCGTCTGGCCATAGATTTCCATGTTCTGATGCTTGTGCGCCCAAACATCCCAGGAGAGGCCAACCGTGATGGCCGCGCCATTGGCGAATTCCAAGATCGCATGATACGAAGTTGGGGTTTTCACCTTGATCTTCTCGCCCTTGTGCTTGCTGCCTGGCGTGGTGATTTCACGTTCCTTGCGGCCCGTGTTGGCCAAGCCCATGACGCGCTTCACCGGGCCAACCAGGTTGATCAGGTTGGTGATGTAGTAAGGCCCCATGTCCAACATCGGGCCGCCACCGGGATTGAAGAAGAAGTGCGGCTGCGGGTGCCACATTTCCATGCCCGGGCCCATGAAATGGCAGGTGCCAGAAACCACCTTGCCGATCACGCCATCATCAATGGCCTTGCGGGCCAATTGGTGTGATGCGCCCAAGAACGTATCCGGCGCTGAGCCCACACGCAGCTTCTTCTTCGCCGCATATTTCTGCAGCGCCAGCGCATCCTTGTAGGAAAGTGTGAGCGGTTTTTCGGAATAGACATGTTTGCCGGCATCGAGAATTTGTTTCGACACCTTGTAGTGCACGGCGGGAACCGTGAGGTTGACCACAATGTCGATGTCCTTGTTTTTCAGCAGGTCATTCACTGTCTGTGCCTTGACGCCAAATTCCTTGGCGCGGGCCTCGGCGGCTGGCATGAAAACATCCGCCACTGCCTTCACTTCAATGTTGTTGAATTTCTTGGCCAGCGTGAGATAGGCCCAGGAAATGTTGCCGCATCCAATGATGCCGACGCCGAGTATTTTTGCCATTTTGTTACCTCAGATTTTTGAAACGTAGTTGAAGCTGTTCTTGGCCCAGACCTTGTAGTCCTTGGGATTGTCATTCTCGAGGACGAAAGTGACACAGCGTGAGTGATCGCGCAGGGCCTTGAACACTTCAGGCCACTTGCCCAAACCCTTGCCAACGTCGGGCTGGTTTTGATGAAGATCCCCCTGGCCCAACATGTCCTTCACATGAACGGCGGTGATGCGCTCGCCATATTTCTTGATCCACTTCACCGGGTTTTGCTTGGCGGCAATCGTCCAACCAATGTCCATCTCCCAGTCGAGCAGCGGGCCGCCTTCAAAGATGCGGTCGATCGGCATGGAGCCGTCTGGCAGCTTCTTGAATTCAAAATCATGATTATGCCAGCCGAAGCCATAGCCTTCGGCCCGCACATTCTTGGCCACTTCGCCCAGGCGCTTGCCGAAGCCCTTCCAATAGGCAGCCGTATTCTTGCGCTCATCGGGCATCACAAAGGGGCAATAGAAGTATTTCACGCCCAAAGTCTTGCCGATCTGCAGCACGCGCTTCATGTCTGTCTCGAACAGACCGATGGGCATGAGATGCGACGTGGGCATGGTGAGGCCGTGCTTGTCGAGCGTGGCGCGGAACTTGGCGGGATCGTCAAACACCGTTCCTTTGGCGCCATATTCAGCACCGCCGAAGCCTTCAACCTCCTTGTAACCAAGGGCGGCAATGGTTTCGACGATGGGTTCCCATGGCTGGAAATTGCGGGCCGAATAAAGTTGGAATGACAGACGTTTTGGCATGTGGCTCTCCTAATGTGATGATGACCAAAGATCGCGGATAACGAGATTGTCGGCGGCGGATTTGAGATCTGCCGGATTGTCGGGTGTGAAGACAAGTTCGGCCTTTTCTCCGGGCAGGAGATCGAACACGTTGTCGGAATAGCTGCCATCCACGCCTGTTTCCGCCGTGACGAAAAGAGTGGCGTGTTTGGTGCTCAGCTTGACGTGCAACTGGCCGTTCTTGATTTCAGCCTTGTGGGTGAGCTGCGGGGCGATGATGTTCAGCGCCTTGTAGGGTTCATTCGCAAAATGCGCCCTGCCCTTGCTGCCATCACCAGCTTCATAATCCATGATGACGATATGGCCCGGAGGCAGATCGGATTTCTTGAGCCTGACCAATTCCACGGCCTTGTCGGCAGGAATGGATTTGCTCAGGGATTTGAACTTGCGCGCAGCACCAGCTGGATCGAGAATGGTGAGGGTGAGCGACAATTTCTGCGCCTTCAGCCTGTCATTCACCGCCTTCACGCTGATGCCGCCGGTTTTCTTGTCGGGCACAGCCATCACAGAGACGGGCGCATAGAAGCGCCGCGCCATATAGTGCATGGCCTTCCAGCCGCCGCCGTGATCAAGCGATGACCATGAGGCCACGGGCCAGGTGTCATTTAGTTGCCAATAGAGTGTCCCCATGCAGTGCGGCTTCAGGCTGCGCCAATATTCGATCGCCGTCTTGATCGCGAGGCCCTGCTGAATTTGACTCACATAGACAAAATTACCGAAGTCCTTGGGGAAGCGGAAATAGCGGAACATGGTGCCCGCGATGCGCTCATTGCCGCCCGTGTTCTTCTGGTGGCTCTCCATCACCTGGCTGGCAATATTCAGGTCTTCTTCGTTGGTGGCGAACTGCTTGATGACGTGCAAGGATGGATAAGACTGGAAACCGAATTCCGAACAGAAGCGCGGGTTCACATCGCGGTAGTGCTCAAAGTCTTTGCTTTCATGCCACACACTCCAAAAGTGCATGTCACCTGAGCGGTCGTCATGCCAGGCATCACCGAAAGAGAGAAGCCCAGGCGATGGTGAGGATGGCCACCAGTTGATCGTGGGGTCAGCGCCCTTGGCGGCTTGTTCAATGGTGTGGTTCAGGCGGTCATAGGCGGCGAGATAACGGTCGCGATTCGCGCGGGATTCAGGAAACCAGTTGAGCGCGCCAATCAATTCATTGTCGCCACACCACACGGCGATGCAGGCGTGGTGCTGGAGGCGTTGAACCTGGTGGCGCACCTCTTGCTTAACCTGACGCAGGAAAGGTTCATCGGCCGGGTAAAGATTGCAGGCGAATTGAAAATCCTGCCAGACCATAATGCCCAACTCATCGCAGATGTCATAGAACCAATCCTGCTCATAGTAGCCACCGCCCCACACGCGGATCATGTTCATGTTGGCATCGACAGCAGCTTGCAACAGCTTGCGTGTCAGCTCAGGTGTCGCGCGAGACGGCAACGCATCAGCGGGAATCCAGTTGGCTCCGCGGCAGAAGACTTCCTTGCCATTCACTTTGAATGCAAAGCGCGCGCCCACTTCATCCTTTTCATTGATGAGTTCGATCTGGCGCAGGCCTATGCGGCGATGCCAAAGTTCGCTACCGCAGCGAACATTTACTTCGATGAAATTCTGCTCGCCGCTGCCAGCGGGCCACCAGAGCTTCGGCCTTGAAATGACAAACGTTTCTTCCTCGTGGAAGAAGCCGGAGTTTGCATTCTTGCCAGGATAGCGTCTGTGTCTCGTAGTCCCTGCGCAGTTAAGCTCCACCTCCCGGCCAGTATTTTCAGGATCTGGCCCGGCAATAGAAAGTTCAATTTCGACCTCGCCATTTTGCAAATGACGCTGCTTCAACTTCACACTTAAGAATTGATCGGTTTTGGCAGTCTTGCTCAGTGACAACCGTCCATAAGCCCCGAAGGGCATGATGGCGAGGTTCCAATCCCAGCCCGCGTGGCAGGCGGGTTTGCGCAGGAAATTGGTATCGGGGATAGGGCAATTATTGGTGCTGTAAGGCACATAATAGGGGTGCGCCTTCTGGCGTTTCTTTGCTTCAGCCACGTTGGAGAAGAAACGAATTTCGATTTTGTTTTGGCCGCTTTTCAAGGCCTGAGAAACATCCGGCGTGTAGCGGCGGAAGCAATTGTCGGCTTTCAAAACGCTCTTGCCGTTTATTTTGATCTCGGCCACCGTGTCGAGATAGTCGACATCCAGATGCCACTCCCCTTCGCCGTTCCACCCAAACTCGCGCGTGGCAATCCAGTCTTTTTCCGCCACCCAGCGCACGTCATATTCGTTGCGGCCGATGTATGGGTCTGGAATGATCTTGGCATCGATCAGCGCGGAGTGCACATCGCCCGGCACGGGATAAGCGCAATTATGTTTGCCATCAGCGCTTTTGATGCGCCATGTGCCATGGAGATTGATCTCGGATGCGTCATTTCCCTCCCCCTTGTGGGGAGGGATTAAGGGTGGGGGTTGCTCCGGCTTCACAATGCAATGCCTCAATAGATCGGTGGGTTCGTCACGACCCCCACCCCAGCCCTCCCCACAAGGGGGAGGGAGAATTGTTAAAGCCTGTCGCCGTTTTGTGCGTCAAACAGCGAGGCGTGTTCCATGCGGAATTGCAAGCCCACTTTTTCACCGGGCGAAAAACGCTCGGAGGATTCCACGCGGGCCGAAATCTTCTGGCTGCCGAATTCCAACCAGACGAGTGAATCCGAGCCCATGGGTTCAACCAGTTCCACCGTTGCTTCCAGCACGCCCTTGGCCTTGGCTTCCTTGCCGCGCAGCAGGTTGATGTGTTCCGGCCTCGCGCCGAATTCGATATCCTTGCCGATTGGTGCCGCCGCCGCGAACGGATATTCGGACACATCCAATTTCTGGCCATCAAATTCCACCAGCGGGCTCTTGGCCGTGCCGCCAATTTTCGACTTGATGAAATTCATCGAGGGCGAGCCGATGAAGCCCGCCACATAGCGGTTGCGCGGCTTGCTGTAGATGGTGAGCGGTGCATCCAATTGCTGGATGGCGCCGTTCTTCATGACGGCGATGCGGTCTGCCAGTGTCATGGCTTCGATCTGGTCATGGGTCACATAGATCATCGTATTGCCCAGGCGCTGGTGAAGGCGCTTGATTTCAACACGGAGCTCGGCGCGCAGTTTCGCATCGAGATTGGAGAGCGGCTCGTCGAAGAGGAACACATCCACATCGCGCACCAAGGCGCGGCCGATGGCCACGCGTTGGCGCTGGCCGCCGGAAAGCTGCATGGGCTTGCGCTGCAGGAGCGGCTCAATCTGCAGGATCTCTGCAGCACGCTTCACGCGCTTGTCAATCTCCTCCTGGGCCATGCGGGCGACGCGCAGGCCGAAAGACAGGTTCCGCTCCACCGTCATCTGCGGATAGAGCGCGTAGGATTGGAACACCATGCCGATGCCGCGCTGGGATGGCTCTTCCCAAGTGACATTCTTGCCCTTGATGAAGATTTTGCCGTGAGTTGGCTCCAGCAGGCCCGCGATGCAGTTCAGCAAGGTGGATTTGCCGCAACCCGAAGGCCCGAGCAGCACCAGAAATTCACCTTCAGGAATATCCAGGTCAAGCTGCTTCAACACCTGAAGCGAGCCATAGCTTTGAGCGAGCCCGCGGATGGAAACGCTGTTCGTTTTAGTTGATTGCGCCGTAGCCATTCTTAACCTTTCACTGCGCCAGCGGCGATGCCGCGAACAAAGTATCTACCAGAGAGGAAATAGATCAGGAGCGGCACTGCGCCCGTGAGGATCGTGGCTGCCATTTCCACGTTATATTCTTTTACACCGAACGACGAGGTGAAGATGTTATTGAGTTTTACCGTCATCGGATAATTGGGCAGGCCGGCGAAGACTACGCCGAACAAAAAGTCATTCCAAATGCCGGTGACCTGCAAGATGATGGCCACTGTCAAGATGGGCAATGACATGGGTAAAAAAATTTGAAGCAAAATGCGCCAGAAGCCCGCGCCATCGACACGCGCCGCCTTGAATAATTCCACAGGAAGTGATGCAAAATAATTGCGGAACAGCAGCGTGAGGAATGGCAGGCCGAACACGGTGTGGACGAAAATCACGGCGTAGAGCGTAGAGTAAATGCCCATGTTCTTGGTCAGCAACACCATCGGATAGAGCATCACTTGATAGGGCACGAAAGAGCCTACGATCAGCACTGTGAAAAAGGCTTCGGACATTTTGAACGGCCAGTTCGACAGTGCATAGCCGGTGGTAATGGCCACAGCCACTGATACAATCACCGAAGGAACGGTGACTTTTACCGAGTTCCAAAAGTTGGGGCTTATGCCGTGGCATTCAAGCCCGGTGCAAACTTCCAGCCAAGCGCGACGCCACGGATCGTAGAAGTGGACGCCTTCAGGATAGGCAAGCTGTGGCCAGAAAATATTGCCGTCACGAATGTGATCAAGGTCTTTGAATGACGTGATGATCACGATGTACAGCGGCGCCAAAAAATACAGGGAGGTGATAATGAGGAACGCATAGACGACGACGCGGTCCCATTCCAACCAAGGATGTGGCCTAGGACCTGACGCTTCAACGTTGATGGAGGTGCTGCTCATCTTGTCTGCTTGCCCTTGACGAATTCAACATAAACCCACGGGATCAAGATAACCCCTGACACTACAAGCATCACGGTAGCAGCGGCCAGGCCCTGCCCGATGTTGCCTGAGAAAAGATATTTATAAACATATTGCGATGGCACGGTGGAGGAGATGCCCGGGCCACCATCAGTCAGCGCAACAACAATATCATAAACGCGGAAGGCACCGGCCGCCACAAACACCAAAGTGGTGATCAGGACAGGGCGCATCATCGGAATGACAATGGACCAATAGGTGCGCCAGGTGGGAATGCCATCAACGCGGGCGGCTTTCCACACTTCTTCATCTATGCCGCGAAGGCCGGCAAGCATCAGCGCCATCACCAGCCCTGAGCCTTGCCAGAGACCGGCGATCACCACGCAGTAAATAGCCATGTCATTGTTGGCGATCCAATCGAAGGAAAAGCCCGTCCATCCCAACTGCCTAACCGATTTTTCCAGGCCATATTCCGGTGACATTATCCAGGCCCAAACATGGCCCGTGACGATAAATGAAAGTGCAAAGGGATAGAGATAGATAGTGCGGAACAAGCCTTCGAGCCGGATTTTCTGATCTATAAATACCGCAATGAGAAAGCCAACGACAATGGCCCCAATTGTGTCGAGGAAAATGTAGATCAAAACGTTTTTGACGGCGATGTGCCAGATTTCCGCACCGAAAAGACGATAATACTGTTTGAGCCCAACGAATGTATAAAGCGGATAGATTCTGGCATCTGAAGTCGAATACAAAATCGTCCACATGCTGCAGCCGATGAAGGCGAACAGCACAATATACATCATCGGGATGGCTGCGGTCTTGGCCGCAAAATTCTTGAATGGCGCGTTCCATACGGCAGCCCCAATCGTAAAGAAGAAGATGAAGAGTGCCGTAAGTTCCCAGATCAGATCAGAGCCCGCCTGGCTTATCCAACTGCCCTCGGAATACCAGGCGGCCCAAGCGATGCCCGCCGCAGCCAGAAAAACAGCGATCATTCCGAGCTGATATTCCAGCTTGCGGAAGGGCACGTCGATCACCAGACAAATGATGACCAGGCCCAGCGCATACATCATGGGCTGGAACACGCCGATCTGCGCAAAGGGGAAATCAAAAGCGTAGCAAAGCAAAGCCAGCACGGCCAAAAATGCCGCAGTGCCATAGCGCACCGGATCGCTGAATTGTTGGAAGTGCGGCGCTTGGTCAAGTGCGCCAAGGTTGGTTGCGTCACGGGTTGTCATGTCAGCCATTTTCAAAAATCGTCATTCCAGCCAAGCCGGAGCGCAGGCGCGCGCTAGAACCCAGCTTCAGAACGCACTCTGGCCCCGGACAAGCGGGGTTCCAGCTCGCGCCTCAGTCTTGCTGACGCAAGACAACAACTTGGCTGGAATGACGATCAAATGTTTACAGAAGAAAATTCCGGCGGGGCATTTCCCGCCGGAAAGCTTCAGGCTTTCGCCCGATTACATCTTTGGAGCAGCCTTGATGATCTCAACAAACTTCTTTTGAGCATCAGCAGGTGTCATCGCTGGTGTCGCGAAGAAGTTCGACATCAAGTCTTGGATCTGAAGGATCGAGTCACGATCAATCATTTGAATCGTGCCTGGGAAAACCGCTTTCGAATGATCAAGAATATCAAGACCTTTCTTCATGCAGTCATTGGCAGCAGACAGATCCACATCCGGGCGCATCGGCAGCGAGCCCTTCTTCAAGTTGAAGGCGACCTGCACTTCCGGCTTCAGAAGTGTTGAAGCCATCTTGAGTTGGGCAGCGGTGACGGCTGCGTCCTTGTTCTTAGGGAAATAGAACACGTCGCCGCCAGTATCGAGAACCGGGTTAACGCCAAGGCCCGGCAAGCAGTCATAGTCTTTGCCGGGAACCATCTTCGCAACCTGGAATTCACCACCAGCCCAATCGCCCATCACGTTGGCGGCGGCTTTGCCGCTGATCACGAGACCGACTGCTTCGTTCCACTGCTTGGTGATCTGCTTTTGATCAACCATCTGGCGCGCAGCATCAATGGCGGCAAACACTTTGCCAAACTCCGGGCCTGCAGCCAACGCAAGGTCACGATCCTTGTAAACCTTGACGTAGTTGTCGGTGCCAGCAATGGCAATCATCAAATCAGGAATAAGAATGTTCCCGACCGGCCAACCTTGCGCCAGAGACAAAGGTTGAATACCCTTTTCCTTCAGCTTCGGAGCATCAGCTACGAGTTCACCCCAGTTCTTTGGTGGTTCCATGCCATTGTCAGTGAAAACCTTGCGGTTGGTCCACATCCATTGGGCAGAATGGAGGTTCACTGGCACACAATAAACTTTGCCGTCAACCGTGCATGAAGCAAGCTGTGTCTTTGGACGCAGAATGTCATCCCACTTCTCTTTTTTGGCCAAATCAGTCAAATCTAGGATCAAACCAGCCTTGATCAGTTCGTCAGCATCATGGCCAGGGTTGAGCTGGGTAGCGCCCATGGGGTTGCCACCCAAGATGCGCGAAATGATGATGGGGCGGGCCACGTCGCCCGAGCCGGCGATGGCGCCGTCAACCCACTTGTCACCAGAGGCGTTCACGGCCTTGGCAAATTCAGCCACGGCAGCTGCTTCACCGCCAGACGTCCACCAATGCGTAACTTCGATATCAGTTGCCTTGGCAGCACCCATCGCAAAGAGCGATGCGGTGAAAGCAAGACCGGCTGCAAATTTCTTAAGACCCATGACAATTTCCTCCCTCGTCTTATTTGGGTGAGGAAACGCTATCGCAGGATTTTGAAATTTGCAACGTTTCAGATAAAAATAATTTCGCCTTCCGAATTATTGCACTGCACAATGACATTTCTTGACTTGAAACGATTCAGGAATTGCCTATGAATTGTGCCCCATGTCCGAAGGCTCAGAAAAGCGGCCCACCTTGCGCTCATTGGCAGAGATCACCGGGCTTGGCATTTCAACGGTGAGCCAGGCGCTGAGGGACAGCCCAGAGATCGCCCTTGAAACGCGCCGCCGCGTGCAATTGGCCGCGCAGCAAATGGGCTATCGGCCCAACCGCGCCGGCGTTCGCCTTCGCACCGGCAAGAGCAATGTGATCACACTTGTACTGAATGCGGAAGACGGCGGTTCGGGCTTTTTCGCCAATATCGTTTACGGCATTTCAGAAGCCCTGAAGGGCACGCCCTATCATCTTGTGGTGACACCCTACTCTCTGTCTGATCCGATGGAGCCCATTCGCTATATCGTCGAGACCAATTCCGCCGATGGCGTGATCATTTCGCGCACCCAGCCCGATGATCCGCGTGTGCGCTATCTGATGGAAAGCAATATGCCTTTCGCCACGCATGGGCGCACCGACATGGGAATCGATCACGCCTATTTCGATTTCGACAATGAGGCCTGCGTTTATGAATCACTGCGGATTTTGAAACAGCGTGGCCGCAAGCATGTGGCCTTGATTGGCCCGCCCAGCCAGCTCACTTATTTTCACCACACGCTGAACGGCTTCAATCGCGGGCTCAGCGATTTCGGCTTGAGTGGATTCCTGCTCAGCGAAGTGGATACCGATTCGCGAATCCAGGATTTGATCTCGGCGGGCGTGGCCTTGACGCAAGGCCGCGAAAAGCCGGATGGTGTGATCTGCGTTTCTTCCAGTGTGGCGCTGGCAGTGATTGCCGGTTTGCGGCAGGGCGGCATGGAACTGAGCCAGCATTATGATCTGGTGGCCAAGCCGACAACAGAGCTGATGCGGCTTTCGCAGCCGGACATCATTGGCATAGACGAGAGCTTCCTGAAGGCTGGGCAAGAATTGGCGCGGATGGTGATGGCACGTATTGCAGGAACCGACCCATTTGTATTACAAATGATCGACGCACCCATCCAAGTTTAAGGAAGCCTTCCCCGTGAAAACAGCATTGACTGGCGTTCTGCCTGTTGCCCCCACCGTGTTCCATGATGATGGCGCACTTGATCTTGACGGCCAGCGCCGGGTGATGGACCTAATGGTGGATCAAGGTTCAGACGCCATCTGCATACTCGCGAACTTCTCCGAACAGTTTGTGATGACGGATGAAGAGCGGCGCGTTTCCACCGAGGCCTGCTTGAAACAAGTGAATGGCCGCGCGCCTGTCATCGTCACCTGCTCGCATTTTTCAACGCAGATCGCGTCGGCTCGCGCCAAACATGCCGCTGACCATGGCGCCGCCATGCTGATGTTGATGCCGCCCTATCACGGCGCCGCGCTACAGGCCGATGAGGGCGCGATGATCGAGCATTTCGCCGCTATCGCCAAGGCAAGCAACTTGCCCATCATGGTTCAGGATGCGCCTTTGTCGGGCGTGAAACTCTCTGTGCCCTTCCTGGTGCGCTTGGCGCAGGAAGTGCCGCTGGTGTCCTATTTCAAAATCGAGGTGGCCTTCGCCGCGCAAAAACTGCGCGATCTGATTGCCGCCGGAGGCAAGAGCATAGTCGGCCCGTTTGATGGTGAAGAGTCGATCACACTGATGGCAGATCTCGATGCAGGCGCCACAGGCTCAATGTGCAGCGCCATGATTCCTGATCTCATCAAGCCCGTCATCACCGCGCATCACGCGGGCGACCGCAGCAAGGCGGCAGCGCTTTACAAGAATATTTTGCCGCTGATTAATTATGAAAATCGCCAATGCGGCTTGCGCTCGGCCAAGGCGGTGATGATGGAAGGTGGCGTGATCAAGAGCGATCACGTGCGCCACCCGCTGCGCGCCTTGCACCCTGAAACGCGCAAAGGCTTGCTTGAGCTAGCGCGCGAGGCCAATCCATTGGCGCTGCGGTGGGGAAAATAAGCGATGCGCATTCTCATCACCGGAGCCGCTGGCATGATTGGGCGCAAGCTCACGGCGCGGCTACTGGCGGATGGGAAATTGAATGGAAAGCCGATCGTTTCGATTGATGTCGTTGACGTGGTGGTGGCTGAATGGCCCAAAGGGGAAGCCAAGCTGCATGCCCAGGTGGGTGATCTTGCAACACCCGGCTTTGCTGACACTCTGGCCGCGCTGAAGCCCGACGTTGTGTTCCATCTTGCCGGCATTGTGTCCGGCGAGGCCGAGGCCAATTTCGATCTGGGCTACCGCGTCAACCTTGATGGCACGCGGATGCTGTTTGAAGCGCTGCGCCGCGCGCGCATCAATCCGCGCGTGGTGTTCACCTCTTCCATCGCAGTGTTTGGCGCGCCCTTCCCCTCTGTTATTTCCGATGATTTCCATCTCACACCGCTCACTTCCTATGGCACGCAGAAGATGATGAGCGAAGCACTGCTTGCGGATTACACACGCAAGGGGATTTTCGATGGCGTAGGCATTCGCCTGCCCACCATTTGCGTGCGGCCAGGCAAGCCCAACAAAGCGGCCTCAGGCTTCTTCTCAAGCATCATTCGTGAGCCACTTGTGGGCCAGGAAGCCATTCTGCCTGTGCCGCGCGATGTGGTGCATACCCATGCTTCGCCGCGCTCGGCGGTGAACTTCCTCATTCATGCCGCCGGAATTGATGGTTCGCGCGTAGGCCCGCGGCGCAACCTCACCATGCCTGGTGTGGGTGTCACGGTTCAGGAACAACTTGATGCACTTCGTCGCGTGGGCGGAGACATGGCGCTTTCGTTCATTAAAGAGGTTCCAGATGACACGATCTGGGCCATCGTGAAGGGCTGGCCCACACGCTTTGAGGCCCGACGCGCGCGCGATCTTGGCTTTGAGGCCGAGCGGAATTTCGATGAGATCATCCATGCCCATATCGACGATGAGTTGGGAGGGAAGCTGCCGCAATAAAAAAGGGCGCCGCAATGGGCGCCCTTGGCATTCATACTTGATTGGCGGATTAAGACGCCATCTTGCTCTTGATCAAACCAACGACGATTTGCAGGATGATGCCACCCACGCCGCTGGCTGCGATGTTGCCTACATTGAGGCCACCGCCAGCCGCATTGGCCAAGGCCGGAATCAGTGCACCGAGAATGTTGCCGCCGCCCACACCACCAATGGCGCCAGCAATGGTATTGCCCAAGCCGCCCAGGCTTGAGTCCTTCATGGCCGCGCCGCCGACATTGCCGCCGACTGCGCCAGCAACGAGCTGCAGAATGATGGGAAGAAGTTGTTCCATTTGAGATTGCCTCACTCTGTTAAACGCCCACCCCCTATGGTGCGGCAAGGCACAGCGTTATCATCGATTGGATGGTTCACCAACCGA
Source organism: Aestuariivirga sp. (assembly GCA_031424315.1). Lineage (GTDB taxonomy): Bacteria > Pseudomonadota > Alphaproteobacteria > Rhizobiales > Aestuariivirgaceae > Aestuariivirga. The sequence continues at coordinate 28,422 of JANPHF010000095.1, forward strand.
AACTATGTGTGCAGCGCAGCAACAGGCGCAGTTGCTCAGTAAGCGTTCTCGCTTTTGAGCAACGCAAAAGGTGTCTTCATCAAAATGTAAAAGTCGAAGCCTAGTGACCAGCGATTGATGTATTCCAAATCATGGTTCACACGCTGGGCGATTTTTTCCACCGTGTCGGTCTCGCCGCGCCAGCCATTGATCTGCGCCCAGCCGGTGATGCCTGGCTTTACCTTGTGGCGGGCGAAATAGCCTTCCACCACTTCCTCATAGAGGCCACCGGCCGCTTTGGCCTGAGTCGCATGTGGGCGCGGGCCGACGAGTGAGAGCTGGCCGTTGAGCACGTTGAAGAGTTGCGGCAGTTCATCCAGCGAAGTCTTGCGGATGAAGCGGCCCACCCGTGTGACCCGCGGATCGCCCTTGGTCACGAGGCGCGCCGCATTGGCGTCACTCCTGTCTACAAACATCGAACGGAATTTGAAAACCTCGATCAGCTCATTGTTGAAGCCGAAGCGCTTCTGCTTGAAGATCGCTGGCCCCGTGCTTTCCATACGCACGGCCAGCGCCACGGCGGCCATAATGGGCGAGAGCACAATGATAGCCAACAACGCAATGCCCCGGTCCAGCACATCCTTCAGAAACTGGTTCCACGGATTGAGCGGCCTGTCGAAAACCGACAGCAGCGGCAGATCACCGAGATAGCTATAGGCGTTAGGCGCGAGCTTCAATTCAGTCGCCTGGCCGGAAACCCGGATGTCCACCGGCAGTTCCCAGATGCGCTTCAGGATTTGCAGCAAGCGCGCCTCGGCCGTCATGGGGATGGCCACGATGATGAGATCAATCGGGTTGGCGCGAGAGAAGGTAGCGAGGTCTACGATCTTGCCCAGCTTCTTGTGGCGGCGCACCGAGCTTGGGCTGCGATTATCGAAACGATCGTCAAACAGGCCCACGATTTCAATAGCGAGGCCCTTGGAATTTTCGAGCGTGGTAATTGCATCTTCAGCCGCCTTGCCTCCACCCACAATGGCGATGCGTTCACGGTGGCTGCCCGCAAGAGACGCTTTGCGGCAATTGGGCCAAAGGGTCAGACGCGTCGCGAAGAAATAGACGGCGGCGAAAGCAATCCAATATTGAAACCACGCGCCGCTCAATGCCAGGCCAACAGGGTGCGAGAGTGCCAAGCAAGCTACACCCAGGATGAGTGCCACGCCCCAGGTGCGCGCCAAGTTGGGCCAGAACCGCGCCAGTTGCCGTGGCTCATAGCAACCCAGGCTGCGCAGCACGTAGATCATCAGGAAAGTGAGCAGCAGCGCAAAAAATCCGGCACTGATCGCGGCTGCATCGTCAGCGCGGGCGAGCGTGAGCGTGGCGCTGACAAAGGTGAAGGAGACGACAAAGGCCAGATCGAGCCCTTTCAAAAGGCGCATGCCCACTTCGTCATTCAGCGTTTTTTTCATCTTGCCACCCCCGGCCCTGTTTCTCTCCGGCTTAGGCCGTTCGATTTGAGAGTTGGTAAAGCTGGTGCAAGGCCATGCACGCCAAGGTGGAAATTTCTGAACAAAAGAAAAGACGCGTTAAGCGATGTGCTTAACGCCTGGTTGATGAGGTTTGTAAAAATTAGGGGGCAACCCTTTTCGATCAGCTATCCCTCTCCCCTTGCGGGAGAGGGGGAACCATTGCAAAGCAATGGTGGGTGAGGGGTTGCGCTGAGGTTGAACCTGCGGAGCGACCCCTCATCCGCCCCTTTTGGGGCACCTTCTCCCGCAAGGGGAGAAGGGAAGACATGTTCGCGCTTAGCTTCACCCTACAAATTGGTGGCTTTGAACGTGTCGCAATCATCGAGTGACTTGGCTTGCAAACCCGTCTTGAACCACTTCACACGCTGGGCTGACGTACCGTGGGTAAAGGTATCGGGAACCGCATAGCCGCGCGCGGCTTTCTGCAAATGGTCATCGCCGATCTGGCTTGCCGCGTTGAGGGCCTCTTCCACATCGCCATTTTCCAGAATGTGGTTCATTGCATCTGCCTCGGTGGCCCAAACGCCGGCCAGGCAATCAGCTTGCAGTTCCACCTTCACTGAAAGCCTGTTGGCATCGGCATCGCTGGCGCTGCGGCGGGCCGTTTCCACCTGATCGGAAATGCCAAGCAAGTTCTGCACATGGTGGCCCACTTCATGCGCCACCACATAGGCCTGGGCGAAGTCACCCGGCGCGCCCAACTTGTCTTTCAGCTCCTGATAGAAGGCGAGGTCGATGTAGACCTTCTGGTCAGCCGGGCAATAGAATGGGCCCATCGAGCTTTGCGTCGTGCCGCAGCCGGATTGTGTGTAATTCGAGAATAGCACCAACTTGGGCTTCACATATTGCATGCCCTGGTCAGCAAAAATCTTGCTCCACACATCCTCAGTTGAGCCCAGAACCTTGGCCACGAATTGCTTGCCAGAGTCGCCAGCCGCGGCTTGGCCATTGGCGGTGCCGCCCTTCTGAATGGCAGAACTGGACGGGGCTGTTTGAATCTGCGTGGTGGTGTTCGGCATCTGTATGCCGCCACCGCCGCCATTGACGATGTTGAGCAAGTCAATGCCCGTGAAAAGCTTCAAGCCGAAATAGACCACTGCCAAAATGATGATGCCGCGAAAACCGATGGTTCTGAGCAGCAGCGGAATCAATACGCCGCCGAGGCCGCCCACGCCGCTGCCACCGCCCACGCTGGAGCCGCCGCCAAAGGGAGAGCCAAAGCCGCCGCCAGAGCCGCGGGCGTCCTCCACATTCGAGCTTTCACGTTGATTGTCGAGACGCATGCATTCCCCCTGTGGCGGCGCAGGGAAAACTGCGCCTTTAATTGAATGGTTTGAATTTGGCGGTTCACCCCCCAATTTGCAAGGCTGAATTGCAGTGCATTGTGTGGGGCTTGGCGCTTGGGCTATGACGAAAACACCATGACAAACAGACTCATCATCGCCCTTGCCCAATTGAACCCCACCGTTGGCGCGGTGAGCGCCAATCTGGCCAAGGCCAAAGCGGAAGTGACCAAACTTTCCGGCGTCGATCTGGTGCTGTTTCCCGAGCTGTATATCGCGGGCTATCCGCCGGAAGATCTGGTTCTGCGCCCCTCATTCGTGGCGGCCTGCAAGGCGGCCTGTGAAGAATTGGCGGCGGCTTTCCCGCAAGGCCCTGCGATGCTCATGGGTCTTCCGTGGCGCGAGGGCGAGAAGCTGCACAATGCCGTGGCGCTGCTCTCTGGCGGCAAGATTGAAACTGTGCGCTTCAAGCATGATCTGCCGAATTATGGCGTGTTTGACGAGAAGCGCGTGTTCCAGCCTGGCCCGGCGCCGGGGCCTGTCAATTTCAAAGGGGTGCGCATTGGCGTTCCCATCTGTGAAGATATCTGGACAGGCGAAGTGTGCGAGACGCTGGAGGAGACGGGCGCTGAGATTCTGCTCTCGCCCAATGGCTCGCCCTTTGAGCGCAACAAGGATGATGTGCGGCTCAATCTTGTTGTTGCGCGCATAACCGAGACAGGTTTGCCTCTCGCCTATCTCAATCAGGTCGGCGGGCAGGATGAACTGGTGTTTGATGGCGCTTCATTCGTGCTCAACGCCGATCGCTCGCTGGCGCTGCAAATGCCGATGTTCGAAGAGGCCGTTGTCATCACCGAGTGGAACCGTGTTGGTGACGGCTGGCAGTGCCAGAAGGGCGAAGTTGCGCGTCTTCCTGAAAACGAAGAAGAGGCATGGAAGGCCTGCGTGTTGGGCTTGCGCGACTATGTGAACAAGAACCGCTTCCCTGGCGTGGTGCTGGGCCTTTCGGGCGGCATTGATAGCGCCGTCGTTGCTGCAATGGCAGTGGATGCCCTTGGCAAAGAGCGCGTGCATTGCGTGATGCTGCCTTACGCCTATACCAGCAGGGACAGTTTGGTGGATGCCGACGAATGCGCCCAGCTTCTGGGCGTGCGCTATGATGTCCAGCCGATCAAAGAGCCGGTGGAAGGTTTTCTCTCGGCGCTGAAGCCAATGTTTGCGGGCAAGAATTCTGACATCACTGAAGAGAATGTGCAATCGCGCTCACGCGGGGTTATTCTCATGGCAATCTCCAACAAGTTCGGCGCGATGGTGCTCACCACTGGCAACAAGAGCGAAATGAGTGTGGGTTACGCCACGCTTTATGGCGACATGAATGGCGGCTTCAATCCGATCAAGGATATTTACAAGGTTGAGGTTTATCGGCTGGCCGAATGGCGGAACACGCAAGGATTCGTGATCCCAACCCGCATCATCACCAAGGCGCCAACTGCAGAGTTGCGCGAGAACCAGAAGGACCAGGACTCGCTGCCACCCTACGAGGTGCTTGACGATATTCTCGAAGGCCTAGTGGAGCGCGAAGAACCCGTGGCTACAATTGTGGCGCGCGGGCATGACGTGGCCTTGGTGAAGCGCATCCAGCATCTGCTCTATGTCGCCGAATACAAGCGGCGGCAGAGTGCACCGGGAGTGAAGATCACGCGGCGGAATTTCGGGCGGGATAGAAGGTATCCGATTACCAATGGGTGGCGGGATTCAACATCTTAGGAATTGATCCAATGGCCCAGACTGATGCTAAGGACGGAGCTGCGCCGAATCAATATTCGCTCAGTGCGGTGGTGGTAATTTGGATCTTGGCAACACTGCCCATGGGTGTTCTGAGTTGGATTGTGTTTCCGGCCGTTTCGCCCGACTTCAACAAGGATCCGCTTGGGGCTGGCGTAACACGGCTCAGCTTGCTGACACTCGGTCTTGTTTGGCTTTTCGTTCTCTCTTCAATAATCGTTTTCCGCGAAGAAGGCGATTTGCGTTTTTCAACTCTGCGAAGGCGCATCTGGCTGAATGCACCTCGGGACCCGCAAACCGGAACGGTCAACAAAAGACTTTGGCTTTGGATCATTCCCCTGTTGATCGCGAGCACCGTCTGGGAGTTGGCGTTGACTTCGCATCTCGACAACTGGTGGACCCAATTGTTTCCGGTTTTTGCGGAACCAGCTGGCTACAGCATGGCCGCGATCTTCGACTCCAAGCTCATTCTGGGCCGCCTCACAGGAGCGTGGTGGTTCCTTGGTCTGATTCTTGTTCAATCCATTTTCAATACAATTCTCGGCGAAGAATTTCTTTTTCGTGGCGTTCTTCTGCCCAAGCTTGAAGGCGTTTTCGGTGGGTGGAGTTGGGTAGCAAGTGGCGTGTTGCATGGACTTTATCATGTCCATCAACCGTGGAGCATTCCGGGAAACATCGTCAGCTGCACGTTGTTCTATGCTTGGCCCAGTTGGCGCTTCAAAAGCATCTGGATGGGGATCATCGTGCACTCTGCGCAAAGTGTATATTTTGGCTTTCTCATCCTCGGTGTGGTTCTGGGTCTCGCATAGTTTGTTCCAGCACGGTGATGGCGAGGGACAACCATACGGAAAAATCGCCACTTCTTGCAACCCAAAATAGATTTCAATTCCTAGGCACCTAGCAGCACCGCAGAGAGGATTTTGTTCCTCTCTGGTATCCCCCTAGCGGGCCTCTCCAAGAAAGCGCCGTAGCCTCATTTATGGTGGATTAAAAGCCTATCCCGGACCGGACCCTAACAATACTGCTCTGCCGCACCCTGCTGCTCGTGGGAATAGCGGTTGCCGTGGGCGGAACCCAAGGGCAGGATTTCCTCGATCTCCGCCAAATCCTTTGCACTCAACTTGATCGCCGAAGCGGCAGCGTTGTCGGCGAGGTGTTCTGCCGTTCTGGTTCCCGGGATGGGGATGATGTTTTCGCCCTGCGCCAGCACCCAGGCGATGGCCAGGCTGGCGGGCGTCCAACCCCTCGCCTTGGCAAAGGCTTTGAATTTTTCGATGCGCTGCATGTTCAAGCCATAGTTCGGCTGCTTGAAGCGCGGGATGCCCTTGCGGAAATCGGATGCGGGCAATTTTTCCGGATCAATCACAACATCGGAAAACACACCGCGCCCCACGGGCGAGAAGGCCACCAAGGTGGTGCCTAGTTTTTGGCACAACTGCAAAAGGCCAAGCTCCGGCAAGCGGGTCCACAGCGAATATTCATTCTGCACGGCGGCCACTGGATGAACCGTGGCGGCGCGCTCCAGCGTGGCTGGCGAAATCTCGGAAAGGCCGATGCCGCCGATTTTTCCTTCCTTCACAAATTGCGCCATGGTGCCCATCACATCCTCGATGGGCATCGTGTGATCGCGGCGGTGAACATAATACAGATCAAGCCGCTCAACCCCGAGGCGCTTCAGCGAGCCTTCAAGGCATTCGCGCATGAAACCTGCCGCATTGCTCACGCCGCGCGGATTTGGAATGATGCCGCCCTTGGTGGCGATCGAGAAGGCCTTGCGGGCGGCAGGATTCTTCGCCAGATATTCACCGATGATGGTTTCTGAAGTGAAGGGGCCATAGATCAGCGCGGTGTCGATGTGGGTCATCCCCACCTCCAGCGCCTTATCGAGCGCGCGGTGGCTGGTGGCCATATCGGTGGGGCCGAAAATACCGCCAAAGCTCATGGCGCCCAGGCCCACTTCGCCCACCACCGGGCCTGCCTGCCCCAAACGCCGCTGTTTCATCATTTGCTTCCCAATATTGATTTTGCCTGTTGTACGGGCTAGCAGCGGCGCATGTCCACGATTGTCCGCTTCGCCCCCTCGCCCACTGGCCGCATTCATATCGGCAATGCGCGCGCCGCATTGCTCAACTGGCTGTTCGCGCTGAAAACCGGCGGGCAATTCATTTTGCGTTACGACGACACCGATGTGGCCCGCTCCACTCAGGAGTTTGCCGATGGCATCAAAGCTGATGTGGCTTGGCTGGGCATCAAACCCGCCCGCGTGGAATGGCAGAGCAAGCGCTTTGCGCGCTATGACGCAGTGGCCGAGGATTTAAAGGCGCGCGGCTTTCTCTATGCCTGCTATGAAACCGCCGACGAATTGGATCGCCGCCGCAAACGCCAGCAGGCGCGTGGCCTTCCGCCGGTTTATGACCGCGCGTCATTGAATCTGAATGCGGATGAAATTGCCGCCTTTGTTACTGAGGGCCGCAAGCCGCACTGGCGCTTCAAATTGGCGCAGAAGCCGGTGGAGTGGAACGATCTCATTCGCGGGCCAGTGCATATCGACACGGCCACTTTAAGTGACCCGGTTTTGGTCCGCGAAGATGGCACCTATCTCTACACGCTGCCTTCGGTGATCGACGATATTGATTTTGATGTGACGCATGTGATCCGCGGCGAAGACCATGTGGTGAATACCGCCGTTCAAATTGAAATTTCGCAGGCCATCAGCGGCACTGTGCCGATCTATGCCCACTACAGCCTGTTGAATGGCGCGGATGGCAAGGGATTGTCGAAGCGTTTGGGCTCGCTCTCCATCCAGCAGTTCCGCGACGATGGGCTGGAGGCGATGGCGGTTGTTTCAATGGCAGCGCTGCTGGGAACCTCAGACTCCATTCATCCGTGCGCAGACTATACCGAGCTTGTGGATAACTTTGACCTCGGCAAACTTTCGCGCGCGCCGGCAAGGTTTGATGGGGCGGAGTTGAAGCTGATCAACGCGAAACTCTTGCACATGCTGCCGTGGAGCGCGGTGAAGGACCGTGTGCCTTATGGCAACGAGGCATTCTGGCTGGCGGTGCGTGGCAATATTGAGAAGCTGGCGGACGTGCAGCAGTGGCACGAGATAGTGGCTGGCGACTTGAAGGGAACTGTGGCTACTGACGATGCAGATTTCATCGCCGCAGCGCGCAGCGCTTTGCCGCCAGCGCCCTGGGACGGCACCACCTGGAAGGCCTGGACCGAGACCGTGAAAATCGCAACTGGCCGCAAGGGCAAAGACCTGTTCATGCCGCTGCGCCGCGCCTTGACAGGCCTCGACCATGGCCCTGAACTTGCGGCATTATTGCCCCTGATCGGCCGCGACAAGGCTCTTGCCCGGCTGGGGTAGGTGTCAACATTTTTGTTGACACCTCCATTCTTCCATTCTATTTTACATGTAGAGGGTACGCAGCGGGTTTGACGGCAGCTTCGGCTGCCGCAGCGGCTCGCCGCGTTGGTAAAGACGTCAGACTTATAAGGCGTCAACTCGCGTTGGGGCGAAGCCTTCGCCAAACAGAAGTATCTTTGGACACACGGGGAAACTTTCGGGATTCGTCCCGTTCTGTTTGAAAGGTTTTGTTATGACATACTCTGAATTCCGCCGTTGGCTGAAGAAGCAGGGCTGTACATTTGAGACTAGAGAAGGTGGAACGAGCCACATGATCGTTCGTTATAAGGACAAACAATCGACCTTCCCTATGCACGGCAGCAAAGAGATTGGTACTGGTCTAGTACAGGCCATCAAGAAACAGTTGGGATTGAAATGATCCGCTATCGCGTCAAGTTGACTCCAGACGACAATGAGACCTTTCTGGTTACCTCGCCGGACTTCCCAGAAGTGATTACTTTTGGTGAGACGCGGAAGGAAGCCTTGGAAAAGGCTGTTGGCGCTTTCCGCGAGGCCATCGCCGCTAAAATCCATTACCATGAGTCGATCCCTACGCCATCCAAAATCCGGGCCAAGGATGATTTCATCACCCTGCCCTTGCAGACCGAAATGAAAATCCGGTTGTATGAATCCTTGCAGCAAAAGGGTGTCAAAAAGGCCGAGTTGGCGCGCATGATGAAGCTACACCGGCAGGAGATTGAACGACTGCTGGATTTCAAGCAATCCACCAGCATTGGCAAGATTGAGCAGGCTTTCGCGGCCTTGGGCAAGCAACTCAAAATTGAAGTTGCCGACGCGCCCTAACGCAGGCAAAGTTGGGCCATGATCCTGATTGGCCAATATGACTCGCCCTTTGTGCGCCGCGTTGCTGTCACGCTGCATCATTATCACATGCCCTTCACGCGCAAGCCGCTTTCGGTGTTTGGCGACAAGAAGGAAGTTCAGGCGATCAATCCGCTGTGCCGCGTGCCCATTCTCATTCTGGAAGATGGTGAGACGTTGATTGATTCCAATGCGATTATCGATCACTTGGACCATGTGGCGGGCGGTGCCCGGGCGATGACGCCGCAGCATGGCACGGAGCGCCGCAAGGTGCTTCAGGCCTGCGCGATCTCCACCGGCATTTCAGACAAGGTTGTGGGGCTGTTTTTCGAACGGCAATTCCACGAAAACGGGCAAGTGAGCAAAAGCCTTGATGCGCGGATGGCCTCGCAGATCAAGGCAGCACTGGAAAAGCTGGAACATGATTGCGGCACGCCTTGGTTCTTCGACAACAAGATGAGCCAGGCCGACATCACCATCGGTTGCATGCTTTCGCACTTGAAGCTGCGCCTGCCGGAATTTTTCCCCGCCGACAAATATCCCAAGCTGCATGCCCTCTCGCGTCATTGCGAAATGCGCGAGGAGTTTGATGCGGCACGCATTGGCGCCAACGAAACCGTGCCCAAAAAATTATAGGTCAAAGCGATCTTTGCGCAACACTGTGCTCAAGGGCGATTTTGACTTTTCTTCGTAAATTCAAAGCGCTCTATAGCGCCGCCTCCAGCTGCGGGATGATGTCATAATCCGTAGGGGTGAGGATGGAATGGCCGCAGAGCAACATGCCCTCCCGGGCCTGCATCAGCGCCTTGTCTTCAAATGTTGCCGCCAAGGCGTGGCGCAACTTTTCGACATCGCCAGCGCGCGTGACAAACGGCAGGCCGGGCACCAGCGGGGAGCGCGCGAGTTCATGCAGACCTTCCAAGAGGTGTGGACGATATTTTTGAGCCAGCGCCACGCACACAGCATCAATGGCGCAAACATCCACCGTTTTCGCCTGCATGGCCGCCAGTGAATCAAGGTGTCCGCCGGTGATTGTGGCGGGCGCAAAGAATTCACCGCTCTTGTTCAAATCCGCAAAGACGAGTTTCAGCGCCAGCATGCCGGACATGGAATCCGGGTTGTTGAAAGCCGGGCGGGCACCGCACAAATCTTCCAAAGTGCATTTCTGCCGGGCAAACACCACGCTGGAATAACGCGGCCCCACACAGCCATTTGCAGCATAATGTGGCGTGGCAATTGCCTTCAATATCCCCTTGAATTCATGCGAAAAAGGATAACCGCAAGTTTGCCCGAAAATGAGATTTGGGTTACGCCAGAGATCGGAATAGCTACCCCTGCGATCGAGCACGCCAGACAGGCCGGCGTGACGCGCAAAACCCGCCCAGAACTCATCCGTGAACGGACGGATTTCCGGCCAGTCATACATGGGAAGCGATGCGGCGGCGAACATGTGCGGGCCTTGTTGATTTTTGCTGCGAGTTTATACTAAGCCGCAATTTCAGCAATCTGCCATGACCACACATAAATTCTTTTCACGCATCGAATGGCCCACGCTCGGCCTCATCCTCGCAGTCTATCTTGTGACCGGCGGCCTCGTCTATTTTCATGCTGTACTGCCGTGGTTTGTGATCCTGCCTGTGGGAGCCTATTTTGCGGCGCTGCATTCCTCGCTGCAGCACGAAGTTCTTCATGGCCACCCCTCACGCTCGCGGATCATCAACGAGGTGCTGGTGTTCATCATCCCAAACATGTGGCTGCCTTACGGCCGCTACCGCGACCTGCATCTGCAGCATCACAATGACATGAACCTCACCTGCCCGGTTCGTGATCCCGAGTCCTATTATCTATTGCCGGATACATGGGCGGCGCTGCCAGGCTGGCGCAGGCAGCTTTACACATTCAACAACACGCTTTTTGGCCGCATGCTGGTGGGGCCGGCCATCAGCATTGCGCAATTCTGGGGCGGGGAATGGCAGGCCCTGCTGCGCGGCCGGGTGGAAGGGCGCAAATGCTGGCTGGCTTTTGCAATTTCAAGCGCGCTGGTGTTGGCTTTTGTGGTGTGGTGCGGAATGCCTGTCTGGCAATATCTCCTCCTCATCGCCTATCCTTCCATTTCGCTGGCGCTGGTTCGCTCATTTTGTGAGCACCAGGCGGCGGAGGATGTGGGCCACCGCACCATTCTGGTTGAAGCTTCGCCCTTTTGGGCGCTGCTGTTTCTCAACAACAACCTGCACATTGCCCACCATGAGAGGCCGCAGATTGCATGGTATGAGCTGCCTGCATTCTATGCGCAGGAGCGCGCAAGGCTGTTGCAACGGAACGGCAATTATCTGAAATTGGGCTATGGCCAGATTTTCAAGACCTATTTCTTCCATGGCAAAGAAGCCGTGCCGCACCCCAATCTGGAATGGCTGAAACACAGGTGAGCCCGCAATTCAGCGTCATCATCCCCACGCGCAACCGCGAAAACTATCTGCGCGAGGCGGTGGCCAGCGTCTTGGCGCAGCGCGATGTTTCGCTGGAATTGCTGGTGGTGAATGATGGCGACCCACTCACCATCCATTTTGACGATAAGCGTGTACGTGTTCTGGAAAATCACAAGCGCACGGCGGTTCCCGCGCGCAATCTGGGCGTTGAACACGCACGGGGTGAATTCGTCGCCTTCCTTGATGACGATGATTTTTGGATTGATGATCGCCACTTGGCTAAGGCGCTGGCGGCATTTCATCAGCACACGGACTTTTATTTCGCCAATGGCGAGATGCGGTTTCCTGATGGCAGCAAGAAGGTGTTTGACCGTGATGCGACGGTGGCCTCTCTGGCGCACGACAACACCATTCTGATTTCTGCAGTGTGCTATCGCCGCGCTGTGCATGAAAAGCTGGGGCGCTTTGACGAGAGCATCCCTTACTATTGGGATTGGGATTGGTATCTGCGTGTGGCGCGCGGGGGCTTCATTCTCAAACACCAAAAACAGCCTGCTGTGGTCATTCGCGTGCATGAGGGCAACATGTCGGCTGCCAATGATGCCGCAAGACGAGCCAATCTTGATGCGCTGGAGGCCAAGCATGGGCTCGCCCCCATCCCTCTCAAGAATCACACAGACTTCGTGTAACCCATTAAAATCAAAAGACTTAAGTGCATTAACGAAAAATTAACCGCCTATTTCTTGGCTTTTTCATAGCATGATTGAAAATAGCCCCGAAAAATAAGGGTTTTCAGTGCCTTTCTAATTCGTTAAT
>JANPHF010000096.1:0-2156 GCA_031424315.1 Aestuariivirga sp.
TGCAACATGGGCTGCAACGCCAGCAATCTTGGCCGAGCAGGTGGACCATGTTTTCACCTGTCTGCCATCGCCTGCCGTTTCGGAAAAAGTTCTGATGGGCATTCTCGCCGGGTTGAAGCCCGGTGGAACGTGGATTGAAAATTCCACACTGGGCCGAGACGAGATGCAACGTCTTGCGGCCTTGGCCGAGGCCAAGGGCATTCGCGTTTTGGAGGCGCCGGTGACTGGCGGCGTACACCTTGCAGCACGGGGTGAAATCACCGTGCTGGTGGGGGGCGATGCCGATCTTTTTGAGCAGCACAAACCTGCCCTGCAAGCTATCGGCAACAAGATGTTCCACATGGGGCCAATAGGTTCTGCCGCTGTCATCAAGGTCATCACCAACATGCTGGCCTTTATCCACTTGGTGGCGGACGCCGAAGCTTTGATGCTGGCCAAACGGGGCGGGCTTGATCTGGGGCAGGCATGGGCCGCCATTGCTGCATCGAGTGGCACAAGTTTTGTGCATGAGACCGAGGGCCAGCTTATTCTCAATGGCAGTTATGACATTGCCTTCAGCATGGACCTGGCCCTCAAGGACTTGGGCTTTGCCATGAATTTCGGCAAGGAGTTTGGCGTGCCACTTGATCTGGCTTCGATGACCAACCAGACCTTCATCAAAGGCAAGGCGGCCTATGGTGGCGCTGCGCAATCCACCCAGATCGCCAAGTTGCTGGAAGATGCTGTGGGAACCGATTTGCGGGCTCACGGCTTCCCCTCCAGGCTGGAATAATTGTGACTTGGTTTGGACATGATTTTCCGGCTAGTCTCCACGCAAATACAACTGATGGAGTCTTGCAGATGAAAAAAGTCATGTCCCTGATATTGAGCACCGCTCTTGTGTCTTCAGCTTTTGTGGTGCCTTTGACGGTTCCCGCAGAAGCGGCCAGCAAGTCCTATTGCCGCGCTTATGCAAAGAATTATGCCGATAAGAAAACCAGCCGCAAAGTAGTCCGCAATCTCGTTATCGGCGGGCTTGTGGGTGGCGTTCTTGGTGCGGTTGTTGGTGGCAGAACCTCCACAGCTGTGGGTGCCGCAGGTGGCGCAGCCACTGGTGTTATCGTCGGTGATTCAAAGTGGCAGAAGTATTACAACCGCGGTTATACAAACTGCCGCAATCAATATTGATATTTCGCACGAAAAGTTGAACTAGCCATGCAGGTCCGTGTTGTCGGCACCGGACCTTCCGGACTAATGGCGGCTGAAGTGCTGGCGCAAGCTGGCCATGCTGTGACCATTCTTGATCATCACCGTTCACCCGCCCGCAAATTCTTGCTGGCGGGCCGTGGTGGCTTGAACATCACGCACAGTGAGCCGCTCGATGCAGTTTTGGATCACTATGGTGGTGACCGCAGCTTTCTTGAGCCTGCGATATGCGCTTTCCCGCCGGAGAAGTTGCGACAGTGGTGTTCTGATCTTGGAGTAGAAACCTTTGTGGGGTCCACAGGGCGGGTGTTTCCCGTGGGATTGCGGGCCTCGCCCTTGTTGCGGGCGTGGTTGCGACGGTTGGCGGCCATGGGCGTTACCTTGCAGTCCGGCGCGGCTTGGCAGGGCTTTGATGACGTGCCAACAGTGCTTGCCATGGGCGGTGCCAGTTGGCCGGAGCTTGGCTCTGATGCAAGCTGGGTTGAAATGTTTCGCCTTGCGGGCATCGACGTGGTGCCACTTCGCGCGTCCAATGTGCGGCAACCGGTGGCGTGGAGCGGGATTTTCTCCACGCGCTTCAAGGGACAGCCGCTGAAAAATGTCGCGGTCACCGTGGCTGGCAAAAGCGTTCGCGGTGAAGTCATGATCGCGGAAAATGGCATCGAAGGCGGGGCCATTTATGCCGTGTCGCGGACAATCCGCGAGGCAAGGGCTGCCGTGCTGGTCATCGATCTGAAGCCAGACCTTAATGCAGATCAGGTTGCACAGAAAATCACTGCGCGCCGCGCCAAGGAATCGGCTTCCAACTTCCTCAGAAAGGCCTTCAACCTTTCACCGCAAGCTATTGGATTGATGCGGGAAACAGGGTCAGTTGATCCCAAGTCGGTGACTGTCTCGCTCGCGGGTGAGCCTACACTCGATCGCGCCATTTCAACGGCGGGCGGAGTGGCCCAGCATGAGGTTGATGCAGA
>JANPHF010000097.1:0-1581 GCA_031424315.1 Aestuariivirga sp.
ACCGGGCTCGAACGACGTGTTTTTAACCCGCGTGTAGGGCTTGATCCAATCGATGCGGCGACCCTGCTCACCCCAGAACGCATCCGGATCGGCGATCGACTTCGCATACATTTCTTTGTACTGCGCCTCGTTGACGTGAGCGCGCTTGGCCCATTCCGGCGGCACTTTGTAGAGTGAGTCAGACATTCGGTTTCCTCCATAAAATTCAGTTCGCCCGTTGGCCGGGCTGTTGAGTAAGTTGCGTCGTCCAGTTGCAGATTTGCGGTGCCGGAACAGTCCACGAAACGCGTGCTAGCGATCAGCAATGCCAAATACGCCTGCAACATCAAGCACGACTTAAGGCCGTGTGAGATGAGCAAGCCAAAAGTCTGATCTGTGTCAGTATTCCTGCGAACATGGGGCTCACGTTCCAGCGGACCTCCCTTCCTTGGTCCGCTGGCCCGCTTGCTGTGCCTGAACCTTAAACCTTCGGCTTCATCGAGGTCTGCATCGCTTCACCTACGGCGCGGCCAAGCTCCTGCGTTTGCTGGGCATACGTTTGCATCTGCGACTGCGCAAAGCGGGTCTGGAGGGCGAGAACTTCCTGGACGTCTTTCGCCTTGGCAATTTCCGCCGCAAGGCCAAATCCAGCCTCGGCATTCTTTTTGGCGAACGCCGCAGCTCGCTCCTGAATGGCTTTGAAACCATTCGTCATTTCGTTGGCTGGCAAGCTTTTCGTCCACATGCCCATGGCTTGGGTCATCGCATCGGTAAACTGCTTGTAGGCAGCCTCTGCCTGCGCGACGTTCTTCTCGGCAATTTCGCGCAGTTCCTTGGGCAACTCGAAGGGGCTTTGGGTCATGGTCTTACTCGTGTTCGGCGTGATGGCCTTCCCGACCGGGGGCTTAGAGCGCATGCTCCAACAACCTGAGTGTACACCAGGTGCGACAAATTGGGAGTGCCAACTACACCCTCTTGAACCTGAACTTTCGTCAGATTTCAAACTAGGCATGCCCAACACAATATGCCGTAAAGTCTCAGCTTTCAGTGATAGGGAGGGCGCCAGTCAGCGCCTCGCGCTCGTGTCTCAATAAGGCGATCGAGCGCAATAGCTGCTGCAACTTGGGACCAGCGTCACCATACGCCTCGCGGTGCGCGTAATCGCGCTCGAGGCGCCCGATCTCGTCGTCTATTTGCTGGAGGCGGACTGTGTCTGTTTCGGTCATGAGCGGCTCGGCATCAAACGGAGCGTGAAAGTGCAGGTGGCATCCAGCATCAGGACACCGCACTATCGTTCAGCTTTTAGCGTGTGCGGTCGCATCTTTCAAAGCGCGCATAATGTCCTGGCGTGAAATGATCCCGACCAGCGCGCCCGCCGCATCAAGCACCGGAAAGCTGCGGGCACGCGTCTCAACCATCAATTCAAGTGCGCGCGTTAGGGGCTGTTCGGGCGTGACATGGACCACCTTCACCGTCATCACTTTGCTGATCGGCAATTCCATCAGCTCATCATAATGCGGCACCAGTTGTTGTGTGGTGAAAGCAAACGCCTTGAGAAAGTCGAACTTCGTGACGAAACCAACGAGCTCGCCACCATCGACC
>JANPHF010000098.1:0-2356 GCA_031424315.1 Aestuariivirga sp.
GACTTGATGATGAAACGCTGAATGAGACGTTGCGCAGTCTGGGAGTGGAGGACCTGTCCTCCGCTTTGCGCGGTCGGGCGCGGCGGCTGTTTGCACAGGCACTGGAAACACCAGGTGGCTTGAAAATTCAAACGCTGCACGCCTTTTGCGAGCGTCTGTTGCAAGCGTTCCCGGTGGAAAGCGGACTGGCGCCCGGCTTTCGGGTGATGGAGCCACAGGAAACCGCTGACTTGTTTCGTGACGCGCTGCTGTCACAGCTGTCGTCCAACAGCGATTTCGCCGAAGCTGCATGGTCGTTTCTTGATGATGGATCGGTTTTGACGCTGGAGAGTTTGGAGAAATTGGCCAAGCCGTTTCTATCGGGCAGCAACGGCATGCGTCAGCGTTTGTCTGATTTTGAAAAGCTTGCGGAAACGGAGGCAGCGCTGAAGCTGCTGCTTGGCATTTCTGAGGGGCGCTCCATCGCTGAGATTGAAGACGATATTTGCAGCATTCACGAAGCGGCTTATCAAAAACTTATCAGCATCACTATGCCGCTTGAATATGACGCCAAACCTTCAGTACCCGGCTATTTTCAACTGGTGCTTGATGCGCAACAAAATGAAGAGCGCCTCAAGGCTTTCACGCATCTGTTCTTCATAGAGAAGGGTACGCCACGCAAAAGCCTGATGCGCTCCCCGGCCCGCAAGGCACACCCGCGTTTGGCCGATTGGTTTGATGAAGAGAAATTCCGTGTCACCACGTTGCTGCAGGAGCGGACAGGGCAGCAAATTCTCAAATCCAATCTCGCCATCTATCAGGCCATGGCTGCGGTCCTTGCTGAGGTCAATGTCAGCAAGCGGGCGCGGGGCTTGTATGATTTTGACGATCTCATTGCCAAGGCCGCACAGCTGTTGTCCAATCCGGCGTCAGCGGAATGGGTGCTCTACAAGCTCGACAAGGGATTGACGCATATTCTCGTCGATGAGGCGCAGGATACGAGTCCGGCGCAATGGTCTATCATCACGGCTTTGGCACAGGAGTTTTTCACCGGCGAACAGGCCATGGGTGTGAAGCGCACCATGTTTGCCGTGGGTGATCTCAAGCAATCGATCTACAGCTTCCAGGGTGCTGATATTGATGCCTTCGAAGCAGCACGGCAAAATTTCAAGGCGTTGATTGAACTGTCGCAGGACAGGTTACGGACGGAAGATCTTGCTGTGTCTTATCGCAGCAACCAACAGGTGCTCGACGCGGTGGATGTTGTGTTCGCACCCGGTCGCGCAGCCCGCTCAGGGTTTGGTGCCCGCGCCGATGCGGAACGCCCCCATACAGCGCAGTCGCATCGACAAGGCCTCGTTGAATTGTGGGACCTGGAACTGGCGGACGAAAGAGAGGAGCGGGACCATTGGCAGGCCCCGGTGGACAGGCCCGCCCGCAGCCACCCCCGCCTGAAGCTGGCCGAGCGCATGGCCGACACCATTCAGGGCTGGATTGGCAAACGCGAATTGACCGGCCAAGGTCGTGCGGTGCAGGCGGGCGATATTCTCATACTGCTGCAAAGCCGCAATGTGCTGTTCAACGCGCTGATCGGTGCCTTGCGGCGGCGCGGTGTGCCTGTGGCTGGGGCAGACCGTTTGAAATTGCAGTCCAGTCTTATTGTGCGTGATCTTCTCATGCTGGTGCAGTGGCTGCGGCTTCCCGGTGATGACCATGCGCTTGCCTGCGTGCTGAAAAGCCCGCTGGTGCCTGCACCCCTGTCAGAAGACGACCTGTTCAACCTGGCTCATGGACGGGGGGGAAGCAGCTTGTGGTCGCGCCTTCCCGTCACCTCACACAATCATGCCATGCTCGCGGCGTTGCGCCAGTCGCCTGATACGCCCTTCATGCTGTTGTCGGGTGTGTTGCAAAAGGCCCGCCGCGCTATTCTGGAGCGATTGGGACAGGAGGCGGAAGATGCGGCGCAGGAATTCCTTTCGCTGGCGCTGGACTATGAAGAGCGATTTGGCGTGTCCCTGACGGGATTTGCTGACCGGTTTGAACGTGGCGACACCGAAATCAAGCGTGAGATGGAAGCCGCCGGCAGCAACCTCCGCATCATGACGGTGCATGGTTCAAAGGGCCTCGAAGCGCCCATTGTATTTTTGGCGGATGCGGCTGACCCGCCACCTACAAAACGCGATCGCCTGATTGATGTGGCTGACGATGGCCGCGCAGGCCGCCTGCTGGTGTTCGACCCCAACGCCGACGTGGCACTTCCGATCATCACGCAATTGAAGGATGCAGAAAAGCAACGATCCCTCTCCGAACGCATGCGGCTGTTGTATGTGGGCATGACACGGGCGGCGGATGAACTCTATATCTGTGGCAGCCTGAA
>JANPHF010000099.1:0-1600 GCA_031424315.1 Aestuariivirga sp.
ATCCATGCCCAGCGCCACGCCAGAGGCTTCCGGCATCAGCGCCAAAGCCAGCAACAGTTCTTCATCAATCGGATAGCGCTCACCATAGGCGCGCTGCTTGATTTCCATTTCTTCTTCAAAGCGGCGGCGCTGTTCTTGAGGGTCAGTCAACTCGCCAAAGCCGTTGGCCAGTTCCACGCCTGAGGCATAAAGCTCAAAGCGTTCGGCCACCCTTGCATCATGCTCACACGCGCGCGCCAATGCGGCTTCGCATGAGGGATATTCGTAGAACACAGTCAACCTCCCATTGCCCAACTGCGGCTCCACCTTCTCGACCAGAATACGGCTGAAAATATCGCTCCAGCTCTCGTCTTCCTGAAAGGCCACAGGTGATTGCGCAGCCAGCGCGTCGCGGTCCGGTTTATTGCCATCCAGCGTGGCCAGCAAATCCACGCACGCGTACTTCTGGAAGCCTTCAGCCACAGTCAACCACTCCGCCGTTGCAGAAGGGTCGCATATGCGTCCGCGCCAGTTGAACTTGGCCTTGCCCGCTGCCAACCGAACAAGTTCCACAGTGTCTTCGATGATCTGGCTGCAGGGCGCGCGCGCCCTATACCATTCCAGCATGGTGAATTCCGGCGCATGCGTGGCCGTGCGCTCACGGTTGCGGAACACATGGCCAAGAAAAAAAATGCGCTGCTCGCCTGCCGCCAAAAGCTTTTTGCAGGCAAATTCCGGTGATGTGTGAAGGTAGCGCATGGATGCTGATCCATCACGGTGAATCAACCGTGTTTCAAAGCCATGGAGATGGGCCTCATTGCCGGGCGAAACTTGCAAGGCCGGCACGTCCACCTCCAAGAAATCCCGTTCGGAAAACCACGCCCGCGTGGCCGCCAGAATGCGGTTGCGCGCCAGCAGAAATCCGCGCCTGTCTTCATGGCGGGAAGGGTGAAACCACGGCAAATCCACAGGGGTTGGCTTTGTCATTGCCCCCTGCTATGAGGCCCGCCAACACCTATTTCAATCCCAAAAATCAGGATATTTACCGTGGCAAAAGTTATCGCCTCTGGCGTGCGCAAAGGCAATGTGATCGAACATGAAGATGGCAAGCTTTATGTCGTGCTTAAAGCCGAAAGCATGCATCCCGGCAAGGGCACGCCCACCACCACGATCGACATGCGCCGCATCTCAGACGGTGTGAAAACCGTCGTGCGCTACAAGACCACGGACACCATGGAACGCGCCTTTGTTGAAACCGTCATGCACACCTATCTGTATCAGGATGGCGACAGCTATGTGTTCATGAACCCCACCACTTTTGAACAAGTGCCCCTGACTGCCGAGATGGTCGGCGATTTCGCCCCGTTCCTGCAGGAAGGCATGGAATGCCAGATTGCCATGTTTAACGAAGGCCCAATCTCGATCGAAATTCCACAGCGCATCACGCTGGAAATCACCGAGACTGAACCCGCGATCAAGAACCAGACGGCTTCTTCTTCCTTCAAGCCCGCCATGCTGTCGAACGGCGTGCGCACGATGGTGCCACCCCACATCGGTGTTGGCACGCGCATCGTGGTTGATACTGCCGATGCCTCCTACGTGGAACGCGCCAAGGATTAAG
>JANPHF010000100.1:0-94592 GCA_031424315.1 Aestuariivirga sp.
CTTCGGCCTCAAGGACAAGGCGAGTGCCTGGAGTGACAGATTAGCCGCGCTGACGATGAAGCGCACCATGCGGCGCCTGCGTGACCTTTGCATGGTTGAAATGTATGCCAATGTCACGGTGAACGTCAGCCATCTTGCGTCAGCCCTGATCATGCATCTCGTGGCGGCACAGATTTCCGAGATATCGCGAGCTGAATTCCACGCGCGGCTTTATGCCATCATCAAGAATGTTCAGCGTGAGCCGGGCGTTCACCTGCATCGCAGCGTGGCAGATCCGGAAGCCTATGGCGGGCTGCACAATGATCAGGCCAACCTGCTGGTGGATTTTTACAGAACCGGCGCAGAAGCGGGCCTGATTGCCATGGATGGATCACGGCTGAAGTTGCTTCCCGCGCTGACCGCTGAATTAGGCAAGCGCGATCCAAGATTGACTAACATGATCCGCGTTTATGCCAATGAGATTGCTTCGTTGACCAATGTTGGCCGCATCATCGCCCAGGCGACGCCGCTTGCCGGGCCGGCACTGGGCGCAGCACTTTATGACGATGAATTGTGCAGTTATCAAATTGCCAGACGTCGCTCCACCCAGCGGGCGGGTGCAGGCGCAGTTCCAAAGCAAAGGGAACATGCATATGCCAATGCCAAGCTGATCTCGCCGGACAAAGCTTCTGGGCATGGTGTTGTTCTGGTTCACGGTGTATTGGCATCGCCCGCTGAGTTAAAGGATTTTGCACATCGTCTTGCGGCACAGGGACATCCGGTGATGTGTGTGCGCCTGAAGGGCCATGGCACGGCGCCGGAAGATCTGCACGATGGAGCGTGGCAGGATTGGCTCGCTTCCGTGCGCCGTGGCTATGAAATCATGGCGCTCTTTGCGGAAGATGTGAGCGTGGTCGGCTTCGCTTCCGGGGCATCACTCGGCTTGCTCTTGGCGGCGGAAAAGCCAAACCGTCTGGCCTCGGTTGTCTCTGTTTCCGCGCCTTTGAAATTCCTCGCCCGCGATATGCGCTATGCGCACACGCTGGATCTGGCGAACTCTGTCAGCAAGTGGCTTCATCTGCAAAATGGCATCAAGCCCTTCACCAAGGGAGAGCCGGAACACCCAGAGTTCGAACACAGCAGAATGCCGGTTCGCGCCTTGGCTGAATTGTATCGAATCTCGGAGGCGCTGCAACGCGCGCTGCCGCAAATCTCATGCCCGGTAACGGTGATCCACGCCTCTAATGATCCGGTTGCGGATCCTGGCAGCGCTAAAACGATCTATGAATCCATTGCATCAGCCAACAAGCGGCTTCACATGGTGGGATCAGATCGCCACGCGATCTTGCACGAAGACATTGGCAATACCCAGGATCTCATCATGGGGCGGTTGCTTGAATTCTCGCGCCCAACCACATCACAAATTCAGGAAGACCTTGATTCAAGCGCCAATGGCAAATGGAAATTCCTACGCTGGCTCACGCCAAGAACGGGCCTGCGCCGCATATGGGATGCCAAGGAATTTCTGGAGTAATCTCAAAGCACTGAATTGGCGCGCCTCAGTCGACGCATCCGTCAAGTCATTTCAGACACGTGATTGGTCCAAGTCCTTATCAGTGCTTTCGAAGATGCTGACGGAACTCGAAGAATGTCCAACTCGTCTGCGGCTTATGCTCCGCCTGGTTTTGTATCCTTTGTGAAATACGCGGTCACTTTTTAGGTTGTTGCTCTCCTGCCTCACGCGGGTCAGTTCCTGCTTCAGTGGTCTCGTCTCTGTAGACTGATCTTCCTTCACTTTCGCTGGCCGAGATGCAGCGCATCGCGTCGTGCATCCCAAAAGCGCATGATTGCTAGCTTCCAGATCTCGTGACGTTTCAGCGGACAGGTGCTCGCGCTCCGTCTTCTGTTTGGTTATCGCCGGCGTGACTTTGCAGATGGTGGGCCGTGCCCAGCCGGTGGGGCCGTTCAATCTGCTCACCTCGGTTGATGGACCTCTCACGGGCGCGGGTGACACCGTCACTTACGCGCCCGGGGGAGACCTATGTCTTCACCTATAACAAGCGGGGCCGGGTGAGTTCCCTCACCCGCAACGCCGTGGCCTATGCCACCTATGGCTATAACGCGCTGCAGCAGATGACCTCGCGCTCCACCGCCGCCCCTGGCGGGCCCACAGGCACGGTGCACTATATCTATGACCTTGATGGCCATCTGATCGCCGAAGCCGATGCTGCAACCGGAACCACATCGCGCGAATATGTCTGGGTGCCATCCAGCGCGTGGGGGCCCGTGGACACGCCTGTGGCCATGGTGGAAGGCGGGGCCACCTATGCGGTGGAGACCGACCATCTGGGCCGTCCGATCAAGATGATCGACACGGCCAAGAACATCGTCTGGCAGGCCACCTACAAGCCTTACGGCGAGGTGCAGTCGCTCTCCGGCACCAAGGCGCTCAACCTGCGCTTCCCTGGCCAATACTTCCTCATCGAAACCGGCTTCGCCTACAACTGGCACCGGCACTATGATCCCATCACTGGGCGGTATACACAACCTGATCCCCTCAGGTTTGTTGATGGGCCGAGTGTGTATGCTTATGGCATTGATTCACCATTGAGCCGAATTGATCGAAACGGGTTGCACGAAACAAGTGGCGCTGGAAATACCTCAGGCCTACCTCCTGTTGGTATTGTTAGCCCCAATACTGAGGCACTTCAAAAAATGGGGATCAGCCACTCTACAGCTCCAAATTGTGGCAATTGTTCAGAGGATCAGCATCGAAAATTACAAAATGAGGTTGACTACGCCTGCAGCAAGCCGAGGGCTTGCAATGGCAACATGAGCAAAAGTGAAATGTCAATTATGGCTCAGCGAAATCTTGAGTGTGCATGGGCGAGAGACAATATCAATAAGACTTGTTTTGGAGGTGGCGACGAAGGTCACAAACAGGCACATGATGAGGCCATGAACGCGTACAATAATTGCGTCAGAATGGAAAATGGTAGGTAGTAAGGGCAATTTGATGAGAGTTGAAGCAATTTTAGCGCAGCGCATTCTTATGGAGTTTCAAGATAGTATCTATCCTGGAGACAACTCTCTGGTGCCGGAGCAGAGATATGAACGCACGGAGGCAGGTAGAATTGCCGAGGCTCTTCGTGGGGCGAAATGGCAAGAACTTTCAATTTCTGCAATCAGAAGTCGATACCAAGGCGACTCTTCTGCCGTGCTCATTTGGCTTACAGACTCTGCGTTCTATTACTACTATCCTGCCTTTTTGAAAATCACTTTGAGTGAATTTTCTTCAGCGGATTTAACCGCTTACAGCGCTGCAAATGTGTTTGTTAACTTTCCACAGACATCCGAGAGCATAGTGGAAAAGCAAATCAGGCGCAGATCGCTATTTTCAGTGACTCAGCTTCAATTGATCTCTGAAGTATTCATTTTCGCACAAACCGAATTTGCAAATGATGGCTGGAGTCTTCCTGCAGCCATCAGAACCATTCAGGCGCTCATGGGGTAGCATCTGCCAACTCAGTAACCCTCACCTATAGCGCCGCCAACCGCCTGGCCACGGCTGTTGGCCCCTGGGGCACGGAGAGCTTCACCTATGATGCGGTAGGCAACCGCCTGAATGACAATGTCACTTCAGGCTCCACCACAACAACGCGGCTAGCGGCCTATCCCGCCGCCTCCAACCGCATCTCCAGCCTGAACCAGAACGCGGCCACCTGGCGCACCTATGCCTATGATGGTGTAGGCAACATCACCACCGACACAAGGCCCGGGAAGCCTTCGCCTTCACTTATAACAACCGGGGCCGCCCGGCGTCGCTCAACGGAACACAGCGATATGTCACCACAGATGAGGATGAACTGACCCGGAACACTGTCTATGTTGCCTCGGAGTTCGCCCGCTATGGCTATCGGCGTGTGACGGTCTTACTGAACGACTGGGGCATCGTGGTTGGCAAGGACTGGGTTCAGCGCATCTGGGGCGGTGAGGGGCTGAAAGGCCCGAAGAAACAACCCAAACGGGCGCGGCTGTGGCTCAACGACGGATCATGCATCCGGCTTCGCCCCGAATATCCCAACCATTTCCTTACTAGGTCTGAGAATCGACTTTGTTGGCGATGGTCAATATCAAACTTGTGCGGGTCATGCTCCGTCTGTCCGGCATCGGCATCATTGCACATTTCAACTACTATCTCGATCAGTGAGGCCCGCGCTGAATGCTAACTGGCTCTCAAGCACGGTGTTGCGCAAATTCTGAAACAACCGGACTTGGATCACGCAGACTCCACTACTGAGGGGATAAAGAGGTTCTTAACTTTTTGAATATAGCTTACAGCCATCGGCATCTATGTGAGGTACGTACCTCACAGAGATGCCGTAACGGAAAATATTCGGAAGCGACAAGAACTAACGTCGCTCGCAACCGCGAGACACTGGGAGACAAGGCATTGAACATATTAGCGGTAGATGACTCCGAGGTCATTTTGGAATTTGTCACATCGGTGCTCGAAGATGCGGGCCACACCGTATATCAGGCCAGCAGCGCCGCTGCCGCCATAGACGCTCTGGATGCAAATTCCGTCGACTTGGTGATGACTGACATCAACATGCAAGGCACTGACGGTTATGCCCTGGCCCGCAACCTGCGGGACAGCGACAGGTTCGGTTCCATTCCGATCGTCTTTGTAACCGGAGATGCTTCAGAAGAATTCAAGTCAAAGTGCCACAGTGCCGGGGGCAATGGCTGGTTGAAGAAGCCATTCAAGCCTGAGCAGATGCTGGGCGTTATCAAAACTTACGCGTAGCCGCAGAGCAAGACCGTGCAACAGTTGAAGCTCAAATTCCTGAAAGAATGTGAAGGCAACATTGAACTGCTGCGATCAAGCTTGGCGTCAGCCTCCACAATGCCGACGCAGTCTGAGACCCTGCAAGACCTTTTTCGCGCAGTGCACTCAATCAAGGGCGGCGGCGGTTTCTTTGATCTCGACCGGGTCGTTTGGCTGGCGGAGACGATGGAAGAGGTGTGCGCAAGTCTCGTGTCCGGATCACTGGCTCCGACCGGATCAATACTACAGGCACTCAAATGTGCCGAAATCGTTTTGACGGACTTGCTTGACGCAGCAGCGTTGGGAATTGAACTTGTCCAAGGCTATGAGAAATCCGCGGGATATGAACTTGAGAGCCTTGCCAAGAGTTCGCTCGAAAGAACTTCGGAGATGCAAATTCAGAATGACCCAAGTTGCCGAGGGTCAGGCAGTTCGCTGCCGCGCACCAACGCTTGGCTTCCAAGATGATGAAAATGAATTGGCACACTTTCAGCGGCCGGAATATGCCCAGTCAGAGTACCGCCAAAAGAAGTTGGGTGAGGGAACCCGATTTATCAAATGGCTGAAAATCCAAATGTAATCGAGAATCACCGTCTCTTGGATGCAATCCTTGATCTTCGAGCTGCGGCAGGGCTCAGAGACAAGATGATGAAATTGTTGGAGACGCAAGGACCACTGCGGATTGATGGCAGCCAAGTCGTCCGGGTCGGCACCGCTTGTATTCAAATCATTCTCATTACTGCACTTGCCGCGCGGCGGGAAGGTCGGTTGTTCAGCCTCAGTCCCGCATCCCCGGCCATTGTCGCTGCGATTGCAACGCTCGGTCTGAGCAAAATTCTGCTGGAGGAAAGAAATTGAAAATTCTTGCTGTCGACGATTCCCCTACGATGCTTGAGATCCTCTCATCCACCCTGGATGAGGCGGGTCATTCAGTTGTCCAGGCGGGTAATGGTGCGGAAGCCATGAAAAATCTGACCGACGATGTTGATCTCATTATCAGCGATCTCAACATGGTTGTCGTCAGTGGTCTGCAGTTTCTTCATAACGTACGTACAAGCCGGGAATATATGGCAAAGCCCTTTGTTTTCCTGACAACTGAGAGCGACGAAGAACTCAAGCGCGCTGCGCGCGAGGCCGGTGCGACGGCGTGGATACTGAAACCCTTTGAGCCACGCGCTTTGATCAAACTCGTCGAACATCTGGCTCCCTGATTGCGATAATCCAATGAAGGGCGGTCTCGAAAAATTCAAGACAATGTTTCTCGACGAATGCGAGGAACATGTCCGCACACTTGAAGAGTCCTTGACGGCGCTGAAAGGCGGCGCGCGCGGGCAGGATTGGATCGACAATGCATTCCGTGCCGTGCACTCAATCAAGGGCGGTGCCGGAATGCTTGGCTTTGCCAGGATTGTGCCCTTTGCCCATACACTTGAAACCGTTCTCGACGCAGCGCGGCTGAAGCGAATACCGGTCACCGGCTCACTCGCATCAGCAGCTTTGCGCGCGGTCGACTGTCTGTCTGATCTGGTAAATGCCGCCGGCAAAGGCGTTGAACTGCCGGCGGGCTTCGAATCTGCCCAGTCTGCAGCGCTCGTCAGTAGTGCCGGAATAGCCATCCCTTCAGCTATCGCAATTGCCCCTCCGGACGCTGCTGGGGAGACGGCTGATGCCTCTGGCGGGAATACAGGGCCCCACCGGTTATTCGAGATCACCTTTCTGCCGCACGTTGGCCTTCTCCGGCGCGCCAACGATCCCCTGTTTATTCTGAGGCAGCTCATGGAGTTGGGCGAGTTGAAGGTCGAAACTGATCTTGCTGGGTTGCCGCCACTTGCAGAACTGGTTCCAACCGATTCCTGCTTGGCCTGGAAACTAGAACTGTTGACCGCCGCAAGCGAAAAGACTGTGGCCTCTGTTTTCGAGTTTGTGGAAGGCGATTGCACGTTGTCGATTGCCGCCAAGGACATCTTGACAGAGGCTGATGTTGCTCCCGCGGTCGCTGGGGCAGACCAGGGCAATCCCGATTTTGCCTTGCCGGATACCGTTGTCAGCTCCATTCGTGTTGACCTCGAACGCATTGATCGCCTGGTTAACCTATCGGGTGAAATCGCCATTTCGCAGGCACTCGTTGCCCAACTCATTGATCAATCTTTGTTCAACAGCAATCCACGGCTGTTTCAGGAGATTTCCCAACTTCTCACCCACACGCAAAATCTGCAAGACAGCGTGATGGCGATTAGGGCTCAGCCTGTGCGCGCGATATTCGAGCGGATGCCCCGCCTTGTTCGAGAGCTTTCAGACGCGACTGGAAAGTCGATCCTGTTGCGTCTTAGCGGCGAAGCCACTGAAATTGACAAGACCGTGATTGAGCAATTGGGCGATCCCATCATGCACATGATCCGCAATGCCGCGGACCACGGCATCGAGAGCCGCGATGAACGCATCGCAGCTGGAAAACCCGAAGAAGGCATCATCAGCCTGAGTGCCGAGCAACGTGGAAGTCGCATTGTAATCGAAGTTGGTGACGATGGCCGGGGCATTGATTGCGACAAGGTAAGGCAGCGTGCGATTGAAAAGAATCTAATTTCTCGTGACGCCGTTCTAAGTTCAGACGAGATTTACAATCTGATTTTCGTGCCCGGCTTCACCACCACCGACGGGGTAACTGACATCTCCGGTCGTGGCGTTGGCATGGATGTCGTCAAGCGAAACATCCAGCGCTTGGGCGGTCGGGTCGGCATCGCATCTGAGCCGGGCCGTGGCTCGAAGATGACCCTCACGCTTCCGCTAACCCTTGCTGTTCTCGAAGGCATGGTTGTGCGTTCGGGTTTCGAGTCTTATGTCATTCCGATCAGCAGCATATTGGAATGCCGTACATCGTGGGGCAAAGATGTCGGTACGCTGCCTGGCCTCGGCCCGGTGTTGAATGTGCGCGGTCAGCATCTGCGCTTGTTGCATCTTTCCGACATTTTCAACACCACTGGAATTGAAACGCTGACCCATTCGGTCGCGATCGTGACGGAAATCGAAAATGGAAGTCAGATCGCATTGGTCGTCGATGAAATCATCGGACAACAACAGGTCGTCGTTAAATCGCTCGCAGACAATTGCGCGGCCGTGACTGGCATTGCAGGGGCAACAATTTTGGGCGACGGGCGCGTCGGATTGATCCTCGACCCAACAGAGATCGCAGGGATCGGATCCGAAAAAATTGTGAGTTCACGCCGGTTCATGGCGCGGGAATTTGAGGCGAGGAGAAACGTCGCATGATCAGTCAACGCCGGATTACAGACTACGTAGATTCAACCGGCCACAGTACAACAATGGATGAGGCCGATATGCGTCAGCTTGTCTCTTTTGCCATCCGTGAACAGAACTACTGCGTCGATATCTTGGCGGTGCGGGAAATCAGAATGTGGAATGGCGCGACCGTTCTGCCAAATTCACCCGATTACATCCGCGGTGTCTTCAATCTTCGGGGGACCATTGTTCCCGTTGTCGACCTACGCATGCGCTTTGGCTTGGGACTGACAGAAGCGACTGCGGGCCACGTCGTTGTTATCGTGGCAGTGGACGCTGCTCAAATGGGACTTCTTGTCGATTCCGTCTCTGACATAATCACTGTCAGCAAAAAAGACATCGCCGATATCCCGCAGGTTGAGGGTGAGGAGCAGAACCCATTTTTCCTTGGCCTTATCACGGACCAGGAGAGTTTGACGGCGCTGATCTCTTTGAAAGAGATATTGTTTCACCGCTCGAGCGATTTTCAATCAACAGCAACAGAAGCAGCCTAGCTAAAGGAAAAGTCATGATAGGAGTTATTTCCAATCTTAAAATCGGTACACGCATTGTCGCAATGAGCATCGCGCCAATCATGGGCATCGCGGTTCTAGGTGTTGTCTATTACACGGGAGAAACCGCTATTGATGCCGCACTTGGGGAGGCAGCTGAGGTCAATGACGCAAAGTCGCACATTGACGACATTGAACGTGGCATCGCTCGCATGGCTGTTGCCGTGAATGGGTACTTGTTGCACGGCAACGCTCACGAGCGCGACGAATTTGAAAGTTCCGCCAAGGAGGTCGATTCAGCCACGTCTGCCATCTACCGTGGTGATATTGCTCCGGAGATCCGCGGATCAATGGGCATAATTCGTGAGAAGAGCCCTGGGCTAGTCTCAAACTATCGCACGACGATAGTTGTTGACGACATGCTCGGGTTCAACGGGGCGGACGGGGTGCAAAGCAAACTGCGTCAGAGTGACGACCAACTGAAGGAACTCTCTGAGGCCATTGGTTCGTCTGACATAAAAGCCAAAGTCAGAGAGTTGCGGCTGGCGGGCCAAGACTTCATGAACAAATCGATGCGCAGGGTTGCCGCAGGTTCAGTCAATGAAAATCTCGATCCGGCTCTTGCCTTGCAGGAGGCCAAGACCGCAATCCAGCGCCAAACTGCCGAAATTGAGGCACTCTTCTCGTCCAATCCCGATATTGGCCCGCACAAAGCCAAGCTCCTCGATCAAATTACAATTTACCAAACAGAGATTGAACATTGGGCGAAGCTCGAAAGCGAAATGGATGCAGTGCTGTTGAAGCAGAACGCGCTGTTGAGCGACCTTCGTCCAGAGGTTGAGCATATTTCTTCATGGGCCAAGCAGCAATTGCAGCGAACCCACGACGCGGTCGACGTTGCAAGAAACAAGACCAGTCTGATGGCTATGTGGGCCGCCGGAATCGTCGGCTTTCTCGTTCTGGTGATTGCCTTTCTGGTTGGGCGCTCAATTCTCGGACCTGTTCGTGCCATCTCATCGGTATTCGAGAAGGTTGCCGCCGGCCAGCAAGCCATAGAAATTCCTTCCCAAGACCAAAAGGATGAGATCGGCCAGATGGCCAGGATTCTCGCTTCCTTCCATCGGAGTTCGGCGCAGGCCACTCGTGTGCAATCAGCGCTTGAAGTCGCATCGGCGCCGTTCATGCTTGCCAACACAGCGGGCAAAATCATTGCTCTCAATCGGGCGGCCACAGAAATGTTCACTGCGGCCGAAGTTGATCTGCGGACCGTGTTGCCCCAGTTTGGCGTGACGGAACTTCTGAACAGCAATATTGAAATGTTTGGCCTGGACGTTGGTGCTGGTCTAGTGGCCATGCGCGAGGAGCGCCTTGTTCTTGGTGCGCGTACATTTCAATTGGTGCTGACACCTGTGCTCAATAGCCTGGGTGAATCTCTTGGCACGTCAATTGAATGGAATGACATGACGGCCCAGCTTGCCACAGAGCAACAGATTGCGGGCTTGGTGCGCGCGGCAGGTGCCGGTGATTTTAGCGGCAGACTCGACCTGGCCGATAAGAGTGGCTTTCTCCATGACTTGAGCAAGGGTGTGAATGAACTGACGGAAACGGTTGATCGCGGCCTTGCCCAAACCGTGCGCATGATGTCGGCTCTGGCAAAGGGGGACTTGACGCAACGTGTTGAGGGCGAATTCAATGGTTCCTTCCTTCAACTAAAGACAGACGCCAATACCATGGCAGACAAGTTCCGTGAAATTGCCCGTCGTATTACGGGGGTCTCGCGGGAAGTGCATGGGACGACGCGTGAGATTTCGACTGGCGTTTCTGACTTGTCCGCCCGCACCGAGCATCAAGCATCATCGCTTGAGGAAACCTCGGCCTCGATGGAGGAATTGGCCACAACTGTGCGTCAGAACGCCCAAAATGCGCAGCAGGCCAATATGCTCGCTGCTGCCACAAGCGCCTCAGCAGCGGACGGTGGTGAGATCGCATTGAAAGCAGTGGCCGCGATGGGGAAGATCGAAGACAGTTCGCGCCAGATTGGCGACATTGTCGGTCTCATCCAGGATATCGCATTTCAGACGAATTTGCTGGCACTTAATGCGGCCGTTGAGGCAGCGCGCGCCGGAGACGCCGGAAAGGGATTTGCCGTGGTGGCCAACGAAGTCCGGGCGCTTGCCCAACGCGCTGGCCAAGCTTCAAAGGACATTAAGGTCCTGATCGCCAACTCAGACAACGAGGTTCGCCAAGGTGTGGCGTTGGTCAATAAGGCTGGCACTTCGCTGACTGAAATCGTTGCCTCCGTGAAAAAAGTTGCAGGGCTGGTGTCTGAAATCGCGTCAGCCACGGAAGAACAATCATCGGGCATTGAGCAAGTTTCAAAGGCGGTCACAGGCATGGACCAGATGACCCAGCAAAATGCGGCGCTGGTTGAGGAAACCAACGCGGCATTGCAGTCGGCAACCACGCAAGTGGATGAGTTGAGACATGTTGTATCATTCTTTGATACCGGAGATGTCAGTAGTGAAACGCTCAGCGATGCGCCGATCGAAAACACAACAGAGAAGCCTTCAAGAGCCGTGGAAAACCCGGTGCGCCAACAATTCCAAAAACTGCGGCAGCGCGTGTCGGGCGGGCAATTCAGCGTGCAAGGCGGAACCAATCGCGACAATTGGAAGGAGTTCTGATTGTTCCCTCCTTGCAATTTGCCATCGAATATTGGGGAAACTGAGACGTTAAGGCGATCGCATGGAGCTATGCTGCATGAATAGTGTAAACAGCATAACACTTCAGGCCACTCGTCGTGAGCTAAGTGTTGATTCCAGTAGGGACCTGGGCGGCAGCCTGGAAGCGGTTGGTCCGGTCCTGTCACAAAGCCAGTTCGATTTTTTCCGAAATCTGGCGAAGACGCACGCTGGTATTGCTTTGGCGGACTATAAGCTCAACATGGTTCAGCGCCGCGTTTCGAAGCGCTTGCGGGTCCTGCAGCTCGATGACTTCGCCAGCTATGCCAACTACCTTCAAAGCCGCGGGAATGAGGCTGAGATTGAACACTTCATCAACACGCTCACGACGAACAAGACAGATTTTTTTCGCGAAAAGCATCACTTCGAGCACATGTCTGCGGTGGCATTGCCGGAACTGTCTGCGCGCGCAGGCAAGACCGCCGACCGGAAAATTCGAGTCTGGTCTGCCGGTTGTTCGTCGGGGCAGGAGCCTTATACAATTGCCATGACCATGGCGGAGGCACAGATGGAGCCAGCGAAATGGGATGCCAAGATTCTGGCCACTGACATTGATACCGAAATGGTTGAGGCCGGCCGGGCAGGAATCTACCCATGGTCAGACGTGCAAGTCATTCCACAGCCTCTGCGCATGAAATATGTGGAGCCGCCTGGCCGAAGCGAAGAATGCGGGCGGATGTCGTCGGCGCTTCGCTCGCTCATTACTTTCAATCCCCTGAACCTTCACGGCGCATGGCCGATGAAAGGCAAGTTTGACATTATATTTTGCCGAAACGTCATCATCTATTTCGACAAGCCTTCCCAATGTCTCTTGTTTGACCGTTTTGCCAACCAGATGAAAGATGGAGGCTGGCTTTATATTGGCCATTCAGAGTCGCTTTACAAAGTGACCGAACGCTTTCGCCAAGTGGGTCAAAGTATTTATCAGAAAGTTTGCTGATGTCGGTGCGTGTGCTCATAGTCGACGATTCAGCGATGATGAGAAGCTTTCTGCGCGAAGTTCTCTCAAGTGACCCTGACATCGAAGTTGTGGGTGTTGCCTCTGATCCCTATTCTGCCCGCCAGAAGATCAAATTGCTCGATCCGGCTGTCATTACCCTGGACATCGAGATGCCAGGCATGGACGGCCTGACATTTTTGGAGCACTTGATGCGGCTGCGCCCCACGCCGGTTGTCATGGTCTCCTCGCTGACGCAGTGGGGCGCCGCCGCTACCCTTCGTGCGTTGGAGATCGGTGCTGTAGACTTTATCGCCAAACCGTCTTCTGGGTTCGAAAATGACTGGCCTGAATTCAGAAGCGGAATTACCGCAAAGGTAAAAATGGCGGCCAGAGCACTGGTGCCATTCGAAATGCCGGAAAAGAACAGGCTACCGCTTTCCGATGAAACTTTAGCCCATGACAAAATCGTTGCTCTCGGCGGTTCAACTGGTTCTGTTTCAGTTTTGCAATATATTATTGGCTCGATGCCTGCAGACGGCCCGGGTATTGTTGTTGCTATCCACATGCCGGCCCAGTTCACCAAACAGTTTGCCGCACGGCTTGATGGTATCTGCGCCATGACCGTTCGCGAGGCTACGGATGGCATGAATGTCGAGGATGGTCACGCCTACGTGGCGCCCGGCGATAAGCATTTAATGATTAAACGGTCCAAATCTGGATATGTTTGCAGGCTTGAAAATGGACCTCGCATCAACGGTCATGTGCCCTCGGTCGACGTCTTGTTTGAATCTGTCGCCAATGCGGCAGGCAGCCAAGCTGTTGGCATTATCCTGTCTGGCATGGGCCGCGACGGCGCGGCTGGTTTGCGCGCGATGCGCGACGCTGGTGCATTGACGGCCTGCCAGAACGAAGCGAGCTGTCTGATTTATGGCATGCCCGGTTCGGCAGTTGCAGCAGGGGCAGTTTGCGATGAAATCCCTTTGCATGAAATTCCCGGCTACATTTGCAGCAATGCCATGCGTCACAGTACGGTTGAGAAAGACGCTTTATGAGCAAGCCCGGAACTAAACTGCAATCCTGGTCGACAGAACACAATACGGAACGGCATTCACACTTCGATCATGCCGAGGGTGCGACCGCTGTTTGGATATTTCAGGGGGACTTTTATGTTTCTTCGCGGCCTGACCTCTATCTGACGACCGTTCTGGGATCGTGCATCGCCGTTTGTATGCGTGATCCGGTCACAATGTGCGGTGGAATGAATCATTTTCTCTTGCCGGACGCGGAAATCCCGGATGATCATTTTCCGAGCCTCGCTTTGCGCTATGGAAGTTATTCCATCGAACGTCTGATCAATGCAATTCTATCTCGCGGTGGCAAGCGGCAGCGCCTTGAAACCAAGGTGTTCGGCGGCGCTGACTTGATGAAGGGCATGTCCGCTGTGGGTGCCCGTAACGTGGAATTCGTCGAACATTATTTTGCGCGCGAGTTGCTTACCATTGCCGCTGCGGATTTACGCGGCGTCAAACCCCGCAAACTCCGCTATTTTCCAACAACCGGTCGCGTCTTGGTCAGCGAGCTGCAAGATTTGCAAGCCATCGACACAGTGCGATCGGAGTCGGAATGTCGCAGTAAGATTACGAATTCCAAGTTGCCGGGTGCTATCGAAGTGTTCGTCCCTTGAGTTGATCCATTTGCGCGGCGTGAAGTTCTGTTTTCAGAGTTTCCACAACCGGCGATCGGATTCTGGGTGTGGATTGTTGAATGTCGAAATTCGTCTCAGGCTTGCAAGTTGTCGTTGATTGACGTACCTCTGGGTAGGTCACGGCGCTGAAGTTTTGGGAGACATTGATGGCAAGGCCAACGGTTCATGATATTGCGCGTGAAGCGGGGGTGAGTTTGGCGACGGTGGACCGTGTGCTGAACGCCAGGCCGCGCGTACGCGAGCAGAGTATTCAGCTTGTGCAGGCGGCAGTCGAGAAACTCGGCTATGTGCGCGATGTTTCGGCGGCGAATTTGGCCAAGCGGCGCGAATACCGTTTTGCCTTTGTCATCCCCGACAACAAAAGTCAGTTTGTGGAAACCATTAGAGAAGCGTTAAGCGACGCGAGCAGGTCGCCTGGCCCAGATCGCCTTAGGCTCGAGACAATTCTCGCCCCGACCGATGACCCCAACGCCACGGCGCGTATTCTGCTCGAACTGATCGCTGCCAAGTTCCACGGCGTCGCTATCATGTGCCCAGAAACCCCACAAGTTCGAGACGCGGTGACACGCCTCAAGCAAGCAGGACTTGCCGTCGTGGCAATGATTTCTGATCTTCCCAGTTCCGCGCGCGATCATTTTGTCGGCGTCGATAACGTTGCCGCTGGTCGCACCGCAGGCGCGCTAATGGGCAGGTTCTTAGGTTCCAAATCGGGAAAGGTCTTGGTGATCTCTGCGTCTCTTGCTTCGCGCGACAGCATTGAACGACGGTTTGGTTTTGACAGCATTCTGGCTGAACGCTTTCCATCGATCACCGTGTTGCCAACACTTGAATCTCGCCACGACAATCATCGCTTGATATCGATCGTGCGCCAAACCTTGGCTTCAAACCGCGATACGATTGGCATCTACGCACTTGGTAGTGGCAATGCGGCTATTCTCGATGTCCTGCGCGCCACAGACACAATCAGAAACGCAACAGTCATCATGCACGAACTCACACCCGTTACCCGCGCGGCGTTGGAGACCGGTGAGGTGGATGTGGTCATCATGCAGAACGTCGGGCACATTGTGAGAAGCTCGATCCGCGTGCTGCGTGCGCATTTGGACAAGACGGAAATTGTTGAGTCCCAAGAGACCATTCGCATTGAGATTGTGATGCGGGAAAATCTGATCGCGGGCTAATCAAAAATTTTAAGTCATTGTAATATATAGCTCAAATGTAGAATTTGAGCGGCATTTGATACTCTGCGAAAAATGTGATGCACGTGCCTAAAGATTTCTATTGACAAGAGGTACGTGCATCTTGCATTGTTCGACTCGTTGAAATCCGAGCGACCTCGCGGAAAAATGCGTGGCAAGCTCTCCACAAAGGGAGGAGAACTAAGATGAAGACCAAAACATTAATGATGTCGGCAGCGCTGGCCGCATTCAGCACTTTCGGCGCGTCTCATGCGCAATCGAAAGATCTGACACTTTGCTGGGCAGCCTGGGACCCTGCAAATGCCCTTGTTGAACTGTCCAAGGATTTCACCAAGGAATCCGGCATCAACATGAAGTTCGAATTTGTGCCGTGGACGAGCTATGCCGACCGTTTCATCAACGAGCTGAACTCTCATGGCAAGCTTTGCGACTTGATCATCGGCGACAGCCAGTGGATCGGTGGCTCAGCTGAAAACGGCCACTATGTCAAATTGAATGACTTCTTCGACAAAGAAGGCATCAAGATGGACACCTTCGTTGACGCAACTGTTGTTGGTTACGCCGAGTGGCCAAAGAACACGCCGAATTACTGGGCCCTGCCAGCCATGGCGGACGCCGTGGGTTGGACCTATCGCAAGGATTGGTTTGCCAAGCCTGAATTGCAGGCGGAATTCAAGAAGAAATACAATCGCGACCTGGCTCCACCGAAAACTTATGACGAGTTGAAGCAAGTGGCCGAATTCTTCCAGGGCCGCGAAATTGACGGCAAGAAAGTCTACGGTGCCTACATCTATACCGAACGTGGTTCAGAGGGCATCACCATGGGCGTCACCAATGCCATGTATAATTATGGCTTTGATTATCAGGATCCCAAGACGCCCTACAAAATGGACGGCGTTGTCAACTCAGCGGGTGCCATCAAAGGGCTTGAGGTTTACAAGGATCTCTACAAATGCTGCACGGCACCGGGCATGACCAATGCCTACATGGGCGAAGGGCTTGATGCCTTTAAGTCCGGCCAAGTGGCCATGCAGATGAACTGGTATGCCTTCTTCCCCGGCCTCGCAAAGGATCCGAACGTAGGTGGTGACAAGATTGGCTTCTTCGTCAATCCAGCCGGTCCTACGGGCCAATTCACCCAGCTAGGCGGCCAAGGCATTTCGGTTGTGTCCTACTCCGATCAAAAGGACAATGCGCTGAAATACATCAAGTGGTTTGCGCAGGGCAAAGTGCAACAGAAGTGGACAGATTTGGGCGGTGCTTCGGCCTCGAAGGCAGTGCTTGAGTCTGATGCTTATGCCAAGAGTGCTCCCTACGCACCGTCTTTTGTTGCATCGATGAAGATCGTGAAAGATTTCTGGGCTGAGCCATCTTATGCCGAACTGATGCAAGCCATGCAAAAGCGGGTTCACGACTTTGTTGTCGCCGACAAAGGCACCGCAAAAGAAGCGCTTGATGGTCTAGTCGCCGATTGGACTAAGACGTTCAAAGACGAAGGCAAGATCAAGTAATAAAAAACCGTTCCTCCCGCCGTGACGGCCCCGGGGTTTCGGCCTCGGGGTCTGTTAGGTTATAGGTTAGCGATGTCCAACTCCAATTCACATGATGCAGCTGCGGCAGCGAAACTTCATGCTGTCAACCAAGCTCTGCGTGGTTTTTCTGAAAGAACCATGGCTTGGTTGTTTATCGCGCCAACCATGCTGCTTCTTCTGGCGATCAACATCTTTCCGTTGATCTGGACCATCTATCTGTCTTTCACCAACTTCAAGGCCAACCGCAGCACATTAGTGCAACTTGTTGGGCTCCAGCACTATCAGGATATCTTGACCGATAATGATGTCTGGCAATTCATGCAGGCCACGGCGCATTTCGTATTTTGGACCATTCTGTTGGAGATGGTCATTGGCTTTGGCCTTGCATGGCTGATTGACAAGAAATTTCGTGGCCATAGTTTTTGGACAACAATCATCCTTGTCCCGATGATGTTATCACCCGCTGTCGTCGGTAATTTCTGGACGTTCCTCTATCAACCGCAGATCGGCCTGTTCAACTATATCATTTCATTCTTTTCCGGTGTTGATCCCTCTTCATTCCAAATGATTGGAGATGTGAAGCTGGCGCCCTGGTCGATCATCATCGTCGATGTTTGGATGTGGACACCTTACGTCATGCTAATTTGCCTGGCGGGCCTTCGTTCCATTCCAGACTATATTTATGAAGCCGCAGAAGTTGACCGTGCATCGGCTTTCAGAAAGTTTTGGACAATAACCCTGCCCATGGCGCGGCCCTTTATCATGCTGGCCGTGTTGTTCCGGGGCATCGAAAACTTCAAGATGTTCGACATGGTCAATCTGTTGACCTCCGGTGGCCCAGGTTCAACGACAGAACTTGCATCCATAGCACTGAAACGGGTGGCATTTGAAAGCTGGCGCACGGGCTATTCCTCGGCCTTCGCCATCATCCTCTTTGTTACCGTATTCGGCTTGGCCAACATTTACGTGAACGCACTCAAGCGCGTGAAACAGGGATGAGGACGTTATCATGAGCGCAAACATTTCAGCCCATTCCGTGGTTGCCCCAACGCCTCTGGCGCGGCGCTTTGCCGGAGCGATTGTGATCCTCTATGCCTTGGTGACGATGATTCCGCTGGTTTGGATTATCCTCACTGGCTTCAAGAGCGGGCCCGATTCAATTTCCTATCCGCCCAAGATTTTCTTCCAGCCGTCTTTGGAAGGGGTTTGCAACTTGTTTACGACGAGGACGCGGCAAACCGCCGATTACATCGCAACATTGCCCCCCGCCGCATCTGTCTGTGATAAGATTGCGCGCTCGCAGAGCATGGTCATCGCCGGCCCGTCCAACGTTGTTCAGCGGTTTACCAATTCAGTCATCATCGCTTTCGGCTCAACATTTCTTGCGGTCTTTCTGGGCACGCTCACAGCCTATGCTTTTTCTCGCTTCAAAATCCCCTTGGCGGATGATCTCCTCTTCTTCATCTTGTCCACGCGCTTCATGCCGCCAATTGCTGTCGCCATTCCGATCTATTTGATGTACCGCGCGGTTGGATTGACGGACACCAAGGTTGGCATGATCTTGCTCTATACGGCAGTGAACGTGTCTCTCGCCGTGTGGCTGCTGAAAGGGTTCATCGACGAAATTCCACGCGAATACGAGGAAGCCGCGATGATTGACGGCTACACGCGGTTCCAGGCCTTTCGCAAAGTCGTGTTGCCACAAGCAGCAACAGGCATCGCTTCAACCGCCATATTCTGTTTGATCTTCGCATGGAACGAGTATGCCTTTGCGGTTCTGCTGACCTCAGGTGAAGCGCAGACCATGCCACCTTTTATTCCCTTCATCATCGGTGAGGGCGGTCAGGATTGGCCCGCTGTGGCCATGGCCACCACCTTGTTTGTTGTTCCGATTTTGGTCTTCACAATCTTGCTCCGCAAACACCTCCTGCGCGGCATTACATTTGGTGCGGTGAGAAAATGACAAATTTCGTTCGCGGGATATTGGGCCTCCGCCGCAACGCATGGGAAATGCTGGCAATGATCTTAATTGCGGCGGGCGTCGTGATGTTGATGCAGCCCTTCTCTATCGTGCTCTACACCTATTCGTTCCTTGTCACACTCATTGGAACCGTCATGTTCATTGTCGTATCAAAGTTTCCGGAGTGAACGATGGCTGATATCCAAATCAAGAATTTGCAAAAGAAGTTTGGCAGCTTTACGGCCGTGCAGTCGTCTTCATTCAAAATTGAAGATGGTGAATTCTTCATGCTTCTCGGCCCTTCTGGGTGCGGCAAGACCACCACGTTGCGCATGATTGCGGGGCTCGAGCTGCCGAGTTCCGGCGAGATCTATATCGACGGCGAAGAAGTGGGGCAAAAGCCTGCCAGCCAACGCGACATTGCCTTTGTATTTCAGATGTTCGCACTCTACCCACATATGAACGTTCGCAAGAACCTGAGCTACCCTCTGGTCAGCCAAGGCATGGCGCGTGATCAGGTGCGCTCCAAGGTAATGGAGGTTGCCAAGATCCTCGGCATTGAAAACATTCTTGAAAAGCCCGTGGGCGGCTTGTCTGGTGGTGATCGACAGCGCGTGGCGCTTGGGCGCGCCATCGTGCGCAACCCAAAGGCCTTCATGATGGATGAA
Organism: Aestuariivirga sp.; assembly: GCA_031424315.1. GTDB lineage: Bacteria > Pseudomonadota > Alphaproteobacteria > Rhizobiales > Aestuariivirgaceae > Aestuariivirga. The sequence goes on from JANPHF010000100.1 coordinate 19,344, forward strand.
CCCCTGGGCGCGCTCGACGCGGAATTTCGCGAGCACATGTCAATTGAATTGCGCGCCTTGCATGACCGAATGGGGGCAACCACGGTCTATGTCACACATGATCAACTTGAAGCCATGCAAATGGGTGACAAGATTGTTGTGATGAATCATGGCGTGATTGAGCAATTTGGCACACCACAAGACATCTATGACAAGCCCGCCACCATGTTTGTGGCCGATTTTATCGGCTCACCCTCGATGAATTTCCTGCGCTTTCACGGAACTGTCGAGGCAAGCGCCAAATCCGTGAAATTGCAAAACCACAAACTATCGATTCCGCAGATGCGCGTGCCTTTTGACGGCGACCTGGCTTTCGGCATCAGGCCGGAGCACGTCCGCATTGCCGATAACGGTAGCTATCGTGGCGAAGTGAAAGCCACTGAATACCTCGGCACGACTCAAATTATCACCATCAAAACGGCTCACGGCACGATCAAGGCCCGCGCCGGGTCTGGAGAAGTTGCGCGCGTGGGCGAAACGGTAGGACTCAAATTTGACGAGAAGACTGTCACATTGTTTGACAGTCAAACCGGCAAGGCCCTGCCTTCCGAGTTGAATGAAGGGGTGCTGGCTCATGGCTGAGATTTTACTCCATAATGTAAGCAAGTCTTTCGGCAAGGACGCAGCGCTTGATGATGTGACCATGACCATTCCCAATGGTTCATTTGTCGTGTTGCTGGGCCCCACAGGTGCAGGCAAGACGACAACGCTGCGCCTCATCTCTGGCCTTGAGCGACCCGACAAAGGCGAGATCATGATTGGTGGAAAATCCGCCTTGGGTTTGACGCCAGCCCAGCGCGATATCGCCATGGTGTTCCAGCAGTATTCGCTCTATCCGCATTTGACAGTGCGCGACAACTTGGCTTTTCCTCTGCGCTCGCCCATCCTGCGTACACCCGAAGACGTGATCAAACGCAAGATTGCCGAAGTGGCTGAGATGCTGCGCATTTCCGGCAAACTTGATAACAAGGCAACAGCTCTTTCAGGCGGTGAGATGCAGCGCGTCTCCATCGGGCGCGCTTTGGTGCGTGATCCCGCTATCTATTTGATGGATGAGCCGTTGAGTTCGCTTGATGCCAAGCTGCGCGCAGATTTGCGCGTGGAACTAAAAAACATTCAAGCCAATCTTGGCGCAACTTTCCTTTATGTGACGCACGACCAAATTGAAGCCATGACCATGGCCACGCATATTGGCGTTCTTGATCATGGCCGATTGGTGCAATTCGGTTCACCGCGTGAAATTTATGAAAATCCGGCCAATCTTTATGTAGCGGGCAGGCTGGGTATTCCACGTCTCAACGTTTTGCCTGTCGAGGTTTTTGGAAATGCACCCGCCCATGCCAAATCGATTGGCTTGAGGCCCGAACATATCGTTCTTGGCAAAGGCAAAACTGCCAAAGTCTCCCGCGTCGAGCGTTTGGGTGATCAGACGCGATTGCATCTCAAACTCGATGGCAATGACATCATCACGCTGACGGATGCTCACACGCGTCTCGAATCCGGCAACACCATCGCCATTCAACCGCGCAATGCACTTTATTTCGACGCCGATGGCGCTCGTATCGCTTAAGGAGACCGGGCCATGAGACAGTTTATCAACGCTAAGGACATGCTCGTTACGCAAGCCATTGACGGGACATTGCGTACTGCTGGCGGAAACTTGGCGCGGCTTGATGGCTATCCGCATATCAAAGTGGTGGTGCGCAACGACTGGAACAGATCGAAAGTGGCTCTCGTCTCAGGTGGTGGATCTGGCCATGAACCATCTCATGCCGGCTTTGTCGGGCGAGGCATGTTAACCGCAGCTGTGTGTGGCGACGTATTCGCATCGCCTTCTGTTGATGCGGTGTTGGCAGGTATTTTGGCAGTGACAGGCCAAGCAGGTTGTTTGCTGATTGTGAAGAACTATACTGGGGACCGTTTGAACTTTGGTCTTGCCGCAGAACGAGCTCGCGCTTTTGGTTTGGTCGTGAATATGGTCGTCGTTGATGATGACGTTGCCCTCCCAAATCTGCCGCGTGCGCGCGGCGTCGCCGGCACACTTTTTGTTCATAAGGTTGCAGGTGCCCTGGCTGAGGCCGGGGCCAGTTTGGAAATGGTGACGAGAGCTGCTCAGCAAGTCATTGAAGGTGTTGTTTCAATTGGCATGTCACTCGACACATGCACGGTTCCGGGCTCCGCTAAAGAAGATCGCATCCCTGATGGCAAGGCCGAGTTGGGCCTTGGCATTCACGGTGAGGCGGGTGTTGAACAGGTAGATTTCAAAGGTGCGCACCAGGCTATAGAAATGATGGTTGACCGTTTGGTGCCCACGATTGAGCCCGGCCCACATGTTGCTCTATTGAACAATCTTGGTAGTGCTACACTTCTCGAAATGTCGGTGTTGGCTGAAGAACTTTTGGGCTCAAAATTGGGCAGTCAGATCACTCATCTCGTGGGGCCCGCATCGATGATGACATCGCTTGATATGCATGGGTTTTCAATTTCACTTTTGCCTCTGAATGACGAAGTGTTGGCAAACCTCGAAACTGAAGTTGCACCCCACGCGTGGCCAGGTTGCCACAAAATTTCTGACGTTGCGGTACTGCCACTCCCTGATGGCCTCACGCCCATTCAGCCGATGCCTTCAAAAAATGCCAAAGCTGAAAAGCTGATCCGCAGGTGTTGCGAAATTTTAGTCGCAGCCGAAGGTGATTTGAATGTGCTTGATGCAAAATCCGGAGATGGAGACACGGGCTCAACCCTTGCCACAGCGTCGCGCGCTTTGATCAAAGCCCTCGATCGTTTGCCACTCGCCGATTGGACACAGCTCTACCGTGCGGTGGGATTGGAACTCAGCCAGACGATGGGTGGCTCCTCCGGCGTTTTGCTTGCCATCTTCTTCACGGCCGCGGGTGATGCGTCGGCCAGCGGACATGATGCCGTAACAGCTTTGAAATCAGGTCTGATGCGCATTCAGCAAGTTGGTGGTGCAAGTCTTGGTGACCGCACGATGATCGATGCCCTTGCGCCGGCTCTTGAAGCGCTCCCTGACGGTCTTGCCGCCGCGGCTGCCGCTGCCCGCAAAGGTGCAGACCAAACCGCAAACATCACCCGCGCCAAAGCTGGTCGCGCCAGCTATGTATCAGAAAGTCATCTCGCTGGCCACAATGATCCTGGGGCAGAAGCTGTTGCGCGGTTATTTGAAGAATTATTCCAGACCATTGACGCGTTGCGTTGAAAAGAATGGCAAAGTTAAATTGGTCACTTGGCCCCAATCATGGATGATGTCGCATCGACAATGTAATTTTATGCACGTCGATATGGCCCGCCTGATATTCTGTACCAGACGCAGTGGGACACCATTGCATGTTTGACACCTCGCCGAGAGGGGGCAGGTTTGGCGCGATGGTGAGTGGCGCAGGAGGCCTGTAGCCGATCGAGGAGTTTGGACGCTTCGTGCTGTAATGGATGCGCCAGGCCCTGCGGATAGCCAAGCACTTGCGGTTGAACGCGTCGATCAGTGTCCCGAGCGGACTCGCCGTTCGTCATGCGTCTGGGTTTCTACGAAGTTGAAGCTCCGGACATGGTTGGGATATTCGGGGCGAAGCCGGATGTATGATCGGTCGTTGAGCCACACTCTCGCCCGTTTGGTTGTTTCTTCGGGACTTTCAGCCCCTCACCGCACCGAACCCTGAGTGAAGTAGCCAGATAAGCAAAGGCAGCTGGTCAAGAGCGCAACGCGCAATAGGCGTTGGCGGATCTTCCTAGGTCAGAAAATGAACAACGGTGTCTAGCCTATGCTCCAAGGTTGAAGGTGTTCAAAAAAAGTAAAATGAAAACAGTCGCTTGGAAACAAGGTGGCGCGCCCGAAAGGATTCGAACCTCTGACCCCTAGATTCGTAGTCTAGTGCTCTGATCCAGCTGAGCTACGGGCGCATTCGCAAAAGGGTGAACCGCATTTGCTGGCGCCCTGTTAGTATGGGAAAGCTGAGAATGCAAGCGCGAGATTTGGCAGGGCTCAATTCCCGTTCCGGTCGGGCAGGAAAAGCTCGAAAACCGTGCCATTCTCACCCGATTCCAACACCGTGATGCGCCCGCCATGGGCTTGCGCCAACTCAGCCGAGATGGCCAGGCCCAACCCTGTGCCACCACTGCGCGCCGCCGTCTGAAACGCTTCGAAGAGCTTGGCGCGAATGGCAGGTGGAATGCCAGGCCCCGTGTCCTGCACTTGAATGAAGGTGGCCTTGCCTTCACGCCGCGCCGAGAACGCAACCTTGTCAGCGGTTTGCGGCCGCGTGGCGATGGCCTGAAGGGCGTTGCGGCCCAAATTCGTCAGTATGCGGACGAGCTGCTCACGATCCGCATCCACTTTGATGCCGGGCGCGATCTCATCCACCAGCGCCGCAGTGCCTGACTGAAGCCGCAAGCTATCAAGCACATCTTCCACCACGGCCTGCAACAGCAACACCTCGCGGCGTGGCGGAAGCTCTTGCGCGCGGCCATAGGTGATTGTTTGATTGAGGAACACGATGGCGCGATCCAGCGACGTGATCAGTTTCGGGGCAAAACGCTGAACGCGCGCGTCCTTCACTTCGCCCAACCGGTCTGAAATCAACTGTGCGGACGTGAGCATGTTGCGCAAGTCATGGCTCACTTTGGAGACGGCCAGGCCCAGCGCCGCAAGGCGCGTTTTTTGCTGCAACAGGCCTTGAAGTTGAAGCTGCATGGCGCGCAATTCGTGTTCGGCCAATCCGATCTCATCGGCCCGTGCCGAGGGTGCAATCACCCTTTCAGCCTCTTCGGGTTTGGCGGCAAAGTTCATCATGTTGGAGGAGAGGCGCTGCATCGGCTTCACCAGCACACGGTTCAGCGCCGCGAAAATCAGGCTGGCCACGATGAGTGACAGAACGACCGAAAGCCCCAACACGCGCAGTGCGAAATTCACCATGGCATCACGCAGGGGCCATTCGTGCAGCGCGATGGAAATCGTGTCGCCCGTCATCGCGGGCGGCTTGTCGGTGACGCCGATGATGCGGTCATGGTCCTGCAGCAAGACTTGAAAGGCGGGCAGGATGGTGGTGTAATACATGCCGCCGCGCAGGTCGAAAGTTTCTTCCACCATTTCGGGGTGATCATTGCGCAGCACCAATTGCCGCTTGCCACCTTGATCAACCGAGACCGCCTCAACACCCGCACCTTTGAGAATGGTGGAGCGCAGATCGGCGTCGACAATCTGCCCTGGCGCCGCCTCAGAAGCGAGAGCTGCGATCTCGGCCTGGGCAATGCGTGTTTTCAGCCATTGAATGCGGAAATTGGCGATGGAAGGCATGAAGATCATCACTTCGCCCAGCATCACAAAAAGGATGGTGAGAAACAGCACCTTTCCGGAAAGCCCGAGCAGGGCAGGGCTGGGGCGTTGCGGTTTTGGTTCAATCATGCCGTGAGCTTAGCCGAAGATTTTCAGAAGCCCAATAAGCCTGCGCAACAAAGGCTTCTGTGCCAGTTCTGCGTAATTGGAGATAGCTGCGCGTTTGGCCACTTCTGACAGTGTGGGATAAGGCAGAACAAGATTGGCGAATGCTGAAATCTTCAGCTTTTGTGTCATCGCCAGAACCAAAGGCGCGATCAATTCGCCCGCATGAGGGCCAACAATGCCGGCACCCAGGATGCGCCCGCGCTTGCCAATGATGATCTTGATCAGGCCTTGTGTGGCGCCTTCGGCCTGCGCGCGGTCATTGCCGGAAAAAGGGGCAGTCAAAACTTTCACTGAATTGCCATAGAGTTTGCGGGCTTCGCCTTCTTGCAAGCCAATCTGTGCCAGCTCCGGATCGGTGAAAGTCACCCAGGGGATGATGTCTGTTCGGTTTTTCACGGGCAGCTTGAACAGCGCACTGCGGATGATGAGCCCGGCGTGATAGCCCGCCACATGGGTGAATTGCAGGCCGCCGGCCACATCGCCCGCCGCGTAAACAGCACGGTTGCTCGAGCGCAATCCACTATCTACCTTGATGCCGCGTTTGTCGTATTCAATTCCCGCCGCCTCGAGATTGAGACCTTCCACATTGGGCGCGCGGCCAGCGGCCACGAGGATATGCGAGCCTTCAATCACTTCGCCACCTTTGAGGTGAACAGTGATTTTGGTTTTCGATTTCGTAACGCGCTCAATCGTAACGCCCTCGCGCAAGTCAACGCCTTCGGCGCGAACTGCATCTTTCACGACTTGCGCAAGCGCGGGATCATCCTTGGCCAACGCATTGAAGGCCTCAAGCACGGTGACGCGTGACCCCAGCCGGACGTGGGCCTGGGCCATTTCCATGCCGATGGGCCCGGCGCCGATGATGATGAGATGCGAAGGCAGAATACGGTTCTTCCACAGGCTCTCGTTAGTGAGCGGAGCCACATCGGCCAAGCCAGGAATAGGTGGCAATGTTGCGCGGCTGCCTGTGGCGATTACAATCTTGCGGGCCTCAAACGTCTGGCCCTCCGCCTCCAACGTCCGTGTACTGATGAATTTGGCTTGCGCCTTCACCACCTTCACGCCCAGCCCTTGAAATCGCTCCACGCTGTCATGCGGGGCGATGCTGGCGATGACACTCTGAACGTGATCCATCACCTTGGCATAATCCACGCGCGGCTCCGCCGCAGCCACACCGAAACGCGCAGAACTCCGCTGCGCCTGGGCGTAAGAAGCAGCTGCGATCAATGACTTTGAGGGGACGCAGCCCACATTCAGGCAATCGCCGCCCATATCGCCCATTTCAAACAGAACGACTTTTTCGCCAAACTGCGCCGCTGCCGCAGCAATTGACAGGCCGGCCGAGCCGCCGCCAATGATGGCCAGATCATAGATCATGCCTGCTTCCATTTTTTGAGGGCGACAGGAATGAGCGAAACCACGCCCAGCACGCAGAAGGCCCAAAGCATTTGGGGTGTCACCAAAGCCGACAATGAAATATCAAACGGGCAGGGTACCGCGGCATCTTTCGCGATGCAGGCCTCATGGGCGTTTCGGGCCGCTTCAAGAACGCTGCCCAGGCCTCTGCCGAGATATGCAAAGGCATAGGAGCCCGGGATAATGCCGATGAAAGTGGCAAGTGTAAAAGTGCGAAGCGACATGCGCGTCAACCCGGCAACGGCATTGATGGCGAAAAAGGGGAAGGCCGGAACCAGGCGCAGGAACAGCAGATAATTTAAAGCGTCTTCCTCAAACCCGCGCGAGAGCATCTGCACGAAGGGCCCGGCGCGTTCGGCGATGGCGGCGCCCAGCGATGTTTGCACGATCTTGAAAACCATCAGCGCACCAAGCGTTGCGGCCACAACGGTGAGGGGGGCGCTGATCACCCAGCCGAAAATAAATCCGCCCGCAACGCTCAAAACCCCTGCACCCGGCAGCGACAGGGCCACTGTGGCGACATAGAGCGCGAAATAGATGATCAGTGCACTGAGCAAATGCGCGGAGACGAAATTGACCAGCATGGCCTGGTTCTCCGCCATGCTTTGCAGGCTGAGATAGTCTTGCGATCCAAACGCGTAGGCTAAAGCTACCATCGATGCGAGGACAGCAAGCGGAACCCAGCGCCAAAAGCTCGGGCGCGGCACATCCACACTTGAGGCCGTCAGTTTGCTCATGCCTCTCACATGCCGCCTTTTGCCGAAACTTAACAGGGGGCCTCACAGCCTCGTGAAAAGGGTTCAAGCGCTGTGTGGAATCAAGCACTTAAAAGAAAAATCCTGACAAAGCAAAATAATCCTTGACAGCGTACGGTCAAACTGCCATATCTCGCTACATTCCACACTTGGGTCAGCGCTTATGGCTCTCCCAAAGTTGACAAGTAAGCCATTTCTGCCCATAAGCGGCGCAACTTTAGCAAACCCTTTTGGTTCTGCCCCGCATCTCTGGATATTATTCCAATAATTCCAGAGGGTTGGGTGGAAATGTTGGAATCGGAACCATGCCACAGAAACGCACCTATCAGCCCTCAAAGCTCGTCCGCAAGCGCCGCCATGGCTTCCGCTCGCGCATGGAAACGGTGGGTGGCCGTAACGTGATCCGTCGCCGCCGCGCCAAGGGCCGCAAGCGGCTCTCGGCCTAATCAATACAATCGCCATCATGGAACGCTTGGTGCGGAGGCAGGACTTCATTGCCGCCGCCAAAGCCGTTTCACAAGGAACCCCGGGTTTTCTGCTGCAGGCGCGCAACCGGGGCGATGCAGGCAAGGCGCGCGTGGGTTTCACCTGTTCAAAGAAATTGGGCAATGCCGTCACCCGCAACCGGATCAAGCGCCGCTTGAGAGAGGCTGTGCGCCTTTCGATGGAGCCGGTGGCGCATGCTTCTTTCGATTACGTTTTCATCGGGCGCTCCGCCGCCGAAAATCTGGGCTTTGAAAAACTCAAAGCTGATCTTATCTCTGCCGTCACACGGTTGAATGCGAAAGCCCAAGCCGCAACACCAAAAGTGGAACTGAAATGAGCCAGCCCCAACAGCCGCAATTCGATATCAAGAACATCATCATGGCCACCGCGCTATCGATGCTGATCGTTTTTGGCTGGCAGTATTACTACGCTGGCCCTGCCGCCAAGAAGGCCGAGCAACAGGCCACCACGCAACAACAGCCAGCCACCACGCAGATCGCCACCACGGCCGAAGCCACGGTGAAAGACCGCGCCGAGATCATCGCCGCCACAAAGCGCGTGACGATCGATACGCCAGAGCTTTCCGGCTCGATCAACCTGAAGGGCGCAGCGCTGGACGATCTGCATCTGAACAAATATCGCGAGACTGTGGCTAAGGACAGCCCGCTCATCACGCTGCTCTCGCCCTCAGGCACACATGATGCCTATTATGTAGTCCAGGGCTATGCCGCAGCTGGCGGCAGCCCGATCAAGATGCCAGGGCAGGATACGCAGTGGCAGGCCGCGGACGGCGCTGTGCTCAAATCTGGCGCGCCCGTGACACTCACCTGGGACAATGGCGAAGGCTTGCAATTCTCACGCGAGATTTCGATCAGCGATTCATATCTCTTCACCGTGAAGGACACCGTGAAGAACAATGGCTCAACGCCCGTGGGCCTGCAGCCTTTCACCGTTGTTCAGCGTGAAGACACGCCCAAGATCGCCGGTTATTCCACCTTCTATGAAGGCCCACTGGGCCTGCAAAATGGCGCACGCCAGGAATTTACCTATGCCAAGCTGAAGAAAGACCCGACCAACGTCAACCAGGTGTCAGCGACCGGCGGTTGGGTTGGGTTCACCGATAAGTATTGGTCCACCGTCGCTATCCCGGATCAGACCAGCAAGGTGACCGCCTTCTACAATTTCATGAGCATGCCCAACCGCGATGGCTACAAGACGGGCTACCGCGTGGATGAGCCGCTCAATGTCGCCCCTGGCGGCACGGCCACATATGAGGATCATGTCTACGCCGGCGCCAAGGTGGTGAACCTGCTCAATGAGATTGGCGCGAAATACAAGTTCGACAATTTCAACATGATGATTGACTGGGGCTGGTTCAGCCTCATCACCCAGCCCATGTTCAAGCTGGTGTCTTTCGTTCACGGCATCGTGGGCAACTTTGGCGTGGCCATTCTGATTGTGACCGTGCTCGTGAAGGCCGCAGTGTTCCCGCTGGCCAACCGCTCCTACGCTTCGATGAGCAAGATGAAGAATCTGAAGCCGCAGATGGATGCGATCAAGGAGCAATATCCGGATGACCGCGCCAAGCAGCAAATGGAAATAATGGAGCTTTACAAGCGCGAAAAGGTGAGCCCCATGGCGGGCTGCCTGCCCATCTTTGTGCAGATCCCCATCTTCTTCTCGCTCTACAAGGTGATTCTCACCACCATCGAACTGCGCCAGGCGCCGTTCTTCGGCTGGATTCAGGATCTCTCGGTGCCTGATCCAACCAGCATCTTCAACCTCTTTGGCCTCTTGCCATTCCACCCGCCAGCGGCACTGATGATCGGCTTCTGGCCGCTGCTGATGGGCATCACCATGTGGATCCAGATGCGCTTGAACCCCGCCCCGCCAGATCCGGTGCAGGCCCAAATGTTCAACTGGATGCCGGTGATCTTCACCTATTCGATGGCGGGCTTCCCCGCAGGCCTCACCATCTATTGGGCCTGGAGCAACTTCCTCTCCATCATCCAGCAAAGCTACATCATGAAGAAGCATGGCACGGAGCTGAATCTCTTTGGCAACATCCGCGAGTCGCTGCCCTTCCTAAAGAAGAAACAAGCGGCGACGTGAGCGATCACTTCCTTCTCCCTCCCCCTCGTGGGGAGGGCTGGGGTGGGGGTCGAGTGGAGTGGCCCGCTTCAGCCTAACGAGAAATGCAGAAGGTGGACGGCGCTGAGCGACCCCCACCCTTGATCCCTCCCCACAAGGGGGAGGGAAATGTGTCGAGAGAAACCATGTCCACGCAAACCTTCACCGAACTCGAACTGCAAGCGGGCCGTCGCCTTTTCAATGGCACGGCCCGTTTTCGTTTGGGCGTGGCGCAACTTGAACAGCTGCCAGCTCTGCGCGGCGTCGAGATCGCTTTTGCGGGACGCTCTAATGTGGGCAAGTCTTCGCTGCTCAACGCGGTCACCGGCGTGAACGGCCTCGCTCGCGCCTCCAACACACCGGGCCGCACGCGTGAACTGAACTACTTCGACGTGGGCGAAAATCTCACACTGGTTGATATGCCCGGCTATGGCTTCGCCAAGGCTTCAAAGAAAGACGTGCGCCAGTGGCAGAATGTGCTCAAGGCCTATCTGCGCGGCCGTGTGGGCCTCAATCGCGCTTTCGTTCTGATCGACGCGCGCCATGGCGTCATGACGCCGGATATTGAGATGTTCGAAATGCTGGATGATGCCGCCGTGCCTTATCAACTCGTCATCACCAAATGCGACAAGATCAACCGGCACGAACTGGCTGAACTTGAGGCTGAAACGCAGACGCGTATCAAAAAACGCGCCGCCGCCATTCAGGCCATCCACCTCACATCAGCCGAACGCGGCTTCGGCATTGACGAGCTGCGCGCCGAAGTGGCCCGGTTGGTTAGCTAAACCAAAAGACTTAAATGCCGTCATGGCCCGCTTCAAGCGGGCCACCCACCAGCGCCGGAACTCATGGCATGGTTCGCCCGCGTGAAGCGGGCGATGACGGATTGCGGTGATCCAGACAAATCACAGGAATTGGCAGCACGTCTACTTGCTGAATTCAACCGTGGCGGTGTCGCCCGAATCCTGATCGACAACATCCACGTCGATGGCGTCGCCCTTGTCGTTCACCGCCTGGATTTCAATATCCATCTCATTGCCGTCGGCATCAAACAACGCGATCACGTTGCCCACCGTGAATTCCGTGCCGTCATCCACCGTCACGGCATCACCAGTGTCGGTATTCACGCCGTCCATGGCCATAGCAGGCGAGACAAGGGCAACAAGGGCAAGGGCAACAACGGGAAGACGCATGTTCAATTTCATCCTTATGCAATGATCTGCAACTTCTAGCATAGTCCAGCCCTTGGCATATCAAAAATGAAAGATCAGACAGCCAAGCCGAACTGGAATTGACGAAGCCCTGCACCTCTGAATCACAGGTCTGCGGCAGCGAACCTGAAGCCTCAAAGGGCAGGGCGGCGGCTCACCTGAAACGCAGGATGGGCCGCTTCGCACAAGACGCTATGGCCACCAAGAATCCGTCTCAGCCAATCAATTCAAGCTTTTCACGCGCGTTTCACCCCTGCGTCAATTGCGCAGCTATTCAGCGCGAAAATGCGCCGTTACTTTCCGCGCCGTAACCAAGGCCCCCCAAGAGGGCCATGAATCACAACTGTTAGGGAGCAACATTGATGTCTACTCTGTATCACGCCTCGGCCGAGGATGGCCCGGGCCTGACGCATGACGAAAAATTTGTCATCGTCGCCTCATCCACCGGCACCATTTTCGAGTGGTATGACTTTTACCTCTACGCTACGCTGGCGCCCTTCTTCGCCGCGCTCTTCTTCCCCAAGGGCAACGACACGGCAGCCTTGCTGTCTGCCTTCGCCACTTACGCGGCGGGCTTTTTGGTGCGCCCCTTCGGTGCATTGGTCTTCGGCCGTATCGGCGATCTCGTCGGCCGCAAATACACCTTCCTCGTCACCATCCTGGTGATGGGCTTGGCCACTGTGGCCGTGGGCCTGTTGCCCACTTTCGCAACCGTTGGCTGGCTCGCCCCCATCCTGCTCGTGACCTTGCGCTTGATGCAGGGCCTCGCACTCGGTGGTGAATATGGCGGTGCGGCAACCTATGTGGCTGAACATGCCCAGCACGGCCACCGCGGCCGCGCCACCAGCTGGATCCAGACCACAGCCACCATCGGATTCTTCCTGTCTCTGTTGGTGATCGGTCTGTGCCGCGCCAATATGGCACCGGCGGACTTTGCAAGCTGGGGCTGGCGCATTCCATTCGTGGTTTCAGCGGCGTTGCTGGTGGTCTCACTCTGGATCCGCCTGAAGCTCAATGAATCACCGATCTTCCAGCGCATGAAAGAAGAGGGCAAAGGTTCCACCTCGCCGCTCACCGACTCCTTCCTCAAGTCACCCAACAATAAATATGTGTTGCTTGCTCTCTTGGGCGCAACGATGGGCCAAGGCGTGATCTGGTACACAGGCCAGTTCTATGCCCTGTTCTTCCTCACCATCACGCAGAAGGTGGATTACGTCACGGCCTATTGGCTGGTGGGCATTGCCCTCCTGCTTGGCACGCCTTTCTTCCTGGTCTTCGGCAGCCTCTCCGACAGGATCGGCCGTCTGCGGATCATCCTGGCGGGCTGCCTCTTGGGCGCGCTCACCTACTTCCCGCTGTTCCACATGCTCGGCAACGCCGTGAACACTGACCTGGCGGATTATTCCTCCAAGGCCAAGATCACGGTTGCGGCTGATCCGGCCCAGTGCCACTTCAACGTCTTCGTTGGCCCCTGGTCCACCTTCGGCGATTGCGACAAGGCCAAGGACTTCCTCACCAAGAACGGCCTCTCCTTCGTCTCAACCGACGGTGCCGCAGACTCTAAAGCAACGATCGACGTGAACGGCACCAAGGTCGAAGGCTTCTCGCCTTTCGGCTGGTCAAAGGCGCTGGCTGACTCAGGCTATCCCCACATCAAGTCCGTTTCCAGCGAAGTGGCTTTGACCAAGGAACAGGCCGACAAGGTGGCCGCCGCCCAAAACGACAAGAAGGCTGCCGATGCCATCGCTGTGGTCTCGGATGCGCGCATCGCTCTTGATGCCAAGGCCAAAAAGGTTGCCGACATTGCCAATATCGACAAGGTCGATGTGGCAGCCGACGGCACCGCCAAGGCCACCGTTACCGAGATGATCACCTCGGGTGCCGACAAAACCAAGATCAACTGGCCCATGGCGCTGATCTCGCTGTTCATCATGATGATCTATGTCACCATGGTCTATGGCCCGATCGCCGCCTATCTGGTGGAACTCTTCCCCACGGCCATCCGCTACACCTCCATGTCGCTGCCCTATCACATCGGCAATGGCTGGTTCGGCGGCTTGCTGCCTTTGCTGGCCACGGCAATTGTGGCCTTCAAGGGCGATATCTATGCGGGCCTGTGGTATCCCATCATCATCGCGCTGATCAGCGCCGTGGTGGGTTTCTTCTTCCTGCATGACACCAAGGATGTGGACATCCGCCACACCTAATTTCAGCAGCATCGAAATGCAAAACCCCGGCAGCGATGCCGGGGTTTTTGTTTAGCTGCTGCGCTTCTTGCGCAAATCTACGCAGCCCCCGCCACCGGATGGCAACACGATCATAGCACCGGCCCGGTAGAGCGACAGGGCCAGGTCGCGCCGCTCTCCCGTCAACGTGATGCGGTTGCGGCCCCAGTCCACAACGCTCACGTCATCCGGCAGGTTGGTGAGCAAATGTTGGGATGGGAAATAGACATCCACCTGTGCGCCTTCGCGCAGGGCCAGTGGCAGCGCCACAGTGAGGCCCAGCCAAGCCAGGAGAATTCCCACGAGCTTCAGGCCAGCATCAGTAATCCGCTGAACAATCCTAATAGTCATAAATGTGTTCAAGCCGTGCCGGGCCATTTTGCAACTGACGCAACAGGCTTGCAAGGGCAGGCATGTTCACCTGCAGAAGGTCGCGCTCTTCGCCATAGCCTTGCCGAGGAAGCGTAGTGAGAACCAGCGCGCCCTGGCCATAGTCAATTGGGGTCGCCGCGGGATGAAGCACGGTCAACATGATATTGTCATTGCCTGCAATCTCCACGACATCTCCGCCCTGTTTGGCGATGTTGACCAGGATTGCCGTAAAGACGGCATAGCGTGGCGTCTTGATGATAGCGCCTTGGGCGGTTTCACCCGTCACTGCCACATTGGGAATGGCTGTGAGTTGTTCTCGCGAAAGGCCTCGGACCACACTGAAAATCTGCAAATCTGCATCGCCTGTGGTGGCGGCTACCAGCGATTTGATGCCTTGGGCGTAGGCGATCTTGGCCTTCCACTCACCTGTGAGCGCAAGCCTGCGCTCCCAGCCGCGAATAGGATCAGCGACGGGAGCAGCCCACAATGCGCCAACCTGTTTGCCAAAATCATATTCATACCAAGGCTGCTGTTGCAGGAAGGCCGCATAGTCATGGGCCATGTCCCGCGCCACTTCATCTTGGGGTGACTTGGCCTGCCCGCGCAAAAAGGCGAATGCGGCGCCAAGCGTGTCTTCATAAAGCGCCTTGAAACCCAACTCGAGGCCAAAGCTCGGGCCAATCACATAAGAGGTGGAGCGCGTGGCGAAATCTGCCCCGCCATGTTCATCCGCCGCTTGCAGCAGGCGGCACTCCGCTTTCCAGAAGCCGATCACGCTCTGCAGATAATTGAATTGATATTCGTCGCCTGACTCAAGAGTCTTGGCCAGCCCTTCATAGGCATAGACAATGTGCCACTCGGGATAGGTCATGTAGGAATTGGCGGCGGGCCGCTGCTGTTCCTTGTCTTTCAAAAGCGGCACATAGGCCGTGCCACCCGCGTTGCCGTGACAGAAAATCTCAGTCCAGGCGATGGGCCCAAGCAAGAGCACCAGCAGAAGGGCCAAACCCAGGCCGAGCCATTTCAGCACACGGCGCAAGGGCCTTACGCCTTTTTCTCATCAAGAAACAGCGAAGCCAGTAGGCCCACACCACCCAAGAAGAGGTGCGGCGTGCTGGCGAGAATCTTGAATGTGAGTGGCTGGTCAAGCCAACCATTGCGAATAATGCCAAGATCCAGATAGCCCGAACCTGTCACCACGCCCATGACGCCGTCAGCAAAATAGAGAATGCCAAAATATGTGAGGAAGAATTTTGCGGCGCGGTGCGAGGTGACGGCCGCACCCAGGGCCCAAAGCGCCGATGCGCTGTGAAGCATGTCCTGAAACAGGTTCAAACGGAAAATGCCGAAGGTGCGCCCGTCAGCGTCAAGAAAGGCGGGGATGTGGCCCACCGCCACCGCAAAGGCCAAAAACCCGGTAAACCCAAGGCAAATCCAGCGCAAACGTGTCATCCAGTCTCCTTATGCTTTTGAAACATACTGTTCCCACAGATTGTGGCGGAACAAAAGGCCGGGGTCCAACTTGCGCTTGAGCGCGGCGAACTCAGCCTGGCGTTTGTAGGCGCGCTGGAACTGATCCAGTGTGGCATGCGGGCGGTAGGGCAAATAATAGCTGCCGCCGATGGCCAGCACGCGCTCAATCAGCTCATGTGTCATGCGCGCCATGTCAGCCTCGGCCCGCACAGATTTTTCCTGGGAGAACAGCATCACAGCCGCAACGCGCGGGCTTGTGGCATAGGTCAATACACTGTCATGGTCGGTATCCACATAACGCAAGGTGATATTGAGCAGTTGCTGGAATGACGAAGGGATCACCTCGCGGCAGGCCTGCACAAAGGCACCGAACTGAACCGCATCCACAAAATATTCATGCAAGATATCTGTGCGCGTCTCGTCGCCATCGGCGAGGGTGACAACCGGCTCATTCATCAGGCTGTTGCGCGTGGAAGCGGCGCTGCTGATCATTGGGTTTACCCGCGTCTCAAAGCCCCAGCGCGCTTCTTTCCAATTATCGCTGTTCACTTGCGCCCTGAAAATGTCGCGCGAGATCCGGCTCAATGTGCCAGAGCCCACAGCGGGTGGGATGTTGCTTTGGTCAGGTGTAGGCCGATAGGTGATCAGCAGGGCCTCGCTGAAGAATGTGTCGATGGTCACATCCATGCGGCCATAGGCCATTTGCACCGTTGGGTCTTTGGTGATGGCGTCCACAAATCTTGTGCCGAAATCTTCGGCTTTCAGCACCTCATAGGTTGGCAACAGATTGGCATTGGGCACCATCTGTAACTCAAGCTCAGTGATGACACCGAACAGCCCATAACCGCCCATGGCTGCGGAAAAGATTTCGGGGTTTTCGGTGCGCGAACAGGTGATCAACTCGCCGCCGGCCATTAGCAACTTTAGCTCTTTCACCGTCGTTCCGCCGGCGCTGAAAGGCACGGGCCATCCATGGGCATTGACGCAATAGGTTGAGGCCACACCAAAATCATTGTTGGATTGCATGACGGCCGGCGAAAAGCCGATTTTGTCCAGCGTCGCAATCACATCGCGCCAGCGTGTGCCACCGGCAACGCGGTAGGTTTTTTCAGCGGTATTGGGCTCAACCAGCGTTTGCTGCAGGGTGATGGCGCTGCCCATGCGGGCCAGGCTTTGGCCCCCCATCGAATGCCGCGCGGCATGGGCCACAAGCGGGTGGCTGGCTGCCTTGGCTTCTTCAATCTCTGCCCGCAACTGCGTAACGGTCGCCTCAGCGGCATTCGATTCCAGCACAATATGCTTGGCCACCGGTGTGGGCGAAAGTTCACCAGCGTCATTCAAGATGGTGCCCTCGCCCGGCGCTGGTGGAAAGCTGCCACCAAAGGGGATGGCCCTGTTCTCAATCTTGTGGGTTCCAACGGCGCCGACTGCCGCACCTGCCGCAAGCCCCAGGATTAATCCGCGCCGAGTGGTGCCCATCTGCTGCCTCTTGTGATTCCAGAGCCAAACCTTGGCAAAGCGCCGTTAACAATTGGTCATCATGCTGGGGCCATGAAAATGCTTCTCAAACTTGTCGCCGGCCCTGTTGCTGTGGTGATCATCGCCGTTGTGGGTTTCCGCTGTGCATCGGCTTGGCGCGAAACCGACACTGTTGAAACCCTGATGCCCGAAAACGGCCGCTTGGTTGAAACCGCCTATGGCAAAATCCATGTCAGCGAATGGGGCAAGGCCAACACCCGCACGGTTGTGATGACCCACGGCATGGCCGCCTGGGGTGGCCTCTGGACTGACGTTGCCGAAAGCCTCGCACAGGGCGGCTATCACGTGGTGGCGGTGGATGAAGCGCCGTTCGGCTTCTCAGATGCCGCGCATGAGGATTTCACTACAAGGGCAGAGGGCGAACGCGTTGTTCAGATGATGCAAACTCTGGGCCTGCAACACGTGCTGCTGGTGGGCCATTCCTTCGGTGGTGGCGTGGCCCTGGAAGCCGCCCTGCAAAATCCGGCCCTGTTTGATGGGCTAGTGCTGGTCTGCCCCGTCACCAAGCTGGGCCAGCCTGATGCAGCCGCCAGCAAGGCCGCACCCTTGCTGCTGCGCTCAGCTCCGATGGCGGAGGCGCTGATGTCCGCCACCGTTACCAATCCGATGATGACGCGGCTTCTGCTGTCGCGCTTCATGGAGCGCAAGGACATGATCACCGATGCCGAGATCGCCATTCTCCAGCGCCCCATCACGCGGCAGGGCAACACCCACGCGATGGCAGTCTGGCTGCGCCAGTTCATGCAAGGTAGCCCCGATGCCAAAACCGCTGATCCCATAGCGGCAGCCACACTCAAAATGCCGATTGCTTTCATCTGGGGAGATAAAGACAGCGTTGTGCCGCTGCCTGAATCGGCGCGCCTGATGAATCTGCTCGGCGCAACGAAACTTGATGTCATTTCTGGCGTCGGCCACATGCCGCAGCTTGAAGCGCCGGAAGATTTCAAACGCCTGCTGCGCGCCGATCTCGACGCCATGCCCGGCTTCACCCAATAGTGCCAATCAATCGGCGAAGGCTCCGCCCTCAAAGGCGGAGCCCTGTTCTTCAACCATTCGCCACGCGTTTCTGCGCAGGGGCCGCATGATAGGCCTCGGCCAGCAGGCCGGTGTCTTGATGGCCCTGGAAGCCGGTGCATTGCCCCGCCTTGTTAAAGGTGAACACATGCACCCAGTCATTCTCGCCCGAAACACCATTGCGCCGCATGGTCCATTCGGTATGGCCCAGCACAAACACAGTGTCTTCATTGGCGGCGAAGGTGCGTGGCGCAAAATTCCTCAGCTCTTGCGTTTCATTGAGCAGGCGGAAGAACTCGCCCGCCCCAGCTTTGCCTTTGCGCAGGCCAGCCATGGGCACGTCACGCGCGCGGCCCACCATGCCAAACATGGCATCGTCAGTGAGATTTTCGAGAACAGTTGGAATGTCACCGCGCTTGAAACAGCCATAGATGTCTTGAACGCGTTGGATCAGGGATTGGGTCATGTCATCCTCCTTTGGGGTTGTGACAATGACTCTATGCCTGGTGCCACACCTGCGCCTGAGGAAGATTCCCTATGCCCCAGTCAACCCATGCTCCACCGCATAGAGCACCGCACCGCCGCGCGTTTTCACGCCGATCTTGGGATAGATGTTCTGGATGTGGTTATCCACCGTTTTGGGTGAGATACCGAGCGCGCGGCCCACTTCTTTCATGCTTTGCCCCTTGGCCAGCGCGCGCAGGATTTCAACTTCGCGCGGTGTGAGTTGATCTTGGGAAATCAATGCTGCACCGCGCGGCACCTGGCCTGCTGCGGTCAGAACCGCCTGCACGGCCTTGCCGTCCAGCTTGCCATCGCGGACATCCTTCAGCAGGGCCTGGGCCGCCGCCGCCTCTGGCAGCGCTGGCCGGTGTGGCCGGGGTTCAATCTTATTCTGATAAGCTTCAGCCGCCGCCAGCAAGCGCGCTTCAAGCGAAACGGCCTGCGCCAGATCGCCTCGGTGATAGCCGCTTCCATCCATGCGCTCATGGTGTTGCCCGACCAATGCACGCAGTGAGGCCAGAGAATCTGAAGCCGCCAGGATGCGCTCCCCATGATAGCTGTGCAGCCGCATCTGTTCCCAGTCTGCCGCGCCATAGGCAGCGGGCTTAGACAGGATCGCCGCGGGAACACCGGCATTGCCAATGTCATGCAACAAGGCAGCGCGCCATAGCGCGTCTGCAGAATATTGCGGCAGCCCGCAATGTGTCGCCGCCTTGCGCGCCAGTTCTGCGAGCGCGCGTGAATGGCCCAGCGTGAAAGGGGATTTGATGTCGATGAAATCGGCCGCTGCTAACAGGGCCTCGTCCAGCACCGCGCCGGAAAGTGCGGCATCGTCTGGCATGATACGACGCAGTTCCGCTGCACCGGCCTCATCGAGCCCAGCCATCAGCGCGTCGATATGTTCAACCAACAGGGCCGCGAGCTTTGGGTCATAGGCCTTGCCCGCCCGTTGTCGGATCATCTCCACAGCCTTGTCGCGACCATAGGCCTCGAACAGGATCATCGCATCCTGTGCCAGGCTCACCAGCCGCACAGGCAGCGCAATGGCTTCACCTTTCAACCCGGCGGGAATGCCCTTGCCATCCCAGCGCGCATAAAGCTGGCCCAGGCTTTTACACATCTCCGGTGCCAGTCCCAAGCGCTGCCCCAGACGCTCGGCCACTTCGCAATGCCCGTGTAAGATGGCGGCGCTGGCCTTGGGGCTGCGGGCCAGCCCGCGTGCGATGTTGATCAGCGCCGCCACTGGCCCCACACCGGCATTGGCTTTTCGCAAATGAGAAAACACCAGCGGGATGATCTCGCCCGGTTTGGCGGAATCAATCAACGCAAAGTCGCGGCGGAAGGCAATCTCATCACCAAGCAACGCGGCCATCGCATGGCTTTCAGAATTGCAGCCGACATATCGCAACAGGCCTTGGTAAAACACAGCCTCACGTTGCTCACGTGGAAGATCTGCTGCTTTGGCCAACCTGTCGGCCAGGAGGGCCGCTTTGGCCGCAAAACCCAAATGCTGACCTATGGCCAAATCGGTGGCGCGCGAAAGCGCCAGCACCAGCGCAGCGCGCGTGATGGCAGGCGCGCTCACGGCCTGCTAGCCCTTGGGCAGCAGCTTGGCCCGCAATTCTGAAACCGCATTGGCATGGGCATCAAAGCCTTCATATTGCGCCAGAACATGCGCGTGTTTGGCAAGCACGGGATAGCCCGCCGCCGTCACTCGCGCCAGTGAAGTGCGCTTCATGAAATCAAACACTGAAAGTGCAGAAGCCGTGCGCGCCCAGCCGGAGGTGGGCAGCACATGGTCTGGCCCGATCACATAATTGCCGAGCACCGATGGTGTGTGCGGCCCCAGCAGAATTTCGCCTGCGTGCTTCAGTTTTGGCAGATAGTCTTCCGCATGGGTGGAGAGAACCTGCAAATGCTCCGGCGCATAATCATTGCAGAAGGCAATCGCCTCAGCCTCATCGCGCGCCAGCACAATGCCGCCAATCGGGCCGCTCAAAACAGCGTGGGCAAACTCAGCGCGTTGCGGACTCATTTTTTCCAGCAGGCCGGGCAGGGCGGCTAGCGCCTCTTCGGCCACGCGCCGCGAAGCGGTGACAAGATAGCCCGAAGAATCCGGCCCGTGTTCGGTTTCAATCAATAAGTCCAATGCGGCCAGCGCGCCATTCACTGTCTCATCTGCAAGAACGATAATTTCCGATGGCCCGGCAGGTGAGCCCACATCAAGAATATGAGAAACCAAGCGCTTGGCCGCCGCCACCCACGGGCTGCCGGGGCCGACAACCTTGGAAACTTTGGGGATCGTCTGCGTGCCATAAGCCACCGCTGCAATGCCCTGTGCGCCGCCAGCCTTGTAAACCGCATCGACACCCGCCATGCGCGCCGCAACCAGTGTTGCGTCATCCACTTTGCCATTTGGGCCGGGCGGCGTGATGATAATGAGTTTCTCAACACCAGCCACTTTCGCGGGGATCGCCGTCATCAAGGCTACAGAAGGAAACGCCCCTTTGCCGCGCGGCACATAGCAGGCGGCCGATGGAATGGCGCTCCACCGCTCGCCACCGAAAGCGCCGGGCGACACTTCCTGCATCCACATTTCTTCTGGTTTTTGCTTCTCGTGAAACTTGCGGATATTCGCTGCCGCAAATTCCATCGCCGCTTTCACCTCAGGTGAAAGCGTACGTTCCGCTTCAGCATAGTCCGCTTCTGTCGCAGCGATCGAATCCGCCGTCACGGGTGCCTTATCGAAGGCCTGAGCAAACCGCGCCAACGCCGCATCGCCCTCATCACGCACGGCTTGCATGATGGGCTTCACCTTGGCTTCAAAGTCGGAAAGATCGCCCTCAATGCGGGTCAGCAGCGCCGCGCGCTGGGCAGCAGAAAGTTTCGATAGTTCGTGGAAATTGATCGGTTGTGTCATGCGCAGGCGTATAGCTGCAGCAGGCCGTGTTGGGAATAGCGGCCCTTGGCCTAGGCCACGACCGGCCCGGTGCTGCCACGCAGGATCAAATCCACATTCCACAGCTCATGCGCCATCTCGTCATCAGGGTTCTCGACGCGGGCCAAGAGCAATTCTGCCACGCGTGCCCCCGCAGCGCGGATAGATGAAGTTGTGGTGGTGAGCGATGGCACCAGGCCTTCGGCGTTCAAGAACGGCAAGCCGTCATCATGGCCGATCAGCGAGACATCCTTGCCCACCGTCAATCCGAGTTCGTGCACGGCCCTGAGCGCGCCAGACACCATCATCATCGAGGACAGCACCAGCGCTGTGGGCCGGGGTTTGAGGCGCAACATGCGCAGCGCGTGGCGATAGCCGTTTTCTTCTGTCATCAGCCCAGCAAATATGATGGCGGGATCGATGCTCAGGCCCTTGTCCAGCAGCGCCTGCTCATAGCCTTGCCGCCGGTGCCAGGCGTAGGTGAGGTATTCAAGGCCGTTCAAGAGCCCAATGCGTGTGTGCCCTAGATCCAGCAGGAGTTTGGTGGCCTTGCGGAAGGCGCCGCGATTGTCGATGTCGAGCCAGGCATAGCCTTCCTCAGTGTCGTTCAAACGTCCATGAACCACATAGGGCAGGCCCAAACCGTTGAGCAGCGCAATACGCGGGTCATCCACATGCGGCGCCTGCACAATCACGCCATCGACAAGGCCCATTTCGGCATAGCGGCGGTAAACATCCATCTCGTCTTCCTGCCCGCCAGCATGCAGCAGCGTCTCATATCCATTGATGGCCTGGAAATCGGAAGCACCTGCGATGAAGTCGGAGAAGATCGGGTCAATGATGATCGAACGATCGGAAGGAAAAACATAACCGATGGCGTGGCTGCGCCCTGTGGCCAGGCGGCGGGCATGGGCGTTAGGCCGGTAACCCAAATTGTGCGCCTGCTCAAGCACGCGTCGACGCGTGGCCTCACCGACTTCCGGATAGCCATTCAAAGCGCGGCTTACCGTGGTCTGCGAAAGTCCCAAATGCTCGGCCAATTCCTTGAGATTCATTGATTTTTTATTTCGCTCCTTCCCAAAGCGCTTTCAAATTATAATACAAATGCGAACCCCCGAACAGCATCAATCCATGTTGCACTGCAAGAAAAGCCTTGATTTTCCATATTCTTCTTGACCTTTGTCTTTGCCATGCTAGCTTTCGAGCCCTCAAAGCGGTTTGGGAAACCCTCCGAAACTTAATCAGTGGGGGAACTCTAAGCCGCTTGTTCTGGGAGGAACAACTGGTTTTGCAATTTGGGGTCAGCCTCAAATTTGCGCAAAACAATACGGTCGCACCTCCTGCCGAGACTGATGCAACCACTGGAGGATTATCAATGAAATTCAAAACAACGCTCGCCATGGCCTTCATGGGCATGAGCTTGCTGGCTGCCCAGGCTTCTGCGGCCGATTTGAAGTACAAGCCAGGCGAAGGCCCGTTCACTTGGGCCAACCTTGACGAGTTGAAGAAGGTTAGCCTGAAGGGTGAAACCCTCACCATTTTTGGCCCTTGGCGCGGCGACGATGAAAAGCACATTCAGGTTGTGCTTGAGTATTTCCGCCAGGCCACCGGCGCGGATGTGAAATATGCATCATCCGAAAACTATGAACAGCAGGTTGTGATCGACTCCAAGTCTGGTTCGCTGTCCAATATCACAGTGCTGCCGCAGCCAGGCCTGATCGCCGATCTTGCTGCCCAGGGTTTTGTTTCACCGCTCACTGATGCTGATGCGAAGTGGATGACGGACAATTACGGTGCGGGCCAGTCATGGGTTGATATCGGCACGGCCAAGGGTAAGGATGGCGCCAAGCATTTCTACGGCTTCGCCTACAAAACCGACGTGAAGAGCCTCGTGTGGTATGTGCCTGAAAACTTCAAGGATGCTGGCTACAAGGTTCCAGAATCCATGGAAGACCTGCTCGCCCTCACCGACAAGATCATCAAGGATGGCGGAACGCCATGGTGCATTGGTCTGGGTTCTGGCGGTGCCACAGGTTGGCCAGCAACTGACTGGATCGAAGACATCATGCTGCGCACGCAGAAGCCTGATATCTATGATGGCTGGGTGAACAACAGCGTGAAGTTCAATGACCCTGCGGTGGTCAACGCCCTCGACATTTTTGGCTCGATCGCCAAGAACGACAAGGCCGTGGATGGCGGCGCCAAGGGCGTTGCCGCAACCGACTTCCGCGACAGCCCCAAGGGCTTGTTCTCATCGCCACCCAAGTGCTTCATGCACCATCAGGCTTCGTTCATTCCTTCCTTCTTCCCGGAGGGCAAGCAGATGGGCAAGGACGTGGATTTCTTCTACTTCCCCGCCTACAAAGCCAAGGCTGATCTGGGCAAGCCAGTGCTGGGCGCAGGCACGCTGTTCACTGTTACCAAGGACAGCAAGGCCGCTCGTGCTTTCATTGACTTCTTGAAGCTGCCTCTGGCCCCTGAAATCTGGATGCAGGACGGCGGCTTCCTGACGCCGCTCAAGAGCGCCAACCCCAAGGCCTATGCCAGCGATGCCGCCCGCAAAGAGGGCGACATCATGGCCACCGCCACAACCTTCCGCTTTGACGGTTCTGACCTGATGCCCGGCAAAATTGGCGCCGGCGCTTTCTGGACGGAAATGGTCAACTTCGTCGGTGGCAAGTCTTCCAAGGATACGGCAGACGCCATCCAGAAGGCTTGGGACCAGCTCAAGTAATCTGAAATTCCTCCCGCAAGAATTCTCCGGCCCCGCTAAATGGCGGGACCGGGGAGCCAAGGCATCGCCTTTGCGAAGGCTGATGGCTTCGTGAGTCTGTGTGACGTCTTATGCGAAACCCAAGGAGCAAATGGCATGATTGAACAATTCGTCTCTGCCGCCATTACGGTGTTTGTGGGCGTTGCGGGCTGCCTCGGCTATTTCTATGGCTCGAATTTGCTCTTGGACAAACTGCTACCAGCCGACCGCGGCGGTAATGATGCCATTATTCGCAATCTTCGCCTACAATCCACCATCAGGCCGTGGCTTTTTCTTGCGCCTGCGCTCTCTCTACTTATTGTTTATTTGCTTTACCCTGCTGTTCAAACCCTGTGGCTTTCTTTCTACGACAAGGCGGGCAATGCGCCCGTGGGCCTTGCAAATTATGCCTGGGCCGCCAGCGACTCGGGCTTCCGCCAATCGATCTTCAACAACTTCCTCTGGCTGCTGGTGGTGCCTGCGGCCTGCACATTCTTCGGGCTGGTGATTGCGGTTTTGACTGACAGGATCTGGTGGGGCCAGCTGGCCAAGAGCCTCATCTTTGTGCCAATGGCCATCTCTTTTGTTGGCGCATCGGTGATCTGGAAATTCGTTTATGACTACCGCGCCGAAGGCCAGGATCAGATTGGCATTCTCAATGCGCTGGTGTCCTGGATGGGCTTTAAGCCGCAGGTTTGGATTTCGATGCCTTTCTGGAACAACTTTTTCCTGATGGTGATTTTGATTTGGATCCAGACCGGTTTTGCCACCGTCATTCTCGGAGCCGCGCTGCGCGGCGTGCCCGAAGACACACTGGAGGCCGCACTGGTTGATGGCGCAGGCCCCTTCAAGATTTTCTGGCGCATCATGGTGCCGCAAATCTGGGGCACAATCATTGTGGTTTGGACCACCATCACCGTGTTGGTGCTCAAGGTATTCGACATTGTACTCACCATGACAAATGGACAATGGGATACGCAGGTTCTCGCCAACTTGATGTTTGACTGGATGTTCCGCGGCGGCGGAGACTCCGGCCGCGGTGCTGCCATTGCCATCGTCATCATGGTCGCGGTTCTGCCGATTATGGTCTGGAACATTCGCCAAGCGCGCGCCGAACAAAAGGGAGGCCATTGAGATGTTTGCCAACATGCGCATGGAACCATCGCGATTCTTTCTCCACCTCGCGGTTCTCGTCATCGTCACGCTGTGGACTTTGCCAACGGCAGGGCTGTTGATCTCGTCCTTCCGGGACAAGAACTTGATCTCAACATCCGGCTGGTGGACTGCCATCACCAGCACGGTGCGTGCCGAGCAGAGCCGCACCAAGGGCGCTGATGCCCAAGTTGAGAAGGATGGCCAATTCACCATCACCGGCAACATCTTTGACGGCAAGGAAATCCACGGTCAGGTTCAGGCCTTTGGCACCAAGGTGCAAAAGCCGGACGAATTTGCTACTGGTTCTGTTGCGAAGTGGGAAGATGGCCGCACACTCTCCGTCAATGTTGATGGATCTTATGTGTTCACCACGCCGCAGGCTCTTGAGGCGGGCAGTGATGGCCAGCGCATTTTCTACAAGAGCCTGGTTCCACCCAGCTTCACTTTGGACAACTACAAAACCGTTCTGTTCTCCGAAGGGGTTGCCCAATCTTTTGCCAATTCTCTCACAGTAGCCATTCCCTCAACCATTATTCCCATCACCATTGCGGCCTTTGCGGCCTATGCGCTGGCCTGGATGCGCTTGCCGTTTCGCGGCTTGATCATTGCGATCATTGTCGGCCTCTTGGTCATTCCGCTGCAAATGTCGCTCATTCCATTGCTGCGCCTCTACAATCAGGCAGGCGCTGCCATGGGCATTCCCGCCAAGGGCTATCTGGGAATATGGCTTGCGCACACGGGTTTCGGCCTGCCCTTCGCCATCTACTTGCTGCGCAGTTATATCGCCGGCCTGCCCAAGGATTTGATTGAGTCGGCCCAGGTGGACGGCGCCAATGATTTCAAGATTTTCCTGCGCATTGTTTTGCCGCTGTCTTTCCCCGCCCTCGCATCCTTCGCCATATTCCAGTTCCTTTGGGTATGGAACGACTTGCTCGTTGCCATCGTCTTCCTGGGTTCAGGCGCTGACCAGTTGGTGTTGACCGGCAAGCTCAACGCTTTGCTCGGTTCACGCGGCGGCAACTGGGAAATTCTAACCGCTTCGGCCTTCATCACAATCATTGTGCCGCTGGTCGTATTCTTTTCACTGCAACGTTATTTCGTCCGCGGCCTGCTTGCAGGCTCAGTCAAGGGAGGTTGATTTTGGCCGATATTAAGCTCACCAATCTGAATAAGTCCTACGGCACAGTTCATATCCTCAAGGATATCAACTTGGGTATCAAGTCGGGGGAGTTTATTGTCTTCGTTGGTCCATCCGGTTGCGGTAAATCCACCCTTCTGCGCTCAATCTGCGGGCTGGAAAATGTCAGCTCCGGCACACTTGAGATTGACAAGCAGGTGGTGAATGAAGTGCCGCCTTCCAAGCGTGGCATTGCCATGGTGTTCCAATCCTATGCGCTGTACCCGCATATGAGCGTGTTTGAGAACATCGGCTTTGCCTTGGAAAACCAGGGCCTGTCGCGGGCAGACATCAAGGCCAAGGTGGAGAAGGTTGCTGAGACCCTTCATCTCACACCCTATCTTGCCCGCTTGCCCAAGGCTCTCTCTGGCGGTCAACGTCAGCGCGTGGCCATTGGCCGCGCCATTGTGCGCGGGGCCAAGGTTTTCTTGTTCGATGAACCACTGTCAAACCTCGATGCGGCGCTGCGCGTTCAGATGCGAATGGAGATCGCCCGACTGAAGCGCTCCATGCCCAACACCACCATGATCTATGTGACCCATGACCAGGTGGAAGCGATGACGCTGGCTGACCGCATTGTGGTGCTGCAGGCCGGCAAGGTTGAACAGGTCGGCACGCCGATGGAGCTTTACGAAAGGCCCGCCAGCACTTTTGTGGCAGGCTTCATTGGCTCGCCCAAGATGAATTTGATGTCGGGCAAGTCAGCAGATGCGGCCAAGGCCAAAACTGTGGGTGTGCGCCCGGAACACTTCGACATTGATGCCAAGAAAGGTGCCCTCAAGGGCACGGTGGAATATGCTGAAATTCTGGGTTCAGACAGCTTCCTGTATGTTGCAACCGACGAAGGACTGCTTACCGTGCGTGAGCCTGGCCAATCGGACTACAAGCCAGGGTCTGTTGTCTATATAACGCCGCAAGCCAAGCATGTTCACCGCTTTGATGATGGTGGCAGGCGTCTGTGATGTGAGGCACCTGCGCCAGCAATGCAGGTGCCCCAATCTCTTCAAGGTGGATGAAACAGGTTCCCCCAGGGTACGACGTGTTGGATGAATCCATTGAATGCGGTGCGCTTGGATTTGACCGCGCAACAGGAGAGTGAGTGATGGCGCCATCAGAAAAGTTGCGCGTTCTATGGCAAGAGCTTTATGGCAATGCGCATTCCGGCAAGCTGGATTCATTCATCAGCGAGTTGGCGGCGGCCAAATCCGCGCCCCAGCCGTTGGCTGAAGGCTGGTTCAAGGATGTTGTGGTCTATTCGCTCTATGTTGATCTCTTCAACAAGAACTTTGACGGCCTCACCCGACGGTTGACTTATTTGCAGGAACTGGGCGTCACCTGCCTGTGGTTGCTGCCCATTCTTGATTCTCCCATGCGCGATGCTGGTTTTGACATCCGCGATTTCCGCAGTATCAGGGCTGATCTGGTGGGCGGTGAAGGGTCAGAGCATCAGGCCGCCTTCAAGACGTTTCTGAACGCAGCCCATGCCCGCGGCATCAAGGTGATATTTGATGTCGCCATCAATCACGCCTCCAATGAACATCATTGGTTCAAGGAGGCCGCCAAGGGTAAGGATAACCCTTACCGCGATTTCTTTATTTGGAGCGATGATGACAAGGGCTATCCGCAGGCCCGCATCATTTTCAAGGGCATGATGGAAAGCAACTGGCACAAGCTTGAGGGCCAGGGCTATTACTTCCACCGTTTCTTCGACATCCAGCCCGATCTCAATTTCCGCAACCCCGATGTGCTGCTGGAAATGTGCCGCATGCTGCTGTCCTGGGTGAAGCTCGGTGTGGATGGTTTCCGCGCTGATGCCGTGCCCTATCTCTGGAAGGAAGAGGGCACGATTTGTGAAAACCTGCCCGGCACGCACGCCATCGTGAAATTCTTCCGCGCCGTGTTGGACGCCGTGCGCCCCGGCACCATGATTCTGGCCGAGGCCTGCCAGCCGCCCAAGGATGTGGTGGCTTATTTCGGCGAAGGGGATGAATGCCACGCCGCTTATCACTTCCCCGTCATGCCACGCATCTATCTGGCCATGGCCGAGGAAAATGCAGCCCCCGTTTTCGAGCAGCTCTCCGCTGCTGTAACGCCGGGCATTCCGGCAGAATGCGGCTGGTTCTCATTCCTGCGTTGCCATGATGAACTGACACTGGAAATGGTCACCCCCGCCGAGCGCAAGGCCATTCACGCCGCCTATTGCCTGGAGCCCGCGTGGGATTTCCGTCAGGGCGAAGGCATTGGTGCACGGCTGGCCAATCTTTTGAAGAATGATGCGCGCGCCATTGAACTGGCCTTCAGCATCAGCTTCACTTTGCTGGGCACGCCGGTGATTTACTATGGCGATGAATTCGCCAAGCAGAATGATGATGCCTATCAGCGCGAGCAAGAGGCCCTCACGGGCTATAAGGATGCGCGCTATCGCTGCCGTGGCCCAGTGGATTGGGTGGAGGCCGAAAAGCAACTGGCCAATCCCGCCTCGCTCAGCGCCAAGGTGTTCAAGGCGGTGAAAGGGATGTTGGCCGTGCGCCGCCAGCACAAGGCTTTCGCGGGCGGGCTTATGACCCCCGTGGCCGCAGCCGACAAGCGCATCCTGGCCTTCACCCGCGAGGGGCAGGGCGAGCGCCTGCTCATCGTGCACAATCTTGGCAGCGCCCCGGCTGAATTGAAGCTGCCCACTGACTTGGCAAAAGAAAACTGGCAACCCATCTATGGTTCGCTCCGCATCGCAGATCACACATTGCTTGTGCCGGCCAAAGGTTTTGGCTGGTTTGTTTCAAGGTCGAATTGATGACAGAGAATATCTTGCACGCCCGCACGTCGGGCATTCTGCTCCATCCCACGTCACTGCCTGGCCCGCATGGCGCGGGTGATTTCGGCCCCAGCGCCTATCACTTTGTAGAGTGGCTGAAATCCGCCAATCAAACGCTGTGGCAAACGCTGCCGCTTGGCCCCATCGGCCCCGGCAATTCGCCCTACATGGGTTCGTCTGCCTTTGCGGGCAATCCACTGTTGCTGGCCTTTGAGCCGATGGTGGAAAAAGGCTGGTTGACCACTGTCGCCTTGGCCAATAATTTTCCCGCCCATCAGGTGCAGTTTGAATATGTCGTGTCCTGGCGCATTGCCCGCCTGCGCGAGGCCTATGCCGGAATGAAGGCCGCAGCCCGTGGCCCAGAGGCTGAATCTATGGCCGCCTGGGTGAAGCAGGAAGCCGACTGGGTGGAAGACTATGCGCTCTTCATGGCCATCGACGCCGCTCATTCGCCCAAGCTCTGGCCCGATTGGCCTGAAGGCCTGGCCCGCCGCCAGCCCAAAGCCATGAAAGAGGCGCGCGAAACCTACAAGGACGAAATTGGCTTCTGGCAATTTGTGCAATGGCAGTTTGGCACGCAATGGGCAGCACTCAAGGCCTATGCCAATGAACGCAACATCAAGCTGGTGGGTGACTTGCCCATCTTCATCGCCCATCACAGTTCCGATTGCTGGGCGCGGCCTGATCTCTATGACCTTGATGACAAAGGCCATCCACGCGTGATCGCGGGCGTGCCGCCCGACTATTTCTCCGCCACAGGCCAGCGCTGGGGCAACCCGCTCTACAATTGGGCCGCGATGAAGAAAGACAAATACGCCTGGTGGGCCTCGCGCGTGCGCCGCCAATTGCAATTGGCTGACATCATCCGCATCGACCATTTCCGCGGCTTCTGCGCCTATTGGGAAATCCCTGCCAGTGAGCCAACGGCCGTGAATGGCAAATGGATTCCAGGCCCTGGGGCGGCGCTGTTTGACGCCATCAAAAAAGCCCTGGGCACCTTGCCCATCATCGCCGAGGATCTCGGCGTGATCACAGAAGAAGTTGAGGCTCTGCGCCATCATGCGGGCCTGCCCGGCATGCGCATCTTGCAATTTGCCTTTGATGGCGATGCCACCCACGCCTATCTGCCGCACAACTATCAGCCCGACACTGTGGTTTATTCCGGCACGCATGACAACGACACGGTGCGCGGCTGGTGGCACACCACAACAGACCGCGAGCGCGCTTATGCCACGGCTTATTTGAACACGTCAGAGGCCACCATCGCTTGGGACATGGTCAGCGCCTGTTCTCACTCCGTGGCCAATCACGCCATTTTCCAATTGCAGGATGTGCTGGGCCTTGATGGCTATCACCGCATGAACACGCCTGGCATCACAGGCTGCTGGACGTGGCGCTTTGACTGGGCCTGGTTCCCCGAAGGGGTGGCCACACGCTTGGCACAGCTTGCCGCCGCCACGGGCCGGGGCAGTTTCAACTCTCTCACCTTGCCAGCCTATCCCGAAGGCAAAATCAAACCTGGAACCTGACCACACGAACATCGCGCTTTGTGTTTTCTTCTTGGCGCAATTTTGACTATTGGAGCCTCCATGATCCGCACCCTGATTTGGCATGAACACCGCCACGAGAAATCCAACAAGCTTGTTGCCAAGCTTTATCCTGAAGGCATGCATGGCGCCCTGAAGAACGCCTTCAAGGGCGACAAGGATTTTGCCGTCAGCCACGCATTGCTTGACGACGATGCCGAGCACGGCCTGTCACAAAAGCGCTTGGATGAAACCGATGTGCTGCTGTGGTGGGGCCATGCCGCCCATGGTGATGTGAAGGACGAAATCGTCGAGCGCGTGGCCAAGCGTGTGTGGGAAGGCATGGGCCTTATCGTTCTGCATTCCGGCCACTATTCCAAGATTTTCAAGAAGCTGATGGGAACACCGTGCTCACTGAAGTGGCGTGAAGCCGGTGAAAAGGAACGTGTGTGGATCATCAATCCCAATCACCCGATCGCTGCAGGCCTGCCTGAGATGATCGAGATTGAGAATGAAGAAATGTATGGCGAGCCCTTCTCCATTCCCGAGCCGCTGGAAACGGTGATGATCTCGCATTTTGAGGGCGGTGAAGTGTTCCGCTCTGGCGTCACCTATCGCCGTGGCGCCGGAAACATCTTCTATTTCCGCCCAGGCCACGAGGCCTATACCGCCTATCACAATCCACAAGTGCTGCAGGTGATCAAGAATGCCACACGCTGGGCTTATAATCCAGCCAAGCCCTGGGTTGGTATTCACCCCGCACCAAATGTGCCGCATGATAAGGCTCCGAACCCACTGACGGTAAAAGGCCCAACCCTGCATACCGCCGGCGAAGAAGGTTTTAGGTAAGCAAGGACGCGCTGATCAATCGCCCTTCTGCCCGGTGGGGGAAGGGCGAATCTATGGAGATACCAATGAGCAAGAAAATCCGCCTCCTCATCCTCGGCACAGGTGGCATGGCCACCTCCCACGCCACGGCTTTCGCCGCAGACCCGCGCTGCGAAATGGTGGCCACGGTGGACGTGGTGCCAGGCCGCGCCGAAGAGTTCGCCACGAAGTTCAAAATCCCACATCACTTCACTGATTTGGATGAAGCGATCAAATGGGGCCAGTTTGATGCCGCCGCCAATGTGACGCCGGATTCGATCCATCATCCCACCACCATGAAGCTGCTCAACGGCAAGAAGCATGTCTTCTGCGAAAAGCCATTGGCGGAGAATTTCAAGCTCGCCGACGAAATGGCCACCACGGCAGAGAAGAACAAGCTCATCAACATGGTCAACCTCACCTATCGCAACGTGGCAGCCCTTCACGCTGCCAAGAAGCTCGTGGAGTCGGGAGAGCTTGGGGAAATCCGCCACGTGGAGGCGAGCTATCGCCAGAGCTGGCTCGTCGGCAATGCCTGGGGTGAATGGGACAAGGAAGACAAGTGGCTCTGGCGCCTGTCGGAAGCCCATGGTTCCAAGGGCGTGCTGGGCGATGTGGGCATTCACATTCTCGATTTCATGAGTTTTGCGACGGGCATGATGCCGGTGTCGCTGCAGGCCCGTCTCAAGACTTTCCACAAGGCCCCCGGCGACAAGATCGGCAAATATGTGCTGGACGCCAATGACTCTGCCGTGATGTCGCTCGAGCTGCCTAACGGCGCGCTGGCCGTGGTGCAAGCCTCGCGCTTCAACACCGGCCATGCCAATGAGTTGCACCTGCGCGTCTTCGGCAACAAGGGCGCGGTTGAAGTCAAACACATGGAAGGCTGGACGGAATGTCAGGCCTGCCTCGGCAATGACGTGAACACCTTCGCTTGGCGCCAGGTCAAGCCCGAAGCCGTGGAAACCAACTACCGCAAATTCATCACAGCGGTGCTCCAGGGCAAGAACGGCGACCCCACTTTCCGCCGCGCCGCCGACTTGCAGAAACTGCTTGATGCCTGCTTCACCAAGGAAGCCGAACACGCCATGAAGGTGTGAGTGGGTTCCTTCAGCCCCGCGCCTTCACCTTCAACCGATAAGCATGCAACAACGGCTCTGTATACCCATTCGGCTGTTCAACACCTTTGAATACCAGATCGCACGCCGCCTGGAATGCCAGCGACTTTTCAAAATCCAGCGCCATCGGCGCGTAGCTGGCATCGCCCGCGTTTTGCCCATCCACAACAACGGCCATGCGCTTTAGCGTCTCCATCACCTGAGCCTTTGTCACCACGCCATGCCGCAGCCAATTGGCCAAGTGCTGCGATGAGATGCGCAGCGTCGCTCTGTCTTCCATCAGACCCACATTGTTGATGTCCGGCACCTTGGAGCAGCCAACGCCTTGATCCACCCATCGCACCACATAGCCGAGCAAGCCTTGCGCGTTGTTCTCAACCTCGCGGATGACCTGTACTTGCGACCACATGCGGAACTGGGCGATTGGAACATCCAGAATGGATTCAACATAGGCGCGCCGCCCGCCAGCGGCGAGTTTTTGCTGAATGGCGAACACATCAATGCGGTGATAGTGCAGGGCATGTAGCGTTGCTGCTGTGGGTGAGGGCACCCAGGCGCAATTGGCCCCGGCCTTGGGATGTTCAATCTTTTGTTCAAGCATGGCCGCCATCAAGTCGGGTGCAGCCCACATCCCCTTACCGATCTGGGCCTTGCGGTAAAGGCCGCATTCAAGCCCGATGTCCATATTGCTGTTTTCATAGGCGTTGATCCAGCCCTTGCGCTTGATGGCGTCCTTGCGGCTGAACGGCCCCAACTCCATCGAGGTGTGGATCTCATCGCCAGTGCGGTCAAGGAAGCCAGTGTTGATGAAAGCCACACGGTTTTTGGCAGCGCGGATGCATTCCTTCAGGTTCACTGAAGTGCGCCGCTCTTCGTCCATTATGCCCAGCTTCACGGTATATTGCGGCAGGCCCAAAGCCTGCTCCACGCGCGTGAAGATTTCGTCAGCAAAGGCCACTTCCTCTGGCCCATGCATCTTCGGTTTCACCACATAGATCGAGCCCGCAGGCGAGTTGCGTGGCCCCTGCTTTTTCTGCAAGTCATGCAGGGCGATCATCGTGGTCACCATCGCATCCATCAGGCCTTCGGGGATTTCGTGGCCCTCGTCGTCCAGAATGGCTGGCGTGGTCATCAGATGGCCCACGTTGCGCACCCAAAGCAGCGCGCGGCCCTTGATGACAAATGGCTTGCCATCGGGCGCAAGAAATTCGCGGTCTGCGTTCAGGCTGCGCTTCACCGTCTTGCCGCCTTTTTCAAAGCCGGCAGAGAGATCGCCTTTCATCAGCCCGAGCCAGTTGCGATAGGCCTGAGTCTTGTCCTCAGCATCAACACAGGCCACCGAGTCTTCGCAATCCATGATCGCAGAGAGCGCGCTTTCGATAACAACATCGGCCAGCAGTGCCTGGTCGCGCGCGCCAATGAAATGCGCCCGGTCAAACACCAGCATCACATGCAGACCATTGTTGCGCAGCAGGATCGCGTCTGGCGCCTTGGGGTTGCCGCGATAGCCCACAAATTTTTCCGGCTGCGCCAGCGGGAAGTCGTCAATCAGCAGCGCGCCATCCTTCACATAGTAGCGCCGCACGTCAGCATGGCTGGCACCTTGGATGGGGAAGGCCTCATCCAGAAAAACCCGCACGCGCGCCACCACGCGCGCCCCGCGCCCGCGCTCATAGCCGCCGGCCGGTGGCGGGCTGCCCATGGCGTCTGTGCCGTAAAGGCCGTCATAGAGCGAGCCCCAGCGCGCATTGGCGGCATTGAGGGCATAGCGGGCATTGGTGATGGGAACGACGAGTTGCGGGCCTGCCACCTCGGCAATTTCAGCATCCACATTCTGGGTGCCCACTTTGAACGCACCGCCTTCAGGCACCAGATAGCCTATCTCCGTCAAGAAGGCCTTGTAGGCCCGCGGGTTGAAATGCTCAGCGTTATCGCGGTTCCAGGCGTCAATCTTGACCTGCAGGTCTTCGCGCTTTTTCAGCAGGGCCCGGTTTTTGGGCGCGAGGTCTTTCACAATGGCCGCGAAATCGGCCCAGAATTTTTCAGCCGAAATGCCCGTTCCTGGCAGGGCCTCATCATCAACGAAAGACTTCAGTTGCGGATCAATCTGCATTTTGTTTCCTATGGTTTTTGACCTTCATAGTGCCTTTAGCACCGCCGCGAAAGCTGTCCAAAAAATTTCATTTCCGAGAGCTGGTTCACCAAATTTCCAACAAGATCAATGACAGATAGCCCTCCGATGGTGTAAGCCCCGCGCCCCGTGGAGAAACATTTGCCAGGCTCATCACCCCAGACAAGGCCAATGATCGGACTTGTGATCTTCGATTGCGATGGCGTTCTCATCGACAGCGAGGTGCTGAGTTCCGCCGTATTGATGGAGCTGATGACAGAGCTTGGCATGCCCATCACGCCTGAAATCTTTCGCAGTGATTTTCTGGGCCGCAGCTTTGCCGCTGCCACTAAGCGCGCCGAACAACGCCTGGGCCGCACCTTGCCCGATGATCTCAATTTGCAATATCGTGCCCGCCTGCTGGCGCGGATGGAGGGCAATCTTCACGCCATGCCCGGCGTGGAGGAACTGCTCAAATCCATGTGCGCGCCCTATTGCCTCGCCACCAGCTCCAGCCCGCCGCGCCTGGAGGTATCCATGCGTGAAAGTGGCCTCGGCCATTTTTTCACGGGTCGCATGTACACCTCCTCAATGGTGAAAAATGGCAAGCCCGCGCCGGATCTGATGTTCCATGCCGCCGCCGCCATGAACACCGCGCCGGAACAATGCGTGGTGATTGAAGATTCCGAAATGGGCCTGCGCGCAGGCCTTGCTGCTGGAATGCAGGTCTGGCACTTCACGGGCGGTGGCCATCTGCGTGATGGCTTCACCTTGGCCGAGGACGTGCACCCACATCGCACACTTGACTCCATGGCGGCGCTGCATGATGCCTTACGCGAACTAGGACTTGCCGTGTGAGCCGAAAACCCGAACCAGAAACTGATCGCCTCGATGATGCCGCCCGCGCAGGCTGGCTGTATTACATTGCGGGCAACACTCAGGATGAAATCGCCAAGAAACTTGGCATCTCCCGCGCCACAGCCCAGCGTCTGGTTTCGCTGGCAATTTCAGAGCGCCTCATCAAGGTGCGCCTCGATCATCCCCTAGCCAATTGCCTGGAGCTGGCCAGCCGCCTGCGCGACAAATATGGCCTCGGAACCTGTGAGGTGGTGCCGGCCGATCCGCAATCTTCATCCGATACCGTGGGCATAGCAGAGGCCGCCGCCGGAGAGTTGGAACGATGTCTCGATTCCCAACATCCCGTGATTGCCGCTGTCGGCACGGGCCGCACTTTGCGCGCCATGGCTGAACAAGTGAGCCCGATGGATTGCCCGCAACACAAGATCGTGGCCATTGTCGGCAATATCGCGCCTGATGGTTCAGCGACCATCTTTGACGTGGCGAGCCGCATCGGTGATCGCGTGCGCGCGCCGCATTATCCCATGCCGCTGCCTTTGATGGCCACCACGGTTCCGGAGCGCAATTTGCTGCTGGCACAAAAGTCCATCCGCAACATTGCCGAGCTTGCCGAGCAGGCTGATGTCACCTTCGTTGGCATCGGCACGGTGGATAACGAAGCCGCCGTACTGCGCGATGGTTTCATGCGGCCTGAAGAAGTGCGCTCGCTCGTGCGCGCGGGTGCGGTGGGTGAAATCACTGGTTGGGCCTTTGACGCCAATGGCGATTTGATTGATGGCCTGACGAATGATCGTGTGCTCAGCGTGCCGCTGCAAAAGCCTGCGAGGAGACGCCTGATCGGTGTTTCCATGGCGCCAGCGCGGCAGAAAGCCATTCGCGGCGCATTGACCGGCAGGCTGATTAACGGCCTCATCACCAACGAAACCATGGCCTCTTCGCTCTTGCAAAAATAGAATTGGTGCATCGCAGCGGCGATTCAGTCTTGACCTTTGCCTTGTCTCGTAGTGAACATCTGCCCGCTAAGTGAGCAAAAGCTCACCATCCATTGGGAGGATTTAATGAAGAAATTGATGACAGGCGTCGTTGGCGCCTTTGCCCTTGCCATGCTGTCCGGCACGGCTCTGGCTGAAGACACCACGCTCACCATCGCTACGGTGAACAACGGTGACATGATCACCATGCAGAAAATGACGGATGATTTCACCAAGGCCAACCCCGGCATCAAGCTGAACTGGGTGACCCTGGAAGAAAACGATCTGCGCCAGAAGGTGACGAAGGACATCAGCACCAAGGGCGGCCAATATGACGTGCTGACCATCGGCATGTTAGAAACACCGATCTGGGGCAAAAAGGGCTGGCTCAAGGAACTGACCAAGCTCGACGATCCGAAAGATTTCCTGCCAGCTAACGTTAATGGTCTGTCGGTTGACGGCAAGATGTATGCTGCGCCATTCTATGGCGAAAGCTCATTCGTCATGTATCGCAAAGACCTGATGGACAAGGCCGGTTTGAAGATGCCGGACGCTCCAACATGGGATTTCATCCGTGACGCTGCTAAGAAGATGACCGACAAGGCTGCTGGCATAAATGGCGTTTGCCTGCGTGGCAAAGCCGGCTGGGGCGAAAACATGGCCTTCCTGACAACCATGTCCAACGCTTTCGGTGGTCGCTGGTTCGACGAAAAGTGGCACCCACAATTTGACCAACCCGAATGGAAAGCAACGCTGAACTTCTATCTCGACATGATGAAGGAATCAGGCCCTCAAGGCGCTTCTGGCAATGGCTACACTGAAAACATGGCCCTCATGCAGACCGGCAAGTGCGGTATGTGGATCGACGCCACGGTGGCTGCTTCGGGCGTGACTGATGCAAAAG
Organism: Aestuariivirga sp.; assembly: GCA_031424315.1. GTDB lineage: Bacteria > Pseudomonadota > Alphaproteobacteria > Rhizobiales > Aestuariivirgaceae > Aestuariivirga. The sequence continues at coordinate 57,154 of JANPHF010000100.1, forward strand.
CTAGCCAGGTCGGAGACAAGATTGGCTTTGCTCTGGCTCCGGACAAGGGGTTAGGCAAGCGTTCGAACTGGCTCTGGGCTTGGGCTCTCGCGATCCCGGCTGGCACCAAGAACGAAGATGCCGCTCAGAAGTTCATTGCTTGGGCTACCTCTAAGCACTACGAGGAGATTGTTGCTGCGGCCAACGGCTGGGCCGGCGTTCCTCCTGGCACGCGTACGTCCCTGTACGCCAACCCGGAATATGCCAAGGTTCCTTTTGCCAAGTTGACGTTGGATTCCATGAATGCTGCTGATCCAAGCAAACCGACTGTGAAGCCCGTGCCATATGTCGGCATCCAATACGTCTCCATTCCTGAGTTTCAGGGCATCGCCACCAAGGTAGGAGAAATCTTCTCCGGCGCATTAGCTGGCCAAATGAGTGCCGATGATGCCCTGAAGCAAGCTCAGGACTTCACGACCACTGAAATGACCAAGGCTGGCTACATCAAGTAACACTTGAACAAGGGCGGCTGGCCACCAGGCCGCCGCCCAGATTTTCCTCCCACGTCACTCCCTGCGCGCTGCCGCAGTTCAACCTGTGTCATGCACGCATGGGAGTGACGCTCCTTTTCAAATTTTGCATTGTGCCGCATGTGCGGCGACACTATCTTCATTCCGGCAACGGCCGGAATCTTCTTCCGTTAATTGTTTCAGATTTCGGTTTGCGCCGGAATGACAGAAAACAAGAAAATAGAGCGCAGGATAACCGCGCAATGGGGTTGGTCACATGGCAACAAGCCACTCACAAAATTTAGGCAAATGGGCGCTGGCGCCATCGCTCGCCGTTCTTGTTGGCTGGGCTTTCGTGCCGCTGGCCATCGCCATCTATTTTGCCTTCCTGCGTTACAACCTGCAGAACGACAATACCGGCTGGATGGGCCTGAACAATTTCTACTACTTCATCAACGATCCTTATTTCATCAAGGACTTCATCAACACGCTGGTGCTGGTTCTCTCCGTTCTGGTTGTCACGGTGGTGGGCGGCGTGTTCCTCGCGCTGTTGCTGGATCAGCCCTTCTGGGGCCGCGGTGTTGTCCGTGTACTGATAATTTCACCCTTCTTTATCATGCCCACCGTGTCTTCCCTGGTGTGGAAGAACCTGATCATGCATCCGGTCTTCGGCCTTTTTGCAGCGATCCAGAAGTTCTTCGGGGCAACCGCAGTCTTCGACTGGTTTGGTTCAGCACCGCTGATTTCGGTGATCATCATCGTGGCCTGGCAGTGGCTGCCCTATGCGGCACTCATTCTGCTCACCTCGCTCCAGTCGCTGGATGAAGAACAGAAAGCCGCCTCGCAGATGGATGGCGCAGGCCCGGTCAGCTATTTCCGCTATATCGTGTTGCCGCATCTGTCGCGCCCAATCACGGTGGTCATCCTGATCGAGACCATTTTCCTGCTGAATATCTTCGCCGAAATCAAGGTCACCTCGGTCGGTGGCTTCGCCGGCAACCTGACTTACCTGGTGTTCTCGCAACTTAACGACGCCACGGACGTAGGCGAGGCAGCCGCTGGCGGTCTGATCGCGGTCGTCCTGGCCAATATTGTGTCTATCTTCCTGGTCCGCATTGTGGGCCGGAACCTGGAGAACTGATCATGGCACGCAAGAACGCATCCGGCCGCAAGCTCGCTTTCACCATCTTCGCCTGGGTGCTTGGCATCCTCATGTTCTTCCCAATCTTCTGGACGGCGGTCGCCGCCTTCAAGACGGAAAGCGATGCCTACACTCTGCCACAGAACTGGCTCTCCACGCCGTGGACGCTGGAAAACTTCAGCATCGTGCAGGAGCGCTCTGATTATGTGCGCTATATCATCAACACGCTGGTCATCGCAGGCCTTTCCACAATCCTTGGCCTCATTTTCGCGGTACCCGCCGCTTGGTCTATGGCTTTCTCGCCTGTCGCCAAACCGTCGATCGGTTGGAGCGGCAAGCGCTGGCTGGCCACCATACTAGGAACCGCCTTTGTGGTGGGCCTGTTCCTTTATGTGGCGCTGGGCTGGGATCTGGCCGGCAATGCGACCATCGGTTTCATCTGCCTGATCATCTGCATCGTTCCCGTTGCTCTCTGGGTCTTCAGCCGGAACACGACCGACACACTGTTGTGGATGCTGTCAACCAAGATGATGCCGCCCGCCGGCGCGCTGATCCCGATCTACCTGATCTTCAACCGCAATGGCCTGGTGTTCAAGGACTGGGGCTGGATCGATCTCTCGGACTGGAACCTGATGGACTCATTCTGGGGCATGGTGCCACTGATGATGCTCCTCAACCTGCCGATCATCATCTGGATGCTTTATACCTATTTCAAGGAAATCCCGATGGAGATCCTCGAAGCTTCGCGCATGGATGGCGCTTCGGTGTGGAATGAACTCACCCGGATCCTGTTGCCGATGGGCGTTCCAGGCATTGTCTCAACCTGCCTGCTGAACCTCATCCTCGCCTGGAACGAAGCTTTCTGGACGCTGAACCTCACCAACAAATATGCGGCACCCTTGAGCTTCTTCATCTCGGAATATTCAAGCCCCGAGGGCCAGTTCTGGGCCAAACTTTCTGCAGCTTCCATCATGGCCATTGCGCCAATCATGGTGGTGGGCTGGTTCTCGCAACGTCAACTCGTACGCGGTCTCACATTCGGAGCGGTGAAATAACATGGGCACGATTACTCTCAGCAAAGTTCACAAGGCCTTCGGCGATCACGTCATCATCCCTGGTGCTGATCTGGAAATCCGCGAAGGCGAATTCATCGTCTTCGTCGGCCCCTCGGGTTGCGGCAAGTCCACCCTGCTGCGCCTGATCGCGGGCCTGGAGGACACCACCTCCGGCACCATCTCGATCGACGGCAAGGATATGACCGATGCAGCGCCTGGCGAACGTGGCCTCGCCATGGTGTTCCAGTCCTATGCGCTCTATCCGCACATGAGCGTGCGCGACAACATCGCCTTCCCGCTCAAGATGGCCAAGCTGCCGCAAGATCAGGTCAACGCTGCCGTGGAAAAGGCTGCCGCCAAACTGAACCTGAAGGATTATCTTGACCGCAAGCCCCGCCAGCTTTCCGGTGGCCAGCGTCAGCGTGTCGCCATTGGCCGCGCCATCGTACGCGAACCTACGGCCTTCCTTTTTGACGAACCGCTGTCCAACCTTGATGCAGCTCTGCGCGTCAACATGCGCGTTGAAATCATGCAGATGCATGAGGACATGAAGGCCACGATGGTCTACGTCACTCACGATCAGGTGGAAGCCATGACCATGGCTGACCGCATCGTGGTTCTGAACCGTGGCAATATCGAGCAGGTGGGTTCACCCCTTGAGCTTTACAACCGGCCCAACTCACTCTTCGTGGCCGGCTTCATCGGCTCGCCCAAGATGAACTTCGTGGAAGAAAACACCATTGGTGTGCGCCCCGAGCACATCACCATCTCGGACAAGAAGGGTGATTGGCAAGGCACGGTCAAGCTCGCCGAGCATCTGGGCTCTGACACCTTCCTCCATGTCGACGGTGGCCAGCGTGGCAGCATCAATGTGCGTGCCACCGGTGAAAGCCATTTCGGCCCCGGCGACAAGATTTGGATGACGCCTGAAAAGGACCGCATCCACCGCTTCAACAGAGAGGGCCGGGCCATCCGGTAATGCGCGATGGCGGGCTATGACTATATCATCATTGGCGGCGGCTCTGCGGCCTGTGTGGCGGCGTGGCGGCTGATCAAGGAAAAACAGGCCCGCGTATTGTTGCTGGAGCGTGGCCCCGCCCGTGCTTCCGGCCTTTCTCGCTTTCTTCTGCCCATGCCCGCCGCCTGGATGATGGGCATCACCGGCAGCGATGTCGTGGAGTTGCACGAGCCCATACCGCAAAAACATTTGAATGGCCGCGCCCCCAAGGTGGGACAAGCCAATATTCTCGGTGGCGGCTCTTCCGTGAACGCCATGGTCTACACACGTGGCCAGCCTGAAGACTATGACGGTTGGGACAAGTTCCTCGGCTCCAAGGGCAAGTGGAACTACGCGGAGATGCTCAAGCACTTCCGTGCCATGGAATATAACCATGAATTCAATGACCTATGGCATGGAGTTGAAGGTCCACTTCATGTGTCGGGCACGGGCGCCAAATGCCAGATCACCGAGGATTACGTGCTTGCTGCTCAGGGCCTCGGCATTCCCTTCAACCCGGATTTCAATGGCGCTGCCCAAGCTGGTGTTGGCACCATGCAATATACCACCAATCAGCGCCGCCGCTGGAACGGTATCGATGCCTTCCTTGCCCATGTGATGAATGATCCCCGCCTCACCATTGAGTGCGATGCCCATGTGGGAGAAATTATCGTGGATCGTGGCCGCGCGCTGGGCGTTCGCTATCAGCGTCTTGGCCAAACCCGCGAAGCGCGCTGCAATGCGGAAGTGCTGCTCGCCGCTGGGGCCTACAACACGCCCAAGCTCTTGATGCTCTCCGGCCTCGGCCCGGCAGCGCAACTCAAGCAACACAACATCGCGGTGAGGGTCGATCTTCCTGGAGTGGGTGAGAACCTGCAGGATCATCACGAAGTGCCGGTGGTTGCCGCCACCAATGGCCATTTCGGCTACTATGGCGAAGACAAGGGCCTGCGGGCCTTGAAGAACGGGCTGCAATATCTGCTGTTCAAGTCCGGCCCAGTGGCCAGCGTTGGCGTTGAGGCTTGCGCCTATGTGAACCCCGATGGCGGAAAGCGCCCCATTCTCAAGATGTATTGCGTGCCGACGGTTTACGTCGACGCCGATGTCAAGAATGTACAGCCTCAGGATGGCGTCACCATCAATGCTTGCCTCTTGCGCCCGCGTTCGCGCGGCACGCTGCGCCTGCGCTCGGCTGATCCCTTTGCCAAGGTGGTGGCGGACAATAATTATCTGGCCGATCCTGAAGATATGCGCCTCGAGGTGGCGGGCCTGAAATTTGCCCGTGAAATTCTGAAGCAGCAGCCACTGGCAGGCCGCGTCACCATGGAACTGCTGCCCGGCAAGGACGCAACCTCTACCGCCGCGCTGGAAGAACATTGCCGACGCTCGGTCAAAACCAATTGGCATCCCGTGGGCACGGCCCGCATGGGCAAATCCAACGACAAGCTCGCAGTGCTGGATGAAGACCTGCGTGTGCGTGGCGTTCATGGCCTGCGCGTCATTGACGCCTCGGCCATGCCTTTCATTCCATCTGGCAACACCAATGCGCCGGTAATGGCGCTGGCCAGCCGCGCCGTTTCACTTTTGTAGATCCGAGGAGTTTCAACAATGACCAAGCTCTCCCTTGCCACGCTGCCAGAACTGGCCAAGAAACTCCGCGTTCCAACTTACAAGCGCAGCGACTTGAAGCCTGGCATCCTGCATTTCGGTGTCGGCAACTTTCACCGCGCCCACTTGGCGGTCTATCTTGATGATCTGTTCAACAAGGGGCTAAACCACGATTGGGCCTTGATCGGCGCGGGCGTGATGGAGTTCGACACGAAAGTGCGAAACACCTTGGCCGCGCAGGACTATCTCACCACCGTGGTAGAGCAGGATAATGATCTTTCCACTGCCCACATCACTGGCCCGCTCGTTGATTTCATCCCGCCGGGCGATAAGCCAGCACTTTTGGCACGCCTCTCTGATCCCGCAATCCGCATCGTTTCAATGACGATCACGGAAGGCGGCTATTTCATCGATCCTGCCACGCAGAAGTTCGATCCGAAAAACCCGGCCATCGCCAAGGATGGCGCGAACCCTGCTGATCCTGCCACCGTGTTTGGCTTCATCGTTGCAGGGCTGAAGGCGCGCAAGGAAAAGGGCATTCAGGCCTACACCGTGATGTCTTGTGATAACGTGCCGCACAATGGCGTGGTCACCAAGAATGCTGTGGTGGGCCTCGCCAAGCTTTCTGATCCAGCACTCGCTGAATGGATCGATAAGAACGTGGCTTTCCCTAACGCGATGGTGGACCGCATCACGCCAGCTACGGGTGACCGTGAGCGCAAGGTCTGTGCCGAGCAGTTCGGCGTCGAAGACCAATGGCCGATTTTCTGCGAAGAATTCAAGCAATGGGTAGTGGAAGACAATTTCCCTCTGGGTCGCCCGCAGTGGGAGCAGGTGGGCGCACAATTCGTGAAAGATGTGACGCCATGGGAATACATGAAAATCCGCATCCTCAATGGCGGCCATGCGGTGATCGCCTATGTCAGCGGCTTGATGGATATTCACTTCGTGCATGATGCCATGGCCAACCCCTTGGTGAAGGCCTATCTCAAGAAAGTCACCGATGAGGAAATCCGCCCCACGGTTCACCCCGTGCCTGGCACTGACCTGATGGATTATCAGAAGCTCATTGACCGCCGCTTCTCCAATCCCAAAATCGCCGACACGGTGCGCAGGCTTTGCCTCGATGGTTCTAACCGCCAGCCCAAATTCATCGTTCCGCCGATCGCCGATCGCCTGAAGGCTGGCAAGAGCATCAACGGCCTCGCGCTCGAATCGGCGCTCTGGTGCCGCTACTGCTTCGGCACCACGGATTCCGGCAAGCTGATCGAAGCCAATGACCCGAACTGGGAACACCTGCACGCCAAGGCCATCTTGGCCAAAGACAAGCCGCAAGTTTGGCTCGACATGGAAGAGATCTATGGCGAGGTCGGCAAACATCCCGAAATGCAAAAGCTGTTCACCCAATACCTGAGCGCCATCTGGAAGAACGGTGCGGAAGCCACCGTGAAGGCCTATTTGGCGGGATAGCTGTTCCTCTAAAAAAACAGGATACCAGAAAAGAATCCTTGACAAGGATTGAAATGTTTCCTATATGTTCTCTCGTGTTCTAAAAAGGAGAGAGCAGTGTTCAGTGGAATTCAAATTCAACAAATCGCTAACGTGAACATATTTCCGGGGCTGATCTTATTGAATGCCTGCGCCCTTAGGATGGCCGATTCATTGGCCGCTATTTTGATTTCACTCACCACAACGCTGCGCGATTTGACTTCCCGCTTGGCCTCCCGCACAAGCCGCCCTATGGCTAACCTGCTTCTCAACTTGCAAGACATCACCCTTACTTTCGGCGGACGCCCCGTGCTCGCGGGCGCGGAATTGATGCTGCATGATGATGACCGCATGTGCCTTGTGGGCCGCAACGGCTCCGGCAAATCCACGCTGCTCAAAATCGCAGCAGGGCAGGTGGAGCAGGACAAGGGCACGCGCTTCCTCCAACCCGGAACCACGCTACGCTACCTGCCGCAAGAACCGGAGTTCGGCGGCTTCAACACCGTGTTGGACTATGTCGAAGCAGGCCTCGGCCCCACTGATGATGCCTACCGTGCGCGGCACTATCTCAATGAACTCGGTCTCAGCGGCGCTGAAGATCCCGCCACCTTGTCTGGCGGTGAAGCACGCCGCGCCGCGCTTGCCCGCACGCTGGCGCCGGAGCCGGATATTTTGTTGCTGGATGAGCCAACCAATCATCTCGATCTTCCCGCCATCGAATGGCTGGAAGCAGAACTGAAATCCCTGCGTTCGGCCTTCATCCTCATTAGCCATGACAGGCGCTTCCTTGAGCGGCTTTCGAACCGCACCATCTGGCTTGATCGCGGTGAAACCCGCCGCCTCAACCAGGGCTTCGCCGCCTTCGAAGAATGGCGGGACAAGCTGCTGGAAGAAGAAGAAATCAACCAGCAGAAACTGGCCCAGCGCATCGCCACTGAGGAACACTGGATGCGCTATGGCGTAACCGCCCGTAGAAAGCGCAACATGCGCCGTGTCGGCTTGCTCTCAACTCTGCGCAAAGAGCGCAAGGATTATGTCGGCCAGCAAGGCCAGGTGAAACTGGCGGCTTCCTCCGGCGAGCTTTCCGGCAGGCTAGTGTTTGAAGCCCACAAGATTTCCAAATCATTCGGCACCCGCCCCATCGTCTCAAATCTTGATCTGCTGGTCTTGCGTGGCGACAGATTGGCCATCGTTGGCCCCAATGGTGCAGGCAAAACCACACTCATCAAGCTCATCACCGGCGCGCTGGATCAAGACGCAGGGGAGATCAAACACGGCACAAATTTGCAGGTTGTTGCACTCGATCAAACCCGAGTTAGCCTGAACCCTGACGATATTGTGCAGGATGTTATCACCGCAGGCCGCGGCCAGCAGGTGACGGTGAATGGCGAGACCAAACATGTTGTCACCTATATGCGCGATTTCCTTTTCCGTCCCGAGCAGGCGCGAACGCCAGTCTCGGTCTTATCGGGCGGTGAGCGCGCGCGTCTGATTCTTGCGCGTGAACTCGCCAAACCTTCAAACTTTCTCGTGCTCGACGAACCCACCAATGACCTCGATCTCGAAACCCTTGATCTTCTGCAGGAACTGCTCGTCGACTATCCCGGCACAGTGTTGCTCGTCAGCCATGACCGCGACTTTCTCGACAAGCTGGCCACTTCAGTTCTGATGCATGAAGGCGGCGGCAAGTGGATTGAATATGCCGGCGGCTATTCCGACATGCTGGCGCAACGCGGCAAGGGCGTTGAAGCGCGCAAAGTTGACGTCGTTGCGAAGCCTGCCCCAAAAGCTGAAGCCGCGCCGCAACCCAAGGCGCAAGCGGCCAAGCGCAAACTCTCATTCAAAGAGAAATATGCGCTCGAGTCCTTGCCTCGCAAAATGGAAGAATTGAAATTGGAACTCGCCAAACTCGAGCAGGAATTGGCCGACCCCACCTTGTTCGCAAGGGACTCTGCGCGCTTTGAAAAGCTGTCAACCCGCCAGGCCAATGCCAGCCTTGAACTCTCCGCCTGTGAAGACCAGTGGTTGGAATTGGAAATGCTGAGAGAGGAATTGGAGGGTTAGTCTTGAATGGGCACTTCCTGCTCCCCGGAGGGGGAGCTGTCAGCGAAGCTGACTGAGGGGCGATGGGCGCCGCACTGCACTATTCAGCACTATCTCCCCTCTGTCGCTCCGCGACATCTCCCCCTCAGGGGAGAAGGGAGAAACACTGGATTAAGTCGCCGTTACAAACCGCTCGCGGCAAACCTTTAACGTCTCATCCATCGGGCGCTTCCACCAATTCCGCGCGGAGAAAATTTCAACTTCAACCGCGCCCCTATAGCCCTCATCTTCAACAGCGGCGCGAATGGCGCGCACATCAATCACCCCATCGCCCATCATGCCGCGGTCGTTGAGCACATCTTCAGTCGGCACCAACCAATCGCACACATGGAACGCAAAGATGCGCTGCGCCTTGCCTGCCCGTGCGATTTCAGCCCCAAGGTTTGGGTCCCACCACACATGATAGCAATCAATCGCCACGCCGACTTGCGGCTCAACCACAGCACCTTCGATCTCATCGCACCAATCCAGGGCCTCGGACAGCAGGGTGAGGCAGCTGCGCTCCGCCGCATAAACCGGATGCAGCGGCTCCAACGCGATCTTCACACCAAGCGGCTTGCTGAACGCGGCAAGCTCCGCCGTTGCTTCCTTCACTTGCTCTCGCGCCGCGTTCAAATCCTTCGAACCCGATGGTAAGCCACCCACCACCATCACAAAGCACGGCGCGCCCAGGACCGCCGCGTCTTCCAGCGCGCGCTTGTTGGTCTCCACATTGGCGCGAAATTCAGCCTCCGAATTCGCTGGAATGTAAGTGCTGCGGCAATAGCCTGAAAGCGACAGACCAGCATCGCGGATGTGCTTGGCGATGGCATTCACGTCACCGCCTTCAACCTCGCGCCGCCAAGGCGCAATCCGGCCAAAACCTGCCCGCGCCACAGCATCAATCACTTCACCAATCGGTGCTTGAAAACCCAAAGTGGCTGTGTTGATCGAACAGTCGTGCAAATGGTCTTGAAGCCGCCGCATCACAACCCATACAGCGCCAGCAGTTGCTTCATGCGCTTCACCGCCAATTCGGGCTTCAACAGCAGGCCCGCTTGTTCGGCCAGTTTGAAGGCCTCAACAAAATAGGGCAGGGGCCGCGCTGATTGCGCGCCCGCAATCATGGTGAAGTGATCCTGGAATCCATTCAGCCAGGCGAGGAACACAATGCCCGTCTTGTAGTATTGCGTGGGCGCAGAAAAGATCAGGCGCGAAAGTGGAACAGTTGGCGAGAGCAGCGCGTGAAACTTCGTCTCATCGCCCTTGGCCAACGCGCTCAAAGCCTGCGAGGCCGCTGGTGCAATGGCATCAAAGATGCCGAGAAGTGCGTGGGAATAACCCTTGGCGTCTCCCGCGATCAATTCGGCATAGTTGAAGTCATCGCCCGTGTACATCTTGACTGAAGCAGGCAGCGCGCGGCGCATGGCCACTTCCTTTTCAGCATCAAGTAGGGAAATCTTGATGCCGTCCACCTTTTTCACATTCTCGTTGATCATTGCAAGGCAGGTTTCCATGCCCATCATAAAACTGTCGGTGCCCCAATAGCCTTTCAGCGCCGGGTCAAACATCTCGCCCAGCCAATGCAGAACCACCGGGTGATCGGCTTGCCCGAGCACGCGTGAATAGACCTTGATGTAGTCATCCGGCGCTTTTGCCACGCGCACCAGTGCGCGGCTCGCCATCAGAATTATGCGGCCGCCAAGTTTTTGAATGGCCTCAAGCTGTTCCTCATAGGCGCGGATCACGTCTTCAATCGTGCGCGCGTTTGCAGGATTGAGTTGGTCTGTTCCACAGCCTGAATAGATGCGGTTCGCTTTATCGCCCGCGTCGGCCAGCGAATGACGGATCAGCTCCAGCGCATCCGGCCATGAAAGCCCCATGCCGCGCTGCGATGTATCCATCGCTTCAGCAATGCCAAAACCCAATTTCAACAAATGGCGGCGAAAGGCGAGCGTGCCTTTCCAGTCGATGGCACCGGTGGCGGAAAGTGGATCAGCCACCACATGGGCCGCGGCAAAGGCTACGCGGTTCCATTCGCCTTTGGGCGCGCGCGCCGCAATGGGCTCAGTTTTCAGCCGGAAATCTTCCAGCTTCCCTTTGGCGTTCGGCAGCGCGATTTTCATCAATACCTCACTGTGAGAAGCCCGCCATCAGCCTGAATGGCTTGGCCGGAAGTATAAGGAAGCAGGCCATTAGCCAGCGTGACTACAATGCGCGCCACCTCTTCGGGCTTGCCGAAGCGTTTGATCACCGTGAGCCCGCCCTCAATGAGCGCATCATACTTGGCCTTGGAAGGTGCCACCATTTCGGTATCAATGAAGCCCGGTTGCACTTCATAGACGCCAATATCCTCATCTGACAGCCGCGCCGCAAAGAGTTTTGACATCATGGAAGCACCAGCTTTTGAGATGCAGTATTCACCCCGCGCGATGGACACAGCGCTCGCATTGGCCGATGTGATATTGATGATGGACCGATGGCAAACCGTCACACTGTCACGCAAGCGCTTGGCGAAAGCCTGGGTCAGAAAGAACGTGCCGCGTGTGTTGATATTGAGACAGTGGTCGTAGCTGTCTGGTGTCACATCCAAGAGATCACCGCGCACTTTCACCGACACGCCGGCATTGTTCACCAGCGTTGTTACAGCACCCAAGGCGTCTTCAACTTCGTCAAGGAGCCGCGTGTGGGTCGCGATGTCCCCGATGTTGCAGGCAAAGCCAAAGGCCTTCACGCCCTTGGCGGCGCAGGCCGTGACTACTTCGTCGAGCCGTGGCGTCTTCTGCAAATCCACCGCGGCCACATCATAGCCTTCCGCTGCCAACGCCAAAGCAATGGCCTTGCCCATGCCCTGTTGGGCACCAGTGACGATTGCAACGCCCATCACGCTGCCTCCCTCAATTTCAACAGGGCCTCAGGCCGACAGGCGATGCGGGTCAGGGCATCGATGTTGAAGGCCAGGCGCTCCTTCTGCGCTTCAGGTGTCATCAGGGGCCTGCCATAGACAATTTCGCCAGTGTATTGATTGGTGAGATAGTGAAAGCCCAGCCCCGAAAGCGCGATCAGCATTTGCACGGCGTCAAGCCCTTCGCGGAAGGTGCCCTGCGCCACGCCGCGCGCAATGAGCTGCTCCATGCGCTTGACAAAACTCTTGTTGAGCAATTCCAACCGCGGTGACTTCTTGAGATATTTTGCCTTGTGCAGGTTTTCAGTGTTCACCAGTGAAATCAATTCCGGGGAGGCGAGATAATAGTTCCAGGTGAATTCAATCAGGCGCCGCAAGGCCAGCACGGGCTCGTCTCTCTCAATTTCGAGGGCCGCCTCTGCGGCGCGGAATTTGGCATAGGCCTCCTCGAGAACCAGTCGGTAAAGCGTCTCCTTGTTGCCGAAATAGTGATACATCATGCGTTTTTGGATCTTGGCGCGGGCCGCAATCACATCCACCCGGGCGCCACCAAGGCCCATTTTGGCAAATTCCACCGTGGCCGCCGCCATGATGCGCTGCTTGGTGGCATCCGGATCCCGCACCTGCTTTTTCACTTTGGCCACTTGTTCGCCCTTGAAATAACCAGATAGTTATTTATGATTAGGACAAGTTTGCGGGGATTGCAAGAATGTTTGATTACATCATCATCGGCGGCGGCTCGGCGGGTTGCGTGCTGGCAGCGCGCTTGTCGGAGACTGACGCCAACGTGCTATTGTTGGAGGCCGGCCCCAAAGACACTGACAAATATATCCATATGCCTGTGGGCTTTGCCTTCATGACCGGCGGCCCGCTCACCTGGGGCTATGAAACAGCACCCCTGCGCCACGCCAACAACCGCACGGCCGTTTACCCCCAGGCGCGCGTGCTGGGCGGCGGCTCATCCATCAATGCTGAAATCTACACGCGCGGCTGCCCGGAAGATTACGATGCTTGGGCCAAGGACTATGGTTGCAAGGGCTGGGGCGCCAAGGAGCTTCAACCCTATTTTGTGAAATCGGAGGGCAACACGCGCCTTGGCGGCAAGGATCACGGCATTGACGGCCCCTTGGCAGTGTCCGACATTCCGCCCAACATTGTCAGCCAAGCCTATGTGCAGGGCTGCATGGAAATTGGGATGCCCTTCAATGCGGATTTCAATTCCGGCAAGCAGGAAGGCGCGGGCTTCTATCAAACCACAACCAAGAATGGCCGCCGCTGTTCCGCCGCCGTCGGCTATCTCAAGCCTGTGATGAGCCGCAAGAACCTCACGGTAAAAACCAATCTCTTCGTTCAGCGCATCATCATGAGCAAGGGCCGTGCGCGTGGTGTGGAGGTGATCGAAGGCGGGCAGGTGAAGCAGATTGAGGCGGCAAAAGAGGTGATCCTCACCGCTGGCGCCATCGGCTCTCCCAAGCTGCTCATGCTTTCCGGCATCGGCCCTGCAAAACATCTGCGCGAGGTGGGTGTGGAAGTGTCTCATGATCTGCCCGGCGTGGGCCAAAATCTCCATGACCATTTCTCAACCGATGTCACCTGGGTACTGAACGGCCCGCATTCCTATGACAAATACAAGAAGCTGCACTGGAAGCTGATGGCCGGCATTCAATATTATGGCTTCGGCTCCGGCCCGGTGGCTTCGAACATCGTGGAAGCGGGCGCCTTCTGGTGGGGCAACAGAAAGCAGGAGAAAACGCCCGATTTGCAGTTCCATTTCCTCGCTGGTGCGGGCGTGGAAAAAGGCGTGGGCGATGTGCCGGGCGGCAATGGCGCCACCTGCAACTCATATTTCACGCGGCCGCGTTCGCGCGGCTCAGTCACCTTGCGCTCCAGCAATCCGGTGGATGCACCCATTGTCGATCCCAATTCCTTCGCGGAGCCGTATGATCTGGAACGCCACATTGAGGCGATCAAGATCACTCAGGAAGTGGGCCAAACTCGCGCCATGCAGAAATATGTGAGTGCAGAACATTTTCCAGGCCCCGCCTGCAAGACCAAACAGGACTATATCGAGATGAGCCGCGCTTCTGCGCGTTCCTCTTATCACCCGGTTGGCACCTGCAAGATGGGCAGCGCGCGCGATGAAATGGCGGTGGTTGACCCGCAATGTCGACTCATCGGAATAGATGGTTTGCGCGTTTGTGACTCCTCCATCATGCCGCGCGTGGTGTCCTCCAACACCAACGCACCCACTATTGCCATGGCCGAGAAGGCCGCTGATCTCATTCGCGGAAATCAATGATGCCGAAAATCGTCTCTGCCGCTGAAGCCGTGGCGCATATCAAGGATCACGCTATCGTCGCTGTGAACTCGTCATCCGGCCTCGGCTGCCCCGATGCGGTGATGAAAGCCATGGGCGAGCGTTACGCCCAAGACCAGCACCCTGCCGCCCTCACCATGATTCACCCTATTGCCGCAGGTGACATGTGGGGGATCAAAGGCATTGAACATCTCGCACAACACAAGGGCCAAATCGCCAAGGTGGTGGCAGGCTCCTATCCTTCCGGCCCTTCATCTTCTGAGCCGCCCTTTATCTGGCAACGCATCATCGCTGATGAAATCCCTTGCTACAACGTGCCTTCGGGCATTGTGTTTGACCTGCTGCGCGAAGCGGCCGCCAAGCGCCCGGGAACGCTCACCAAAGTGGGCATGGATACATTTGTTGATCCCGATCAGCAGGGCTGCGCCATGAATGCGAAAGCCGCCGCGGCGCCGATTGTAAAGAAGATCAAATTTGAGGGGGATGAGTGGCTCTATTTCCCCACCATCGTGCCGGATGTTGGCATCATTCGCGCCTCAGCCTCGGACAAACGCGGCAATCTCTCGTTTGAAAACGAGGGCGCCTATCTAGGTGCCATGGAGATCGCATTGGCGGCCCACAATACGGGCGGTATTGTCATCGCCCAGGTGAAACGCATTGTCGAAAATGAGTCCATCAGCACGCATCATGTCCGCGTGCCAGGTATTCTGATTGACTACATCGTGGAAGCGCCAGACCAATGGCAAACCACACAAACGCCCTATGACCCCGCCATCAGTGGCGAGGAGTTCAAGCCGCTCTCCTCTTTCGCCTTGATGGAATTCGGCACTGGAAAGGTTATCGCCCGTCGCGTGGCGCAAGAGCTGAAGCATGGCTGGGCCGTCAATCTCGGCTTCGGCGTCTCGGCCAATGTGCCGCGCATCCTGCTGGAAGAAGGCAAGCATGGTGAAGTGACCTGGGTGATCGAGCAGGGCGCCGTTGGCGGCATTCCGCTGCTGGATTTCCAATTCGGCTGCTCATCAAATGCCGAAGCCATTGTCGCCAGCCCGCATCAATTCACTTATTTCCAGGCGGCGGGTTTTGATGCTTCGCTGCTCTCGTTCCTGCAGATCGACAAGCAGGGCTCGGTCAATGTTCACATGCTCGGCGCACGCCGCCATGTGACCGCTGGTGCTGGCGGCTTTGTCGACATCACGGCGCGCGCGCGAAAGATCATTTTCTCAGGCTTCTTCAATGCGGGAGCCAAGATGGAAGTGGTGGAAGGCAAGTTGAAGATCGAGAAAGAAGGCAAGGTAAAAAAGCTGGTGAATGCCTGCGAGCAGATCACTTTTTCTGGCCGCCGCGCCGTGGCGCAGGGGCAGGACATCACCTATATCACGGAGCGTTGTGTGATGAAGCTCACGCCGCAAGGCGTGATGGTGACGGAGATAGCACCCGGGGTGGAGCTGCAGGGCCACATTCTCGATCAGTCGGAATTTCCGCTGCTGGTTTCGCCGCAGCTCAGCGTGATGGATGGCAATCTCTTCAAACCTGAAAAGATGGGCCTCATCATTGCGTCCTAGGCCTTCAGCCGCGCCGCATGCCAGGCGATGTGATCGGCCATGAAGGTGGAGATGAAGAAGTAAGAATGATCATAGTCTTCTTGCATCCGCAGGGTGAGCGGAATGCCCGCTTTGGCGCAAGCGGCACTCAGCAGTTCCGGCTTCAAGCCATCCTTCAGGAATGAATCAGCCGTGCCTTGATCGACGAGTATCTCTGCGACCCGCGCGCCATCTTCAATGAGTGCAACCGTATCATAAGCACGTTGCCTCTTTTCGTCCGCACCAAGGTAGGCATGCAGCGCAGGGGCCGACCAATCCGCGATCATCGGATGGGTGATCGGGGCAAAGGCCGACACAGAGCGATAACGCCCCGGGTTCTTCAGTGCTGCGATCAATGCCCCATGCCCGCCCATCGAGTGACCAAAGATGGATTGCCGTGCCATGTCTGCAGGGAAATGCGCGCCTATGAGCGCAGGCAATTCCTGCGTGACATAGGAATACATCTGGTAATTCCGCGCCCAGGGGGCCTCAGTGGCATCCACATAAAAGCCAGCGCCGCAGCCCATCTTCCAGTTGTCGGGCACATCAGCAACGCCCTCTCCACGCGGGCTTGTGTCTGGGCACACAATGATCACGCCATGCTCCGCCGCTGCCTTGCGGTATTCGCCCTTGTCCATCACATTGGCATGAGTGCAAGTGAGGCCGGAGAGATACCACAGCACAGGCAGTTTCGCGCCTGGCGCATGCGGCGGCACGTAAACTGCAAATGTCATCACACAGGCACAGATACTACTTTGATGGGTGTAAACACCCTGCAAGCCGCCGAAACTCTTGGCAGTGGATTTCGTTTCAAGTGCCTGTGTCATCGCATTCTCACAATAAAAAGCGGCCGGAAGCGCATGGCCTCCGGCCGCGTCATTTCAATTCAATCAGCTCTCGCGGTAAGTGCCTGCCTTCTTGGCAGCACCGATGGCGAGATAATCCATCAGCCCGGGGTTCAGAGCATCATAGGGCTCCAGCCCCAGTTGCTTCAGGCGCTTGCGGATGATCGGCATCTTGGAAGGCGGAACACCGCTTTCAATCACCGAGGATACGAAGGCGGCAAAGCCGGGCGGTGACCAGCCCTTCTCTTTCGACAGTTCGGTGTGGATGAAGCTAAGGCCCTGGAACGGGTGGCCTTCACGCTTCACCGGGCCATACATATGCGCGCCGCAGCCTGTGCAGGCATGGCGGAGGATCAAGGCATTCTCATCTACCACTTTGAGCTTGTGGCCGTTCTGCACCACTTCCACCTTGTCGGTGGGCGCTACGGCGACGATGGAGAAGATGGCGCCTTCCGGCTTCCAGCACTTGGTGCAGCCACACGCGTGGTTGTGGGCTGATTGTGAGGAGATCTTCACCACGACAGGATCGGTGGCACAGTTGCAGGTGAGTGTGCCGCCGGCAAATCCCCTCTTGGCGGTCTTTGAGAAACCGTGATCGAGGCCGGGGTGCAGCGCGATCGAAGGCGCGCTGGCCCTCTTGGCCGCTTTCTTCTTTGCAGGTTTCTTGGTTTTCTTTGCTGCCTTTTTTGCCATGTCCTTTAGCCTCCGTTGGTTGGTTAAACTGGCCTACAGAATCTCGACTTAGAAAATCACCACGCTGCGGATCGATTTGCCCGCATGCATCAGCTCGAAGCCCTTGTTGATGTCTTCAAGTGGCATGGTGTGAGTGATCATTGGGTCAATCTGGATTTTTCCATCCATGTACCAATCGACGATCTTGGGCACATCGGTGCGCCCGCGTGCGCCGCCAAAGGCCGTGCCTTTCCAGGTGCGGCCCGTGACCAGCTGGAAGGGCCGCGTGGAAATTTCCTGTCCAGCCCCCGCCACGCCGATGATGATGGATTGCCCCCAGCCACGGTGCGAAGCCTCAAGCGCCTGGCGCATTACCTTCACATTGCCGGTGCAATCGAACGTGTAATCCGCGCCGCCAATCTGGTCAGCGCCGCGCTTGGTCATGTTGACGAGATGCGGCACCACATCGCCCTGGATTTCGGATGGGTTGACGAAATGCGTCATGCCGAAGCGCTCGCCCCATTCCTTTTTTGAATTGTTCAGGTCAACACCGATGATCATGTCAGCGCCAGCGAGCTTCAGGCCCTGGATGACATTAAGGCCGATGCCGCCAAGGCCGAACACCACGGCAGTCGCGCCTTGCTCAACCTTGGCCGTATTGATGACGGCGCCCACGCCCGTGGTGACGCCACAGCCGATGTAGCAAATCTTGTCGAAGGGTGCCGCCGGGTTCACCTTGGCCACAGCGATTTCAGGCATCACGGTGTAGTTCGAGAACGTGGAGCAACCCATGTAGTGATGAATCTTCTTGCCCTTGTAGGAGAAGCGCGAGGTGCCATCCGGCATCAGGCCCTGTCCCTGCGTGGCGCGGATGGCGGTGCAGAGATTGGTCTTGCGTGACAGGCATGACGGGCACTCGCGGCATTCCGGCGTGTAAAGCGGGATCACATGATCACCCTTCTTCACCGAGGTGACACCAGGCCCAACATCAACAACTACGCCAGCGCCCTCATGGCCGAGAATAGCGGGGAACAGGCCTTCCGGATCAGAGCCTGAAAGTGTGAATTCATCCGTGTGGCAGATGCCGGTGGCCTTCACTTCTATGAAAACTTCGCCCGCCTTTGGCCCTTCCAAATCCACCTCAACAATCTCAAGTGGCTTGCCAGCCTCAAAGGCTACCGCGGCGCGCGACTTCATAGTGCTTCCCCGTTTATTATTGTGTTGATACAGGGACTATCTCATAGAGCCAGAAACTTGTCCATGGTTTGTCAAGAGAGACGCAGCCAACGCAGGCGCATGGCGTTGGTGATCACGCTCACAGACGACAGCGACATCGCCGCCGCCCCGATCATCGGTGAAAGCAACAATCCGAAGGCAGGGTAAAGCGCCCCGGCCGCGATGGGAATGCCCGCCGCATTGTAGACAAATGCAAACACCAAATTCTGCCGGATGTTGCGCATGGTGCCGCGTGACAGCCGCAAGGCCTTCACCAGGCCCATCAAATCACCTTTCAGCAGGGTGATGCCTGCACTTTCCAGGGCCACGTCTGCACCGGTGCCCATGGCAATGCCAACGTCAGCCGCCGCCAAGGCAGGCGCGTCATTCACGCCATCGCCGGCCATGGCCACCACACGGCCATTAGCCCGCAGTTTCTTGACGATTTCAGCCTTTTGCTCGGGCAGTACATCGGCTTCAATCTCGCTGAGGCCAAGCTTGCCCGCAATGGCTTCAGCGGTGGTGCGATTATCGCCCGTCAGCATCACAATACGCAGTCCGGCCTGCTTCAGCGCCGCCAAAGCCTCAGGCGTGGAAGGCTTGATCGGGTCTGCTATGCCAATCACGCCGGAAGCCTTGCCATTCACGGCCACAAAAATAGCCGTCGCTCCATTTTTACGCATCTGTTCCGCAGCGCCTTCGAACGCGCCTAGGTCCACATTGAGTTCCTTGAGAAAGCGCGCATTGCCGAGCGCCAACCGCTTGCGCTCCACCATGCCGATGGCGCCCTTGCCTGAAGGTGCGTTGAATCCCATCACGCGGCCCAGTGCCAGATTGCGCACCTTGGCCGCCGCCACAATCGCCGCCGCCAAGGGATGCTCGCTGGCCTGTTCCACACTGGCGGCAAGGCGCAATAATTCATCCTCACTGATCTCTTCGGCGGCTACAATTTCCGTCACCTTTGGCTTGCCCTCGGTCAGCGTGCCGGTCTTGTCGATCACCAGCGTGTCAACCTTTTCCATGCGTTCCAGCGCCTCGGCATTCTTGATGAGAACGCCGCTTTGCGCGCCACGCCCCACGCCCACCATGATCGACATGGGCGTGGCAAGCCCCAGTGCACACGGGCAGGCAATGATCAGAACGGCCACGGCAGCAATCATGCCATAGGCAAAGCGCGGCTCCGGCCCCCAAATGGCCCAAGCCGCAAAAGCGAGAACGGCAACCAGGATCACCAGTGGCACAAACCAGCCTGAAACCTGGTCTGCCAACCGTTGGACCGGCGCGCGGCTGCGCTGCGCTTCGGCCACCATCTGCACAATGCGCGACAGCATCGTGTCGCGCCCCACGCGTTCGGCCTTCATGATGAAACTGCCGGACGTGTTCAGCGTTCCACCGATGACCTTGGCTCCCGGTTCCTTGCCCACGGGCAGGGATTCACCCGTCACCATGGATTCATCGATGGCGACCGTTCCCTCCGTCAACACACCATCCACAGGCACTTTCTCCCCTGGCCGCACGCGGAGCAAATCACCCGCAGCCACAAGATCCAAGGTCACATCCTCCTCTTGGCCATCGGGCAAGACTCGCCGCGCCACCTTTGGCGCAAGGCCAAGCAGGGCCTTGATCGCGCCAGATGTGCGCTCCCGCGCCCGCAGCTCAAGCACCTGCCCAAGCAGCACCAGAACCGTAATCACTGCGGCGGCTTCGAAATAGACCGCCACTGAACCATCATGCTCGCGAAACGCCGCCGGAAAGGCGGACGGCCCCAGCGTGGCGACGACGCTGTAGATCCAGGCCACGCCCGTGCCCATGGCGATAAGCGTGAACATGTTGAGGTTGCGCGTCAGTAGAGACTGCCAACCACGCACAAAGAAGGGCCATCCCGCCCACAGCACCACCGGCGTTGCCAGTGCCAATTGAATCCAGTTTGAAATCTGCCGGTCAAAGACATGCATCCCAAAAACGTGCCCGCCCATTTCCAGGGCAAACACGGGCAGCGCCAAGGTGAGACCTATCCAGAAACGGCCGGTCATGTCGGCAAGTTCGGGGTTTGCACCCGTGTCTTCAGTCATCACCGAAGGCTCCAGTGCCATGCCGCAAATGGGGCAGGAGCCCGGCCCGATTTGCCGGATCTGCGGGTGCATCGGGCATGTGTATTCCACATCCTGCGGCAGCGTTGCTTTTGCCGCCGCGATCAGCGCAGGGTCGAGATAAGTTTCAGGATGTGCAACAAATTTGACGCGGCAGGATGGACTACAGAAATAGTAGTCTTGACCAGAATACTGTGCCTTGTGGGGCGTAGTGGCCATATCAACTGTCATGCCGCAAACCGGATCAAGGGCTTGACCTGCCTCAAGGGTATGCGCGTGATGATGGTGTTCCATTGTCTCACCTATTGAATCCGATTGATCGCAGTACTATAAACCTTCCCATCATGGGAAGGTCAAGCCTTGCGAGGTCGCGATGAATATAGGTGAAGCTGCGCAGGAATCTGGCGTATCCGCCAAGATGATCCGTTACTACGAAGAAACCGGTTTGGTGCCGAAGCCAAGCAGGACAACCTCCGGCTATCGCAGCTATCATCATTCCGATGTGCACCGCCTGCGCTTTGTGGGCCGCGCGCGAGACCTGGGGTTTTCCATGGAGAAGATCTCGCAGCTCCTTCTTCTCTGGCAAGATCGCAAAAGGCCCAGCCGCGAAGTGAAAAAGTTGGCGCAGTTGCACCTCGATGATCTCCAACGGCAAATTCAGCGCTTGCAGGAAATGCACAATACGCTGCAGCACCTCGTCGATGCCTGCCAAGGCAACAGCCGCCCGCATTGCCCGATCTTGAAAGATTTGGGCGCGGAATAGAGCTTGTTTAAGGCTGGCCGCAATCTAGAGCTCGGCGTCAGAGGGCAGCTTGTTTGAACTACCCATCACCGTATTTCTACAGGCAGCGCACCAGTCGCAGCGCATCATAAATCGCCGCATGGGTGTTGCGCGCCGCAACGGCGTCGCCGATGCGGAAAAGTTGGAACTTGCCACCTGAGTTTTTCATGCGATTTTGTTGTTTGCCAAAGATGAAGTCCTTGTAGTCCATCTCTCCAAGATTGGACGACTGCGGTTTCAGCGTAAAATAGAGATCATCATTGGGCTTGGTGCCGTAGTTGACGACGATTTGATCATAGGTCTTCTCTTTGTTGATGCCACCATAGTCACTCACGATGGTGGCCACCAGTTCATTGCCCCCACGGCGCACCTTATCGAGCATGTAAGTTACAGTGAAGGTCACATCGCGCTTCTGCAGTTCGCGCATATAGGGCACGAGATTCATCGCCATCACTTCTGGCGCAAAGGAACGATCGCGCGTCATGATCTCAACACTGCCGCCCGCCTTTGCAATCACTTCCGCGGCTTGCAGGCCAGCATGGTCGCCCGCATCATCATAGATCAACACATTGCTGCCGGGCTTGGCATCGCCACTGATGATATCCCACGATGTGACGGTGAGATCCTCACCTTCGCGCAAACCATCGGCATGGGGCAGGCCTCCGGTGGCGATGATGACGGCATCAGGATCGAGGGCCGTCACCGTTTGGGCTTCCGCCCAGGTGCCGTAGTGGAACTTCACGCCCCTGGCCTCACACTGAGCCACCCGCCATTCAGCAATGCTCATCATTTCGCGCCGCCTTGGGTTTTGCGCGGTGAGCAACAACTGACCACCCGCCTTGGCCGCTGCTTCAAACACAGTTACATCATGGCCGCGCTCTGCGCCCACGCGCGCCGCCTCAAGGCCGGCAGGGCCAGCACCCACGATCACTAGCTTGCGTTTTCGCTCCGCCTTGGCGATCTCATGCGGCATGGTTTCCTCACGCCCCGTGGATGGGTTGTGAATGCACAGCGCCAGGCCACCTTGATAAATGCGGTCCAGGCAATAGTTTGCACCCGTGCAGGGCCTTATATCATGCTCGCGCTTTTCGATGATTTTGCGAACGATATGTGGGTCCGCCATGTGGGCGCGCGTCATGCCCACCATGTCGCACTTGCCGGATGAAATGGCGTAGCGTGCCGTCGCCACATCTTGAATGCGCGTCGCGTGGAATACGGGGAAGCGCGTTGCAGCGCGCACTTCGCCCGCCAAGTCCAAATGCGGCGCAGAGGCCATGCCCATGATCGGGATGTTGTCCGTAAGGCCAGCATCTGTTTCAATGTGGCCTTTGGTGACATTGAGAAAATCGATCAAGCCCGATTTTTTCAGGATCTGCGAGATCTGCATTCCTTCCCTCTTGTCATAGCCGTCCACAGAGGCTTCATCGCCTGCATAGCGCACGCCCAAGATGAATTCCTGCCCCACACGTTTTCTCACGGCCGCCAGAACCTCCAGCGAGAAGCGCAGGCGGTTTTCCAGGCTGCCGCCATATTGATTGGAGAGCGTGTTGCTCATGGGTGACCAGAATTGCGAGAGCAGATGGCCATAGGCCTCAAACTCAACACCATCCACGCCTGCCGCTTTCATGCGCTCCGCGGCATCGGCAAAGTCTGTGATGATGCGCTCAATATCCCACTCTTCAATGAGCTTCGGCACGGCGCGGTGTGATGGCTCGCGCTCATGTGTGGGAGCCACGGCAGGAAGCCAATCGGCCTTGTCCCAGCGCGTGCGCCGGCCGAGATGCGTGAGCTGGATCATCACGGCGGCGCCATGTTCGTGGCAAGCGTCAGTCAACTCCTTCATCCATTTCACCACCTCGTCCTTATAGGCGAGGATGTTGTTGAACACGGGCGGGCTGTCCAATGCCACGGCGGCCGAGCCTGCCGTCATTGTCAGCGCCAGCCCGGCTTTGGCGCGCTCCACATGATAGGCGCGGTAACGCCCCTTGGGCATGCCATCTTCCGGGTAAGCGGGCTCATGAGAAGTGGTCATCAAGCGATTGCGCAGTGTGAGATGCTTCAGCTTGAAGGGTTGAAGGAGTGGATCAGTCGACATCTGCAAGCTCCGGCACAAAAAATATCGTGTTACTAAAATGTTCATGTGTGTCGTTGTCAAGTACATTTATGTACATTTTACTTGAGCTGAGAAAGTTGACCTGATATGCAAATGCCTATGGCGCAGACGAATGGCGATAGCGGCTGGCGGGGCTCACCGGATTTATGGCTCAACGCTGCGCTTGAGCTTTTGCTTGAATCCGGCGTCGATGCCGTGAAGATATTGCCGTTGGCGCAAAGGCTCAATCTTTCACGCACGAGTTTCTATTGGTTCTTCAAGGATCACCAGCAGTTGCTCGACGCATTGGTGGCCCGCTGGCGTGAAAAGAATACTGGAAATCTGGTGAAGCAAGCCAATGCCTATGCCGAGACCCTGCCGGAGGCGGTTCTCAACCTTTTCGATCTCTGGTTTGACAACGAGCTGTTCGACTCCCGGTTTGAATTCGCGGTGAGAAGCTGGGCCTTGCGGTCACCCGCAATCCTGGCGGAAGTTCAGGAGGCGGACCGCATTCGCCTCGCTGCAATCAGAGACCTCTTCAGGCGCTTCGGAGAGGACGAGATGGCCGCCGACGTGCGGGCCAGAACAGTCTATCTCGTGCAAATTGGCTACATTTCAATGCAGTCACGAGAAGATTTGGATCTGCGCATGACGCGCATCCCGCACTATGTGGAAATTTTTTCGGGCAAGCGCCCGGAAAGACGGGAACTTGATCGTTTCTTCGCTCGGCGCGGTGCCACAATAAACTTCCAAACGCAGTTGGGCGTGATATGATAGCGATAACACCTAAACCACGTTAGGGAAGTCATTTGCCAACCAAGAAGCAAAACGGAACCGGTGTTAGAACAACCACCCCAACCATGATGGATGTTGCCCGCACGGCGGGTGTTTCCACCATGACAGTCTCCCGCGCCCTGAAGGATGGATCATCCATCGCCGATGCAACGCGCAAGCGCATCATGCGGGCGATTGACGAATTGGGCTACGTGCTTGATCAATCAGCCGGTAGCCTGTCTTCCAAGCGCACAGGTTTTGTTGCCGTGCTCATTCCGTCAATCAACAACTCGAACTTTGCAGATACCGCCCGTGGTCTTTCTGACGCTTTAGAAGGCACAGGCCTGCAGATCCTTCTGGGCTATACAGATTACTCGATTGAGAAGGAAGAAACCCTCATCGAGTCAATGCTGCGCCGAAGGCCAGAAGCGGTGGTGGTCACTGGTGGCAAGCACACCCCGAAGGGGCGGCGCTTTTTGGAGAACGCCGGAATTCCGGTGGTTGAAATGTGGGATCTGCCTACAAAGCCTGTGCGTCACGTGGTGGGCTTTTCAAATGCAGAAGCCGAAGAAGGCCTTGTGAAGTTTCTATACAAAAAGGGTTATAGAAAAATAGCTTTCATCGGCGGCACAACCAATCGCGACACGCGCGGTGCTGACAGGCGTCTGGGCTATGAACGCGGAATGGCCGCCATGGGGCTGAAGGAAACGCGGGTCATCTCTTTCGGCACGCCACCCATCACAATGAAACAAGGGGGGGAAGCGCTGTCCAAACTTGTTGATGTCTGGCCAGAGGTCGAAGCAGCGATCTGTGTTTCAGACTTGTCTGCATTCGGGGCGGTAACAGAGTGCTTGCGCCGTGGGTTGGCTATCCCAAGCCGCATTGCAATAGCTGGCTTTGGCGATTTTGAGATTTCGAGCTGCAGCTTTCCGTCGATCACGACAGTCGGCGTAAATTGCTATCAGATCGGCTATCAAACGGGCGCGCTGTTGAAGCGCGCCATCGAAGGTGAACGCAGTGGCAAGAGCATCGCTGCTGAAACCATTCTCACCGACTACGCTGTCATCCCTCGCGAAAGCACCTGAATCCCAAAATATTTGACTCGACAGATTTAAGGTGTCCATATATGTTATCGATAACATATTGGAGATCATGCGATGTCAAAACCTGATATTTTGCAGGTGGGGCCTTATCCGACCTGGGATCAGGAGCCGCTGGATGCAGCCTTCACTGCCCATCGCTATTTTGAGGCCGCTGACAAAGCTGCATTTCTGTCCAACGTTGGGCCCTCCATTCGCGCCATCGCCACCCGTGGTGAACTGGGAGCCAGCCGCAGTATGATCGAAGCCTGCCCGCAGCTTGAGATCATCTCTGTTTACGGCGTGGGGTATGATGCCGTTGATCTTGCCGCAGCCAAAGAGCGCAACATCAGGGTAACAAACACACCCGATGTGCTGACCAATGATGTAGCAGATTTGGGCATTGCCATGATGCTGTGTCTGTCGCGCGGAATGGTGGGCGCAGAGCACTGGGTGCGCGATGGGTCTTGGCAAACCAAAGGGCTCTATCCACTGCAGCACCGCGTTTGGGGAAAACGTGCGGGCGTTCTCGGCCTCGGCCGGATCGGTTTTGAGGTTGCCAAGCGCCTGGCCGGATTTGGCATGGAAATTTCTTATTCTGATGTTGCGCCCAAAGACTATGGGAAAGATTGGCGCTATGTTTCCAATGCTATTGATCTTGCCCGGAATTCTGATTTCTTCTTTGTGACACTCGCTGCATCCGCTCAAACGCGGCATATCGTCAATGCCGAAGTCATAGATTCCCTCGGCGAAAAGGGTATGCTCATCAATATATCGCGCGCTTCCAACATTAATGAAGCGGCTTTGCTGGACGCCCTCGAAAGCAAGCGGCTTGGCTCAGCAGCGCTTGACGTTTTTGACGGCGAGCCAAAAATAAACCCCCGGTTCCTTGCGCTAGATAATATTCTGCTTCAGCCTCACCAGGCATCGGGCACCTTCGAGACACGCAAGGCCATGGGCCAACTCTTGCGCGACAATCTTGTGGCTCATTTCGAAGGCCGACCACTGCTGACACCTGTGTTGTGAGAAGAACCATGAAAGCTGTTGTCATTCACACCGCCAAGGATCTGCGAATTGAAGAGCGCCCGCTGGACGAGCCCGGTGCTGGGCAGGTGCAGGTGGCCTTGGCAACAGGTGGAATTTGCGGTTCTGATCTGCATTACTTCAATCATGGCGGCTTTGGCGCGGTGCGGCTCAAGGAGCCGATGATCCTCGGACATGAAGTGGCGGGGCGCATCACCAAGCTGGGTGCGGGTGCAGCGGGCTTCGAGGTTGGGCAGCTGGTCGGCGTGTCGCCTTCACGCCCGTGCCATGCTTGCAAATATTGCCACGAGGGCCTTTTCAACCAGTGCCTGAACATGCGCTTCTACGGTTCGGCAATGCCATTCCCTCACATCCAGGGTGCTTTTCGCGAAGTGCTGGTTGCTGATGCTTCGCAACTCGTCTCGGCAGAGGGATTAACCTCTGGCGAAGCCGCCATGGCTGAGCCGCTGGCCGTTACACTTCATGCCACGCGGCGGGCAGGAGAGATGCTTGGCAAGTCAGTTCTAGTGACAGGTTGTGGCCCGATCGGCCTCCTCGCCATCCTCGCTGCGCGACGTGCTGGGGCAGATCTTGTTGTTGCGGTTGACATCAGCGACTTCACCCTGGCGATGGCCAAACGATTAGGCGCCGACCTGACATTGAACACCGCGACGGCGCCGGATGCGCTGGACAAATACAAGACTGACAAGGGGCATTTTGACGTGCTCTATGAATGTTCCGGCGCTCAGGCAGCACTGGTTTCCGCGATTGGTGCCATGCGTCCGGGTGGCACAATCCTACAATTGGGCCTGGGTGGCGACATGACACTGCCGATGATGGCGATCACTTCCAAGGAATTGTCGCTTAAGGGTTCATTCCGGTTTCATTCCGAATATGCCACTGCAATGAGCTTGATGCAGAAAGGGTTGATTGACGTCAAACCTTTGATCACCGAGACTGTGAAACTGGATGATGCGCGCCATGGGTTTGAATTGGCCGGTGACCGCAGCAAGTCACTCAAGGTGCAGATTGCCTTTGCATGAGGATGTTTAATGTCGCTTGATTTGTTCAGCCTGAAAGGAAAACGTGTCTTGGTCACGGGGTCCAGCCAAGGCATCGGCTTGGCCATGGCCGAGGGTTTGGGGCAGGCGGGTGCCCAACTGGTGATCAATGGCCGTGACAAGGCCAAGCTGGAAAGGGCCCGCGCGGCGCTGGTGGGCAAGGGTTTGGATATTCACGCGAGTGCCTTTGATGTCACCGAAGAAGATGAGGTGAACCACGCCATCGCCGCCGTCGAAACACAGCAGGGGCCGATCGATATTCTCGTCAACAATGCCGGCATGCAGTTCCGCACGCCTTTGGAAGATTTCCCGGCAGACAAGTTTCGTGAGCTGCTGCGCGTGAATATCGAAAGCGCCTTTCTCGTGGGCAAGGCTGTGGCCAAGGGCATGATCACGCGCCAGGCAGGCAAGATCATCAATATCTGCTCAGTGCAAAGCGAATTGGGGCGGCCATCGATTGCGCCATACACGGCCACCAAGGGCGCCATTAAAATGCTCACCAAGGGCATGTGCGCTGATTGGGCCAAACACAATATTCAAGTGAATGCCATTGGCCCCGGCTATTTCAAGACGCCGTTGAATCAGGCTTTGGTGGACAATCCAGAATTTTCCGCCTGGCTGGAAAAACGTACGCCCGCCGGGCGCTGGGGCAATGTGGAAGAGCTGATTGGCGCTGCGATTTTTCTGGCTTCGCCCGCTTCATCATTCGTCAATGGCCACATCCTCTATGTGGATGGCGGCATTACCTCGGTGCTTTAGATGTTCGAGGGAGCAGCCGTGGTCATGGGCGTTGCAAGCTGTGGGAAGACCTCTGTGGGTGAGGCGCTGGCAGAGGCTCTGGGCGCACAATTCACCGAAGGGGACAAGCTCCATCCAGCCACCAATATCAGTAAAATGTCTGCCGGCACGCCGCTGACAGATGAAGATCGCTGGCCATGGCTCGCGGAAGTCGGCAAGAGTCTGAAAGGCCCCGGCGGAAAGATCGCATCATGTTCAGCGCTTAAGAAGATCTATCGCCAGCACATTGCTGAAGCGGCCGTCCGTCCGGTAGCGTTTGTGTTTCTGGATGGCAGTCGCGAATTACTGGCGCGCCGCATTGCTGATCGCAAAGGCCATTTCATGCCCCCCACTCTTCTCGACAGCCAGTTGAAAACGTTGGAGCCACCGGGCGCGGACGAACGGGCGTTGCGGCTGGATATTCAGGAATCCGTTGCCATGCTCGTTGAGCGCGCGCGGCTTTGGCTTTTGACCGGAGACGACAATGCCTGAGAAAATTTCCGTTATTGGTGCTGGCATCATGGGCACAGCCATTGCCACGCGCCTTCTGAGCTGTGGCCACGAGGTCCATGTATTCGACGTTGATGGCGCTAAGACCGCAGCACTTGTGGCGAAAGGGGCAACGACATCAACAAGCCCGGCGCAAGCCGCCGCAGCTGCAGATTTTATAATTCTGAGCCTGAATCGCGCAGACATCGTTCGCAAGGCCGTCTTTGGTCCCGAAGGAATTGCATCGACGGCGAGTCCGAACAAACTCCTGATCGACATGTCCTCGATAGATCCCGCGGCAACGGCAGAAATGTCTGCCGCGCTGCGTGAGAAAATCGGCATGGCCTGGGTTGATTGCCCGCTGTCAGGCGGTGTCCCCGGCGCATTGGGTGGAACGCTCACCATCATGGCGGGCGGTGCGGCAGAGGATTTTGAACGCGCACGCGCAGTCATGAAGGATCTCGCGGCAAACTATACTTTGATGGGCAAATCAGGCGCAGGCCAAACCACCAAACTGGTCAATCAACTCTTCTGCGCCTTGGCGTTTCAGGCGGTTGCTGAAGGAGTCAAACTGGCCGAGGCGGGTGGGGTTGATCCTGCCCTCATTCCGGCCGCTTTGGCAGGCGGGCGCGCTGATGGCCGCATCATGCAGGAGTTCATGGCCAAGTTTGCACGGCGTGATTTCACGCCGACGGGAAGCCTTGCCAACATGTTGAAGGACCTCGATTCAATTCAAGCCTTCGCGCTCAAGACAAGAACGCCGCTGCCACTGACAAGTTCTGTGACGGACTTGCACCGCATTCTTGTTGCCATGGGCCTTGGCAGCAAAGACAGCGCCGAAGCGATGAGACTGCTCGACGGAAAATAGTTTTTAATTGACACTGCGCCAACATGTGCAGTATCGTGTTATCGATAACATTTTAGAGCGGATACAAACCGCCATACCCCGGGAGAGTGAGTTGAGCGACCATCTGCTCACCTTTGAGAACATTACGAAGCGCTTCGGCGGAACCACCGCCTTGCGCGATGTTTCCTTGCATCTTGATGCGGGAGAAGTGCTGGCACTGCTGGGCGAAAATGGCGCCGGCAAGTCAACTTTGATTAAATCACTTGCGGGAATTCATAAGCCTGATGCAGGGCGCATTCTCTTCAAAGGCGAGGACTATCACCATCGCCCACCCAAACCGAATGAGAAGCAACGTGTCGCCTTTATCCATCAGGACCTCGGTCTGGTCGAATGGATGACAGTTGCAGAGAATGTTGGGCTTGGGCAGGGTTTTTCGAAGCGCAACGGCTTGATCAATTGGCGCGATACGGAACGCCGGGCCATTGATGCTCTTCGCCTTGTTGGCTGTGATTTTGACCCAAGCACCCGCGTGCATGATCTGAGCCGCACTGAAAAGTCATTGGTAGCCATAGCGCGTGCGCTGGCCGCCGAGGCAGACGTGCTGGTGCTGGATGAGCCAACGGCCAGCCTTCCCGCTGACGAAGTGGAACGCATGTTCAAAGTATTGCGCGAATTGCGGCAACGCGGCGTTGGAATGATCTACGTTTCTCACCGTCTCGACGAAATCTTTCGGATTGCAGACCGTGTGGCGGTTCTCCGCGATGGAAGTTTGGTTGGCGCCCGTGTCGTGAAGGAAACAACGCCAACCGAGCTGGTCAATCTGATTGTGGGGCGCGAAGTCAAAGACCTTTATGTGCGCTCCAAACTCAGGCGCGGCAATGAGATATTGCGCGTTTCAAATTTCCTGACCTTCGGCGCAGGCCCAGTGAATTTTTCTGCGCACCAGGGCGAGGTTCTGGGCCTTGTAGGTTTGCGCGGCGCTGGGCAGGAAGCTATTGGGCGCGCGTTGTTTGGCGCGCAGGAAAGTGTGGGCACGGCCCATCTTGATGGAAAGCTGCTTGATCTGTCTTCGCCGCAGGTGGCATTGGAACAGGGGATGGGCCTTGTTGCCCGCGATCGTACGGAAGAAAGCGTCGCCTTGTCACTTTCCGTGCGTGAAAACATGTTCATCAATCCCTTCGCCATTGGGCGCCATTTGATGTCGGTGCTTTCGCCATGGAATGAGGCGGAAAAAGCCATTGGCATTGGACTTGATGTGGGTTTGCGCCCGAATGATCCGGCACTTCCAGTCGAAGCACTGTCTGGCGGCAACCAGCAAAAGGTGGTGATTGGCCGCTGGCTGGCAACGGGCCGCAAAGTGCTGATCGCAGAGGATCCCACCTCAGGTGTTGATGTCGGCGCCAAGGCCGAAATCTACCGGCTGTTTGCGCTGGCGCTCGAACGCGGCTTGAGCGTCATCGTCGTTTCCACCGATTTTGAAGAGGTCGCCCACATCTGCCACCGTGCGCTGGTGTTTTCGCGCGGGGTTGTCGTGGCTGAAATTCCGCAATCAAAACTATCAACAGCGGCCCTCATTCACGCCGCTTCCGCGTCCGAGGCTGCCTGAGAGTAAGACATGAGCAATTCCATCCAATCCACGGCCCTCGAACCCACGCGCAGCGAACTTGCTGGTTTGACGTTTGGCCAAAAGCTTCAGCGTTTCCTGCCAGTCTATGGGCTGGTGTTGTTGACAGCAGGCTTGATCATTTTGTTCTCGCTGCTGCTGCCGGACACATTTCCAACCTTGATCAATTTGCGGTCGATCATTTCCGACAAGGCGATCATCCTGATTCTTTCGCTGGGCGTCATGATCCCCATGTCAGCGGGGCGGATCGATCTGACCGTGGGTTACGGCATCGTGCTCTGGCACATTCTGGCGATCTCATTGCAGACACTCTATGGATTTCCGTGGCCATTGGCGGTGATCACGGTGCTGCTGCTCGGCGCGCTCATGGGTGTCGTCAATGGCATGTTGGTGGAAGTGGCCCGCATCGATAGCTTTATTGCCACGCTGGGCACCGGCACAATCTTATACGCTGTGGCCCTTTGGCATTCCGGTGGGCGGCAGATTGTAGGCGTGGTTCCAGACGCCTTTTACGCACTCAACACAACGATGCTGCTGGGCCTGCCCATCACCGGATTTTACGTCATCGCAATCGCTGTTGCGATGTGGCTGGCCTATGAATATCTGCCCGTGGGCCGCTATCTCTATGCCATTGGCGCCAGCCCAAAGGCCGCTGCCCTGAATGGCATCCCTGTACGCAAATATGTCATGGCGTCCTTTGTGGCCTCCGGGCTGTTTACAGCGCTGGCAGGCGTCTTGCTTGCCGCCAAACTTCGCATTGGTCAGGCCAGCGTTGGGCTCGAATATCTCCTGCCCGCGTTGGTCGGGGCCTTCCTTGGATCGACAACCATCAAGCCTGGCCGCGTCAATGTGTGGGGCACCATGATTGGCATCACCATTCTCGCCGTTGGCATTTCAGGCATTCAGCAATTCGGCGGCTCTTTCTGGGTGGAGCCGATGTTCAATGGCGTCACCTTGCTCATCGCCATTGGCATAGCAGGTTACGCTCAGCGCCGAAGAGGGGCCGTTCAAAAGCTTCCCCAATTCCAACCCACCCATCCAACTACAGAACAAGCATTACAACAGGAGGAAAACCATGGATCGTAGACAACTTCTAATGCGCGGCATTGCCTTGGGCATGTCCGTTCCGGCGCTCACGCGCGTGGCCTTTGCCGACTCGATGGCAGATGCCCAAGCCATCGTCGACAAATACGCCGTCAAGGTGGACAAGTGGGATGGCCCCACCACTGGCCCGAAAGCCAAGGCCGGCCAGACCATCGTCAACCTTGTTGGTGACGGCAAGAATGGTGGCCATGTCGGTGTGACCAAAGGCATCGAAGAAGCCGCAAAGGCCATTGGCTGGACGGTGAAGACAATCGACGGTGCCGGTTCAGTGGCAGGTCGCACGGCCGCCATGGGCCAAGCCATGGCACTGAAGCCCAATGGCATCATCATCACCGGCTTTGATGCTGTCGAGCAGGCGCCTGCCATGAAAGCAGCGATGGACGCAAAAATCCCCTTCGTGTCTTGGCACGCTGGCGGCACCATTGGCCCGATGCCAGACGCAGGCGTGTTTGCCAATGTGACGACAGACCCGATGCAAGTTTCCACTGCCGCGGCCATGTGGGCCTATATCGATGCCAAGGGCAAACCCGGCTGCATCTACTTCACCGACTCGACCTATGCGATTGCCATCGCCAAGGCCAAGAAGATGCAGGAAGTAATCGAAAAGCTGGGCGGCGCCACGGTAGAATGGGTGGACACCCCGATCGCCGAAACCTCCCAGCGCATGCCACAGCTCACCACCTCGCTGTTGCAGAAGCACGGCGCCAAGTGGACGCACTCACTCGCCATCAATGATCTCTATTTCGATTTCATGGGCCCATCGCTGGCCGCCGCTGGCATCAAGGGTGAAGGCCAGGCGCCAGTCAACGTATCGGCTGGTGATGGTTCGGAATCCGCCTATCAGCGCATCCGTTCAGGCCAATTCCAGGCCGCTACGGTGGCTGAGCCGCTGAACCTGCAAGGCTGGCAGTTGGTTGATGAACTCAACCGCGCTGTCTCCGGCGAGAAGTGGTCAGGCTATGTCTCGCCGCTCCATGTGGTCACCAAGGCCAATGTGGAATTTGATGGTGGACCGAAAAACACTTTCGATCCCGGCAATGGCTATCAGGATGCCTACAAGAAGATCTGGGGCAAGGCCTAAGCCACGCTGAACCTCATCGGGGCGCATCGCACGATGCGCCCCATTTTTTCAAGGATACTCTCGATGTTGATCCGTTGTGCATTTTTTGAAGGTCGGGTCAAACCGGGCATGGATGCCGAGTTCCACAAATTTGTCTCCGAAAATCTCGTGCCGCTATGGACCAAGTTTCCTGGCGCTGAAGAAGTGCGTGTGCTCAGCCAGATGGAATCCGATACCGATAATCCACACTATGCGATGGTGCTTGCGATCAAATACCCTTCAATGGCGGCCATCGAGAAAGCAATGGCCTCAGATGCAAGAACCAAGAGCCGCGAAGTCACGGGCCAATTGGTGAAGATGTTTGAAGGCAGGATCTTCCACACCATTTTCGACTTGCGGCACAATGTGACACTTTAGGAAACTTCAGCGGAAGAAGCGGACGACCTGAATGGGATTTGCAGGGATGCCTAATAACTGCTGCCGCTGAGGTGACTCGAACACCTGAACCGTGAGCACAAAATAAGATCAAAAGCCCAAGACAGCTTTTGCCGATTTTTCAAGAATTTGTATAACTCACGGATCAAGAAAGGAACCGCAAGGTGGCACACGAAATACTTTGCTGGTTTTATACGTGTCGCCCCTACTGTGGCCCTACTACGGTTTTGGGCTGGGAAATGAGGGAGGTCTGACGACGGCGCTGAACTCGAATGTCCTGGAAAATCTCGCTAACTTCCATTGCCGCACTGCGGCCGACGCAGCCAGATTGGTCGGTCTATACCTTACGTGAAGGTCACTTTTTGCTGAGGATAGTAAGGGGTTTGATAGGAAACCTATGATCGTCTCGTCCTCAACAATTTGCCCCCAACGCGTCTTGAAACTAACACTGGCAACTTTGTGTGCAGGCGCGGTTCAAGGCTTCGCTCTGTTGCCGCGGGATCTTTGAGCAAGCACACCACAGGGCCAATTGAATGTGCCAAAACTGACTTGCCGGGTCTTAGCAACAAGTGCACGCGCCGAGCTATGGCCGGTTGAGGGTGAGTTGAGCCACACTATTTTTATGTGCTGAGTTCCCCCCGTTGATGTCCACTTCTTGCGCTCATCTATAATGTCCGGGCTTAATCGCCCAGCAACAATGCCGGGTCAATCGCCTGCAGGAATTGATTGTTCTCAATTGGCAGACCCACCGATACCCGCAGCCAGGTTTGGTAGCCGGACTGCTTCCACGGTTTCACGATAACCCCATGGTCCAGCAGGCGGGTCGCCAGTGTTGCCGCGTCCTGCTGGCTGTCGAAAAACAAGAAGTTGCCCATCGATGGCATCACCCGCAGCCCCATGGCTTCAAGCTGAATAAGCATTCGGTCGCGCTCTGCTACAATCCGGGTGACCGCCTTTTGCATCGGCTGTGGATCGGATAGGGCAGCTATTCCCGCGATTTGTGCCAGTTGGTTCGCGTTGAACGGTGTGCGAACTAGGTCAAGCCCCTTGCGCAAAGCGGCATCGTTGGTCACGCCATAGCCAAGGCGAAGCGCAGCCAATCCCCACGCCTTGGAAAAGGTGCGCAGAACCAGCATCGGCTTTGCTTGCGTCTGAATCAGGGCCAGAGCGGATCGGCAAACGCGGGGATCTGCGAATTCGATATAGGCTTCATCAATGCACAGCAGGCTTTCAGAGTGCTGGGCTTTGATAACCCGCTCCAACTCCGCCGGGCTCAGCCAGACGCCGGTGGGGTTCATGGGATTCGAGAACAGGATCAGGCGCGAGGGCTCGCTGACCGCCACGACCAGCGCATCGACATCAATTCTACCCTCCGCAGTTAGCCCGATGCGTTCGACCTCTGCGCCCATCATGCGCGCATAGTCCTCGTGCAACGGAAACGACGGATAGAGCGTGACCACCCGGTCGCCTGGTCGCAACAGACTCCGGGCCAGCATGTTCAGCAGGTCTTCGGAGCCGTTGCCCAGCGCCACCTGTTCGGCTTTGCACCCCTCCCGTTCGGCAATCGCTGCGCGCAACGGACGACCTAAGGGGTCGGGATAAAGGTGCAGCCGCTGCGCCGCCGCGATCACCGCCGCGGTGACTCCGGGCGCCGGGCCATAGGGATTCTCGTTTGATCCTAGCTTGGCAATCCGTGTGACACCCGGGCGTGCTGCTACTTCTTCGAGCGTCAGCCCAGCATTGTAAGGCGTTAGCACCGCCAGTTCAGGCCGCAGCCGGAGCATTTCTTTGTACATGCATTTCCCTCTGGATCAGATGCTGTTGCGTTCGTGGTAGGTGCGCAGGAATCCCTGAATGCGTGGGTCTTCCGGGCTGCGCAGAATGATATCGGGTGTGTCCTTGGCGATCAGTTCACCCTTGTCCATGAACGCGACCTGATCAGCGACATGGGCGGCAAAGCCCATCTCATGGGTAACCACCACCATTGTCATACCCTCTGCCGCCAGCGCTTTCATCACGCTCAGCACTTCTCCAACCAATTCGGGGTCGAGCGCCGAGGTCGGCTCGTCGAAGAGCATCAGACGCGGCTCCATTGCCAAGGCACGGGCAATGGCCACACGCTGCTGTTGGCCACCCGACAGCCGCGAGGGATGGTTTCGCAGCTTGTCGGCCAGACCGACCTTGGTCAGCGCCGAGATTGCTCGCGTCTCTGCCTCATCCCGGGGCAGGCCACGCACTCGGATCAAACCCTCGGCGACGTTTTGCAGCGCCGTCATATGCGGCCATAAATTGAACTGCTGAAATACCATGCCGATCGACCGTCGCATCTCACGCAACTGGCGCCCCGGCATCTTCTTGCCGCCAGGCGTGTCATAACCGATCAACTGGCCGTCGATGCGTACCTCGCCAGAGTCGTATTCCTCCAGAAAGTTGATGCAGCGCAGCAGAGTGGATTTGCCCGAACCCGATGGCCCGATCAGGCAGGTCACCTTTTCCGGCGCAATCGACACGGAGATGTTCTTGAGAGCATGGAACGGCCCGAAATACTTGTTGAGTTCCCTGATCTCGACGGAAGCGGTGCGGACCATGTCATGTCCTTTCAATAAGATGATGGGTGATACGGGCCTCAAGCCCCCGGCCGAGTCGAGAGATCGTCTCAACCAGCGCCCAGAACAACAGCGCCAGTGCCAGGTTCGCCTCAACATAGCGGAAGGTCTCCGCCGACATCCGCTGCACCTGATACAGAAGCTCTGGCACAGTGACGATTGATAGGATGACCGTCTCCTTGGTCAGCACGATTGAGAAATTGATGATCGCGGGCATGGCCGACACAAGACCGAGTGGCAGCAGGATGCGCCGCACGATAGTTGGTTCGGTAAAGCCGATGGCGCGGGCCGCCTCGATCTGACCCACCGGCACCGCGCCAAAGGCCGAGCGGAAAATCTCAGAGAAGTATGGGCTGCCGTAGATTGACAGGCCCAGCAGCCCTGCAGGCAGCGCATCCAAACGCAAGCCGAGCATCGGCCCGCCGTAGTAAAGCACGAACATCTGAACCAGAAATGGCGTCCCGCGGATGATCTCGATATAGCCACGTAGCAGCCAACGTACCGGGCGCGCGGCGTAACGCTGCAACAGCGCAATCCCTAGTCCTAAAGCCATACCGCCAAGGGTGCCCAACAGCCAGCACAAGATGGTCATGCCAAAGCCGCTCAGCAAGGCCGGGCCGTATTGATGCAGAAGGTCGATCATCAGAACACGCTCCGCCATTCCAGGAAGCGCCCGATGGCGGCGAGGCAAAGGTTGATCGCCAGATAGATCACCGCAGCTGCCAGATAGACTTCGAGCGGCCGAAAGCTCATCGCCGCCTGAGCCTGGCTGGTGCGCGTGATCTCGACGATGCCGACGACCGAAACCAGCGAAGAAACTTTCACCAAAAGGATAAGCTCGTTGATCAGCGCGGGCAGAGACATCGCGATAGCCTGTGGCAGGATAATCCGCGTCCATTGCGTGACCGGGGTCATGCCGATGGCTGCAGCAGCTTCAGTCTGACCGCGCGGCAACGCCATGATCGCCCCGCGCCAAATTTCGGAGATATAAGCGCTGGCGCAGATGCCGATGGTTCCCACAGCAGCAACCAGTGCAGGAACGTCAATGCCGATACCAGGCAGAAGATAATAAACCAGCAGCAACTGCACCAGCTCCTGCTACCGCAGAAACAGCTCCAGCTAGTGCTACAGAAAACGCTGTAGATGTACCAGTAGATTCAGCCGGAGTGTGGTTTTCGGTAGGAGCAGTTGGCGCGGTAACATC
>JANPHF010000101.1:0-4879 GCA_031424315.1 Aestuariivirga sp.
AAATCTCTCCGGCGGATGCAAGATGATCGCGGATGGATCAAGATTCTGCTCGACGAAGCAGAAAACGAGCGCGCTCATTTGATGACCTTTATCAACGTGGCCAAACCTAACGCGTTGGAGCGCATTTTAATTTTGATCGCCCAAGGCATTTTCTTCAATGGTTTCTTCGTGTTTTACTTGCTTTGGCCGCGCGTGGCGCATCGCTTTGTAGGGTATCTCGAAGAAGAAGCGGTTTATAGTTATACCGAGTATCTCGCCGATATTGATGCCGGCCGCGCCGAGAATATTCCAGCACCCGAATTTGCAATAAAATATTGGAACCTGCCATCTGATTCACGTTTGCGCGATGTTGTGCTCGTCGTACGCCAAGACGAAGCTGGCCACCGTGACGTGAACCATGGTTTATCTGATGAGATTGCTGGGCGGGTGAAAGTTTAAGACGGTCATTTCCATTATGACCTGCACCAAAGCTCTGGCATCAGCCAATCAAGCAAATGGGAACGGAGCAGTTCGATCAGGATTGGCCCAGTCTTTTGCCGAAAAATATGAGGCAGGTCTTCAAGCAGTGATAGTGACGATCATATGGAAAGGCCCTCTACTCCTTTAGGACATGCCAACTGCCATTCAGCCCATCGCCTTTCATGTCGCCTTTTCCCCTGTCGCCTCGAAACAAATATGTCAGTTTGCCTAAATAGGCCAAATGGAGCGTGCCATCGGCACGTTTTACGTGCGTCCAGCCGTGTTTCAAAACTTCATCTTCTTTGCCTAGATGCGGAGCCCATAGCTCTGAGCCTTCCAAATCCTTGGCGGGAGCTTGCGTATTGTCCAGATCCGACGTGTAAACAGTCATTCCGTTCTTATCAGTATACATTGGGACACCTGATTTTTTCGATGGGATGGCCGCGCCGTAAAAGCAGTCTCAGGATCAGCCTGAGAACTTTCACCCGCAGCACAGGTGGTGGTGAAACTACCCCGACGCCAAGTGGTTCCAACGAATTCCAGCACTTTCTAGGCGCACAAGGCATGGGCGGTCGGTGGGACTTTCGAACCCACCCTCTCGTCGCTCTCGCCACGCCATCGTTCTTCTGGCTCCGGCCAGCTTGTCGTTTGCTTCTGACCGAGGTTTTGCACATGATAGTTTGACACGCCCGATCATGACAATGCGGCCGCATGCGCTTATCCTATCCAGTGGCTCGGGTGCAGTCTGTCGCCTAACTTGAAGCTCCGCATGTGGACACACTTTGCGTAGCGATGCAACAGGACACCGAAGACAGATTCCGCAACCTTGCGCGTCAGGAACACATGATCCGTCGGTTGGCTGTCTCAAGCTTCAAGAAAATCAGATCGCCCTAACGGTAATGTGGGGCAAAGCTGTTGCCCAGGGTGCCGCAATGGAAATCAGTGAGGAAGGTCAAAGCGGGCGAGACGGCCAACGACTTCTGCGCCTTCCCGACTTGTGAACCCAATGCCGAAGTTGGGGCGATACACCCCGAGGCCATGCCTGTCATCCTGATTAAACTAGACGAGTGGGAGACTTGGCTCGGCGTAGATTGGTAGAATGTTCGGAAGCTGCGACTGCCACCGCCCGTCGGTTCACTCCAAGTACTGGCGCGACGCGACAAAGTAGATGACTGGAGCCAGTTTACAATTCGACGGAATAGACTTTTTCAGCTTGTGGAACAAATCCCCCAATGGGCCAGTTTAGGAAGTGCTGCCATTCGGAAAGCCTTCCCCGGTGCTAGGCGAACGCGCAGCGTTGGTTGTAAAGGATGCCCGTCCCTTCTGACCACCGTGCCCAACTGGGCCTGGCTGATGAGGTATTCTCGGTCAGGCCCACTTTTTTGCTCAATGGCTCAGGGCACAAGGTCTTTATCGGGCGGAAATCCGGCTAGTTAAAAGGGCCACCTCAGGGCCGATCTGCCGGAACTCCGCACGCATGTGCAAATCTACGAAAATTGAGGTCAAGACTTCCGGGAACTTCCCAAGCTTCCATGCGTTTTCAAACGGTGCGGTTCATGTGTCAACCGGACGTGATGGTATAAGGAATGCAGTGGTTTTTCCGGTATCTTGCTGTGGCCAACGAAATGGCAGTCGAGTCTTTCCCCCATCTATGTTCCAGCACAGTTCCTTCCTTGAGTCAGGATGTGGCTACCGGGTGAACAGTAGATAGATGGTTCTTTCAGGAGCGGTTCAATGCCCCGTAGGCAATAGATCTGCAACAATTGGAGGAGCTCGTCATGTTGCAGCTATGCTTTGGCCTTAGCGTTATTCTCTTGGGTCTATACACTTGGAACCGTGAACAACCGCGTTAGCTACTTTGCGGTGCCAAAGAAATAATCGGTCTTTCCTTCTCCCAAATTGCATTGCCTTTTGCATTTACCACAGCCTCAAAAACTGAGGCCTGCAATTCGGGAATTGCTATTTCGGGGAAGTTTGATTCGAGGCTACTGGCAACTTCCGAGATATCTACCACATACCGTTGGGCTAAATCTTTTCGAATCGCCAATTCAATTGAGGCTTTTAGATCAGACATTACACACCTTCCGATCCGATCCGAGCGGGAGCGCGACCTATGTCTCTCAGGTGCCGAGGCCCAAGTCTGTCAGCGGCAGTGAAGTAACTAAACGCCTACTGTTTCGAATAGTCCAGCACCGATTGTGCGGCTAATTGTAACAAGTGCGATATTGGATTTGCGCATTGGGTAGCGGTCAAGTTTCATTTTGAACTCCAGTTAGCCGGATATGAAATCACCTTTTTTCCACTCGCTGGTGCCCCAATATTTCAGACGCATGCGCCGAGCGACAGGCCCTGCGAGCAGAAATGAAATTGGGAAAGAGACGACTACCACGGCTGGCATCAAGTAAGGAGCATGCGCGCTTAGCGCAGGTGTGCTCAATAGAGACACCGCGCCGATGCCGAACACGACAGCATTGATGACTGGCGCACAAATTATCTTTACCCAGGTGTCGGTCTGCATGACCTTCTCCAATTCGAGGAACAAGAGATCAACACCTACAGCGGCGAATTGTTCCCGCTCTTTCAGCATTTAGACTAGGAACAACCAGCTAACCCGCGCCGAGGGCGCTCGTTAGATAAGCAAACGGCATTGGCCTGGCTCAATAAGCTTTAGTAGACACCAAAGCATTTTGTCGGAACCAGGAGCAATGGTCATGTCGATTGGAACCATCCTCATTATCATTCTTATCATTTACTTGCTGGGTGGCTTCAGCGGCCGCTTCGGCGGATATGGCTATGGCCATAGCGGCATCGGCGTAGGCGGAATCCTTCTCATCATTGTCATTGCGTTGTTCCTTATCGGCCGAATCTGACCCGTAAGGTGAGCGCTGCGAGTTGCAGTTTGCATACGGCACTGACGTGTATGACGACTACGTGGCGAAAGCCGCAACGCCTATTTTCTCGATGGAGATGAATTACGGACCCTTAGTGGCATATGCTTCAAACAGGCACCAACTCTGCACGCAAACTGCTCGGTGCCAACTCTATGCCAACCAGACCCAATGGCCTAAGTCAGTTGATAAGCTGCCATGTAGTGCCTACTTATTCGCGCTCACTCGCCAAACAGCGTTGCCAAGGTCGTCAGCTATGATTAGTGCACCAATCTTGTCAAACGTTAGGCCCACGGGACGGCCGCGCGCTTCTTGCTTGTAAAGGGTACCACTTTGCCGGTAGGCCTTTCATTGCTGAACGCAATATACCCCACCTGATAGCCATTGAATTCATCCCTGTTCCAGCTGCCGTGTTCGCCCACGAAGGCACCACCCTTATATTTGTCAGGAAAATTGTCACCGGTGTCAAAGGCCAGCCCCAACGGAGCGACATGGGAGCTAAGTGCAAAGTCGGGTATACTTGCTTTTGCTACGA
Organism: Aestuariivirga sp.; assembly: GCA_031424315.1. Taxonomy (GTDB): domain Bacteria; phylum Pseudomonadota; class Alphaproteobacteria; order Rhizobiales; family Aestuariivirgaceae; genus Aestuariivirga. The sequence continues at coordinate 3,883 of JANPHF010000101.1, forward strand.
GGTCCGGTTTCTGTGGGTTGACGCGCGGATCTAAATGCTGGCCATAGTAGCTGTAGGGCCAGCCATAGAAAGCTCCGTCTTTGATCGAGGTCATGTAGTCCGGGACAAGGTTGGGACCCAACTCATCGCGTTCATTTACCACAGCCCATAAGACCTGTGATTGGGGGTAAAATGTGAGGCCATTGGGGTTGCGCAGCCCACTGGCGAAAGTGCGATGGGCACCAGTGGCGCGGTCCACTTCCCAAATTTGTGCGCGGTCAATTTCCGCAACCGGGCCATTCTCCATAACATTGCTGTTTGAACCAATGCCCACATAGAGCTTCGCGCCATCCGGGCTCGCCGTGAGACTCTTGGTCCAGTGATGGTCAATAGGACCGCCGGGCAAATCCGTCAGTTTCTGGCCAGGATCAGCGATGCTCAGGTCGCCATCCTTGTAGGGGTAGCGCATGATTGAATCTGTGTTAGCAACATAGAGTTCATTGCCAACGAGAACCAACCCAAAAGGCGAGTAAAGACCGTCCAGGAATACTGAAGCCTTGTCATCATGGAGAATTGTGATGCGGTTCTCGGCCTTATTAGTTGCCCCGGCGGAACCCATAATCAGCCCCATGACAACGGTTTTTGGTCGGGTCACCTTTTCCAAGCCAGGCGAGTTGGATTCCACTACTAGGATGTCACCATTTGGTAATACGTAAGGCTGACGTGGGTGGGCAAGTCCCGTTGCTATGGCTTCAATTTTGAAACCTGCCGGAACTGTGGGCATCTCACCATTATGCCAGCCAACTGGCTTAGCAACCCTCATGGGTGGGATGAGATAGGAGTTGGGTTCGGGTAAAACGGGGTCTGAACCCATCTGAGTTTCGCGATCAAAACTCTGGGCTTGAACCGGAAGCGCCATTGATGCCAGGACAATACATATAAAAGAAAGGTTGCTGCCCGATTTCGTTGGATCGAATCTCACGGGGGCACTCGGATTGTCGGCATCGGACGGCGCGAA
>JANPHF010000102.1:0-19846 GCA_031424315.1 Aestuariivirga sp.
TTCGGGCCAGCCCTTCATCACCTGGGAATACACGCCTCTGCTCAACACCTGTCCCGACAGCCTGGATGGCACCAATTCCACGTCCTTCACGGTCTCCGCAACCGTCGTACCAAGCTGCACAGTTTTCACGTCCGGCGCAAATTTCGGAACGAGGGGTGTGTTGACATCGGCGGTGGACACAACGGGTACCGTAAATGTGACCTGCTCCAATGGAGCGTCTTACAATGTGGGAATTGGCGCAGGAAATGGAACCGGTGCGACGGTCAGCTCCCGAAAAATGACCAATGGGGCCAACACCGTGACATATTCACTCTACAGCAATGCGGGGCGAACGACCGTGTGGGGCAATACCATTGGCACCAATACGGTTGCTGGAACGGGCAGCGGAAGCAATCAACCGTTGACGGTTTTTGGCCGTGTTCCGGCGCAAACGTCTCCGCCGCCTGGAACCTATACCGACACGGCCATTGTGACCGTGACGTATTAGTTTCAAAGACAGGTCAAGCTCACAAACATAACGTGAAGTTTTCAGTATTTTGGTTGCTGGCGCGCCGGGGCTATTTGGCTGGGTGACTAGGACTCGAACCTAGATTGACGGAGTCAGAATCCGCTGTCCTACCATTAGACGATCTCCCAACAGTGGCGCCTGAATAGCGCCACCAAAGCACCGAGGCAAGCCTGAAATCAGGTGCGGAATTGCTTGATTAAACTGGCAAGGCTGGGCTGGCCATTGTCGGGCGCAGCTTGGGGCGGTGGCGTGGCCACACCATTGGAACGTGTGCCCAAGCCTTGCGGTTGGCCGAGAACGTGACCATCGCGGCGCAGGGCGGGGCGGGCTTGAGCGGCCAGGCCCATCCCATTCTGGGGTGATGTGCCGGGTGTGTTGAAAGGGCGTGGCTGTTGCGTTGGCACGGGTGCAGTTGGGGCGGTTGTTGCCGCTGCTGGCTGGGCGTCGTCAAGGGAATAACCCGCACTGTCGGGATTGTAGGTTTGAGCGCGCCAACGGTTCACGACCTCATGCAAGAAGCTGTCGTCCGGCAAGTCGGTGGCCCAATTCTTGGTGAAGGAAGCGGTATTGGAGCGCGGCAATTCGTTGGCTGGCAGTAAATCAAACTTGATGCGGGTGGGCAGCGCCACACCTTCGCCGAAGGTGACGGCTTCGCCTGCGCCCATGGTGGGCATGAAATCGAGCAAGCTGGCAGCGGCGTCAGAAATGCCGGCCTTGAGAATGTCCTGGTCGCGCTCATTGGTGAGGCGCATGGAGAAGACGGTGTTACACTGTGACAAGATGGTCGGATCAAGTTCGGCCGGGCGCTGCGTCACGATACAGAGTGAAACACCATATTTGCGGCCTTCCTTGGCGATGCGCGAAATGGCCCGTTTGGTGGGCTCAAAGCCGGTGGACTTGTCGTTCGGTACATAACGGTGCGCTTCTTCGCAAACGAAAGTGATGGGCACTTTGCCTGCGCTCCAAACGCCAAAATCAAACGCCAGGCGGGCGAGCACAGAGACCACCACGTTGATGATTTCAGATGGCAGGCCACCAAGCTCCAGGATTGCAATTGGCTTGCCATTCACAGGAATGCGGAACAGGCGTGCGAGAACTTGTGCCATGTTGTCTTGCACTGTGAGTGAGCCAAACATGAAGGCATAGCGCGGGTCGCGGCTGATCGCCTCAAGGCGGGACTTCAGGCGCTTGTACGGCGCCAGTTCACCACGCAAATCAAGTTTGCCGATATATTCTTCCAGCACGCCCACCAAGTCTGACACGCGGAAAGGGATGGGTGTATCGACACCAATGTTATTATCGATCAAGGCGTCGCGGCCACGCGCGCCTTGTTTGTCGCGGCGCTGGTTGCCCATATAGCGCGCCTTGGCTTGCGGGATGATTTCGCGCAGCACTTCCACATCCGCTTCCCGGTTGGCTTGCTGCCCCACGAGGATTTCCACGGCTTCATCGAAATTCAACAGCCAGAACGGCAAGGCCATGTTGTCGGGCGTGATGATTTCCGAAATCCCCCTGAAAGACTGTGCGTATTCGCGGTGCACGTCGAGCAACAGGATATGGGCTTGCGGATTTTTTTCGAGAATGCGCCGCAGGATCAGTGCCACCGTGCAAGACTTGCCGGTGCCGGTGGTGCCGAGAATGGCGAAATGCTTGCCGAGCATTTCGTCGATCTTGATCATGGCGGGAATTGAAGGGTCTTGCTGGATAAATCCAACGCGCACCGAGCTTTCTGCATCGCAAGCGTAAGCCAGTGCAAGTTCGCTTCTATCGGCGCGGAATACAGTGTCACCCAGTGAGGGATAAGAAGAAACGCCGCGGCGGAAATTGCCTACGGTGCCGTCGGTGCGACGTGGCAACTCGCCAATAAACTCAACTTCCACAATGCGCATTTCGCGTTCGTTGATATTGTGGGTGGGCATTGGCGAACTCAGGGCCGAAATCAGCGCGAGCGTAATCGATACTGGCGTTTCAACCTTTAGCAGCGTGCCAATTTCCGCCCCGCGTTTTGTGTTGTCAAAGAGGTTGTCCTGATGGTCAAGAAGGATCACGGCATGGGCGCCCGTTACGGCCACAATGCGGCCCATCCGCTCGGAGCTGGTGTGTGGCACAGGGGCGAGGGCTGGTGGCTGTTTGGCTGGGCTGAGTGAGGTTGACATGATGGGCCTGTTCTAGTGCGGCACGCGGCGCTGGTTAAATTCTTGGGCGGATTTTGTAGCAAGCGGGATCAAAACGGTGATGCGTGTGCCGGCACCCTTGGCAGATGCGACTTGCAATTCGCCACCATGCAGCCTTGCAAGGGCGTGGGCGATGGGAAGCCCGAGCCCGGTGCCTTCATGGCGCTTGCTAAATCCGGATTCCACTTGTCCGAAGGGTCGCATGGCAGTTGCCACCTCTTCTTGCGACATGCCAAGACCAGTGTCGGCGACTGTGATGATGGCGTTGTCGTTGTCGTGGATGACTGCTTCGATGCGGATGCGTCCCCATTCGGGTGTGAACTTGACAGCATTGCTCAACAGGTTGATCAGGATTTGCCTGACGCGCAAAGGGTCTGCCAACAGCAGAGGAAGTTCGGGATCAATGCGCAGCTCAATGGCGATGTTTTTTTCTTTGGCCTTGGCGTCAGTGAGCAGCAGGCAGGGCTCCAGAACTTGCGCAAAATCGACTGGCTCAAGTTCCACACTGAGTTTGCCCGCCTGGATTTTCGAAACATCGAGAATGGAATTGATCAGCGCCAGCAAGTGCTCTGCGGCTTGCTGAATGTAGTTGGCATATTGCACCACTTTATCGGGGTGCGTCACCGTCTTGTGCGCCAGCATGTCGGAAAAGCCGATAATGGCGTTGAGCGGCGTTCTGAGCTCGTGGCTCATGTTGGCGATGAATTCGGATTTTGCCTTGGAGGCCAGTTCCGCGTCGACGCGGGCGGCGTCCAGCGCCAAGGCTTGCTTTTGCATACCCATGCCCTGGCCGAAATTCTCGCCGAACTCTGAAATCAGCGATCCTTCCCGAAACCAGGATTTGCCGAAAGTACGCATGAACTCACAAAACCCCTTGCCCAAGCCCAAGTTAGGCACCGAACCTGAATTACGGGTTAACATAGAAGGGCTTAACGCTTCACCCACGAAGCTGTTTACGTTCCGCGGTAATCTGTTAAGGTTGAGGTAACGCAATGTTTTGGGGCAGGCCCTGTGTTTCTGCACAGCGCGCGCCTGCCGGAAAGAATTTTAGACGTGGATGCCACGGCCAGGCGGGTCAATTCCCGCAAGCGGCGTGCCCCGTCAAGTGGAGAAAGGGCGCGGGAATCTGCGCAAATTCAAGCCATTGGGGCCAAACCCTATGGCGCGCTTGATTTGGGCACCAATAATTGCAGGCTCTTGATTGCCCAGCCGACGCCCGATGGGCTGGAGGTTGTCGATGCGTTTTCGCGCATTGTCCGACTGGGCGAGGGCTTGGGTCTTTCAGGCTCACTGAAGGCTGAAGCGATGGACCGCACGATTGAGGCGCTGCGGGTTTGTTCCAACAAGCTGATCTGGCACGGCGTTGGCCCGCGGCGGTTGATCGCCACGGAGGCCTGCAGACAGGCACTGAATGGCGCTGAGTTCATCGCCCGTGTAACCGATGAAGTGGGGCTTACCCTTGAAATCATTGACCGGCAAACAGAGGCAAGCCTGGCCGCGTCTGGCGCCTCGCCCCTGATCGAACAAGGTGCCCGGTCTGCTGTCATCTTTGATATTGGCGGCGGTTCCACCGAAGTCATGTGGATGGAAGATGAAGGCGAGGGCCACAAGATCAAGGCGTGGATTTCACTGGCGGCTGGCGTTGTCACACTGTCGGAAAGGTTGAATGGCGGCCGTGAAGTAACGCCCATCACTTTTGCGGCCATGCGTGCTGAAGTGCGCCGTCTGTTGGAACCCTTTGTTGCCGATGTGGCAACCTTTGCGGGCCCGTCTGCAGTTCCATCCCACCTGCTTGGAACATCGGGCACTGTCACGACGATCGCCGGGGTTCATTTTGGTTTGCGGCACTATGACCGGTCGCGCATTGATGGTTCATGGATCAGCAATGAAGGCGCTGGTGAGGTGACGCGGCGGCTGCTTGAGATGGATTATGAAGAGCGAGTGCAAAACGGTTGCATAGGTCGCGAGCGCGCTGATCTGGTCTTGGCAGGCTGCGCCATTCTTGAAGAAATCCGTAACGCCTTCCCATCCCCACGCATTCGGGTGGCCGATCGTGGCCTGCGTGAAGGCATCCTCATCCAAATGATGCAGGCCGACGGCGTTTGGAGGAACGGCTGATGGCAAGACCGGGGCAGGGCTCAAAACCATCAAGTGGCAAGCTGAAGGTTCGCGTCAAGACAGGCAAGGGCCGCACGACGGCGCAAAAAATCTGGCTGGAGCGCCAACTTAACGACCCCTATGTGCACGAAGCAAAAAAACTGGGCTATCGCAGCCGCGCCGCCTTCAAGCTGATTGAGATCGACGACAAATTCAAATTCCTGAAACCGGGCGGGCGTGTGGTTGATCTGGGTGCTGCGCCCGGTGGGTGGAGCCAGGTGGCCGCCAAACGCGTGAAAGCCGAAGAGGGCAAGGGCCGCGTGGTTGCCATCGACATGCATGGCATGGACCCGATCCCGGCCGTCACCATCTTCAAGAAAGACTTTTACGATGACGATGCGCCTGCAATATTGATTGAAGCGCTTGGCGGCGAGAAGGCGGATTGTGTGTTGTCAGACATGGCGGCCCATGCCACTGGTCATCGCCAGACCGATCACATCAAGATCATTGCACTCGCCGAGGCTGGTTATGAATTCGCACGCGAGATTTTGAAACCTGGTGGAACCTATCTCGCAAAGGTCTTGCGCGGTGGCACTGAAGGGCAGTTGCTGCAATCCATGAAGAAGGATTTTTCCAGTGTTCGGCATTTGAAGCCGATGTCGAGCCGTGATGACTCGGCCGAGCTGTTTGTTTTGGCGACGGGGTTCAGGGGCCAGTGAGGCCGTGGTTTGCCGCCCGCACCGCGTCATCCACACTATAGCTGCAACGTGAAATGAGGCTTTTGAGCCCTCCTGCTGCCAGCACATCGCGCACATGGTCGTGCACGCGTGCCAGCAGGAGTTCCTTGCCGGCTTTGGCCATGGCGGCATCAAAGGCAGCGAGCACTTCAAACGCCGTACTGTCGAGATCAAAGGTTTCCTCAAGGCTGACAACGACGGCGCGCACACCGGGCTCAGCCAGCGTTTCATTCTGAATGTAATGGAATATGCCATCGGCATTGGCAAAAAGCAGCGGCACAGAGGGCCGCCAGATGGCGATGTTATGCAGTTGCTTGGCATCTTCATGCCGCGCGACATCAACATAATCCCGGCTGTTGCCCAGTTGCCCGAGGCGCACCACACGTGGGTGGGCCAGGCGCTGGATGACCAATGCGATGGAAAGCGCAACCGCGATCAGCATTCCATTCAACACCCCAAAGACAAGCACAGCGACTGCAGCCGCGAGGCTGAGGTAAAGGTCCCGATTGAGCTGCGCCAACTTGAAAAAGGGAGCAAGGCTCAAGGCATGGGAAAGGGCCGCGATGACAACAGCGGCCAAGACCGGCTCAGGCAGTTGCGCCACAAGTGGTGTGGCCAAGGCCAGCAGGGCAGCGAGGCCGAGGGCGGCAACCGCGGCCGTAAACTTGCTCGTCGCTCCGGCAGCTTCGCTGGCCGAACCTGCGGAAAAGCCAGCGCCCACAGGCATGCCCTGCACCAGCGCACTGGCGAAGTTGGCGAGGCCGAAGGCGGAAAGTTCGCGGTTGGCGCTCAATTCATCGCCGTTGCGCAGCGCAAGCGCGCTCACTGTGCCCCAGCTTTCAGCCAACAAGATCATGGCGAGTGGCAATGTAAGCTGTGCCAGCCGCGACCATTGATCAAATTCAAAATCGGGCAGGCTGGGCCAACTCAGGCTGCGGTCGATCAGCCCAACCGTTGCCACGCCATGGGCGGGCAGGTTGAAAAGCAACGAAGCCGCGATGCCCGCGACCAGGATGATGAATGCCCCAGGCAGAGCGGGATAGCGCTTCATCGCCAACAGGGCAGCAAGGGCCACCACACCTGCAGCAACACTATAAGCATTCCACTCGCCCACGTGGCCGAGCAGACCTGCAGCAAGGCCAAAAATGTTGCTCGCCGCAAATTTGAAGCCGGTGATGGCAGGGAGTTGCTTGATGATGATGTTGATGGCCAGTCCAAAGGCAAAGCCACGCAACACAGGCCGGGCGATCAATCCAGTGAGATTGCCGAGGCGTGCCACACTTGCGACCACGAAAAAGAATCCCGTGAGCATGACCGCTGCCGTAGCCAGGGATGCTTTTTGGTCTGCCGCCACGGGCATCGCAGCAAGAATGGCAGCCAGGATTGCGGCGGAAGACGAAGTGGGCGAGAGGACGGCAAACCGGCTTTGGCCGATCAATGCATAGGCCAGGCAGCCCGCGATGCCCGCAAAGATGGCACGCTGCGGCGGCAGGCCCGCGATGGCGGCATAGGCCACGGCTTCTGGCAACATCAGGCCAGCAACGGAAAGACCGGCAATCAAATCACTGCGCTTCATGAAGTGATTTGGCATGGAAGCGCGGACTGGCACAAGCCGCGCCGATCGCTGGGCATCTAGAGCAACATGAGTTCACACGGGATCAAATGTCGACTCTCCCTCACCCTTGTGGGGAGGGATTAAGGGTGGGGGTCGCTCCGAAACCAGATCTTTGGTTTAAGATAGAATGTCAGACACCGAGTGACCCCCACCCCGGCCCTCCCCACAAGGGGGAGGGTGAATTGAAGATGGTTGCGTCTAAATTCATTCTAACCTGTTTCTTACCGCCCCTACTGCTTGCCCACGCAACGGCCGTTGTTGTCGCGGTAGGTGCCGGCCGGGCAGGCCGCCTGAATGTTGGCGCCTGGGCTGTTGCCACCTTGCGGCATGAGCTGGCGCAAAATGGCAGGATTGAATGGCAGCGGCTGGCGAATTGCAGGCGGAGCATCTGGCTGTTGTGGATAGACTGGCGTGCCTTGCAACATATCGCAGCGGCGCGTGCGCGGGTTCAGATAGGTTCCCGGTGGGCAGTTGTTTGGCACAAAGGTCCGCATGCAGCCGCCCGCGCCATCTGGCCGATAGCCAGGTGGGCAATCGGGCTGTTGCGGATAGACCGGTGTTGCGTTGATGTCATGGCACCTGCCGTCCTTGCCCTTGTATTGGCCTTGGTCACAATGAACAGGTGGTGGAATATCCTGACAGCGACGCAGAACAGATGAGTAAATCTGGTTCTGATTGCACTTCGGAATATTGGGCGGAATGCGTTCACATTGGTTAGTGTCTGGATTCAAACGCTGGCCTTGTGGGCAAGTAGGCTGATCCGGCACACAGCGGCCATTGTCGTCACGCGACATGCCTTGCTGGCAGATCGGCACACATTGGCCGTTGTAACGCTCTTGGCCCTGGTCGCAGGTCACTGGCAGACATTCACCCCTGTCGTTGCGCCGCGTTCCTTGCGGGCACTCAGGCACCTGGCAAACGCCGCGCAGATTGGCATATTGACCCGGTGGGCAAACAATCACGCAATTGCCATAGGGGTCGCGCTGGCTGGCCTTGTCGCAGATCGGCAGGCAACGGCCGTTCACGCTTTCAAAGCCCTGCTCGCAATTGGGTGGTGGAGGCAGGCAGCGTGTGGGGTGGCGGATGTCGCGGAATGTGCCGGGTGGGCAAATCGGCAGGCACACCCAGGCATATTCAACATCTGGCCGCCAATTGCCCGGCGGCAGACATTTGCCAGTGGCGGGATCCCGCACATAATCCTTCGGGCATTCCTGTGCGTAGTCGCTACGGCACAGGCCTTGGCCATCGCGGTAGGTGCCAATCGGACAATCGCTCTCACAGCGGCCATGATCATAGGACCAGATCATGCCTTGCGGGCAGGCATCTTGATGCCGCTCGAAATCAATGTCGCGGACGCAATGATCCGGGTCACGCAGGTCACGGAAATAGCCCGGCGGGCAGAAGGGCAGCGGAACTTGGTCATAGCCTTCGCCGCAACCATGATGACATGGCGGCATGCACAGACCCGGCATTCCGGGATAGCGGATGAAATCACCAGGGCAATCGGGCAGGCAATAATCGTCATAGGGCGAATAGCCGGCGGGGCAGTGTGGCACGCCATAATCCGCGCCACAGCCGCACGAGGCGCAGCCGCAGGATTGCTGTGGTACAGGGCATTGCATGACCGGGCTGGTTTGGGCCTGGGCAGAGGACGACCAACTGTTTCCGCCCACTCCGCTTGCAGACATGAAGCCAAGGCAGATGATAACCGCCGCAAAAATATTTCGGATCGTGAGCACAAGATGCTGATAGCGCATGTCCAAGCCCTCTGGACTGAAGCCCCGTGAGTCGAACTGTACGCCCGATTCATTGCAGCCGGAAGACAGATTCCGTATTGCGCTTGCAATGTTGCGATGCGCTGTCACTTGTGATTTCCGTTCGTGTTGCATGTGATGAGAGTTTGCAAATGCCGCGCCTTCGCTCTCTGCAACTGACCTGTCTGGTTGCAGAGTTCGAAAGGAGTTGGGTTGAATGAGTGTTATTTGGAGAAGGTGGCAGTTCCACGCACTCAGAGATCAAAGCAATCTCGCCCCCAACGACGTCTTCGTGAGCTTGCAAGACTTGTTAGTGGCGGATTTGGAAGTTTTGACCCAAGTGTGGAGTGTAGCGAGAGTTAGCAGGTTCACCGCACGCTGTCAAGGACTATTTTGCTGTATAGCGGAATTATTTCAGCAGCGCGTTTTTGAATGTCATTCCCACTCAATCGTACCAGGCGGCTTGCTGGTCACGTCATAAACCACGCGTGAGACGCCCTTCACCTCGTTGATGATGCGGGTTGCGGTGCGGCCGAGGAAGGCCATGTCATAGGGATAGAAATCCGCCGTCATGCCATCGACCGAAGTGACAGCACGCAGAGCCAGCACGCGGTCATAAGTGCGGCCATCACCCATCACGCCCACGGTGTGCACGGGAAGCAGCACCGAGAAGGCCTGCCAGATTTTGTCGTAAAGTCCGGCCTTGCGGATTTCTTCAATGTAGATCGCATCGGCCTTTTGCAGGATAGCGAGTTTCTCACGCGTGACACCGCCCGGCAAACGGATGGCAAGGCCGGGGCCAGGGAAGGGGTGGCGGCCGATGAATTGCTCCGGCAATCCCAACTCGCGGCCCAGCGCACGCACTTCATCCTTGAAGAGGTCACGCAGGGGCTCCACCAGCTTCATGTTCATGCGGTCGGGCAAGCCGCCGACATTGTGGTGGCTTTTGATAGTGACGCTGGGGCCACCCGTGAACGACACGCTTTCAATCACGTCGGGATAGAGGGTGCCTTGAGCAAGGAAATCCGCGCCGCCGATTTTCTTGGCTTCGCGTTCAAACACGTCAATGAACAACCGACCAATGGTCTTGCGCTTCTTTTCGGGGTCTTCCTCGCCTTCCAGCGCGCCGATGAATTCGTCGCTTGCATCCACATGCACCAAAGGCATGTTGTAATGTTTGCGGAACATCTCCACCACGTCGGCGGCCTCGTTCTGGCGCATCAGGCCGTGATCAACCAAGACGCAAGTGAGCTGATCGCCAATGGCCTCATGAATCAGCACGGCGGCAACGGAGGAGTCTACACCGCCCGAAAGACCGCAGAGCACGCGACCTTTGCCGACTTGTGCACGGATCTTGGCGATGGCTTCCTCGCGGAAGGCCTTCATCGTCCAATCGGCTTTTGCTCCGGCGATGTTGAAGACAAAATTGCGGATGAGCTTTGCACCATCTGGCGTGTGCACCACTTCTGGATGGAACATGGTGGTGTAGATTTTGCGCGACTCATCGCTGGCGATGGCGAAGGGCGCATTTTCAGAAGTGGCCTTGACCGTGAAACCTTCCGGCAGCTTGGTCACGCGGTCGCCGTGGCTCATCCACACGGGATAGCGCTGACCAACTTCCCAGATGCCTTCGAAGAGCGCTGACTTTTCACGCACCTCGATTTCGGCGCGGCCGAATTCTGCCGCATGGCCACCTTCGACAACGCCACCCAGCTGCACGGCGGTGGTTTGCTGGCCGTAGCAGATCGACATGATGGGAAGGCCAGAATCAAACACCACTTGTGGGGCGCGGGGAGAGCCGGCACGCGTCACACTGTCAGGCCCGCCCGAAAGGATCACCGCCTTGGGTTTGAGCCGAAGGAATGCTGCTTCGGCACGCTGATAGGGGATCACTTCCGAATAGACGCCCAGTTCGCGCACACGGCGGGCGATGAGTTGGGTGACTTGGGAGCCGAAATCAATAATGAGGATGGTGGAATGGTATGGTGCCTGCATGGCGGGCGATTAAGGGATTGGAACCGAATCTGCAAGACTGGCCATTCAGCCCGCGAACAAGTCCCAAACCAGCTTCATGTTTAGGGCAATGATCAGGGCTGCCACGGCCCAGGACACGGCCTTCACAGGTACGGGAATGGCAAAATTGCCCATCTTGACCTTGTCACCAACGAACATCAGCAAAGGCACAATGGCGAAGGGCAGTTGAAAGGCCAAAATCACTTGGCTGAAAATCAGCAGGAAGCCTGTTCCGGAACTGCCGAACCACAAAGTGACCGCCATGGCGGGCACAATGGCAATCATTCTGGTCACCAACCTGCGCGCCCAGGCGGGCAGGCGCATGTTGAGAAAACCTTCCATCACGATCTGCCCGGCCAGTGTTGCGGTGATAGTCGAATTCAAACCGCAGGCAATCAGGGCGATGGCGAAGAGCTTGGGGGCGAGAAGCGAGCCGAGAAGGGGCGCCAGGATGCGTTGCGCCTCGCCAATCTCGGCAACTCCACTCTGACCTGCCTTGTGAAATGTTGCGGCGGCAAGGATGAGAATTGAGGCATTGATCAGAAATGCAAAAGATAGAGCCAGGTTAGAATCCCACAGCGCAAAGCGCAGCGCGTTTTTCTTGCCATCTTCGCTTTGGCCAAAGGCCCGGGTTTGGACGATGCCCGAATGCAAATAGAGATTATGCGGCATGACGGTTGCGCCGATTATGCCGAGCGCCAGATAAAGCATGGCGGGATTGGTGATGATTTCAGGTGATGGCACGAGGCCCGAGGCAACGCTGGCCCATTCCGGTTTTGCCAAGATCATTTGCACCGCAAAGCTGGAGAAGATGACCGCCAACAGCGTCACCACGAAAACTTCCAGCTTGCGGAAGCCAAACTTTTGCAGCGCCAGCACCAAGAACACATCCAGCGCAGTGATCATCACGCCGATGGTCAAAGGCAAACCAAAGAGCAGATTGAGGCCGATGGCTGTGCCCACCACCTCTGCAATATCGGTGGCGATAATGGCAATTTCTGCCAGCAGCCAGAGTGCCATGGATACTGGCCGCGAGTAGGCGTCGCGGCAGGCCTGAGCAAGATCGCGCCCGGTGGCAATGGCGAGGCGCGCTGATAGGGCCTGCAGCAACATGGCCATAAGGCTGGAAAGCAAGGCGACGAACAGAAGGGTGTATCCAAAGCGCGCGCCGCCAGCGATGGAGGTGGCCCAATTGCCAGGGTCCATATAACCCACGGCAACGAGAAAGCCCGGGCCTAGCCAGGCCTGAAGCCTTTGATAGAAATTGCCGTTGCGCCGCACTTCAACTGAGCGGAAGACATCGCTCAGTGAGGCCTCGCCGCCCGACTGGCGCCAGCCGGATTGCGCCTGGGTTTCGCTGGTCATGGGCAAAGTTTAGCATTGTCTAAACCTTATGCAATAGGCTAAATGGTGGAACATGAAACGCAAGATCCTATCCGGCACCTTGCGCTCCGCTGCCTTCAGCCGCACGCGGGCGGACCACTCGTCTGAACTGGCGCATGACTATTGCGAATTGATTGCCGAATTGATTGATGAAAAAGGTGAAGCACGGTGCACTGACATTGCGCTGCGCCTTGGCGTGGCCAATGCCACCGTGGCCAAGACCATGAAGCGGCTGGCAGAGCAGGGGTTGGTGGAGCAGGAGCCCTACCGCGCCATTTTCCTCTCGGCTGAGGGCTGGAAGATTGCGGAAGATGGGAAACGCAAACACGCCATCGTGGAACAATTTCTGCTGGCATTGGGGGTTTCATCAAAGACCGCTCAGGTGGATGCAGAAGGCATGGAACACCATGTGAGCGCCGAAACCTTGAAGGTCATGGCGCGCTTCTTGGCGCGGAGCTAATCAAGCCAAAAAAAGGCCCGCAGTTTTGGCTGCGGACCTCGTAGAATTCGACTCAGAATAGATTATGGGCAGCGGCGCCAACGGCCGGAGGCGCTCAGGTATAGGCCCGTGTCGGGGTTGTAGGAGCGATAGCGCGAAATGCAATATTGCACGCCACGGTCATAACGCACTGGGCGGTCATAAGCGCGGTAGCCCTGATCCATGCAGCGGGCGAAAGCGTCGTCGTATGCGCCGCGGTCATAATGTCCCTGTGTGCTCGCCGCGCCGAGTGCGCCGCCTGCAACACCGCCGATGGCGGCACCCGTGGCAACATTGCTGCCGTGGCCTTGACCAGTAACAGCACCCAGAATGCCACCCAGGACGGCGCCACCCACGGCCCCGCCAACAACATTGCCGGCATCGCCACCCTGGCGATAGGCCACGCGACGGGCGTAGTCGTCACAATAAGCGCGCCGCGATTGTGCCTGGGCTTGCGACGCCGTCAAAGCGATGGCCGCTACAGTTCCCAGAATGAGAATCGATTTTTTAAACATAAATTGCTCCTTTTTGCCGTCGAAATTGCAGAGTCCCTGCGATTGATCGTCCTGATTTCGCCTGAAAATTTTGTCTTTTTCGAGACTGTGCCGTGACTGCGCACGGCTACGATCAACTTTGCAGTCTCAATGCGGGGCGAAAGGCTTTGGTTCCACAACGCGCCACCAAATTTTTGTGCCGTCGCACAAGAGGTAGTTGGCCAAGACTATAGTGAGATGGTCAATGGCTCAATGAAAGAACCCGAGCATTAGGGAAATCTGTTGCGAGGGGAATGGTGGGAGTGACAGGGATCGAACCTGTGACCACACCGATGTGAACGGTGTGCTCTACCGCTGAGCTACACTCCCAGCCGTTGCGCTGGCCTATAGGTGACCGGCACAGCTTCGTCAATAACGAGCGTCAGGTGCACCGGCGAAAGCATCCACGGGGCTGTTGCCTTCGAATTTGGCCTCGCCAATGATTGCCTTCGCCGCAGCCTCTTGAACGGTGGGAATGGTGGAATAGGCATTGACGAGGGCTGGCATGCGGGGCGCATCGCGCAGGAAATAGGGGTGGCCGAAGGCAACCATCAGCGTGGGCAGGTCGTGCCAATAGCGGGCCATGCCAGTGTCCAGCCCCTGCTGTTCGGCGAGCCAATCAATGTGGATGTGGCTGAGGCCGAGGGAGGACTCCACCGCCATGACATATAGCAGCACATCGGCATTCTCACGCGTGGGCGGGGATTTGGGATCGTAGTTGCGGAGTGCAAAGCCCTTGGCGCGCAGAGCATCGAGGAACACGCTCATCTCCTTGCGCGGTGCGCCAGGGAACATGCCGGGCGCGCCGCGACCGATGACCACAATGCGGCGATGCTTCTCGAGTGACAGGGGCAGCAGTTTGTTGACGTCCTTGACCTTGGTGATGGACTTGCGTGCGGCCTTCGCGGCGAGGTCAAGATGCGATTTGGATTTTACCATATCGCGCACTTCACCCAGCGGCTTGATGCGCTGGTCGATGCTCATGTGATGCAAGCCGAGAGCAGCTTTTAGTGCCAGTATGCGGGCGACAGCTTCTTCCAGCCGCGCCTCACTTAAGCGCCGCTCACGCAGGCCCTTTTCCATAAAAGCGAGATCGGCTTCCGGGTTGGGAGAGAACAGGAATACGTCACAGCCATTCTCAATCACTTCAGGCACCTGCTGCTCGCGGGCGCTGAACGAAGTCAGGCCAGCCATGGGCGTGGCATCGGAAATGATGAGGCCGTTGAAGCCTAAGTCTTTGCGGAGCAGGCCGAGGTTGAGATGCTTTGAGAGTGAGGCAGGGCGCAACCGCTGCAATCCTTCTGGCACGCGCTTGGATTTGAGATAGGCGGGCCGGGCGATGTGGGCTGACATGACGGTGAGCACGCCTTGGGCGATCAGGCCGCGATAGAGCCTGCCGAAAGTCTTCTCCCACTGCGACATCGAAAGCGGATTGCAGGTGGTGACCAGATGCTGGTCGCGCGCGTCATAGCCTTCGCCGGGCCAATGCTTGGCTGTGGCGGCGATGCCATTTTTCTGCAGGGTGGCGACATGAGCTTTGGCTTGGGCGGCGATGCGCTTCGGATCTGATCCGTATGAACGGGTGCCGACGATGGCGCTTTCGGTGGCGTGGTTGATATCCACGCAAGGGGTGAATGACCAGTTGAAGCCCAGGGCGCGGGCTTCATCGCATACGGCCTGCAACACCGCGGCGCTGAGCTTTGGATCATTGGCGGCAGCGAGCCCCAAATTGTTGGGGAATTGCATCATGGCGGGTGAGCCATGGCCGCCGCCTTCGATATCTCCGGTGGTGAAAGGCGGAATTTCAGCAGCTTCCAGCGCCTGTTTGGTGGCGGCGTGGGCGGCGGCCAAATCCGGCCCCATGAAACGATGTATGCCGCCTGGCTTCATGGCGGAGAGTTTCGCCATATTTGCCAGATCATCGCCGATGGTGATGTGGACGAAGAGCTGGCGCAGCTTGTCTGCCGTGCTCATGCCATCGCGGGTTTTGCGCACCCATGCGATGTCTTCCTTCGAGAGGTTGAACGGCTTCTTGCTGAGTGAGGCTTCGAGAGACATGAGTTGCCCTTGGGTTTGCCCGTTGAATTGTTGGTTCAATCAAACTAAGGCTCTGGCCCATGGATGAGCAACATGTTTCTGGCCGGGTGACCATTGATCTTGCCGCGCTGAAGGCCAACTACAAGGCCTTGGCGGCGCTGGCCCCGCGCGCGGAAACGGGTGCTGCCATAAAGGCCGATGCTTATGGCCTAAGTGTTGCGGCTTGTGCGCCTGCACTGTGGAACGCGGGTTGCCGCAGCTTTTTCGTGGCGCGGCCGGCTGAGGGCGCGGAGCTCCGGGGCATCCTGCCGGAGGCGCGGATTTTCGTGCTTGATGGGCTCTATTCAGGGCAAGCGGCATATTATCTGAAGCATGGTTTGATCCCGTCGCTCATCTCCGTCGATGAGGCGCGCGAATGGGCCCGCGATGCGGGTGGTGCGCCTTGTGCCCTTCATGTGGACAGCGGCATCAACCGGGTGAGTTTCTCGCATGACGAGTTGGCCGCGCTATTGGCAGAGAAGCTACCACTCAATGTCGTGTTGCTGATGAGCCATCTTGCTTCCTCGGAGGAGCGCGACAACCTGTTCAACGCGGAACAGCGCCGCCGCTTTGAAAAATCGCGCGCGCTTTTACCTGGCGTGAAGGCAAGCTTGGCCAACTCTTCCGGCGTATTTCTCGGCGAACAATTTACGCTGGACCTGACAAGACCTGGCATCGCCCTTTACGGAGGCAACCCTCTGCCGGGGCAGCCCAACCCAATGAAGCCAGTGGCCACGCTTGAACTTCGCGTGATGCAGGTGCGTGATGTGCCGGTTGGCGAAGCGGTGGGCTACAATTCCACCTGGCGCGCCGCGCGACCCTCGCGCATCGCGCTGATCGGTGCTGGCTACCGCGACGGAATCCCGCGCCATATGAGTTCCACTCATGCCAAGGGCGTGGCGCAAGTTGCGATCAATGGCACGTGCTATCCCATAGTGGGGCGTGTCTCGATGGACATGACGGCTGTGGATGTGACAGGCTCTGCAGTGAAGCGCGGTGATTGGGCGGAAGTCTTCGGCAAGACCATCGCGCTTGACGATGCGGCCGCCACGGCCAGCAGTATTTCGTGGGTGCTTCTCACCCATCTGGGCAACCGCTATGCTCGGCGGTACGTCGATCAAGGTTAGTGCTGTTCTTACCAGATTGCGTTGACCGGCGGAGTGTTCCAGCGTTATCTGAGGCAGGTGTTTGAACCTATGCATGGGAGGTTGAGATGAAAGCCGAATCTATGCCCGCTCTGCAATTACAAAATGAACAATTTGGAAAAGCTGTGGAAGCCGCCCCGGATTTTTGGGTGATTGCCAGCAGCCATCGCCCGGGAGGGTCGAAATACAATCCGGAAATCAACAACCGCTGTCTAGTGTTTCGCCTCAAGGATGCCAGTGACGGCAACAGATGGGTGTTGCTGGTTGTCAATGCCGTGGATGCTTCGGTGCTGGGCGAGGTTCGCCGCCTCGAGCAAACAACCAAGACACCGCTGCGCTATCTCATTTCGCCCGGTGCCGGGCATACCCTCAATCTGGTGGAATGGCATGACGCCCTACCGCAGGTGAAGGTTCTGGTTGGCCCCGCCCGCATCCCGCGCATTGCTGCGGGCAAAAGACTTGCAGGTTCACCACGCTTTGTGGTTTTTGACCAATCCGACCCGCTGCCCATGTTTCATGGCCAGCTTGAGGCAGTGAATTTTGACGGCATCGGCGGCTTTAAGGAAACCATCACGCCAAAGGAAGGCGGCAAGGATTCGAAACTGAATTTTATCAGAGTCATGGTGGGCAACATGCCACCCAAGGATCCCCATGATGAGTTATGGCTTTATCATGTGGCTTCGCGTACCGCGATTGGCGGCGAAAACCTGGGCTGGCATCTTAGCAAGCACGACCATGCGGCCATGCCCCTGATGTTCCGCATGATGATGAAAGCCGAGCAAGCTTATTTGATGGCCATGCCTCGTCCGGTTCAGGACAAGGCGAGAGTTGCCGCCCACTGGAAGCAAATTCTGGATTGGCCCGCGGAAAATGTCATCAGCTACCACGACTCGCTCGGGACCGGAATTTTGGGCAATGGTCAGGCGCGGCTGCGTGAGGCGGTCATCAAGGTCAAGCAACTTGCAGCCTGACAGGGTCTGACCGGACTCGCATTCAACAGCCTTGCTCGCGCATCTGGGCAACCGCTATGCTCGGCGGTATCTGACATGAGAATCGAAGACATCAATTTTTTTGCGCCCGTAGGCCGCCTGGTTCTGACGCTGTTGGCTGAGATTGGCCGCGTGGCGCTGTTCACCAAGGATGCGCTGTTGGTGGGCCTAAGCCCGCGCTATTTCTGGGGGCAGATTGGTGCGCAGCTGTTCCGCGTGGGTTATACCTCGCTGCCGGTTGTGGCGATGACGGCCTTTTTCACCGGCGGCGCGCTTGCTTTGCAGATTTATACCGGCTCTTCGCCAACAACGGCGGGAACCTTGGTGCCTTCCATCGTGGCGCTGGGCATTACACGTGAATTGGGGCCCGTATTGGCGGGCCTCATGGTTTCGGCCCGCGTGGGGGCCGCGATGGCGGCTGAACTTGGCACGATGAAAGTGACGGAGCAGACCGATGCGCTGGTGACGCTCTCGACCAATCCGATCAAATATCTGGTGGGGCCGCGGCTGGTGGCGGCTGTTGTCTCCTTGCCGCTGCTGGTGGCCATTGGTGATGCCATTGGCATCATGGGCGGTTATTTCGTGGGCACGCGTAATCTTGGCCTCAATTGGGCAAGTTATTTGAAGGTGACGGCTGAACAGCATATTTTTGAAGATGTGCGCTCGGGTCTCATCAAGGCACTGGCCTTTGGTTTTATTATTGCGTTGATGGGCTGCTACCATGGATTCAACTCCAAGGGCGGGGCGCAAGGTGTTGGCCGGGCCACCACCAATGCGGTTGTGTCTGCGGCGATCTTGATCTTGGCCGCAAACTTTGTGCTCACCTCTATCCTGTTCGGGGCGCACTGATGGCCGAGCCTTTCATCAAACTTTCGGGTGTGAAAAAGAGCTTTGGTTCCAAGCATGTGTTGAACGGGCTTTCGCTAAGTGTTGACAAGGGGCGCTCTCTTGTCGTGATCGGTGGGTCTGGTACGGGCAAGAGTGTGATGCTGAAATGCATTCTCGGCATCTTGCAGCCAGACTTAGGCGTGATCGAAGTGGCGGGGCAAAATGCCATTGGACTTAGAGGCGATGCGCGCGATGAATATTTACGGCGCTTTGGCATGTTGTTCCAGGGATCGGCGCTGTTTGACTCGCTCTCGGTGTGGGAGAATGTGGCCTTTGGTTTGATCCAAGGCCGCGGCATGGCACGGGCCAAGGCGCGTGATATGGCCATTGAAAAGCTAGGTCTTGTTGGCCTTTCAGCGGATGTGGGCAATCTGATGCCGTCCGAGCTTTCTGGCGGCATGCAGAAACGTGTTGGCCTTGCACGCGCCATTGCGGCAGATCCAGAAATCATCTTCTTTGATGAGCCGACCACCGGCCTCGATCCGATCATGGCCGATGTGATCAACAACCTGATTGTTGATTGCGTGCAGCGCCTGGGCGCCACGACCATTTCGATCACACATGACATGGCGAGTGCGCGCAAGATCGCCGATGATATCGCCATGATCTACAAGGGTGAGATCATCTGGCAGGGGCCGGCCAAGATGGTGGATCGTTCGGGCAGCCCTTACGTCGACCAGTTCATCTATGGCCGCGCTGATGGCCCGATCAAGATGGATGTGTTGAAGGGCTAGTCAGCTCTGACGCTTGCCAAACCACATGCGCTGCAGGATGGTTTTGTCACCCAGCATCCTCTCTCGCGCGGCGGCGGCAATGTGGGCGAGGATCAGCAGGAACAGTAGCAGGGTCATCCACACATGGATCACGCGCGTGGTCATGGATGGAAAATCAGCGGGCAGGGTGTTGCCGGGTGTTTCATAGAGATGGGCGATTTGCGCGCCCGTTAACCAGCCCGCGATTGCAGTTATGAAGACTGCGGCATAGAGCGCCCAGTGCATCGGCGTGCGGAGTGTGCCGAGTCCTTGCTGCTGATGCGCCGTTGGCGCAGGGTGGCTGGTGAAGAGGCGCGTGATGAGGCGGATTACCATCAGCACAATCACGGCCGTTCCCACGCCCATGTGGCCCGCCAGAATTGAGAGTTTCTGCGGATCGGAATTCGCCAAATTGCGGATCACAAAGAAGCCGAAGCCCAGGTTAAAAATGATCATCAAGCCGATGAGCCAATGCAGCGCGACGAGAACCGGGTGATAGCGCGATACAGACATTGGGCACCCCTTGTTTTGGTTTGGGAAAAGGTAGCTCAAATTGAAATTCGGGCAAAGCTCCGCCTTTGTTCGCCCCGTGACGTTGCGGGGCGGGGAAGCTGGAGCGGGGTATCAACTCAAGACTGTCCCGCTTTCGGCATGAAAAAGAAATGGAGGGGGATGCCCGCCCATGGCTTCAAGCCCGCATATGC
>JANPHF010000103.1:0-8832 GCA_031424315.1 Aestuariivirga sp.
GATCTCAACAACTTTCACAAATTGGCGCAGATGGCGCCGCATCTGCATTCGGCGAGTTCGATCATCTGCGAGCCAATGGAAATTGCGGTGCCCAAACGGCACCTTCATATCGTTGAATCTGCGATTACGCATTCTGACAAACCATTCATGGGCATTGTCACTTCCAAGGAGCGTGCCGAAGACGTGATGAAGATGGCGGGCATCGTGTTTGGCGACGCCTTCGTCAAAGACAACACAGTTGTCGTTTCCATCACCAATTGCAATTCGCCTCTGGTATGGGATCAGACAATGCTGGATGCGATGCGCGTTTATGCCAGTCACAACCAGCCCATCATCGCGGCGCCTTTTGCACTGTGTGGCGCGTCCACATCGGCGTCTTCAGTTGGCGCGGTGGCGCAGGTGAATGCCGAGGCCCTCGCCGGCGTGGCCTTCACTCAACTGATCCGCAAAGGCGCTCCCGTCATATATGGGCAGTTCATGGTGACTGTGGATATGAAAACCGGCGCCCCCATGGGTGGCACACCTGAAGCGGCCCAAATGATGTTTGTGATGGGGCAACTGGCGCGCAAATATGGTTTGCCTTGGCGCACCTCCGGCTTTCATGTCGGCTCTAAACTGAATGACGCACAGGCCGGCTATGAATCCAACATGTTGATGCATGCTGCCGTTCTGTCAGGTGCCAATTACATCTGGCATTCGGCAGGCTGGTTAGAAGCGGGCTTGTCGTGTGGCTATTCCAAATTTGTCACGGATTGTGAGCAACTCGCGGGCTGGTACAAGTATGCTGGTGGCTTGAAGTTTGCTGACTTCAAGGACGCGATGGCTGCCGTGCGCGAAGTGGGGCCAGCAGGACATTTCCTTGGCACGGCTCACACATTGGAACATTTCGACAAGGCCTTCTTCATGCCCTCGATCATGGATTTCAATTCTTTCGAACAGTGGAATGCGGAAGGCGCCAAGGACCATGATGCGCGCGGCCGCGACAAGGCACGTGCGCTGCTTGCATCTTATGAAAGGCCAAAGATGGATGATAGCATCTCCGCGGCTTTGAGAGATTTTGTCACTCGCCGCGAAAGCGAATTGCCAGATACCGTGAATTGACGTCGGGTTGGCTGCAAAATCAACACTCAAGTCTTTGCCCCGCAAGTCGTGCAGGCTGATCAACAACTGAATGGAAAACATGGCTGCTCTCGAAGCCATCTTCGATTGCTAAGTGGAACACTGTCAGTCTTGCAACAAGTCTGTGCCTGCCCCATGATCTGCGTCAATGGTTGGAGGCCGGTTCATGGACATTCTGCAGACCGCACAAGACTGGAAAGCAAGTGGCAAAGGTGTTGCGTTGGCCACGGTGGTGGAAACTTGGGGCTCAGCGCCACAACCTGTTGGAAGCATGCTGGTTGTTGATACGGAGGGCCATTTTGAGGGCTCCGTTTCGGGCGGTTGCGTTGAAGGGGAAGTGATTTCGGAGGCACAGCACCTCATCGGCAAAGGCGGCCATAAGGTCTTGGAATTTGGTGTTGCTGATGCAACGGCTTGGCGCGTGGGTTTAGCCTGCGGTGGCCGCATCAAGGTCCTTATCGAGGCCGTGACGTGAAGGTTGATCTGCTGGCTGCTATCAATGCTGCACGCCTAGCGCGCAAACCTGTTGCAGTTATCACCCATCTCAAGACAGGTGAGCAGCGGTTGGTGCATCGTTCAGAGGCGGGGGCCGGAAGCGCATTGGAGAAGGCCTTCCTCTTTGACAAATCCGGCATTGAAGGAGATCAGTTCATCGCAATTCACAACCCACCCCTGCGGCTGGTGATGATTGGCGCGGTTCTGATATCGCAAAGCATCACCCCGATTGCGCAGGCCTGTGGCTATGACGTGACGGTGATTGACCCGCGCGGCGCCTTCGCCACAGGCGGGCGTTTTCCAAATATCAAGCTGCTGGTGGAATGGCCTCAGGACGTACTGCCGGGAATGGGTCTTGATGGGCGCACAGGTCTCATGGCACTGACCCATGATCCGAAGATTGACGATCCGGCGCTACAATTGGCGCTGTCTTCACGAGTGTTTTACATCGGTGCACTGGGATCGAAAAAGACACAAGCTGCACGGCGCGAGCGATTGCAGAGAGCGGGATTTGATGGGGCTGCATTGGCGCGGATCTGCGGGCCCATTGGCTTGAACATCGGGGCGGTGGGCGCCGCTGAAATCGCGATCTCCGTCATGGCCGAGATGACTAAAGCCTTGCGACTGGGGCTGGCATGAAGTTTGGACCCGTTGCGACTTCCGAGGCGGCAGGGTTGATTCTTGCCCATTCAATTGGCGGCCTCAAGAAAGGTCGAAGATTGTCACAGGAGGATGTGGCTCAACTTACCGTGCGTGGTTTAACGCAAATCACGGGCGTGCGACTGGATGCAGACGATGTGCCGGAGGACGAAGCGGCCCGCTTGGTTTCTATTGCTGCAGCAGGCGAGGGATGTGAAGTCCAGGCACCTTTCACAGGTCGCGCCAATATCTATTCCGTTGCAAGCGGGCTTGTGACGGTGGATGAGCAGCGCCTTTCGGCCTTTAACTGCATTCACGAGAGCCTCACGCTGGCAACACTGCGCGGATTTGAGCGAATTTCCGCCAGACAGATGGTCGCCACCGTGAAGGTCATACCATTTGCCGTTCCCAAATCAGCTTTCGATCGAGCGATGGCTTTGTTGAGGGGCGGGCCGCTGCTGCGTGTGACGCCATTTAAGCCAATAAAAATGGGGCTTATGCTCACAACAACGCCCGGCCAAAAGCAATCGCTTCTTGAGAAATCGCGACAGGCCATCGCCGACCGTTTGGCTAGCCTTGGTAGCAAACTTGGCCCAATCGTAACTTGTGCCCACACGCAGAGCGACGTTGCAATATGTATCAAGCAATTGGTTGATACAGACATTTCGCTTCTGTTGTTGTTTGGGGCTGCAGCCATTGTCGATCGGGCGGATGTTATCCCCGCTGGCTTGGTCGAAGCAGGTGGGGTGGTTCGACATCTTGGTATGCCAGTTGATCCGGGCAACTTGTTGATGTTGGGTCAACATCAAACAATGCCGGTTATTGGTGTGCCAACATGCGCACGTTCGCCCAAGGTGAACGGCTTTGACTGGGTGTTGCAGCGGCTCTGTGCCGGAATGGAAGTTTCTCCGGCTGATATCATGGCCATGGGCGCGGGCGGATTGCTGGCTGAAATTGCCTCACGCCCATTGCCGCGTGCTGGTCAAAGTGCGCCAGCAGTGAAGCCGCGCATCGCTGCAATTGTGCTGGCGGCGGGCCTTTCGTCTCGCATGGCTGCTGAGGGCTTGGGTAACAAGCTTCTTGCAGAATTGCATGGCCGGCCATTGATTGCGCGAACCGTAGAACGGGTGAGAGCTTCTGGTGTTGACCAGGTTCTTGTTGTGACGGGGCATCAGGCTGAGGAGGTTGAATCCGCTTTAGCCGGGCAGAACGTGAGCTTCATTCGTAATGCCGCGTTCGCGGATGGGATGGCATCGTCGGTGCGTGCAGGCATTGCGGCGGCGAGTGATTTCGATGCTGCACTCATTTGCCTGGGCGACATGCCACTTGTTGCAGCGGAAAACCTTCAACGCATGTTGGCTGCCTTTAATCCAGAAGAGGGGCGGGTACTCGTAGCTCCCACTCTTGGCCATAAACTTGGCAATCCGGTTTTGTGGGGCCGGGGCTATTTTGATGCGCTGATGGGGTTGAGCGGAGACCGAGGCGCGCGTGGCCTTCTTGAGGAAAGACGCGATGAGATCACAGAAATTCCGGTTGAACACGAAGGCGTTGTGCTTGATGCGGATACGCCCGAGGCTTTGGCCCACATTCGCGCCATTTCCGGAAGTTGAGGATTAACAAGAGATTTGGGGCTTGTTGCGGTTGCCAATTGCCCCGCGTTGCGGCAAAAGTTTGGTGCGAAACAATATCCAGTTGATGAAGCTCCAAGCGATGAAACTTTCAGACACTCAGATCATTCCTGCCGCATGCGAATTTGTCTGGCTGGGCTTGAATGACGGCGTGAAAACCGCGCGTGAGGCCTGCTATTGACATCTTCTCCGTCCGACAAGGTTGATAGCAACTTGCCTCAGCTCAGCGTGGTTGTTCCCAGCTTTAACCAAGGGCAGTTCATCGAAAGAACGATCAAGAGCATCATTAGCCAGAACTATCCGAATCTAGAGATTATCGTGATGGACGGCGGCTCCACTGATGAGACCCTATCGATCATAGATAGTTACCGCGCGTACATTGCTCATTTCGAGTCAGGTCCCGATGGTGGCCAGGCGGCAGCCATAGCCAAGGGATTTTCACTGGCCAGAGGAGATTTCATTTCCTGGTTGAATTCAGACGATACCTACAATCCGGGTGCGCTCTTGGCTATCGGTCGCTATTTGGCCTCACATCCAAAGGTGCAATTCTTATATGGGAACACAAGGATCATTGATGCAAATGATCGCCAGTTGAGCTTTAAAAGATCGGTGAAGTTCTGGCTGCCAGTGATGAAATATGCCTATCTCACAGTTCCGCAAATGTCGGCCTTTTGGTCGCGGGCGCTCTATGTGCGGGCTGGGGGGATGGATCAAACACTGCGTTTCTGCATGGATTATGATCTCTTCGTTCGCATGAGCCAAATCAGTGCACCACGCCGCATCAACGAGACGATCGGCAATTTCCGAATCCATGGTGCGAGCAAGACGACAAATCTCGAGAAAGTGCGTCTAAAGGAAGACTCGATTGTTCAGGAACGCTACTGCGCCATCAAACCTTCAATGGGATGGCAGTTCAAGTTCATGAGGTCATTGATGCTGGTGGCACTGATTTGCTTGATGGCGGCTGGCGGTGGGCTGACAGGTAGGGTGGGCGACAAACTTTTTGCCCGCACTGGCATGGGGGGCGCTCGCTGAGCGAAATTCAGATCTGCAGTCCCACACATGTGCCCCTTGGGAAATGGCGACCAACCTGGGGCCATTGATAGAAAAAGTCGCGCGTTAACCAATACATGATGCGGCCTGTCGCCGTGGGGATGCCAACTTTGCCCGCAGTTTCTATATAGATTGTCGGAATTCCGAGTACGCGGCCAGCAAGCGCGAATGCGACCGAAAATCCTCCGCCAGTCGTCAAAATTACTCTTGGCTTCTCCCTCAGCAACAGTTGAAAGGCTTCTTTCAAATTGATGAGGAACCGCCAATCCCGGCTTGAGTGGGTGATAACATGTACAAGTCCACGCATGTGAGGAGGCTCAACAAACTCCATGTTGGTGACATAGAAGTGTGGATGAGACGAATAGAGTTCTGATAGATATTCGATCTCATTGAGATGCCCGCCAGGGGGCGTCACAAGAGCAATCTTGTCGGAGGTCCGGGGCGCGTATCTATTCAGCGCGCCGCCAATTTCGGCCAGTGCCTGAGTTGCAAGCGGCAATGGCAAATCATCAGGCATTTGAGGGTTGGCAAGCGCAGCGGAGATGGCATTTTCAAGGCTGCCTATATCAAATACGCCGACCACCAACCCTGCCTGGACTAACTCATTGACGAAGGTGACTTGATGATCGTCTACATGCTCATTGAAGTTATGTTGACGTGGCACAACAACTGGCCTCTTGCCAAGCTTCAACGCACGAAAGGCCGATCCTGCGCCGCCGTGAGTTATGATGAGTGTCGCAGCTTGTAGAAGTCGGCTGAATTCTGTGCCGTCTACGAAAGCAAAGTGTTTGATTGAATCAGATTCAAACGGTGTACGGCCATGTTGAACAATGACGGGTTGCGGCAAGTTTGGTGCGATGCGCTTCACCTCGTTGAGCAAGCGGGAGAAGTCTTGATGACCATTGCCGATTGACACAAAGGTCGTCATAGCGTCACGCGCCTCCCGTGTTGCTTGAGTGCGGACCAAACAAAGTAGAAGTCTGCCAAGGCGACAACGCCATAGGCCAGTCGACCCAAGCTTGCGCCAAATAGCCCGAGAGGGCCCAATGTAACTGCCATGACAATGATTGAAACGAGACCAGACGCTATCCCGACACTCGCCGCAAGGTTGGATTTGCCCAGCCCAAAAAGTGCAAAGTGTGGCCCAATATTGAGACCGAGAATGAAATAGGCCAAGGTCAAGAATTGCAGCAGCGCGGTATTCTGGTTAGCAAAATCTGAATTGATCCAACGCGACAAGAGTGGGTGGGCCAGGATGGATAATGCGAGGCCGAGGCCGGCGCAGATCATGATCTGTAACAGGCTGCCTCTGACAATCAAGCCTGCAAAGTCTTTGCCTGCGGTGATCCTATTGCTCACTGCCGGAAAGAGAACTTGGGCACCAGCCGCCGGCAGCGTTTGTACCTGCTGCGCCAACTGAATGCAGATGCTGTAGTGGGAAAGGCTTGAAGCGCCCAGGAAACTGCCTACCATGAGCCGGTCCACAGTTGAAAACAAAGATGAACCGATGCCTTGCAGCCATGCCCATTTTCCAAAGGCAAAAATCTGGCGCGCGCCCTGTGTGCTCCAAGTTGGAATATAGGTGGGACCTGAGAGAAGATCGGAAGTGACCTTAGCCTTAGCCACCATTCTCAAGAGCGTGACCGCAACAACCGCAGCCAGCACATGCCAAAGCGAACCACTCGCAAATGCGGCGCCAAGAGCCGCGACCACGCCCACCAGCTTGGCCATGGCCTCGATCCGGGCGGATAGGTCGAATCGCTCCGCGCCGCGCAAGGCGCCAGCAAAAACCTGATCAATCTGTTCAAGGAAAACCAGGATTGCGGCAAATATCAATAATGGCCAAACCTCATACCAGGCACCTATCTTCGCAAACCAACTTTCACCGAAGACCAGGCCAATTACCAGAACCAGCAGTGAAAAGGCCAATGAGCTGACAATGGTCAGGGTCAGGCAAGTGCGGACTGTAGTCAGGGCATGAGATTTGTCATTGCGGCCCAGCGCAGCAGACACTTCCTTTGTTGCGGCAGTGCCCATGCCAAGGCCGGTCATTCCTCCAAATCCGGTGAATACCAGAACAAACATCCAGCGGCCATATTGCTGCACACCTAGCCACTTCAAAAAGAAGGGGGTGGCAGCAAGCATGAAGAGCGGATAGGCGCCATATTCGGCGACGGCCCAAAGGCCGTTACGCCCGGCGCGCGAAGTAAAGAGCCGCGCAATTTGCGCGATTATCGGCTCAGAGCCAAGCATTGCGGTTGGCAATTTCCATTACGAGCCCAATGGCGTCTGATCTATTTGCCATCTGGCTCTGCAATTTCTTCAGTGCACGCTCCAATTCCATTCTGGGCAAGAAGATTTCATCGCTTTTCATTATGCGTGGATGTTGCGTTGGGCTGATGTTGCGCCCAATCTGCAGCTCCTCATGCAGCTTTTCTCCTTCTCGCAGACCGGTGATGCGGATTTCAACATCGCCTGCAGGATTGGCGTCGGTCTTCACTGAAAGCCCAGCAAGCTCAATCATGGATTTTGCGAGATTGAATATGTTGACCGATTCGCCCATGTCCAAGACAAAAATCTCTCCATTGGCGGCAAGGGCTGAGGCCTGAATGACTAATTGGGCCGCTTCGGGGATCAGCATGAAGTAGCGTGTGGCGTCCCTGTGAGTGACCGAAATAGGGCCGCCTTGCGCAATCTGTTCTTGAAAGATGGGAATGACTGAGCCACTCGAACCCAACACATTGCCAAATCGCACGATCGCGAAGGTCGTTGTTCCTGTCTTACCCTTCGCTGCGGCCTGAACAACCATTTCAGCTAGGCGTTTTGTGGCCCCCATCACGCTTGTTGGCCGTACGGCCTTATCGGTGGAAATGAGAACAAAAAGCTTCACGCCGCTGGAGATGGATTCTTCCACCACATTGCGCGTACCAAAAACATTCGTTCTGATGCCGGCGGCGGCATTTTCTTGAACCATGCGGACGTGTTTGTAAGCGGCCGCGTGGAAGACCACCTCAATTGATTCATCCTGCATGGTTTTTGAGAGCGCCTCACGGTCAAGTATGTCGGCCAGAACTGGCACAAGCTTGCAGCTTGAATGCGCTTCCGCGAGTTTCTTCTCGATCTCGCGATGAATCTGAAAAAGCGCGAATTCACTCGCGTCATAGAGCACAAGGCTCGCGGGCTGATAAGAAATCAATTGGCGCACAATCTCGGAGCCAATAGAACCTCCCGCACCAGTCACGATCACGCGGCGAGCCTTCACTGCGCGTTCCATCAATTGCTGATCTGGAGGAACCGGATCGCGGCCCAAGAGATCTTCAAGTTTCACCGGCTGAACGTGACCCACGTTAATCTTGCCAGCAACCACATCCTCAATGTCAGGAACAATATTGACGCGCAGATCCCGCGCCAGAAGTTGGCTGACCAGGTCACGGCGAAACTGGCGGACGAGACCGGGTTTGGCAATCAACGCCTCGCGAGGTTCATGGTTGAAAAGTGCAAAATCCAGATCTTCAACCGCGTAGACCGGAAGGCCGTTTACGCGCCGTCCAAACAGGGTGTAGTCCGTCTCAAGAAAGGCCATTGGCTGATAGCGGCCCTGCGCTGCAAGAGATTCTGCTAAGGCAGTACCCTCCCGGCCTGCGCCAAAAATGACAACTGGCACGCGCTCTCTGCGGGCGACATATAGTTGCTGATCATTGAGCAACCAGCTTGCAGTGCGACGCAGAAGGACAAGTCCAAGAATAGACAAGGCGCAGTAGATCACCACGATGCTTCGTGCAAACCCGTTGGTGCCAAAAAAAATCAAGATGAACGACCAGATCAGTGGCACCATGAGCTGCGACATCACGAGGCGAAGCTCAATCGTTTGAGTGTAACTGCGCACTGCGGCTTGATA
>JANPHF010000104.1:0-8981 GCA_031424315.1 Aestuariivirga sp.
CTTACGATAAAGACCGCGACGGGTTCGTGATGGGCGAGGGCGCTGGCGTGGTGGTTTTGGAATCGCTGGAACACGCCAAGGCACGTGGAGCGAAAATTTACGCCGAAGTGATCGGCTATGGCATGTCGGGCGATGCCTATCATGTGACCGCGCCTAGCGAAGATGGCGATGGCGCTTACCGCTGCATGCAGGCGGCCCTCCGCCGCGCCCAGATCGACCCGACGGAAATTGACTATGTGAACGCCCATGGCACCTCCACGCCGCTGGGTGATGAAATCGAATTGAAAGCGGTGGAGCGCTTGCTCGGCAACAATGCCTCCAAGCTCTCCATGTCCTCCACCAAGTCCGCTGTGGGCCATTTGCTTGGTGCTGCCGGCGCAGTGGAAGCCATCTTCTCGGTGCTGGCCATCCGCGACAATATTTGCCCGCCGACGCTGAACCTTGATAACCCTTCGGTTCAAACTTCCATTGACCTTGTGCCAAAAGTAGCGAAGAAAAAGGCTATCAACACAGTTCTGTCCAATTCTTTTGGTTTTGGTGGAACCAATGCCAGCTTGATCATGCGCCGTTATGCGTGAACTGGAACAGTAATGAATTCAAGTCTGGCTTCGGGCGGGCCAGATGAACCGGGAGGCCAAACGGTTTGAGTGACAATGACCCGATAACGCGCGTTTCTGAGCCGGAAAAGTTCCGCCGCCGCAAACCAGCATTGCTTCGCCTTCTCGGTCGATGGCTGCTGTCGCTTCTGCTCATTGGCTTGATCGCGGGTGCAGCCGTTGGCTGGGGCTGGCTCCAATTTACAGCGCCTGGGCCATTGGATGCCAAGAAGGTTGTGCTGCTTCCCAAACAGGCCGACCGCACCCAAATTGCAACGGCTCTACAAGATCAGGGCGTGATTTCCGATGCGCGCTTGTTTTCAGCATTGGCCGGCCTGAACGAGACCTTCCGCCACGCCCGCGTGAAGCCTGGCGAATACGAATTCCCCGCCAATGCGACCATGGAAGATGTGATGGCCATGATGACGCGCGGCGCCTTCCTGCAATACAAAGTGACAATCCCCGAAGGCTGGACTTCGCAGATGGTGGTGAACCGTTTGAACGAGCAGGAAGAGCTTGATGGCACAGTGACGCAAGTGCCCGCCGAAGGCACACTGCTGCCCGAGACTTATATTGTCACGCGTGGCTATCCGCGTGACAAATTGCTGGCCGAGATGGCTGCGGCACAAACCAAGCTGCTGGATCAGGAGTGGCCGCGCCACGATGCGGCAAGCCCGATCCAGACCAAGGAACAATTGGTGACACTGGCTTCCATCGTGGAGAAGGAAACCGGCGTTCCCGATGAGCGCCCCATGGTGGCAGCCGTCTTCCTCAACCGTCTGAAGCAAAAGATGCGCCTGCAGTCTGATCCCACCATCATTTATGGCCTCGTCGGCGGCAA
Source organism: Aestuariivirga sp. (assembly GCA_031424315.1). Classification (GTDB taxonomy): domain Bacteria; phylum Pseudomonadota; class Alphaproteobacteria; order Rhizobiales; family Aestuariivirgaceae; genus Aestuariivirga. Next base: position 1,438 of record JANPHF010000104.1, read on the forward strand.
AGGCAAACTGGATCACCCGATTACCCGCGATGAGTTGGATCAGGAAACGCCCTATAACACCTACAAGATTGATGGCCTGCCGCCCGGCCCCATCGCCAACCCCGGCAAGGCCGCGATTGAAGCGGTTTTGCAGCCCGCGCAATCGAATGTGCTTTATTTCGTAGCCAACGGATCTGGTGGCCACGCCTTTGCTGCCACCTTGGATGAGCACAATGCCAATGTGAAAAAGTGGCGCGCCTTGAACGATGGTGCCGATGCCGCCACGCCTGATACCGCTGCGGGCGAGCCCGCCCAGCAACCGGCCACTAATGCCGCCGCTGCTCCTGTAGCGGCGGCAACAGCACCTGCGCCAGCTTCTGCAACATCTGCGCCCGCTATGCCAAAGGTGGAGCCCAAGCCCGGCAGCACAGTTATCGTGAATGGAAAGCCGGTGCCCATTCCCACCCTGAAAAAGCCGAAGCCCTGACATGCCCCTATCTTCAATGACTGGCTTTTCCCGCCACAACGCTGACAACGGCGCCGTAGCCTGGACGTGGGAAATCAAGAGCGTGAATGGCAAAGCCATGGATGTCCGTCTGCGTCTGCCCATGGGTTTCGAGCATTTGGAACTTCCAGTGCGCCAAGCGCTCGCCGCCGCCTTCAAGCGCGGCAACCTGCAAGTGAATCTCGCTACCCAGTCGCATGGCAGCGCCGAGCGCATCGTTATCAACCGCGAGGTGTTGGACACTTATCTCAAACTGGCAGAAGAGCTGAAGGCAAGATTGTCGGTGGCTGCCCCCAGCGTCGACGGCCTCTTGGGCCTCAAGGGCGTGATCGAAGTGTTGGGCGAAGAGCGCGATGAAGCCGCCCAAGCCGAATTGGATGCAGCGCTCATGGCCAGCTTGCAAAAGGCCATCGCCTCACTTGCCACGGCGCGCCACAGCGAAGGCGCGCAACTCGCGATGCTGTTGGCCGGACAACTTGCCGAGATCGAAAAGCTTCATGCCGCCGCCCTCACCAACCCCGCGCGCCAGCCCGAGGCGATAAAGGCAAGGCTTAAGGCCCAGGTCGCCGAGCTTGCGGGTGCGGCCGCCTTCGATGAGCAGCGGCTCTATCAAGAGGCCGTGCTGCTTGCCACCAAGGCAGATGTGAAAGAGGAGTTGGACAGGTTGTCTGTCCACATCGCCGCCGCCCGCGCCCTGTTGAAATCCGCCGAACCTGTGGGCCGGAAATTTGACTTTTTGGCGCAGGAGTTTAACCGCGAGGCCAATACCCTATGTTCAAAGGCCAATGATTCCAGCTTGACCGCCATTGGCCTCGACCTCAAGACGGTGATCGACCAAATGCGCGAACAGGTTCAAAACATTGAATAGGAAAACCGCCAGAACAACTGAGCATCGAGCGAATAAGTGGACTCACTTATGAGCGAAAAGATGCGACCATTAAAGAATCAAGAGCGTACGGGCGAGCGGATGCGAGCATCCGCCGCTTATGTGGCCCGCCGTGGCCTGTTGTTTGTACTGTCATCGCCCTCAGGCGCTGGCAAGACCACGCTGGCTCACATGCTGCTTGCCACCGACGATCTGATCACCATGTCAGTCTCCGTCACTACCCGCGCGGCTCGCCCGGGCGAAGTGGATGGCCGCGACTATCACTTCATCTCAAAGCCCCAGTTCGAGAAGATGATTGCAGGCAATGAGCTGCTCGAATGGGCCAGTGTTTTCGGCAACATGTATGGCACGCCGCGTGCCCCTGTCGAAAAGGCGCTGAGTGAAGGCCGCGACGTGCTTTTCGACATTGACTGGCAAGGCACGCAGCAACTGGCCCAAGCCTTGGAAGATGATCTGGTGCGCGTCTTCATCCTGCCGCCCGATGCCGAAACATTGCGTGACCGATTGATCAACCGCAAGCAAGACACGGCTTCCGTGGTGGCCAAGCGAATGGCCGAAGCCCCGCGCGAAATCAGCCATTGGCCGGAATATGACTATGTGATTATCAACAGCGATGTTGAATCATCTTTCACCGATCTGGTCTCAATCCTGAAGGCAGAACGCCTGAAGCGCCGCAGGCAGGTTGGCTTAACCGCCTTCGTGCGTGCGATGACAGCAAAACTCTAGAGCTCCAGCGCCAGCCGCGCGAAATCAGAAACCTTCAGTTCTTCCGCCCGCGCCGTGGGTTCAAGCTCCAAGCGCAGCAGCACTTCTTCCGGCTTCTCAAACACGCTCTTCAAACTCTGCCGCAGCATCTTGCGCCGCTGGCCGAATCCTGCGGCCGTAACGCGCTCCAACTTTGTCAATTCGCACACGGGCTCACACACGGCTCGCGGCACAAGCTGCACAATGCTTGAAGTCACTTTCGGCGGCGGCGTGAAAGCGCTGCGGTTCACATCGAAGAGCTTCTTGGCATCGCAACGCCACTGACTGATGACTGACAGCCGCCCGTAGGCCTCGCCACCTGCTGGCGCCACGATTCGCTCAGCGACTTCCTTCTGGAACATCAGCGTGAGGGATGAAAACCACGGCGGCCACTTCTCGGTGGAAAGCCAGCCGATCAGCAGAAGTGTCGCCACATTGTAGGGCAGGTTGGCCACGATCTTGGCGGGGCCATTGATGCGCGTTGCAAAATCGATCCTCGTGGCATCGGCCTCAATGACCTCCAGCCGCCCCGGATAATGCGCGGCAATCTCGGCCAGGGCGGGCAGGGCGCGCGGATCACGCTCCACCGCGATTACACGTTCAGCCCCTTCCGCCAGAAGCGCACGGGTAAGGCCGCCGGGGCCCGGGCCGATTTCAACAATGGTGAAGCCCTTGAGCGGCAGTGCGGCGCGCGCAATGCGCCGCGTGAGATTGAGATCAAACAGAAAATTCTGCCCCAGCGCCTTCTGGGCTGAAAGCCCGTGAGCTGCGATCACATCACGCAGGGGCGGCAGCCCGTCCTCAGCGAGGCTCATCCCCGCGAGACCATTTCAGCAGCCAATTTCAAAGCGGCAATCAGGCTATCCGGCCGCGCCAGTCCCTTGCCGGCAAGATTGAGCGCGGTGCCATGATCGGGCGACGTGCGGATGAAAGGCAAGCCTAGGGTGACATTCACGCCGCCGTGAAAATCCAGTGTCTTCACAGGGATCAGGGCCTGGTCGTGATACATGCACAGGATAGCGTCATACTGCGCGCGCGCCTCGGAATTAAAGGCCGTGTCGGCCGAGACGGGCCCCACAATATCCACCCCGCCGCGCCGCAATGCCTCCACTGCTGGCGCGATGATTTCATGCTCTTCAGTCCCCATCGCGCCATTCTCGCCCGCATGGGGATTGAGCCCAGTAATCCAAAGGCGAGGCTGCGTGATACCAAAGTTTCGCTGCAGCGCCTGCTGCATCACCTGCGCCTGGAGAATGATGGCATCTGCCGTGATGGCGGCAGGCACAGCTTTGAGCGCGATATGGATGGTGAGCGGCACAGCCCGCAAGCCAGGCGCCACCAGCATCATCACCTCATGCGCTTCGTGGCCCCGCGCCTTGCACAAAGAGGAGAGGAAATCTGTGTGCCCCTCGTGTTTGAAGCCCACACTGTAGAGCGCATCCTTGTGGATGGGATTTGTCACCATGCCGCTGGCAAGGCCCGCAAGACAAAGCTCGGTCGCCTCCGTGATCACATCAATCACGAAAGGCGAATTGCGCGTGTCGATCCAGGCGGCGCGCGAAGGTTTTGCCATGGCGCGGTGAAGCACGGGCAAACCTCCGGCAAAAGCTTCCACGGCATCATCCGGCCGGGAGATTTGCCGCAACGGAATCGAGAGGCCTGCTGCCGCTGCGCGTGCGGCAAAGTCTCCCGCGTCACCCAGAAGGAAGAAGCAGAAATCCTTCTGCGTGTTGAAGTTTGCCCAAGCCCTGGCCGTAATTTCCGGAGCAATGCCGGCTGGCTCTCCGTGGGTTAGGACGAGAGGCGCCCGCCTCATTGTGCGTAGCTCGGATCTTTGTATTCGATGACGGCCGTCTTGCGCAGGATGGCGACATACTTGTCTTCGACCGCCGCATATTTCTCATTGAGCGCCATGGTTTGGATTTGCTCGCGCGTGGGCATGGTCACCTTCAATGGCGGTGGAGTGATCATCCGGCTGCCGCAATAGACCAGAAGTTGAATGCCCTTTGGATAGCGCATGGGGCCAACGGCGTGGCCGAGGCCCTTGCTGTTGATTTGCTCTGCCAGCGGCGGTGGAATCTTGCGGGAATCGGCTTCGATCTTGCGGCCAATTTGCACGTTGAAAACGCCGGACGTCGCGCCCTTGATGTTGCTGCAGCTGGAAATTTTCTGCGCCACCTGATTGGCCTCAACGGCACGCGATTGCAACAACTGTGGATCTGGGCTGTCAGCCGGGAAATTCACCTCCTGCAACTGCAGAACCTTAACCGGCTGGCGGCGGGGGTCAGACTCGATCTTGGCTACCTTCGAATTGATGTCAGCTTTCACTGCGGCGAATTTCTTGTCCACATCGGCTGGATCGACAGTCACCTTCTCACGATATTTGGCCTGCAACAGGCGGCCGAAAGCCATTTGGGCCTCGGCGTATTGGCGCAAGGCTGTCATTGTGAGCCCGGCGCTAGCCAGCTTTGATTTCAGGCCGGCATCATCCGTTTTCATGCTTTGCGCCATGGATTTCATGCGCTCATCAATGTCTTTTTCCGTGGGTTCGAATTTTTGGTGTTTTGCTTCATCAATTTTGATGAAATCATTGATGATCTGGTTGGCCACCGCTTTGCGGCCCAGCTTGGCCGGATTGCGTTCACCAAGGAATTCCATCAGCTTGATGCGCTGCTCAACGTCAAATCCCGTGATGGGGTGGTCATTGACTGTGACAATCACCGCTTCCTGGGCAAAAGCCCCCGTCGCCAGCGCAAACAGCAGGGTGGCGGCCCAAATCATTGTGCGGAGGAAGGTCATTTCAGCCGCGCCCGTTAGAAGCCAATGGCCGCGCCGGTCTTGCCCAGCGTTGCGAATTCAACGGAGAGCATCACCTGGTCAGATTTCGCCTTGGTGATGGAATCCACAGTGCCGGTGTAGGCCAGGCGCAAGTTCATGCACTGGCAGTCAAATTCAAAGCCGAAGGTTTTTTGGGTCATCACATCATTCATGAAATCGTAGGTCAGCCCGCCAAACACACTCCAGCCACCGGCCAGCGCGATCTTGGCGTCACTTGAAACCCAATGTTGCCGTGTTGGCTGGCCGTAAGCCGGTTCTGCAGCAAAATCGAGATAGCTGAAATTAGTGGCAAACCCGTCGAAATTAAGGCTGGCTACAGCTTCCTGCCAGTTGATTGCAGAGAAATCATCTTTCACGCGGGTTTCATAGGACAGGCTGAGTTCATCCCACGGCCGCACCACAATGGCTGCCACAAGGTCAGATTCGTTGTCGGCCAATCCCGAACCGTCCACGAAGCTGTTCTGCCCTGCAATGTGAATGGACTGGCCCGCACTGGCGCGGATGAAGCCGCCATTGTTGCCAATGAGTGAGTAAGTCACACCTACATCAGCATGCGTGCCGCCTTCATAGCGGTCCAGGCCCGTGAACCGGTCTGCCAGAAACAGACTGGTGTGATCGTAGTTCAACGTAATTGCATCTTCATTGCCAAAGGCCGACCTGTCGCCCTCATTGGCCGAGGACACGATTTGGAACACGGGTGAAATAATGCTTTGCCCAAAGGGCAGGTTGGCGATGAAGGGATAGCGCGCATCAAGCCCCACTTCCGGCAACACACGCGTGGTCGTGGTGGTTGATGTGTAGCCGCCGGGTGCCGTTGGGTCAGGCACATTGGTGGCAACCAGCATATCGGCGCGCAGATTGGTGAATGGCGTGACTACAGTTCCTGCATCACTGTAGAACTGCTTGTGCCAGTTCATCTGCGTGGTGCCGCGTGTCTGGTCTGTGCCTTGGTTGACTGTCGCAAAGGGCGTGTTGGGTGCCACACGGCGCAGCGAATAGGCGTTCCAACTGAAATCGAATTGACCACCAATCGGAGAATCGCGCCAGATCGTGTCGCCCGACACATAAGGCATGGCATAGGGCAAGGTGTCAGGATTGATGTCAGTGGTGAGCGAGCCAAAGTTCATCACCCGCGCATCGACATAGGTTTGATCCCACAACCCGGTGGTATAGGCGTCATTCACCGCATACTTGCGCCCATCATAACCATAGGAATTCAGGAATGTGCGGTCAGTCTCTGCCGTGGCGTCCCAGCCGTAAGTCCAATCCTGGCCGGCATTGAAGTGGCCATGTGTGTCAACCGCCCCGCGCCACGCGCCGTTCTCAGGATAGGGCAGATCATGGAATTGGTGAACGCCATAACCACGGATGTTATAGCCGCCGTTTTCAGTAGCCTGCCGCCACTCCAAATCGGCAATCGGGCCCTGATAAGTCGTCCACACCGGGCGGAAGGTAAGGTCGGTGGAAGGGGTGATGGCCCAGAAATATGGTGTCACCAGCCCAACGCCATAGTCGCTGCCCACCTTGATATCTGGCGACAGCCAGCCCGTGCGGCGCGTGACAGATGGGTCGGGCATGGCCCAATAGGGCAAGCTCGCCACCGTCACGCCATTGATCTTCATACGCGGGTGCACATGATAAAGATTATGGGTCACGGAATCATGCGTGGTTTCGTCTGTGTCGATTTCCCACAAGGGGTGGCCACTGCGTGTCTTGCAATCGTGGCAAGCAGTGTAGGTGGCCTTTTCAAAAACCGTGATGGCGCCATCCGAGCGTTTCACAAAATCAGCCGTAATGGTGACGTTGTTGTTGAGCAGCGCCTTCACCTTGCGCGCAAAACCGTTACGGAACTTGTTCTTGAGATCAAGCGACTGGGCGTAGAGCACATTGCCATTGGGTTCAGTCATCATCACCGAGCCATCGGCATCAAATGCGCCCGTCTTGCTGTTATAGCTCACACGAGTGGCATTGAGCACATAAGGGCCATAGGTGATGTGAACCGTGCCTGTCGCTAAGGCCTGGCTCGACCGTGGGTCATAGCTAATGCGATCTGCATCCACATTGACGCGCGTGCCTTTGGGCAGGGGGTCAGTAACCGGCGGAATGAAAGGTTTGTTTTCGATGGCGGAAGCCGTCGGAGCTACCGCAATCAAAGCCAACAAGGCCGCTGCAGCCGCAAGGCTGTAACGGAAGCATAAGCTTCCGCTCCCCAAGCCCCGACGCTGGCGACCCGCTTGGTCCAAAAACCCTTCCCCTCACCAACATTGCCGTCACTTTTACGCGTGATCAGCACCGCTGGAACCGACGTTACAAATCGTTACATCTGTTTAGCCAAAGTCCGTCGGTTAGCAAAGCCTTAACTCGATAATTCAGTCGCGATGGTTGAAGCTTCGTTGCGGCCCCTATAGGCTGTGGGAAACCTATGGAGTCGCCATGAAAATTGATTTTGCGCCGAAGCTTCCGGCGCGTGCTGAAACTGTTGTTTTTGTGCAGGCCGAAGGCGCCGGGCTTTCGCCCGCTGCCAAGGTCCTGGATGTGGCCATACACGGCCGTGTTTCTGAGGCAATGAAAGTCGCAAAATTCACTGGCAAG
>JANPHF010000105.1:0-2064 GCA_031424315.1 Aestuariivirga sp.
CATCAGCCATGCGCGTGAGAACACGCCACATCCAGCCTGTTCCCTCACGGCAGGGTGTGCACTGGCCGCAGGACTCGTGCTTATAGAAGTAAGCGAGGCGGGCGATGGTGCGAATGAGGTCGGTGGATTTGTCCATGACGATGACGGCTGCGGTGCCAAGGCCCGACTTCAGTTTTGACAGCGAGTCAAATTCCATTGGCGTATCAATAATGAGTTCGGCAGGCACCATGCGCACGGATGAGCCGCCGGGTATCACAGCCAGCAGATTGTCCCAGCCGCCGCGCATTCCCCCGCAATGCTTGTCGATCAATTCCCGGAAGGGAATGCCCATGGCTTCTTCGACGTTGCAGGGCTTGTTCACGTGGCCCGAAATGCAGAACAGCTTGGTGCCCACATTGTTGGGGTTGCCAATGGAATTGAACCACGTCGCACCACGCCGAAGAATTGTCCCGGCCACAGCAATTGATTCCACATTGTTCACCGTTGTCGGCGCGCCATAGAGGCCCACGTTGGCGGGGAATGGCGGCTTCATACGCGGCTGGCCCTTTTTGCCTTCCAGTGACTCCAACATCGCGGTTTCTTCACCGCAAATGTAAGCGCCTGCGCCGTGGTGCACGTAAAGGTCAAAGTCCCAGCCGTGAATGTTGTTCTTGCCGATGAGGCGCGCTTCGTAGGCTTGGTCGATGGCAGCTTGCAGGTGTTCGCGTTCGCGGATGTATTCACCGCGCACGTAAATGTATCCGACGTTGCAAGCCATGGCCATGCCGGCGAGCAGGCAGCCTTCAACCAGCAAATGCGGGTCGTGCCGCATGATTTCGCGGTCCTTGCAGGTGCCGGGTTCGGATTCATCGGCGTTGACCACGAGGTAATGCGGGCGCTCGCCCACCACCTTCGGCATGAAGGACCATTTGAGGCCCGTCGGGAAGCCAGCGCCGCCACGTCCGCGCAGGCCAGAGGCCTTCACTTCATTGACAATCCAGTCCCTGCCCTTGTCGATGAAGGACTTGGTATCCAGCCACGCGCCGCGTTGCTTGGCACCTTCAAGGCCCCAGTCATGCAGGCCGTAGAGGTTGGTGAAAATGCGGTCTTTGTCAGCGAGCATGGCTTACTTCTTCCCCGGCTTGTCGCCGACGGCGTTTTCGGGACGCCAGCCCTTGGCCAGCTTTTTCGATTGCTTCACCCATTCGTCACGCTTGGCGCGGCCTTTGAAGCCTTCGAGTTTATCGTCAATCCACGATAGTTCCTTGGCCGACCAATTGGCGATCTGATCGAAGTGCCAGATGCCGATTTTGTTCAGCAGCTTTTCGAGTGCCGGACCGACACCCCAGATCAGCTTCAAATCATCAGCCTTGCCATGTGGCTTTTTCAACAATTCCGGACGACCATCTATGGCACGGGCAGCAGATTTTATGGCAGGCTTTGGCGGATCGATGATGCGGGTCGCGGCGGGCTTGGATTTTGCTTTGATCTTGGTGGTTGATTTGACCACCTCATCTTTTGTCACGCGCACAATTCCGGTTTCAGCCTGGGCCTTTTCCGTCATCACAACACCCGGCGCTGTGGAGGCCGCTTCCTTGGCGTTGACGAATTTTATCTGCGCTTCCACTTGTTTGGAGACGAGCGAGACAGGGCGGATATCTTCCGCTGCCGGTTTGGTAGCAGAAGCAGACGGAATTGGGTCTTTGGTGGCTGGCACGGGCGCAACGGCGGCGGCAACGACAGGAGCGACTGGTGCCGCAGGCGGTGGTGGTGGCGGGGCTTCGACACGCTTGAAACTGCGTTGGCCTTTGTAGAGCGACTTGTCTGTGAGCGTTGAAGCGCCACCCTCAGCCATGGAATACTGCCGGTCAATCTGCGGGCCGGGTTTGACATGCTTTCCAGCCTGCCAGAGGTCAATCAACTCCTCCAGCTTGGCGGGTGTCAAATCTTCGTAAGTGTCCTTGAAGACCTGAACCATCGGCGCGTTCACGCAAGATCCAAGGCATTCCACCTCTTCCCAAGACATGCTGCCATCGGCATTCAAATGCTGGGGTTGCGGATGGATTTTGTGTTCGCAGACTTTGC
>JANPHF010000106.1:0-38242 GCA_031424315.1 Aestuariivirga sp.
GAGCGTGCGTTTAATGGTTGAAAGGGTAGCATTGGCAAGCCCCGATTGAATCAATTTAGGAGAATGCGATGAAGATGTACAAATTGTTCTGCCTGCCCCTGCTTGCGGTCGTTTTGGCGACTCCAAGCTTTGCTGGGACAACGATCAAGGTGAAGCTTTGGGACAAGGGCGGCACCATGGATATGAGCAAGGGCATGGGATTGGGCATTGGCATGCACGGAGATATGAAGACTGCAATCATGGGCATCGACATTGACAAGAAGACCGTCAAGGCGGGCAAGGTGACCTTTGCCGTGACAAACAGTTCCAAGGAAACCGTTCATGAGCTGATTGTTTCTCCAATCAACAACGCGGATGAGACGCTTCCCTACCTCAACAACGAAAGTCGTGTGGATGAAGAACATGGATCGCATCTGGGTGAAGTCTCAGAGCTCAATGGCGGCGCCAGTGGTGCTTTAACGATCAATCTTAAGCCCGGAATGTATGCTCTGTTCTGCAATATTCCAAATCACTACATGGACGGCATGTGGACACTCCTTGAAGTAACCAAGTGACATAATTTGAAGCCAAGGCCTCAGTTTAGTGGCGTTGGCTTCACTTCCAATTCCTGATCCATGTGTCGACGAAGGCCAAGGCGTGATGGCTCCTGGTTCGAGGGATCATGAGAGATTGGGATGCATATCGGCTTAGGCCCAGAATGCTGGCAGATATAGCTACAGCATATCGGTTTCGGAGACCTGACGCTTCGCGATCTGGAGATGTAGCGCCGAGCGGACCACGTGAGCTGCCAAGGATATGTGAACCTCGCTAGCGCGACGAGAGGCAATATGCGAAACAATACGGACCGATGACGTTAAACCGGGCTGTGGAACAATCTTACTCAACATTGGCACGGCATCGACCACTGACAAGCGTTAGTTAAATATGGACTTTGCGCGGCCTGAAGGAATGAAAGCTCTGGTACGTTTCGGTCGGTCCCGAGTTCATGTGACATGTCGGCAGATGAGGCATCGTCACTGATGCTCAAACAACAAGACCCTAATTATTTGGAATTCGAAACAAAAAAAGGCCCGCAGGAAATGCGGGCCTTCTGATCTTGCATTGTACCGCCTACTTAGTGGTGAGGTTGTAATAGACCACATCAGAAGATGGGCCCATTACGAAGCCTTTCACGTTGGAACGCTCAGCCAACTCGTCGGCGGACTGGAACATGATGGCGTAAGGACCCGTCTCCAAGACCTTCTTTTGCAGATCGATATAGTCCTGCTTGCGCTTGTCGGTGTCACGTTCCTTGACGGCGGCATCCGTCATTTTGGTTTCCTCTTCGGCCGGCCAAGCGTTGCGCCAGGCTAAGGGATGGCCCTTTGCACCGTCTGAATTATCAGTGTTATGGGCGAAACCATCGGCATTGGTGTGTGGGTCCATATAGTCCGGTCCCCAATAGATCATCAGCATCTGATGCTGACGGGCACGGTATTTGGTGAGCAGCGCCTTGGTGTCCTCGGGGATCAGATTCACCTTGATGCCACCCTTGGCCAATGTCGATTGCACATTTTGCGCGATGTTGGTGAAGGGGTCGGAATTTGGCGCATCCATATCCACCGAGAAGCCATCGGGATAGCCCGCCTCCTTCAGCAGGGCCTTGGCTTTGTCTGGGTCGAAGCTATAGGGGTTCTCGTCATAGGACGCCCAGAAACCTGAAGCCCAAAGGGATTGATGCACCTGCATCTTGCCCTTCAAGAACGTGTCGGCCATGCCCTTGTAGTCGATTAAATAACGCACAGCTTGACGGACCTTGGGATCCTGGAATTCCTTGGTCTTCAAATTCATGGCTACATAATAGAGCAGCGCCTGAGGCACCGAGGTGATCGCCACATCCTTGTTTCCAGCCAGACCGTTGGCCTGATCTGGAGTCAGGTTTCGGGCGATGTCCACGTCACCCTTTTCGAGGGCCAGACGCTGGGCTGCAGGCTCAGGAATGTGGCGAAGAACCACGCGCTTCAACTTGGCTTCGCCACCGCGATAGTTGGGGTTAGACTCCAGCGTCACGCTTTCATTGGGCTTCCAGGACTTGACGACATAGGCACCGCCACCGGCGGAATTGGTCTTGAGCCAAGCGTAGCCGAAATCTCCATCCTTCTCGTGTTCCTTGGCCACCTTGGAATCGACCACTGAGCCAACGACCGATGAGAGCAACGCGTAAACCAGCGAGGGTGCGAAATCCTCGGTGATGGTAACTTTCAGCGTGGAATCATCCGGCGCTGTCACCAGCTTGTCGACATTGTCTTTCGTCCAACCCAATTGTGAGAGCAGGAAAACCGGGGTTTTTTCCAGCTTGATCACACGCTGCAACGAGAAGGCGGCGTCTTGCGCGGTGACTGGATTGCCGGACGCGAATTTCATGCCGGAACGCATCTTGAAGGTGAAGGTCTTGCCGTCATCGCTGACTGCCACACTTTCACTGGCGCCGCCCACCAACTTGGTGATGTCGGTGGGTTCAAAGCGCATGATGCGGTCATAGGTGTTGGCGAGTACCTCGATGCCGGAAAGCTCATAGGCTTCGGCAGGGTCGAGCGAAATCATGTCGTCAATCTGTTTGGCGATGACGAGGGTGTCTTTCGGCGTTTCGGCGAAAGACTGCGGGGCAAAGGCGACAAGCGCACCTGCCAGCAAGGCGTATTTGAGATGTTTGATCATGGTAGTTGCAACTCCGTTTTTTGTGGTTCTCTCTGTCGGGGCGAAGGCGATCACACACCTTTTTCAAAAAACTGACAAGCGGCCAACCTATGATTGTTGCGCATAGCCCTCACTCGCAGCCACAAGCTGACGGGTGTAGGGGCGCTGAACCCGGCCCTCACGCAGGGCGGGGGTGGAGAGGATTTCCACCAGCTTGCCGCCGCGCATCACCGCGACGTGTTCACAGAGATGGGCGACGACGGCGAGATCGTGGCTGACGAGGATGGAGGTGGTACCGCGCGCCTTGCGCAAGGCGGCCAACAGGTTGAGGATTTCAGCCTGGACCGAAACATCCAGCGCTGAGGTGGGCTCATCCAGCAGGAGAATGGGCGGCTCGAGGATCAGCGCGCGGGCAATGGCTACACGCTGGCGCTGGCCACCGGAGAGCTGGTGCGGATAGCGGAAGCGGTGTTTCAGCTCCAGTCCGACATCCGACAGGGCGGCTGCAATGGTTTCATCCGCCCTGGGAAGGCCCTGTACGAGAAGCGGCTCGCGCAGGGCGTCATCCACCGTCTGGCGCGGGTGTAGCGAGCCGTAAGGGTCTTGGAATACATATTGCAGCAGGCGGCGTTGGGGGCGGCTGCGGGCCTCGGTGACGCGCTCGCCGGCGAGTTCGAGCTTGCCGGCCTCGAAGGGGATCAAACCCGCTATGGCCTTGAGGATGGTGGACTTGCCGGAACCGCTTTCACCGACGATGCCGAAGGTTTCGCCTTTCTCTACCGCAAAGCTAACACCATCAACGGCGCGAAAGGGGCGTCCTGCCGAGGTAAAAGTGACGCGCAGGTCTTCAACCGTGATCATGCTAGCCATGCGGGGTCTCTTGTCACGGTGGCCAGTTTGGCGCGGGGTTGGTTGAGCAGCGGCACGGAAGCGATCAGCGCGCGGGTGTAGGGGTGTTTGGCTTTGGTCAATTCGCTGGCGAGGCATTCCTCCATTACCTTGCCGCCATACATGACCAGCACACGGTCACAAAAGGATGACACGATGGTGAGATTGTGGCTGATGAAAATGAGGCCCATGCCACGCTCACGCACCAGACGATCTAGGATTCGCAGCACTTCGTTCTGCACGGTGACATCCAGCGCGGAAGTGGGCTCATCAGCGATGAGCAGGTCAGGCTCAGTGATCAGCATCATCGCGATCATCACGCGCTGGCCCATGCCGCCGGAGAGTTGATGCGGATAAAGCTGGTAAACCAGTTCAGGATCGCGGATTTGCACGGCTTCGAGCATGGTGAGCGCACGCTTTTTCGCCTCTGCACTGGTGATGCGAAGGTGTAGGCGTAGGGGTTCTTCAATCTGCCAACCCACGCTCTTGACCGGGTTGAGCGAATACTTTGGGTCCTGCATCACCATGCTGATGCGGCGCCCACGTAATTTGCGCCATTCGGGCTCTGAAAGATGGCGCAAGTCTTGGCCCGCAAGCATCAGCTTGTCAGCCGTGATACGTGTGCTGTGCGGCAAGAGGCCGAGGATGGCGCGGCCCGTAGTGGATTTGCCAGAACCACTTTCACCTACAATACCAAGTCGCTCACGGCCCAAGGTGAAAGACACATCGCGCACAGCGCGGGTTTCGCCGCCACGGCCTGGGAAAATGACGTTCAGCTTTTCAACTTCCAACAACGCGCTCATGATGAGGCCTTGGGGTCAAACACATCGCGCAACCCATCGCCCAACAGATTGAAGCCGAGGCTGACGATAAAGATGGCAATACCCGGAACTGTGGCCACCCACCACTGATCGAGGATCACTTCACGCCCTGCCGAGACCATCGCACCCCATTCAGCCGTGGGCGGTTGCGCGCCGAGGCCAAGGAAGCCCAGGCCCGCGGCGGTGAGAATGATGCCAGCCATATCCAGCGTGAGTCGCACAATGACGGAGGAGAGGCACAGCGGCACGATGTGCTTCAGCAAGATGCGCGGGGTCGATGCGCCCTGCAACCTCACTGCAGAAATAAAGTCACTCTTGGCGATGGTGGCGGTTTCAGCCCGGGCGATGCGGGCATAGGGCGGCCAAGCGGTGAGGGAAATGGCGATCACCGCATTTTCAATTCCAGGCCCGAGTGCCGCGGCAAAGGCCAGCGCTAAAACAAGGCGCGGGAAGGCGAGGAAGATATCGGTGATGCGCATCAACACCACATCCACCGCGCCGCCGAGGAAGCCCGCGAATGTGCCCACTGCCAGGCCGATGGGGGCCACGACCACAGACACGAGCACTACGATGGTGAGAGTGACGCGCGCGCCATAGATGACACGGCCATAGATATCGCGTCCCAATTCATCAGTGCCAAACCAATGTACGGCATCGGGTGGTGCAAGCCGATGGGCGAGATCTTGATCATAGGGCGAATGACCGAATGCCAGCAGGGGCGCTGCCATGGCCACAAAAATCAAAAAACCAATGATGATGAGGCCAACAAGGGCTGCCGGGTTGGTGAGAATGGCAAGCAAGCCACGCCAGAGATTGCCCATCACTGCTTGGCGGCGCGAGGCAGGGGCATCGCTTTCCAGCCAATGGCGCAGGCCCAGGTTTTCGGCTGGCGCGCTCATGCGTTTCTGAGCCTTGGGTCAAAAACCTTGTAGAGAAAATCGCAGAAGGCGTTGATGCCGATGAACACGGCACCCACCACCAACGTGCCGCCGAGCACCGCGTTCATGTCGGCGTTGAACAGAGACTGCGTGATATAGCGGCCCAGGCCCGGCCAGGCGAAAACCGTTTCGGTGAGCACGGCACCTTCGAGCAATGAGGCATAGGACAGGCCGATCACGGTGATGAGTGGCACCATAATGTTGGGGAAGGCGTGATGCCACACCGCGCCCCAATAAGAGCGCCCCTTCACCAGGGCGGCGGTGACATATTCCTGCGAGAGCTGGTCGATCATAAAACTTCGCGTCATGCGGGCAATATATGCCAGCGAGAAATAGGCCAGGATCAAGCCGGGCAGGATGAGATGGCTGAGCGCATTACGGAAAATCTCCCATTCGCCTTGCATGGCACTGTCGATCAGCAGCACGCCAGTCTTTGTCGTTACGATATCATCAAACCCCACATCAAGGCGGCCGGTGCCACCAACCCAGCCGAGCTTGCCGTAAAAGACAAAGAGCGCCACCAATCCCATCCAGAACACGGGCGTGGAATAGCCGAAGAGGCCGATGATGCGCACCAGATGATCCGGCCAGCGGCCCTTTGAAGCTCCGGCCCAAACGCCGACGGGAACTCCGATCAGGACGCCGAGGATGGTGGCCAAGGTTGAGAGCTCGAAAGTGGCAGGAAAATAAGTGAAGAGATCATCAAGCACTGGCCTTGACGTCATCACTGACGTGCCGAGATCACCACTCACTACCTTCTTGAGATAAATCAGGTATTGCAGCGGAACAGGCTTGTCGAGGCCAATGGCGAGGCGAGTCTTTTCATAGACTTCAGGGCTGGCGTGATCACCCACAATGGCAATGACGGGATCGACCGGAATGAAACGGCCAATGAAAAAGGTGACAGCGGTGAGGCCAAGAAAGGTGATCAGCAAGGTAAGCAGGAAAGCGGAAAGGCGCTTTGCGATGCCAAATGCCTTTTCGGTATTCGTTTGCTGCGAAAACTGGCTTTGACGCCCGGGATCGAGATCTTCCATCAATGGATTGCCGCTGATGCTCATCAAGCGGCCTGACTGGCGGCCAGCACCGCCAACATGGCGGGCAGTCGCAGGCGGGACTCGGCCAGCGCCACGCGGTCTGGCGTATAGGCCTGTTCGGCATCGAGGAGATTGATGGTGGCCTTCAATTCGCCTTGCAGCACCACCGGTAAGTTAATGACGGCGCCGCAGCTGAGCGACTTGATCAATTCAAAGTCTGGAAACACGGTGGCAATGTCGACGATGGTGTTGGCGACGAAAGTGCGCTTCTCATCATGGACAACGGAAAACCAGCGATCTTTGTGGATAGGCTTGGTGCCGGAGACAGGATAGTTTTGGGGGTCGCTCGAATAGGCGCGGCGTGCGAGGCCATTGGCATTGTCGACCGTCATCACCGTAAAGAGGCGGCAAGGCACAACCGCCTCAGCAATCTTGTGCAGCGCGGCCCATACCTCATCTGCTTTGCGCGCAGCCGCAACGGCATCACAGAAACTGTTGATGGCGGCTTCAGGGCTGAGGTGGCGGGACGCGGGCATATTTCACTCTTTCGGTAACCTCTCAGATCAGCGCAAACTTGTCCACATCCACCATGCCTTTGTCACTAATTTTCAGATGCGGGATGACGGGCAGCGGGAGGAAGGCCACTTGCAGGAAAGGCTCGGCCAGAGTTGTGCCCAGTGCCTTGGCTGCGGCGCGCAGGGGCAACAGTGCTTCACGTACATCTTCATAGGTCTTGTCGCTCATCAGCCCGGCGATGGGCAGCGGCAATTCGGCGAGCACCTTGCCGCCTTGTACGACAACAAAACCGCCGCCGATTTCACGGAGGCGATTGGCGGCCAGCGCCATATCATCATCATTCACACCGATAAGGCAGATGTTGTGGCTGTCATGCCCTACCGTGGAACCGATGGCGCCGGACTTGAGGCCGAAGCCACGCACAAATCCAGTGGCGATATTGCCATTCACGCCATGGCGCTCGATCACCGCCACCTTGATGGCATCCTGCGCCAGATCAGCTGCAATTACGCCATTGGTGCTGGGCAGGTCCATCGTGAGGTGCGCTGTGATGATCTTGCCGGGCGTGACGCCAATCACCGGCACATCCTTGCCAGCGCCGCGCGAGACAAGCTGCGTGGATGAAACGGGTTTGCATTTCACGCTGTCAAAACCGACTGCCTGCACGGTACCACGCTTGGCAAAAAGCGACTCATCCACGAGACGCCCCCCAGAAATCACCTGCGCCACCTTGCAAGCCTTGAGGTCATCAAGCACCACCAGATCAGCCCGCCAGCCGGGAGCCACGAGACCGCGATCATGCAGGCGAAAGGCTCGGGCGGCAGAAATGGAGGCGGCACGGTATGCCGCCAGCACGTCAGCGCCATGAGCGATGGCGGTGCGGATCATGAAATCGAGATGACCTTCCTCGGCAATGTCGAGCGGGTTCCTGTCATCAGTGCAGAGAGCGATAAAAGGCGAATTGCGCTCGGTGATGATGGAAATGAGGGCGTGCAGGTCTTTGGACACCGAACCTTCACGGATCAAGACATGCATGCCCTTGGAGAGCTTTTCCAGAGCCTCTTCGACCGTAGTCGTCTCATGGTCGGTGCGGATGCCCGCGGCGAGATAGCCATTGAGAGCAGTTCCACGCAGCAGCGGAGCGTGGCCGTCAATGTGACGGCCCCGGAAGAGTTCCAGCATTGCCATGCATTCCGGGTCCTGGCTCAACACGCCGGGGAAATTCATGAATTCGGCAAGGCCCAACACCTTGGGGTGATCCATAAAGGGCTTCAGATCATCTGCGGTGAGGCGAGCCCCAGAGGTTTCAAGATGGGTGGCCGGCACACAACTGGAAAGCTGCACGCGTAAGTCCATCACTGTTTCCTGGGCGCAATCAAGAAAATAACGAATGCCAGGTAAGCCCAGCACATTGGCGATTTCATGCGGATCGCAGATCGCCGTAGTCACGCCATGGCGCAGCACGCAACGGTCAAACTCGAAGGGCGTAACAAGCGAGGATTCGACATGGAGATGGGTGTCGATGAAGCCCGGAACAACGGTCTTGCCCGAAATATCGATCTCGCGCTTGCCTTTGAATGTGCCGCAGGTGGCAACAATGCGGTCGCCACTGATGGCAACGTCTGACTTGATGACCCGGCCTGAGACGAGATCAAAAAAGCTGCCGCCCTTGAGCACCATATCTGCGGGTTCTGCGCCCTGGCCTTGCCTGATCATTGCGCCAAGATTATTGCCCATGCCGATCCTCAAATGATTTGAGGACAGCTTAGCGGATCAAGGCAAAATGGAAAGCGGGGCGGGATTCAATCGTCGTCGTGCAGGATACGGTTGGCGGCACCATCCAGATCGTCATACTGGCCGGAAGCGAGGCTCCACAGGAACGCGGCAAGGCCAAGGCCGCCGAGGCCAAGTGCGACCGGAATGAGGAAGACAAGACCGTTCATGCTGCGTGGGCCATGATGAGCGGGGTTTGCGCCTCGTGAAAGCTGGGCGCCTCACTTTGCAATAGTTGCAGGCGCAGGGAATTGGCAACAACAATGATCGACGAGGAGGACATAGCCACCGCGGCGATGAGCGGGTTGAGATGGCCGGACATGGCCAGCGGCACCGCGAAAACGTTGTAGATAATGGCGAGGGCAAAGTTTTCCTTGACAATGCGCCCCGTTTTCACTGCCACTTGATGGGCGAAAGCCACCGTTGAAAGATCATCGCGGGTGAATACGAAATCAGCTGCCATGCGGCCCACGTCTGAGGCCGAGGACGGCGCGATGGAGACATAAGCGGCGGCAAGGGCGGGAGCGTCATTCAGGCCATCGCCCACCATGAGCACTTTCTCACCTCTTGCCGCGGCTGCCTGCAGCAGAGCCAGCTTGTTACCGGGCTTCAGGCCAGCATGGGCCTCGGCTATGCCGCAGGCTCTCGCTACGGCTTCCACCTGGGGTGCACCATCGCCCGACATGATGAGGCTTTCGATACGGGCGGCACGCAGGCTTTGCACCAATTCGGCAGCGCCCTCGCGCAAACTTTCCGACAGAGTGGCAAAACGCATGGGGCCGCCTTGGAGCGCAAAGGCCACGTTGGTTTGTCGCGGCGCAGGCGAATTCTCACCTGCGAGTTCTGCTACCCAGGAAGCACGGCCCAAGCGCAGCTTGCGGCCCTGGGCCGTGGCCTCAACTCCAAAGCCCGGCACTTCGTGCAGATCGCTAACCTGGGCAATGGCATGCCCGCGCAAGGCCGCAGCAAGCGCCTTGGCGGCGGGATGCACACTGCGCATGGCCAGCGCTCGGGCAAGAGAGGATTCTTCACCTGGTGGAATCGTCGTGGAACTGACAGAGGGCTCCCCCGTGGTCAGCGTGCCAGTCTTGTCGAAGGCTGCGCGGGTAATCGCGGCGAGGCGTTCAAGGGCCGACCCATCCTTCATCAGGATTCCGTTTGCAAAGAGGCGACCCGCACTGACCACATGCGCCACCGGCACTGCAAGACCGAGCGCGCAGGGGCAGGTGATGATGAGAACCGAGACAGCTGCAGTAAGGGCGCGGTGGAAATCGCCATGGGTGTAGATGAGCCAGCCCGCCAGGGTGGAGAAGGCCAGCAGATGCACCATGGGTGCATAGGCCTTGGCCATGCGGTCTGACACCTGCATATAGGCGCTGCGGCCATTTTCGGCGGCAGCCATCATTTGGGTTATTTCCGCGAGGAATGAATCTTGCGCGGCGCGGGTGGCGCGCAAGTCGACAGGGCCTGTGAGATTGAGCGTGCCTGCTTCCACGCCCATGTCCGGGCCGATGGCCACGGGCACGCTTTCACCGGTGACCAGTGCGCGGTCCACATCCGAAGCGCCATCGATGATGGTGCCATCCACGGGGAAACGCTCGCCCGCTGCCACGCGCAGAACCATGCCGGGGCGGATGCCATCAAGCGGCAGATAATGGATCTCGCCATTCTCAGACACGACCATGCCGCCCTTGGAGGCGAGTTGAGCCAATCGGCTGGCCGCCTGACGGGCCCGGCTCCTCATCATGTGATCCAACACACGGCCAATGAGCAAAAAGAACAGCAGCGAAACCGCGGCATCAAAGTAGGCCTGACCGCCGCCAATGAAGCTTTCATAGAGCGACATGCCTGTGGCGAGGAGAACACCGAGCGAAATCGGCACGTCCATGTTGACGCGCCTGCGTTTCAATGCTCCCAGCGCGGATATGAAGAATGGCCGACCTGCAAAGGCCACGGCGGGAACGGCGATGAGCGCGGAGATGTAGTGAAACAGCGTTTCGGTTGCACCATCAGCACCTGTCCAAACTGGAATGGAAAGAAGCATCACATTAGCGGCTGCAAAGCCAGCCACGGCAACCGCGCGTAACAGTCCACGCAAGGTTTCATCTTTCGTCTGGCGCGCGGCATCGCCCATAGCCTGTGGTTTGTAACCTAACTCATCCAGCTTGGAGGCGATGGGCGCCAACGGCACTTCTGCTGACTGCAAGGTGATTGACACCTGACGCAGCGAAAGGTTGGCGCGGGCCTTCACCACGCCTGCCATGCCATTCAGGCCTTGCTCTATGATGAGGATACAGTTGCCGCAGTGCATGGCCGGAACCGCGACTAGATAGTTCACCGTGCCATCCTCAAGGTGCCGTGCGCCAAGCTCCAGTTCCGCCAGGAGGCCAGCCTTCAGGCCGTCGCTGGTGGTGACTGCGGCTTCTTGCGAGAAACCTGTTGTGCAACAACTCATGGCGCGGCGTTCCTGCGCTTTCCAGTTCTTATTTGACTTCGAGGCGCACCGGGCGCTCCCAAACCGAGCCATCCGGCAATGTCGCCGTCAGCTTGCCCTCCCAGTAGCCCCTGTCAAGATTGGCCGGTGCTTCGAATTCGCCGCGGCCCACTGCAGCAAGGCTCAGCGGACGGTCTGTTGCGGCGCTCACGGCATGACCGAGCGTCAATCGCGGATCTTTGACTTCGATTGCCTGGCCAGAGCCCGTTGCAAATTTCAGATGCACGAATCCATTGGTGAAGGACACTTCTGGATGAACATCTTTCGCAGCATCGGCGGCCAGCTTGGCTGTGTCCTTGTCGAAAGTTTGACTGGCGACATAGGAGTTTTCAACAACAAGGCCTGTGAAAGTCCTGGAGGCCATGACAGCCAAGCCAATATTCACCGCAATCACAATCCCAAAAAAGCTAATCATGATGATGAGCATATGGCGGCCAGTAAACTCTCCGGTGGACTGGGCAGAGGCGGCGTCTTTCATTGGCTTACTCCTTCAGTATCAAATGTGGCGTCATAAACGGCCGTAGAGCCGACGCGGAAATCCGAAGCTACAATCTTGAACTGCGACTTGCCGGGCTTCAAGAGCTGCGGAGAAACGGAAACAAACACATGCAGATTGGCAAGCTTGTCAGGCTCAAGCGGGATTTCAACGCTGCGGCCCTTCTTGTCTTCCATGCCGGCAACAGTCATCTCAGAGCCTGGTAGATCCTCGATGGAGAGCGTCACGCTGCGCCCATCAGGTTGCATGTTGAGAAGTTTCACGGTGTAGCCGTTGCGCATCGAGCCATCCGAAAGCTTGACGGCAATCGGATTACGGTCATGCAGCACATTGATGCGCAAATGGTCGCGCGTAAGAAGTGCGATCAACATGCCCAAGCCGATGAGCGACCACATGCCCATGTAGATGAAGGTGCGCGGGCGGAAGACCGTGTGCCAGTTGAAATGCTTTACCCCATCCACAAAGCCGCCTTGCGGCATGCGTACCAACAATGGGTTTATGCCATTGCCGCCAGCGGTTGCCAGAGCCATGTTGTGGTTATAGTCGCGCAAGGTGGTGTATTCGATCAAGCGCTTGGGGCGATCCAGCTTTTCCATGATGCTGTCGCAGGCATCAATGCATAGCGCACAGGTGATGCATTCCATCTGCTGGCCATCGCGGATGTCTATACCCGTGGGGCAAACAGCTACGCAGGCGTTGCAATCCACGCAGTCACCGGCCACCAGGCCTTCAGCCTTGGATTTCTTGGTGCCGCGGCTGCGCGGCTCACCGCGCCAGTCATTATAGGTAACGACGAGGGAATCCTCGTCGAGCATAGCCGCCTGAATGCGTGGCCACGGGCACATATAGATGCAAACCTGTTCGCGCATGAGCCCGCCCAGCACATAGGTTGTGAAGGTGAGCACAGCAATTGTGCCATAGGCGATAAAGGCGGCTTGCCCCGTCAACAGTTCCTTCAGCAAAGTCGGAGCATCGGCAAAATAGAAAATCCACGCACCGCCTGTAGCTACAGCGATGAGCAGCCAGGTGAGATGTTTGGCAAATCGGATGGCGAGTTTGCGCAGGCCATAAGGAGCCGCTTCCAGCTTCATACGGGCGTTGCGGTCACCCTCAAAGAACGCCTCAACCGCAATGAACAAATCCGTCCATACAGTTTGTGGGCAAGAATAGCCGCACCAGGCGCGGCCAACGACCGAGGTGACAAGAAACAAGCCAACACCGGCCATGACCAAGAGGCCAGCAACGAAATACAATTCCTGTGGCCAAATTTCGATGAAGAAGAAATAAAAACGGCGGTGCGCCATGTCGAGCAGCACGGCCTGATGGGGGGCGATGGGGCCACGGTCCCAGCGGATCCATGGCGTGATGTAATAAATGCCCAAAGTGATCGCCATGATGATCCACTTCAGGCGGCGGTAGATTCCGCTCACGTTCTTCGGATAGATTTTTTCTTTCTTGACGTAGAGCTCACCCTTGGACTTGGCACCCGTGTTGACCGCAGCGACATCGCTGCGGTCAATAATTGTATGTGTGCCTTCAGACACCTTACTTGCTGCCGCCGAGCGAGATCACATAGGCCGCCAGCTCCTTGACCTTGACGGGGCCGAGTTGTGGCTCCCAAGCCGGCATCACGCCATGCTTGGGATTGTTCACCTGGGCAGCAATGTCAGCAACCGAGCCCTTGTAGAGCCAAATCTGGTCGGCCAGCTTGGGTGCGCCCATATCCTGGTTTCCCTGACCCTGATCGCCATGGCAAGCCGCGCAGTTGTCGGCAAAGACCTGCTGGCCAGCCTTGGCTGCTGCTTCATCTTCAGCCTTGCCGCCTGAGAGCGTCCACGCATAGTTGGCAACCTGTGCAATCTGCTCTGGCTTCAAGACTCCCGCACCGAAGGCCGGCATTTGCGACTGGCGGGTTGCGCCATCTACCGCGCGAACACCATGGGCGATCGTGGCGACGATCTGATCGGGCTTTCCGCCCCAGACCCAGTCGTCGTCATTCAGGTTGGGGAAGCCCACTGCACCTTGTGCACCCGAGCCATGGCAAGCCGCGCAACGCACCTTGAAGGTGGAGCCACCAGCGGAAACCGCAAAGGCCTTCATTTCAGGATCAGCCATCACAGCTGCAATATCGGCCGCGGCGATCTTATCTTCAACGCCTTTTCGTCCTTCCGCCACGCCCGCCATGGTTTGCTCAATGTCACCACGGCTCGACCAGCCCCAGAGGCCTTTGCTATTCGTCGTCAATCCGGGAAATGCCGGATAGACAATGGTGTAGCCGATGGCGAATACAATGGTGGCGTAAAGTGTCCACAGCCACCAGCGGGGCATGGGATTGTCCAATTCCTTGATGCCATCCCATTCATGGCCCGTTGTCTCGACGCCAGAGATATGGTCAAGGTCTCTCTTGTTATTGCTCATGATCAGTCTTCCTTGAACGGAATGTTAGCAGCGTCCTGCTGGGCGGCGCGGGCCGAAGGGCGGAGGGCGTAGCCCGCCGCCACCACGAAAAACACAACCATGGCAAGAAGCCCCCAGCTATCAACCAAAGTGCGCAGTGCCTGATATTCCCAATTCATGGCATCACCTCTGGTTCTGCACGGGGTCATAGGCCTGGAAGTCAACCAGCGTGCCCAGGACCTGGAGATAAGCGATGAGTGCGTCCATCTCAGTCAGGCGAGCAGGGTCGCCATCGAAGTCGCCAGATGCGACCTTAGAAATGACCTTCTTGTCCTTGTCCATCGCATAGCGGGCGACAAAAGCCTCATGGTCTTTGTCTGGCTTGTCGAGGGTTCCGGCATCAGGCAAGGCTTGCACCTTCAAGTCGGCCTCGACATTTGCGATCATGTCGTCGGTGTAAGGAACACCGACTGTGCGGTTGCCTGCCACATGCGAGGCAACGATCTTGGGATCAAGCTCATTGTCCGACAGGAAGGCATAACGCGGCATGATTGATTCAGGCACCACCGAACGCGGGTTGTTCAAATGCTGAACATGCCATTCGTTGGAGTAGCGGCCACCGACCCGGGCCAGATCCGGCCCTGTGCGCTTGGAACCCCACTGGAACGGATGGTCATATTGTGATTCTGCCGCCAGGCTGTAATGACCGTAGCGCTCCACCTCGTCGCGGAAGGGGCGGATCATCTGCGAGTGGCAGAGATAGCAACCTTCACGGACATAGATGTCGCGGCCAGCCAGTTCGAGCGGCGTGTAGGGGCGCATGCCCTTCACGTTTTCGATGGTGTTCTGCAGCCAGAACAACGGGCCGATTTCAACGATGCCACCAATGGTGACAACCAGCAGCGACAAGACCATGAGCAATGTGACATTGCGCTCGATCTTGGAATGGAAGCCAAATGCTTGAGTTTCGTTTGACATAGCGTTCACCGTTATTCAGCTGGCTGCAAGGCGGGCGCTTCAGCGCCCATCGGAACTTCCTCGCGGAGGTCACCCCGGATAGTGCGGTAGAGGTTGTAAGCCATCACCAAACCACCAACGAGATAGAGCAGACCACCGAGGATACGCAGCACATAGTAGGGATGCATGGCCGCGACGGTTTCCGCGAAGGAATAGACGAGGAAGCCGTGTTCATCATATTCACGCCACATCAAGCCTTGCATGATGCCGGACACCCACATGACAGCGGCGTAGAGCACGATGCCGAGGGTGGCGAGCCAGAAATGCCAGTTCACCAGACGCAAACTGTAGAGCTGCTTGCGGTTCCAGAGTTTGGGCGTGAGATGATAGAGCGCGCCAAACGTCACCATGCCGACCCAGCCCAGCGCACCGGAGTGCACGTGGCCAATGGTCCAGTCCGTATAGTGGCTAAGCGCATTCACTGATTTCACCGACATCATCGGGCCTTCGAAGGTCGACATGCCGTAGAAAGCCAGCGACATCACAAACATGCGCAGCACAGGATCAGTGCGCAGCTTGTCCCAGGCGCCCGAAAGTGTCATCAGGCCGTTGATCATGCCACCCCAGGAGGGCATCCACAGCATGACTGAAAAGACCATGCCCAGAGTTTGCGCCCAATCGGGCAGTGCGGTGTAATGCAGATGATGCGGGCCAGCCCAGATATACATGAAGATCAAGGCCCAGAAATGCACGATCGACAAACGGTAGGAGTAGACCGGACGGTTGGCCTGCTTGGGCACGAAGTAATACATCATGCCGAGGAAACCAGCGGTAAGGAAGAAGCCCACTGCATTGTGGCCATACCACCATTGCACCAGCGCATCCTGCACACCTGAATAGAGTCCGTAGCTCTTGGAAGAGAGCAAGGACACTGGTACGGCTGCATTGTTGACCAGATGCAGCATGGCGACGGTGACGATGAAGGAAAGATAGAACCAGTTAGCCACATAGATGTGCGGTTCCTTGCGCTTCACTAGCGTGCCAAGGAAAACGATCAGATAAGCCACCCAAACAATCGTGAGCCACAGGTCCACATACCATTCTGGTTCGGCATATTCGCGGCCCTGGGTGATACCCAGCAAATAGCCGGTTGCGGCCATGACGATGAAGAGTTGATAACCCCAGAATACAAACCATGACAGGATTCCGCCAAACAAGCGGGCACGGCAGGTGCGCTGCACCACATAAAAGGACGTACAAATGAGCGCATTACCACCAAATGCAAAAATCACAGCGGATGTATGCAATGGGCGTAAGCGACCGAAGTTCAGATAGGGTCCCCAGCTTAGATCCGGCCAGGCCAATTGGGTGGCGACCACGACACCCACCAAAAAGCCAACGATGCCCCAAAAGGCAGTGGCGATTACGCCATAGCGAATCACTTCATCCATATAAGCCGATGGATCTTCGGCTGGTGCGCCGCGGCTTGAATATGCCTTGCGCCACAACAGCGCTGATCCAATCAGCAAAGTCGCAAAAATGATCCAAAAATGGGCCCTGAATTGAGGGTCTTGGCCCAAGGCCGCCCCCATCAGAGCCAGAAATGCAGCCACTGCGACTGCAATAGCGGAAGACGCATATTTCATGAGTTCAACCTTTCCCAGCCCTTCACAATAAAATCCCTAGGGCAAATCCCCTGCCCTACCAATTCGTGTCCCACACTTGCTGCGCTGCATCTTTGATCTGGATCAAGGAGCGTAGGACTGCGGCAAATTAGGCTTCACCTTCACGCCGATTGCCATGCAAAACAACCATTCAGATAATGGGGATGGAAAGTCCCCCTCCGATACCAACCTCGCCCGCGCCTTCCGCGACAATCTGGCCAGGCAGGCGCAACTTTGCGATCGGCTTGAGGCGCTGGCTGATGGACTGCCGACAGAACTCAATATTCAGGAATGCCTTTATGTTGTGCAAAGCCTCGTGCCTTCGCTGGCCAGCGCACACCGCTTTGAAGAGCAGAATATCTATTCGTTCTTGGCACAACCCATTGCCGATGTGGAAACGGCGACCATGATCGAGCGGCTCAACTATGAGCATATGGGTGATGAAGACTATGCCGAGCATGTCGCAGACACACTGCGCGCCTTCATGAAAGACCGACATTCAGCAAATGTGGAAAGCATGGCTTGGATGTTGCGCGGGTTTTTTGAAGCCATGCGGCGCCATTTGGCCTTTGAGCGGGAGCATGTGTTGCCCCTGCTCGAGAAGAGGTTGGCGCAATGAGCCTTGATGTTGAACGGATCTTGGCCCAGCAAGGCGCTGGCCTGCCACGCTATACGAGCTATCCACCAGCCAATCATTTCAAGCCCGGCGGCGGAATGTCTTTGCTGCCCGCAATGGTCGAGGCCGCGCACAAGGCTCCCACCATTTCGCTTTATATCCACATTCCGTATTGCGACCGCATGTGCTGGTTCTGTGGCTGCCATACCAAACAGACGCTGCGCTATGAACCGGTGGCTGCCTATGTGAAAACCCTGGCGGAAGAAATCCGCCTCTGGGGCAAGTTGCTGCGCCTCAAACCCAAGGTAGATAATCTGCATTTCGGAGGCGGCAGCCCCAGTTTGCTCCGCGATTCCGAGCTGCAATTGTTGCGCGCGGCGCTGGAGGGGGCTTTTGATTTTGGCCATCAACCCGAAATCTCGTTTGAGATCGATCCTTCGGATGTAAGCGAGGGAGATGTTGGCCGATTTGCTCGCTTCGGCATGACCCGCGCCTCTATCGGGGTGCAGGATTTTGACCCGTTGGTGCAAGCCGCCATCAACCGACCGCAGAGTTTTGAACTCACACGTGAAGTTGTCGAAGCCTTGCGCGGCACCGGCATCCACTCCATCAATATCGACGCACTTTACGGTCTGCCATTGCAGACCACATGGCGCCTCGCAAATACCGTTGAACAAGTTCTAGGCCTGTCTCCAGACCGGATCGCCCTCTTCGGCTATGCTCATGTGCCATGGATGAAAAGCCACCAGCGCATGATTGATGAAAAGCAGCTGCCGGGCCCGACTGAACGCCTCGAACAGGCACAGATGGCCACGCGCATGATTGTTGATGCAGGCTATGAGGCCATCGGCATTGATCATTTTGCCAGGTCCGGTGACAACCTCGCCAAGGCCGCACGCGAGGGCCGGCTGCGCCGCAATTTCCAGGGCTATACGGATGATGAAACATCGGTGCGCCTTGGCCTTGGACCATCCTCCATCGGTTGCTTTGAAGGTGGCTTTGTCCAAAATGAAGTGGCAACCGGCCTCTACACCTCACGCATTGAAAAAGGCGCACTGGCACTGGCCAAGGGGCTGACGCTGAGCGCGGAGGACAGGCTTTATGCCGATGTTATCGAACAACTGATGTGCAATTTCGGAATTTCCTTTGCAGCGCTCGAAGCGAGACATGGTGCTGCAGCCGCTGGGGCGATCGCATTGACGCGGCTTGTTGCCAAAACAGATGCCGACGGCCTTTGCCAGGCCAGCGAAGATCGTTTCGAAATGACTACTGAAGCGCGGCCACTGGTTCGCATCGTTGCCGCCCGCTTTGACCAATGGCTGGCATCTGCGCCAAAACAGTATTCAAAAGTGGTTTGAACGCCTAACTCGCTGGGCCTTCTGCCGCCTGGCGTAAGCGGGCAAAATTTTGCACGATCACCGTTCGATTGTTGGGCAGGTCAATCATGTGGGCCTGCCGCAGCTTGGTGAGTTGGCGGCTGACTGTCTCAATGGTCAGACCCAAAAAATCCGCCATGTCCGCCCGCTTCAACGGAATTTCGAATTGCACTTCGCCATTCCGGTCGTGAGCTTCCGGATCAATGTGATTGGCGATGAAGTAGAGAAAATTGGCGACACGTTCGCCTGCTGATTTGCGGCCCAGTGCCAGCATCCAATCGCGCGCTTCATCCAACTCCTTGAGAGTTTGGCCGTGCAGCCGGTGCTGCAATTCCGGATTTTGCTGAATCAATCTATCCAACGTCTGGCGCGGAAAGGAGCACACCTTCACCTCTGTGGCCGCTTCCACGTCAAACTCGCTCTTTTCGCTGAAGGGGCGCCCCAGAAAGTCCGGCGCAAATTGCAAGCCAACAATCTGCTGGCGACCGTCGGCTGTGAGTTTGGCCAGCTTCACAACGCCTGAAAGAATATTTGAGTAACGCTCGATCTTGTCACCATCGGCAATCAGCGGAGCCTCGGCATCATAAACGTGCTTGGAAGTGTGTTTGGCAAGTTCAGCAAGTTGGCTTGAAGACAGCGCGCCGCAGACACCCTTGTGCCGGGCCTCGCAGGAACGGCAGACCAGGGGCACTTCGGAATTGTGAATATCAAGGCGCGGGCTGTTGCTCACGTTTGAGGTCTAGCATTTCTTGGGCTGCAGTTACCAGAAAATGTTCCCTTTCTGGCTTTGGCAAGACGGGCGGCAAATCGCCGCCATAGGCCCAATCCAGCAATTGCACGGTGTGCAAGACTGGAATGCCAACCCCCCCTTGCAGCTGCGTGATGCAGCCGATATTGCCCGCTGCGATCACCTGAGCGTCAAGAAGGGCCAAAGAGGCAAGCTTGTTGTTGCGCAACTGGCCAGCAATTTCGGGCTGCACTATATTGTAGGTTCCGGCTGAACCGCAGCACAAGTGGCTATCCAGAGGTTCGACCACATCAAATCCGGCGCGGCGGAGCAGCTGTTGTGGCAAAGTCTTGATTTGCTGACCGTGTTGCAAGGAACAAGCCGAATGATAGGCAACGCACATGTTCGCCTGCGCCGCTGGAAGGTTCAGAATGGCCAGATATTCCGTGATGTCCTTGGTTTTGGCGCTGATATCTGCGGCCTTTGCGGCATAGGCTGGTTCATCGCGGAACATGAAGCCATAGTCCTTGATGGTGGTGCCGCAGCCCGAAGCCGTGACGATAACTGCGTCGACTTTTTCTGCCGTCCACTGATCGATGCTGCGGCGGGCGCGGGCCAGCGCATCGGCTTCTTTGCCCATGTGGTGGGTCAGCGATCCGCAGCAAGCCTCGCCAACGCTGACCACCACTTCAATTCCAAAGCGGTTGAGCAGGCGAATGGCGGCTGCGTTGATCTCAGGGTCCAACACACTTTGTACGCAGCCTTGTAGTAGTGCGACGCGGCCCTTCCTCTCACCGGTTGGTGAATAGACGCCAGGCTGCCCCATAGCCATTGGCCGAGGCACTTTCGAAGGCATCAAATCAATTGCCGCGCGGATACGGCCAGCCGTAAGAGGCGCCACAAGTTTGGCAATCCGCGCAGTCAATATTGATAAACGAAACAGACGGGGCCTCGGCATGATCAGGGCCAGCGCATTGCGTAGCCAGCGCTCCACCATCGGTCGTTGATAGGTGTTCTCGATATGCTCGCGTGCGTGATCAACGAGGTGCATGTAGTTCACGCCGCTTGGGCAAGTGGTCATGCAGGAGAGGCAAGACAGGCAGCGATCGACATGCTTCACGGTTTCTGCCGTCGCGGGCTTGCCCTGTTCCAGCATCTCCTTGATCAGATAGATGCGGCCGCGGGGGCTGTCGTTCTCGTCACCCAACAAAACATAGGTGGGGCAGGTGGCGGTGCAGAAACCACAATGCACGCATTTCCGCAGAATGTCGTTGCTGGCGGCAATGTCCGGGTCAGCAAGCTGGGCGATTGAAAAATGAGTCTGCATCAGACGCCTCGCCACATTCGACCAGGGTTGAACAGCGCTCTGGGATCAAAAGCGTTCTTCACACGGGCGCTGAGCGCCGCAAGCGCGGGTGGCTGAGCCTGGAAAACATCCTTCTTCAGGCGCTGATCCTCACTGGCGCGAAACAACATCGCGTGACCCTGCTTCAGGTGCTTGCGCACATCAAGTTCGGGATCTGTGGCCAACCAGACAAGGCCACCCGCCCAATCGCAAAAATATTCAACGTCGCCCAGCCGAGCAAGATAGCGCGGCGCGTCTGTTGGCGGGATAGAACAGCGCCAGATATTTCTTCGTTTATGCTTCCATAGCGGGGCAACGTTGCGCAGCGATGCCCAGAGGGCCCGCGATTCTGCCTCCTGCAAAACCTGGTTCTTAACTTCGATTGCTTTCACCAGCAGATCGCGGCGGAACACAACAGATGGTGCGATACCTTCGAGCCTCAAATAGAAACCCTGCGAGGGCAGGAAGGCAGCGGAGGAAACATCGGCACTGGTTTGCAGCGCCATGGCCATCAATGCAATGGCCTGCGGTAGGTCTTTGCATTTCACGTGTAAGGTTTGCTCGGTATCAGGTGCAGGCAGAACCTTGAAAATGACGGAGGTCAGCGCCATCAGCGTGCCATAGCTGCCGGCCAAAAGGCGGGGCACGTCATAGCCTGTGACATTCTTAACCACGCGGGCGCCCGCCTTGATCAATTCTCCGTTCCCATTTACACCTGCAGCACCAAGAATGTGATCGCGCGCGGCACCTGCCTTCATGCGGCGCGGGCCGGATGCATTGCACATCAAAGCTGCACCAATCGTGCCTGCATGTTGCCCACCGAGCAATGTTGAATAATCCGGCGGTTCGAAGGCCAGCATCTGGCCATGTTTCTTCAGCAACGTTTCGATCTCCGACAGCTTCATGGCCGCACCACATTCGAGGACCAACTCCTCTGGCTCATAGTTGATCAACTTCTTGAAGTGTGAGAGATCAAGAGCTGTGGCCTGCACAGGGCGACCCAACGCGCGTTTGGTGCCGGTGCCAATGATTTCAAAGGGTGCCTTGGCACTTCGCACTGTTTCCGAAAGCTGCTTTTCATCCGTCGGCTTCATTAGAACCTCGGAAGATCAGGGTGGGAAAGTGCACCACGGCTCACAATCATCTTGCCCTGTTCAGCGCAGGCATGAAGGGTAGGAAAAACCTTGCCTGGATTCAGCAGGTTCCTGTCATCAAAAGCGCATTTGATGCGCAGCTGTTGTTCCATCTCTACTGCCGAAAACATGGTATCCATCAGGTCACGTTTTTCAACACCCACGCCATGTTCACCTGTGAGCACACCGCCAACTTTCACGCAAAGGCGAAGGATATCGGCACCAAAAGCCTCTGCGCGGGCGAGTTCACCTTCCATGTTGGCATCAAACAAAATGAGCGGATGCAAGTTGCCATCGCCCGCATGAAACACATTGGCCACGGCGAGATTGTGTTTCTTTGAGAGCTTGGCCATGCCCGCAAGAACTTCTGGCAATTTCTTGCGTGGAATGGTGCCATCCATGCACATGTAGTCCGGCGAAATGCGGCCCACGGCGGGAAAGGCCGCCTTGCGCCCGGCCCAGAACAACAAACGCTCATCCTCGCTTTGGGACATGCGCAATGTCTTGGCCTTGTTGGCACGGGCGATCTTTTCGACACGGCCGATGAGTGTATCGACTTCAACTTGCGGGCCATCAAGTTCCACGATCAACAAGGCTTCGACATCCAGCGGATAGCCTGCATGGACAAAGGCTTCGGCGGCGTGAATGGCTGGCCTGTCCATCATTTCCATGCCACCCGGAATGATGCCCGCCGAAATGATGTCGGCCACACATTGGCCTGCACCTTCACTGGAAGGAAATCCGATGAGCATGGCGCGCGCCGTCTCTGGCTTCTTGATGATGCGGACAGTAACTTCAGTCACCACGCCAAGCAGACCTTCAGAGCCTGTCATAACCCCCAGCAGGTCATAGCCTTCACTATCAAGATGTTGGCCACCAAGGCGAATCACCTCGCCCGTTATCAACACCATCTCGAGGCCGAGTATGTTGTTGGTGGTGAGGCCGTATTTCAGGCAGTGCACGCCACCGGAATTTTCAGCGACATTGCCGCCGATGGTGCAGGCGATTTGCGAAGACGGATCCGGAGCGTAATAGAATTCCCGGTGTTCCACCGCCTTGGTGATGCCAAGGTTGGTTACGCCAGGCTGCACCACCGCGCAGCGGTTGTTGAAATCAATATCAAGCACGCGGTTGAACTTGGCGAGGCCGAGCAAGATGCCATCTTCCAAGGGCAGCGCACCACCGGAGAGTGATGTGCCCGCTCCACGCGGGACGATCTTGATGCTGTTGGCATGGGCATAAGCCAGGATGCCCGAGACCTGCGCGGTGCTTTCCGGCAGAACCACCAGCATTGGTAGTTGCTTGTAGGCGGTGAGGCCATCGGACTCATAGGGGCGCATTTGCGTGACGCTGTCGATCACCGCATGGTGCGGCACGATCCGGCGGAGATCAACGGCGATATCAGCGCGGCGGGCGAGCACAGATTTGTCTGGCTCGGGCATGCGAAGCATCAATGAACCCTTTGGCCCGCCACATAGGTTGCGGATATGGCGCGATCATCTCCCAACAAGGCCAGGGCGAATAGCACATCTTCCAGCGAATTCGACAAGACGTGGCGGGATTTCAGGACCTCGGTGGCTTCAGGATCCAGCACGACAATATCGGCGAATTTGCTTACATCGAGCGAACCCGTTTCATCGTCAATGCGCAGGCGCTGGGCGTTGCCCAAGGTGGCCATGTGGAACATTTCCGTTGCCTTCAATTTGCGCCCGCAGAGCATCTGCACCTTGTAGGCTTCAGCCATGGTCTGCAACATGGAATAGCTGGTGCCGCCGCCAATGTCTGTGGCCAGCCCGATCTGAACGTTTTCGAGATGATCCATGGACATCAGGCCCGAGCCCAGAAAGTTGTTGGAGGTGGGGCAATGCACGACGGTGCCGCCTGCCTCTGCAAGGCGGCGCGCCTCGCTGTCGCTGAGATGCACACCATGGGCAAAAAGGCTGTGATCGGTGAGCAGATTGAAGCGTTCGTAAACTGCCAAATAGTCCCGCTCATTCGGGAACAACATTTTTACGCGGGCAATCTCACCTGGGCTTTCGGAGAGATGGGTCTGCATCAAAGCGCCGGGGCACTGCTGCAACACTTCGCCTGCAAGCAAGAGCTGACGTTCAGTCGACGTGATCGCAAAGCGCGGTGTCACGGCATGGCGCAAGCGGCCCTTACCGTGAAAGACTTTGTGAAGCGCAAGCGTGTCACTAACTGCTTGTTCAGGGGTGTCTTCAACGGCAGGAATGGCGCCGCGATCCATCATGGTCTTGCCCGTAATCAGCGCCATGTTGCGTTTGGCGGCGGCTGCGAAAAGCGCCTCGGCACAAACCTTGTGCGATGAGCAGAAAGCCAGGGCCGATGTGGTGCCATTGCTGAAGAGCCGCTTCAGAAATATCTCGGCAGCGGCTTCGGCGTATCCCTTGTCGGCGTAGCGCGCTTCCTCCGGGAAGGTGTAGCGCGAAAGCCAATCAAGCAGATCAAGTGCTGCTGCCGCCAGCATGCGGTATTGCGGGAAATGGATGTGGGCGTCAATGAAGCCCGCCATCAACAGCTTTGCGCCATGGTCTTCGCGTGGCGCAGCGGAATAATCCTTGGGCAATGCAGAAAGTGCACCTTGCCAGATGATCTTGCCATTATCGCCCACCACAACCACGCCCTTGTGCTCATGCACGAGTTTGGTGTGATCCTCACCAAAGGCGACGAGCTGGCCAGTGATGAGTTTCATTCCTGCACCCTGTCTTCAAGCCGGAAACGGATGATGCGGCAGACTTGCTCGAGCGCGGTTCTAAATTCAGTTTCCGTGTCATTGTGAATACGAGATTCAAATCCGGCAAGAATTTGATGTTTCGTTGCGCCCTTTACAGCAAAGATGAACGGGAAATGGTTCTTGGCCTTGTAAGCGTCATTGAGTTTGGTGAACCGGGAGAATTCTTCAGCGCTCAGCGTGTCGAGGCCCGCACCGGCTTGCTCTTTGGAGGAATCGTCCGTCAACTTGGCGCGGGTGGCGAGGTCGGGATGGGCGCGTAGCAGGGCAAGCTGATCATCAGGGTCAGCATGATGCACAGCCATGGTGAATGAAGCGATCATTTCCTCGCGTGTGTCAAAGGGTGCATCCCGGAAGGCGTGGTCCGCCACCCAGGGCGAAAGTTCGGCGATATCGGCGAAGGCCGCATGGCCTGCGGCATTGGCTTCAGCAAGATTCATTTGAGGGCTGCGATCCACGCGCCAAGTTTATCACGTTCTTCCTGCGTCATGCCGGTCTTGTTGCCCAGTGGCATGGCGTGATTGCGCACGGCCTGCGTTTCGATCTGGGCAGCATAGCGCTTCAAGTCATCGACTGATGCAAACATGATGCCCTTGGGCGCCTGCTTGATCGTTTCGTCCGTCGGCGCGGCCGAATGACAGGCCGTGCAACGCTGGGTGACGATAGCCAGCGCTTCGTCATCATTCACCTTGATATTGGATGCAGGTGAAGTGGATGGTTGCGTAAGCACCATGGCCCCGGCAAGCGCACAGCCAATGATAGGCACCGCCCAGCCAATTTCGCTCATGTCATCACCCACCTCATGGCGCAACAGGAAGTGGCGCGTGACAGCGCCGCCAAGCACAATCAGGCCCACAAGCGCCCAGGCCTGTGGATAGCCGGTGATGATGGCATAGTGATTGCTGGTCATCATGAAGAGCACAGGAAGCGTGAGATAGGTGTTGTGGGTCGAGCGCTGTTTGCCAATGATGCCATATTTCGGGTCTGGCGTTTCGCCCTTCAGCAGGCTTGCCGTGATCTTGGCCTGGTTGGGAATGATCACAGCGAAGACATTGGCGGCCATCATGGTGCCGATAAAGGCGCCGATGTGGATGAAGGCGCCGCGGCCCGAAAACACATGACTGAAGCCATAGGAGGCGGCAAGGATGAGCGCAAAAACACAAAGTGCAAGAAAGCCAGTGTTCTTGCCAAAGGGTGAGCGGCACAGGCCATCATAGACGAACCAACCTGCGACCAATGAAGCAACCGAAATGCCCGTGGCCTGCAAAGGCGTGAGCACCATCACTGATGGATCAATCAGATAAGTGTCGGCCTGCACATAGTATTGAACGATGAGCAGGAAGAAACCCGTGATCCAGGTGAGATAGGCTTCCCATTTGAACCAGATCAGATGGGGCGGCAGATTGTCGGGCGCAGAGAGATATTTCTGCACATGATAGAAGCCGCCGCCATGCACTTCCCACGCCTCACCCGCCACACCTTTGGGAAGCGGCACATCCTTCTTCAGTGAAAGATCAAGGGCGACGAAATAGAACGATGTTCCGATCCATGAGATGCCAGCAATCAGGTGGCCCCAGCGCGTGAGGATGTTCAGCCATTCAAGAAGAAAGGGATCGAGTTGGGGCACAAGGGTTCTCTATGCAATTTTCCCTCCCCCTTGTGGGGAGGGATTGAGGGTGGGGGTCGCTCTGAAGGTTCAGTTTCGTTTCGCAATCATCGCTGAAAGTTCGGTGCGACCCCCACCCCAGTCCTCGGCACAAGTGGGAGGGGGTTGCAGGTTTTACTGCGGCAGTTTGTCGTCGATACCCTTGACGTAGAAATTCATGCCAAGAATGTCACCAGCCGCCAGCGGCTTGCCCTTTTCGCCGATGGTGGAACCATCCTGCTTGGTGATCGGGCCAGTGAAGGGCTCCAGCTTGCCTGACTTGATGTCGTCAAAAGTCTTCTGGGCCATAGCCTTCACGTCATCCGGCATGTTGGTGAAGGGTGCCATGGCAACCGTGCCTTCGGCCATACCATCCCAGCTCTGCATATTCGACTTGTAGGAGCCATCCATCAGTTCCTTAAGGCGGCGGACGTAGTAAGGACCCCAATTGTCAACAGCGGCGCTGAGCTGGGCGTGCGGACCAAACTTGATCTGGTCAGAGGACTGACCAAAGCCAAATTTCTTCTGCTCTTCAGCCACTGTGATGGCGGCAGCCGAGTCGGTGTGCTGAACGATGATGTCAGCGCCCTGGCTGAACAGAACCTTGGCGGCATCGCCTTCCTTGCCAGGGTCAAACCAGGTGTTGGCCCAGATGATCTTGACCTTGAAGTTCGGGTTCACCGACTGTGCACCCAGCATGAAGCTGTTAATACCCATCACCACTTCCGGGATGGGGAAGGAGACGATGTAGCCGGCCGTGCCCGTCTTCGACATCTTGGCGGCGATCACGCCTTCCACATAACGGGCCTGATAGAACTTGGCGTTATAGGTGGTGACATTCGGCGCGGTCTTGAAGCCGGTGGCGTGTTCAAACATTACTTTCGGATATTTGGCCGCCACTTGCAGCGTGGGCTCCATATAGCCAAATGACGTCGTGAAAATGATGTTGCAGCCATCGCGGGCGAGGCGCTCGATCGGGCCGGCGGCATCGGCTTCCGGCACGTTTTCAACGACAACGGTCTCCACCTTGTCGCCCAGTTCTTTCTTTACTTGCTCCACGCCGACATTGTGCTGATAGGTCCAGCCCATGTCGCCGATGGCGCCCAAATAAACCCAGCAGGCCTTCAGCTTGCCATCAGCATGGGCCGAAGTGGCCATGCCAAGGGCCAGCGCCAGCGCACCAGCGGAAATGAGTAATTTCTTCATCATGTGTTCTCCCTGTTTGAACATTCATAAATCGATTAGCGGTCAGCCAGGAATGGCTGGCCAAG
This sequence comes from Aestuariivirga sp., assembly GCA_031424315.1. Lineage (GTDB taxonomy): Bacteria > Pseudomonadota > Alphaproteobacteria > Rhizobiales > Aestuariivirgaceae > Aestuariivirga. Next base: position 27,523 of record JANPHF010000106.1, read on the forward strand.
GCAGGCGGGCGTGTTGGCCCGCAGAAGCTGCCGATTGCGTGAGATCACCACAAGTGCGGCCACTGTGACAAGATAAGGCGTGCAGGAAAGTAACTGCGACGGAATGCCCAGGGCCATGGTTTGTACGGTAAAGGAAAGGATGGAGATGGTGCCGAAAAGATAGGCACCAAAGACCAGTCTTTTGGGCAACCAGGTTGAAAATACAACGAGCGCAAGTGCAATCCATCCACGGCCCGCTGTCATGTTTTCCACCCATTGCGGCGTATCTGCAACGGAAAGGTAGCCGCCCGCCAGGCCTGCACAGGCGCCACCAAAAGCCACACATGCATATCGCAGGCCAACCACCGGAAAGCCCATCGCATGGGCCGATACATGGCTGTCACCGACGGCGCGGATCATTAAGCCAGTGCGGGTGCGGAACAGGAACCATGACACCAGCGCGGTCAACACGAAGGAAAAGACAATGAGGATGTTGATGCCATGGAAATTGGGTAGGCGCTGGATGGGCTGGCCAACAAAGCTTTCACCGATGAGTGCCGAAAGGCCGATGCCCAGCAGTGTGATGGCAAGACCCGTGGCCACCTGATTGGCCAGGAGGGTGAGGGTGAGGAAGCCGAAGAGGATCGACATGGCAATGCCGCCGAAGATAGAGGCCAGGAGACCCACATAGGGATTACCGGAAACATAGGCCGCGCCGAAACCGCAGACGGCGCCCATGATCATCATACCTTCAACGCCGAGATTGAGAACACCGGAACGTTCCACGACCAATTCACCAAGTGCTGCGATCAGCAGCGGGGTGGAAGCGGCGATGATGGTGATGGCTATCGCATAGAACTGTTCCATTATTTACGGCTCTCCCATTTCAGCCGGTAGAGAACCAGCGTATCGCAGGCCAGCACGAAGAACAGCAACACGCCCTGAAACACCTTGGCGATCTTGTCAGGGATGTGCAGCGTGGTCTGTGCCGCCTCGCCGCCAAGGAAAGTGAGCGCCAGCAAGAGGCCGGCCAGAATTGCACCGACGGGATTGAGCCTCCCAAGGAAGGCCACGATGATCGCAACGAAACCATAGGAAGGAGTTGAATAAGGTGTCTGCAATTGGCGGCCCACGCCCATCACATCGCAAGCGCCCGCAAGGCCTGCAAGGCCACCAGAAACCCCAAAACAGAAATAGACTGCCTTGTCGGCCGAGAAGCCGGCAAAGCGCCCAGCGCGCGGGGCTGAGCCCAGCGTGCGCAATTCGAAGCCTTTCAACATGCGATACATGAGAAAGCCCAGGCCCAGTGCCGCCAGCAAGGCGAGCAACGCGCCTAAGTGAACGTCTCCCCATGCAGGCAGCGTTTGCCATCCTGCGAAGTTCACGGTCTTGGGGAAGTTATAGCCCTTGGGATCACGCAGCGGGCCACGCACCAGCCAGTCAAAAACCAGTTCCGCCACATAAACCAGCATGAGCGAGGTCAGGATTTCATTGGCATTGAACTTCACCTTGAGGATGGCCGGGATCATGGCCCAGAGCGCACCGCCTGCGATGCCAAGAATGAGCATCACCAACATCACTTCCGGCGTTTGCCAGCCAGTCAAAAACACCGGCACGAGGCCCGCCACCAGCGCACCCATGTAAAGCTGGCCGGCAGCACCAATGTTCCACACATTGGCCTGATAGGAAATCGACAGGCCCGCCGCCATCATCACCAAGGGCGTTGCCTTGACGATCAGTTTTTCGCGGGCCCATTCATCGGTGAGCGGCTCGAGGAAATAGACATAAAGCCCATGCAGCGGATCAACGCCACGCATGGCAAACACGATGGCGCCGAAGATGAGCGTCAGGCCAATGGCAATGATTGGCGACAGTAGCGCCATGGTGGAAGATCGTTCAGCGCGTTTTTCAAGTCTAAGCGGCATGGTGCACCTCATGAGCGCCAGCCATGGCGAGGCCAATTTTTTCCAGCGTCCATTCCTTCTTGCCAGCAGCTTCGGAAAGCTGGCCGCGCGAGATCACGGCAATGCGGTCAGCAATCTCAAAAATCTCATCGAGATCCTGGCTAATCACGAGAACTGCCGATCCTGAACGGGCGAGATCGATCAGCGCTTGGCGTATGGTTGCGGCCGCGCCCGCATCCACGCCCCAAGTGGGTTGGTTGACCACGAGCACGCCGGGGTTGCGACCCAATTCCCGGCCTACCGTGAATTTCTGCAAGTTGCCGCCAGAGAGCGAACGCGCTTCGGGATCAGGCTTGCCTTTGCGCACGTCGAACGTCTTGATCACGGTCTCGGCGATGCCCCGCGCGGTGGATTTGGAAATCACGCCATTGGGCGCCAGCTTCTCGTCCACAGCATGATGGGTCAGCACAGCATTGTCGGAAAGCGCAAATGCAGGAACGGCGGCGTGGCCCAGGCGCTCTTCAGGCACAAAGGCAGCACCACGCTTGCGCCGCCCAGTCACGCCTTCGCGGCCGACGGCAGCACCATCGAGCACCACCGCGTCAGATTGCGGAGCCAGCAGTTCGCCCGAAAGCGCATCAAAGAATTCCGATTGGCCATTGCCCGCCACGCCCGCCACAGCCACCACCTCACCACCGTGGACCTGCAGGTTGATGGCCTGCAGCGAAACATCAAAGCCCTGTTGGCCTTTGATGGTGAGATCATTGAGGATCAGGCGCACAGGCCCCTTGCCCGTTACACCTTCGGCATGAACCTCCGCAATATCTGAGCCCACCATCATGCGCGCCATGGAGGCGGGAGTTTCCTTCTTCGGGTCACAAGTCGCCACTACCTTGCCCATGCGCAACACGGTGGCGGCATCGCAGAGCCTGCGCACTTCGTCCAACCGATGTGAAATGTAGAGAACGGCGCAGCCTTCGGAAGCCAGCCGCCTCAGTGTGACGAAGAGTTGGTCGGCCTCTTGCGGGGTGAGCACACTTGTGGGCTCATCAAGGATCAACAGTTTCGGATTCTGCAAGAGGCAGCGTACAATCTCCACACGCTGGCGCTGGCCCACTGAAAGATCGGCAATCGTGGCATCTGGATCAACAGGAAGGCCATAGTCAGCAGAAAGTTTGCGTACTCTGTCAGCCAATGTTGAAACATCGAACTTGCCGGGCAGGGCCAGCGCGATATTTTCTGCAGCCGTCAATGCCTCGAAAAGCGAGAAATGCTGAAACACCATGCCAATGCCCAGAGAGCGGGCGACGGAGGGGCTTTCAATCAGAGTTTCCTTTCCAAGCCAATTGAAATGGCCGGAATTGGGCTGCAGTGCTCCATAGATCATTTTCACGAGTGTAGATTTGCCGGCGCCGTTTTCACCCAACAAAGCATGGATTTCGCCGGCACTCAGGGAAAGCGAAACGTCATCGTTGGCGCGCAAGCTGCCAAAAATTTTGACAATGTTCTTAGCTGCCAAAAGTTCCGTCATGTGCTGACCTTAACGAATTGTGACGTGCTGACCACGGGAATCTCGTCGGTTTTCAACATTTGTTGCCATTCCAACAATTGCACCGCCACGGTGGCGGCAATAATGGCAGGCAACTTTGAGGCGACCGCCTTGTTGCCAATCGGACAGGTGAGGCGCGCCAAATTCCCCGAGGCATGGCCGGCATCCTTCAGGCGCTTGAGAAAACGGGCGCGCTTGGTCTGGCTGCCGATGAGGCCAACATGGCTGAATTGCGGATTGCGGAGTGCGAAGTCCACAACCTCAAAGTCCAACGCGTGGCTGTGGGTCATCACCAGCACGAGACCGGGCTCTGTCATGTCTCGCGGCGCGCCAATCCTGCAGACAACATCCTCAGGTACCAACGCCGGGAAGGCGTTTTCGCGCACATCCCACCAGGTGATTTGAAATGGCAGAGGGGCCAAAGCCATCACCAGTGCACGGCCCACATGACCTGCCCCCCACAAGTGGAGTCTTGTGAGATCGGCCGTTGATTGTGCACTCTGCACCAGTTCGCTTCTGTCCGCGCTGGAAAAGGATTCCAGCCGCAAGGTCACCCGCCCGCCACAGCATTGACCAAGGTCAGGGCCCAAAGATTTTGTCAGGACGCGGATAGCCTTGACCTTGCTCAGCATGGCTTGCGCCTCGGCCATGGCTTGCCATTCCAATGTGCCACCACCAATTGTGCCATGAAAGCCGCTCGGTGAAACCAGCATCAGTGCGCCTTCTTCGCGCGGGGTCGAGCCTTCGGCCTTGATCACTTCCACCACCACGCAAGTGCCCTGCGATTCAACTTCAGCAAGTGCCCTGGCCCAGAAGTGGCTCATGCGCCCCTCATGGATTTCACAGCCCGCATGATGGCCTCTGGCGTTGCAGGAGCATCCAGCTGTGGAACAATCCCCGGTTTCAAGCTCGCCACGGCATTCATGATGGCGCACCAAACCGAGATGGGCAGCATCAATGGCGGCTCACCCACGGCCTTGGAGCGATAAATCGTATCCACCTTGTTGCCCTTGGAAGCATAGAGCTCTGTGCGGAAATCTTCCGGCACATCGGAGGCGCAAGGGATTTTGTAGGTGGAGGGGGCATGGGTGCGAAGGCGGCCCTCCGCATCAAACACCAACTCCTCAGTCGTGAGCCAGCCCATGCCTTGCACAAAGCCACCCTCGATCTGGCCGATATCGATAGCAGGATTCAGGGAATGGCCGACATCGTGCAGGATATCCACACGCGTGACTTTCATCTCGCCGGTCAAGGTATCAACCAAGACTTCAGAACAGGATGCACCATTGGCGAAATAGAAGAAGGGATGGCCCCGGCCGGAGGGGCGATCCCAGTGAATATCCGGTGTTGCGTAATAGCCGGTTGACGAAAGCGAAACACGCCCAGCCTTGCAGACGCTTGCAAGCTCAGCGAAGCTTACCGACTTCCGGCCCGCAGAAACCTTTCCACCGCTGAAATTGAGAGCCGATTTCCGCACGCCCAATTTTTTAGCGGCTACCTCCGCCATGCGTTCCTTGATCGCCAACGCTGCATTGCGCGCCGCCATGCCATTGAGATCAGTGCCAGATGAAGCGGCCGTGGGCGAAGTGTTGGGCACCTTGTCGGTGCGGGTCGCGGTGATCGCCACACGCGCCACGTCAATGCCGAAAACTTCCGCCACAACCTGCGCCACTTTCTGGTAGAGCCCCTGCCCCATCTCTGTGCCGCCGTGATTCAGATGAACCGAGCCGTCGGCATAAACATGCACCAACGCGCCCGCCTGATTCATTTGGGTAAAAGTGAAAGAAATACCGAATTTCACCGGCGTGAGGGCGATGCCCTTTTTCAACACCTTGCTCTTGCCATTGAAGGCATCAATTTCCTTGCGGCGCTTCTGATAACCTGAGGTTTTCTCCAATGTGGAAATGATCTCGGCCAGAACGTGCTCGCTGATCTTCTGGCCATAAGGCGTTTCGTTGCGGTTTTTGGTGTAGAGGTTCTTCTTGCGCAGATCCAAGGCGTCAAGCCCCAGCGTGATCGCAGCACCTTCCATCATGGCTTCGGCGAAAATCACGCCTTGCGGGCCGCCGAATCCACGGAAGGCGGTGTTGGAAACTGTATTGGTTTTCAGGCGCCTCGTGCCGATATGAAATTCTGGATAGTAATAAGCGTTGTCGGCATGAAACATGGCGCGGTCACAAATCGCGTCTGACAGGTCAGCCGAATACCCACAGCGCGCAAAAAGATCGACTGACGCCGCTGCCACACGCAAATCCTTGCCGAAGGCCACATCATATTCGGCTTCGAAATCATGGCGCTTTCCAGTCAGCATCATGTCATCGTCACGATCAAGGCGGCACTTGGCGGGGTGGCCGGTGACGTGAACGGCAAGTGCAGCAAGAGCCGCCCATTGCGCGGCCTGACTTTCCTTGCCGCCGAAACCGCCGCCCATGCGACGACACTCGCAAGTCACCTTCGCGTCATCCACACCCAGCATCGCAGCCACGCAGTGTTGGATTTCTGTGGGATGCTGGGTGGAGGAATGCACCAGCATGCCCCCCTTTTCTTGAGGAATCGCATAGGCCACCTGGCCTTCGAGATAAAACTGCTCTTGCCCGCCGATCTTCAACTTGCCCTTTACGCGGTGCGGCGCGCCTTTCAGTGCCGTAGCAATGCCCTTGCTGTTAAAAGCGTAGGGTTTCAGCAAGTCGGGCCTTTCACTGGCCATTGCATCTTGAACTGAGACTGCTGGCTTTTGTTTTTCAATCTCGATCACGGCAAGGCGTGCGGCCCTGAGCGCAACATCGCGCGTTCTGCCGACGACCGCAAAGATCACCTGGCCATGAAACTCAATCTCGCCCTTGGCGAAGATGGGGTCGTCTCCAGCTGGGGTGGGGCTGCAATCATTCTTGCCGGGAATGTCTGCTAGTGTGAGCACAGCGACAACCCCCGGAGCGGCGCGCACAGCGGAAAGATCGCATTTGATGATCTTGCCCTTGGCCCCATCGCGCGCATAGCCTGGCACGACATGCAACGTGCCCTCGATTTCGAGAATATCATCAACATAGGTGGCCGTGCCAGAAACGTGCAGCGCGGCACTGTCATGTGGCAGCGATTTGCCAATATGGGCGAGCGGTTTCATGCAACCAACACCCGCGTTTGAGTTTCACCCTGCAATTCGAGCAGCGCTTTGCTCAGCAGAGCTTGCGCTGTTTCCATGCGGTATCCCGCAGAGGCGCGCATATCGCCAATAGGGACGTAGTCTTCCAGTTTCACCTGCATCGCTTCAGCCAGCGTCTTGCCGCGAAGGGCTGCTTCGGCCTTCAATGCCCGTTTGGGGGTGGCCGCCATGCCACCGAAGGCAATGCGCACATTTTCTATTCTATTGTGGTGCAGCGTGAACAGGAAGGCCCCCATGACGGCAGAAATGTCCTGATCAAAACGCTTGGAAATCTTGTAGGCCTTGAAGTGCTGGCCACTTTGCGGCTTTGGCACATCAATTTGCCAAACAAGTTCGCCGGGCTTGCGATCCTGTTTGCCGTAGTCAATGAAGAATTGTTCGAGCGGCATTTGGCGGGTTGATCTGCCTTCGCGCAAGATGAGCACCGCGTCCAAGGCAATCAACATGGGCGGCATGTCGCCTATGGGTGAGCCATTGGCGATGTTGCCCCCAATAGTCCCAGAATTGCGAACCTGAGTTGAACCGATGCGCTCAACCACAGAGCCTAAATCGCCTGCGAGATTCGCGAGCGCGCCTATAGCTGCTGAATAGGTGGCACCTGCGCCGATCTGCAGAACATCGCTAGCTTCACCAATCTCGGCAAAGCCTTTGGCGCGGCCTGTGTAGATGATCTGCGTTTGCGGCTTGAACTGTTTGGTCACCCAAAGGCCTACATCTGTGGCACCGGATACAACGCGTGCCTGCGGGAATTGGACAGCGAGCGCTGCCAACGCATTGGCGGATGACGGTGCAGCAAAGAAGGCTCTGTCATCGCCCACGAAGAGTTCGTCCTGTGCAATTGCGCTCAGCGCCGTGACCGCCTTTGCCTCATCGGCGGTGAATTTATCTTTGAGGCTGATGCAAGCCTTCAGCCCGGCATCAATGATGGGCCGATAGCCCGTGCAACGACAGAGATTTCCGGCGATGGCGGTGGTGATATCGTTACGTGTGACCGCCCCTTTCTTGTGGCCAAGTGCAAATAGGCTCATCACAAAACCTGGCGTGCAGAAGCCGCATTGCGAAGCATGAAGATCAACCATGGCCTGTTGGACGGGATGCAACTTTCGGCCCTCAGCCAAATCCTCAACAGTGATCAATTCCTTGCCGTGGACCTGGCCTAGGAAGAGAATGCAGGCATTCACGGCCATGTAGTGCATGCGGCCATCAACGGCTTCGCCCAACACAACAGTGCAGGCGCCGCAATCGCCCTCGTTGCAGCCTTCCTTGGTGCCGCGTGATTTTTCAGTGAGGCGCAGATAGTCCAACAGCATGGTGTCTGGCGCGAAGTGCTCGACGCTGACGATTTTTCCATGACGAAGAAACTGCAGTGCCATCACGAACCCCGATAAGTGGAATAGCCAAAGGGTGAAAGCAACAGTGGCACATGATAATGCTGGCCCGCATTGGCGATGCCGAAGCGGATGGGAATGACATCGAGGAAAAGCGGTTCAGGCATGCCGAGATTCAGGCCCCGCAAATAATCGCCAGCATGGAAGCGCAACTCATACTCGCCAGGTTTAAGAGCATCCCCCTCCAACAATGGCGCATCGGCGCGGCCGTCGGCGTTGGTCACAATGGTCTTGATGGGCTCAGGTAAAGCCTGGCCGAGACGAAAGACGTCGATCTTCAGGCCTGCGGCGGGCATGCCTCGCGCGGTATCCAGCACATGGGTGGTAATCCGGCCCATTCTCCAATCCCTGCTTTACCGCCCATCTGCTGCGGCAACTAAGATGGGACGCTATCACGAATTCAATTGTTCGCAAGGTCATCAACTTGCTTACGCATTGTTCACGATTTGCGAACACTCACCAGGTTGGAAAATTCCTCGCTGACCAAGGCCAGCAGGGCCTCAAGGGCGGGGCGGGCCTTGGTTCCATGGCGGGTGATGACCATCATGCGGTCCAGCACCAGCGCCCTGTCTGTCAGAGGCACCATGACGAGGGTTTTTTCCTTCAGCTCACGCTCAATACCAAATGCCGTCTGGAAAGCGATGCACTGGCCGCGGCGCGCCAATGACGACATCAGCCGCAGTGAATTGCATTCATATGCTGGGCTGACCCGTTTGGTACCAAGTGCCTTGTCGAGGATTGCGCGCATGGAAAGCCGTTCCGACGGCCATGCAACAGGATGCGCCAAGCATTGCGCCAGTGTCAGACTCTTGGATTTGGCCAAGGGGTGGCGGGGCGCCATAATTGCGGCAAGCGGCAAATCATGGCGCAGCGCCGTTTCCAGCCCATCAAGATTGCTGGGGTTGAAGGTGAAGCCGATATCAACAAGTTGCTCGCGCACTTTGTCATTCACCGTTTCTGAAGCATCGACATCCACCTTGAAAGTGATGCCGGGATATTTCCGCGAGAACGCCTGCAGCAGCTCCGGCAACAGGGCCACTGAAAGGCTTTCAACAGAAGCGATGCGGATGAGGCCGCGGCGCAAGCCAGTTAGCGCACCCAACTGCTCAGTTACTTCTTCCTGCGCAAGTTGCGCACGGCGAAGACCCAGCAGCAGGGTTTCCCCGGCGGGTGCCAGAACCAGCCTGCGCCCATCACGGTCAAACAGCACGCTGCCGAGATCGCTTTCCAGAAGGTTCAGCTGCCGGCTGATGGCAGAGGGCGCAAGATTGAGCCTGCGGGCAGCGGCGCGCACGGATCCGGTCTCTGCCACTGCCATGAAATGGCGGCATCCGATGGCCAGAAATGATGCATTGCGTTTCATGATTTCGGACGGCTCCTGCATTCCTGACTTTTTTCAAGCAGATTCCCACCCTCGACGAACTGAGGCAAGGCTTGATTTTGCAGCACAAGAGGTTCAAAGGAGGCCGAAATCAGCCCACCCACAAGGATATTCATGGCCAAGGAAGAACTGCTGGAATTTGAAGGCACCGTTGCCGAATTGCTCCCCAACGCGACGTTTCGCGTGAAGCTGGATCACAACGGCCACGAGATCATTGCCCATACCTCCGGCAAGATGCGCAAGAACCGCATCCGTGTTCTGGCGGGAGACCGCGTGATGGTTGAAATGACGCCCTATGATCTGACCAAGGGCCGCATCAACTACCGGTTCAAATAATCCATGGCGGACCTGCCGGCGCGACTGGTTCTGGCAAGCGCCTCGCCGCGCCGCCTGGCACTGCTCGACAGGATCGGGCTTGCGCCTGACCTCTTGAACCCAACCGATGTTGATGAAACGCCGCTGCGCCGAGAAAGCCCGCGCCGCCTTTCCATCCGCCTCGCTGAGGAAAAAGCACTCAAGGCAAAAGAAGCGCCACAAGTGAAAGGGTTGGGGGGCCGGGTTTACATTCTCGCCGCCGATACGGTTGTTGGCCTCGGTCGGCGGATTCTTCCCAAGGCTGAAAGCCAACAGGACGCCAAGGATTGCCTCTCGCTCTTGTCTGGCCGCTCACACTGGGTCTATTCCAGCGTTTGCCTTGTGGCGCCCGATGGCAGCAAGACCACGCGCTGCGTTGAAACCAAACTGCGTTTCAAACGGCTCTCGCGCGATGACATGGAAAGCTATCTCAAAAGCGAAGAATGGAAAGGCAAGGCCGGCGGCTATGCCATCCAGGGCCGCGCCGAAGCCTTCGTGCGCCAGCTATCGGGCTCGCATTCGGCCGTGATCGGATTGCCCTTATTTGAAACCGTGAACCTGTTGCAAGGTGCGCGTTATCCAGTGCAACAACGCTGGATGGATGCACCACCGCTGGGGCTTTAGTTTCGTGGCCGAAGTTGTCACTTTTCTCAAGCGCAAGCCCTGCGCCATTTGCGGCAAGCCGTCTGAACCCAAGTTCCACCCCTTTTGCTCCAACCGGTGCAGGGAAGTGGATTTGAACCGCTGGCTGGGCGGTCATTATGCCATTCCCGCAGTGGAACAGGACGATGACAGCATGTCTGAAACGCCAGAAAGCGGCGATTGAAAAGCGGGTTGCAAGCTGGCGCTTTGTCACCTATAGACGCGCTCGCAAACCTTTGACGGTGCAAGCACCTGCCGCACACTTTATGACGCGCAAGTGCCTGATGCCTGGGTAGCTCAGTTGGTAGAGCAGCGGACTGAAAATCCGCGTGTCGCTGGTTCGATTCCGGCCCCAGGCACCAT
>JANPHF010000107.1:0-1630 GCA_031424315.1 Aestuariivirga sp.
TCGTCACCCCGCAGGGCCTGCAAGGTGGTTATGAAGCCCTGCGCCGTGCACTTGAGGCGCTGGAGCGGAACTGCTACCCACAAATGACCGTCTTGGGTGAGCCACAGCTCGGAAAACGTGGTCTCTATCCTACTATCAGCAGCAAAGGCAGCGCGGCTCATCTTAGCCTGCTAAACGATGTCATCAGTTACGCTGACGGTGCAACCTCGCTGCTGGAAATCGCTGAACACTGTGGTGCCCCGATCTGGCAAGTTTATCCGATCATTGATACTCTTGTTGAGCACAAGCTCATCGTTTGCCATCAGGCTTTGCGGAAGACAGCTTGAACGGGTGGTCCTTCAAGGCGAGCGGCAGCATCACCGGCACGGATGGCACTGGCGAGGATTTCCATCGCGGTGCGATAGACGCGCAGCGTATGGCTCACATCGGCGGCTGTGTGGCTGAAAGAGAGGTTGTGTCCGCCGGTGAAGAGGATGCCGCGTTTGAGGCACTCCTGCTGGAAGAGGCTTTTATTGATCAATGAGTCGGCTCCAGCATCGTCCCGGAAGACCGACACCGTGCGTGGGGCATAACCGATGCACTCGGTGTATCTTTCAATGCCATACGTCTGCGCGAGCACGTTGTAGCCGTCCTGAATGCGCTTGCCTTGATTCCAGATGTGCTCAATGACGGGTTGCTGCTTAAATTTGGTTAGCACGGCTTTCGCGGCGGCCAAAGCACAGGTTTCTCCACCAAAAGTGAATGAGAAGAAAATTTCATCCATCAACTCCATGATATCACGACGGCCAACGACGGCAGCGATGGGGAAGCCGTTGCCCATGGCTTTGCCAAAGCAGCCAAGATCCGGCGTGATGCCGAAAAACTGCTGTGCGCCGCCATTACTCCAGCGGAAGCCAGTGACAATTTCATCGAAGATGAGCACCGCTCCGTGTTGGTGCGTGAGTTCTTTCACGGCTTCGAGGAAGCCAGGCTTTGGCGCTACGATACCGGTGGGCTCAAGGATCACAGTTGCGACCTGACCTGGGTTTTCAGTGAAGATTTTTTCCAAGCTAGCTATGTCGTTGTAAGCAAAGGTCTTGGTGAGATCACAGACGGCTTTGGGAATGCCTTGGTTGCGTGTGGTGGTGCCAATGCACCAGTCCTGCCAGCCATGGTAGCCACACATGGCTACGACATCACGCTTGGTGAAGGCGCGCGCGACACGCACGGCTCCGGCAGTGGCATCTGAGCCGTTTTTGCCAAAGCGCACCATCTCTGCGCATGGGATCATCTCGACAAGCATCTCGGCGACCTCTACTTCGAGTGCATGCGGTAGTGAGAATGCGGTGCCCCGGCGTATTTCAGCAGCGACGGCGTCGCAGACATCCGTATCACCATGTCCTAGTACCACGGGAGCAAGAGCCATAGCATAGTCGATGTATTCATTGCCGTCCACATCCCAGACATGGCAGCCTTCACCACGGGCGATGAAATTGGGTGCCACACCCTGTACAAACTGCGTGGGTGCTTTGCTAAAGGTCTGGCTGCGTGTGGGAATGAGCCGCGTGGCTCGCTCAAGTAGCGCATGGGAGGCATTGAGACGGCGCTCCAGTACGGGCATGGGTGGGTCTTTGGCGAGGTCCCGGTAGAG
>JANPHF010000108.1:0-17317 GCA_031424315.1 Aestuariivirga sp.
GAGCGGCCCATTCTCTCGCCTGACCCATTTTCTGGCGTGTCGCTTGGGTTATCCAACTGCCGCCCAACTTCTGTTGGTGAGATCATGATCAAATCTGCCGATCCACTGGCTCACCCGAAGATCACGGCCAATGCCTACTCCACTGATCACGATGTTCAGGAGATGCTGGAAGCGGTGAAGTTCCTCCGAAAGATCGCCGCGCAAGAGCCGCTCAAATCCCTGATCTTGGAAGAGCTGCGCCCCGGCCCGGAGGTGAAGACTGATGCGCAGATGATTGACGACTTCCGCAAGCGCAGCGGCACGGTCTATCACCCGTGCTGCACGGCACGCATGGCGTCTTCAGCGGCACTTGGTGTTGTCGATGCAAGATCGCGTGTGCGTGGCGTTGAGGGTTTGCGGGTGATCGATGCATCGGCCTTCCCTGCGATCCTCTCCGGCAATCTCAACGCCGCTGCCATGATGATCGGCTGGCGCGGCGCGGAGATGATCTTGCAGGATGCGAAAGCCTAAAGCCTCACCCTTTGACATCCTTGGTCACTATGCAATGCCGCGACACGCCTGTGTGCGACATGTACATGCCCGTCTTGGCACTAAACGAAGTGTATTTCTTCGCGCAGTAGTCATTCCACTCGGGTGAGCCCACAACAAGATCGGGCAAATCGGTTTCTGCAATCGGCTTCACCGCCGCGTCTTGGGCTGGCTTGGCCACCTGCGCCTGTGCAGTGGCTGCGGCAACTGCGGGCTGCTTGGCTGGCGCTGGCTTGACGACCTCCACGGCCTTTGGCGCGGCTGGCTTTTTGCTGCCACCCAGGCAGGCATCCAGCGCAATATCATATTTGTGTTGCCACCCGGTCTTGTCGGTTGCGCGGGCATCGGAAAAGTCGCGGGCATAGGCCTGGCAATAGGCGGCCTTGTCGGCCAGTGCGGGTGTGGCCGCCAATCCCGATACGGCCAGCACACCCAACAACGCTACATACAGTTTCATGGTTCAATCCTCATTTCGGGCGCGGCTAACCAAGGCCCGAATTGTGGCACGGGTTAGGCGAGTTTTTTGAGCAGATCGCGGGCTGCGGCCACGGCTGTTGAGAAGCAGGCCTGCAAGAGATAGCCGCCTGTGGGCGCTTCCCAATCCAGCATTTCGCCCACGCAGTAGTGCAACGGCATTTTAACAAGCTGGCAAGCCTCATCAACCTCGCCCAGATCAACGCCCCCGGCAGATGAAATGGCGCGCTTCAAGCCAACAGGTCCATTGGGATAAAGGATCACTTCCTTTACGCCGCGATGGTCGATCTTGTTCTTGGATTCATGCAGCAGCGCAATGGCCGCCGGCGTGAGCCCGAGCGCGCGGCGCAAGAAATTGGATTGGCTGAGCGAACCGCGCGGTTGCGCTAGGCGTTTGGCAATGGCATCGCCGGAAAGCGCTGGCTTCAAATCAATGAGCAGGGGTTTGCCCGGCTCTTCGCGCATCACGCGTGAAAGCGCATAGACCGCTCCGCCCTCCAAACCTTCGCGCGAGATCATCACCTCGCCCTTCACGCATTCGCGGCCATATTGCAGTTTCAAGTTTTTGATCGGCTCACCTTCATGGCGGGTGATGAAATGATCTGACCATGAAACTCGGATGCGGCAATTGGCGGGCTGAAAGTCATTCACCTTGATGCCCGCCGCGCGGAACGTTTCCATCCAACTCGCATCAGAACCCAGCTCCGGCCAGCTTGCGCCTCCGAAGGCTAGAATTTCTGGTCCTTTGCCGAAGCCTTGCCATGGCGTTGAAGGTTTCAGCTCAACCCCAAGCGCCTCCAGCCGCCGCAGCCAGGCGCGCAACAGGGGGGAGGCCTTCATGGCTTTGGGAAATACGCGGCCTGAGGAACCTACAAAGGTCTCAATACCCAAATCCTCACACCATTTGATCACGGCCTCAGGCGGGAAAGCGCGGATGATCGGCTCCAAGAAATTCTGCTCTGCGCCATAGCGGGTGAGAAATTTGTCGAGCGGTTCGGAATGTGTGAGGTTGAGGCCACCCCTGCCCGCCAGAAGGAATTTGCGCGCCGGTGCAGCGCGGTGGTCAATGATTGTAACTTTGGCGCCGCCTTGGGCAAGAACGTCGGCGGCCATCAATCCGGCCGGGCCAGCGCCCGCCACCGTCACCACAGGCGTCATGATACCTGCTCAATAAGGCAGATTGAAATATGACTCAGCGTCAATGGAATAGAAATCCACTTGCTCAAAGCGGCCATGCCCCACGGGAAAATTGTCTCGTGTTTCAGCATGCACCATTCCGATGCGCTTTGCCAAGCAGGCGGAGGCCGTGTTGGGGCGCATGACCTTGCACCAGACTTTTGCGCCTTTAAGCCGTTCAAAACCCAGCGCCACAAGCGCACGGCCGATCTCGGTGCCAAAACCCACGCGCCAAAGCGCCGGGTGCAATCCCCAACCAATCTCAACAGTTTTGTCCGGGTGGCAGATCAAGAAGCCGTCGCCAATCACTTCAGCCGAATGGCGCTCTTCGGCGACGAGGTGGAAAACATTGCGCCGCGTGTCGCCTTGTACCGCGATTTGGCGCGAGACAAAGGCAAAGACCGCATCCTCATCCTTCAGCCTGTGGGCGATGAAGCGCTGATAACGCGGCTGTGTCATGAAGCACACAAGATCCGGCCCGTCTGTGCGGCGCAGTTCGCGCAGGATCAGATTGGGTGTCTCGATGGTGCGGATGACGGGAAGGGTCAGCATGGAATCAGTTCTAGCGCCTGCGCTGCAAGAGTTAAACACCCAGATTGGCACTAAGATTAACGCATGGCCAACACGCATTTAGACATGTCCAAAACGCGCTGTCTGGTTGCAGCAAAGCGCAAGTCAGCCTACATTTGCGAGTGGACAGAGGCCAGCTGTGAACAGGCCCGCCTTCCCACGGGCCGCACGCGGCCAATCGCAGAATTTAACAGGTGAGCAATCATGGATACGAAAACTGAAAGCAACGCAGGCAAATGCCCCGTGGTGCATGGCACAGCTGGCGCACATTCCAACAAGGATTGGTGGCCCAATCAGCTCAACCTCAAGATCCTCAGCCAGCACTCTTCGCTCAGCAATCCGGAGCCGGGCTTTGACTATGCCAAGGCTTTCAAGTCGCTTGATCTCAAGGCACTGAAGAAAGACATCAAGGCTTTGTTGACCAAGAGCCAAGATTGGTGGCCCGCTGACTTCGGCCACTATGGCCCGCTGATGATCCGCATGGCCTGGCACAGTGCCGGTACTTATCGCGTTGCTGACGGCCGGGGCGGTGCTGGCTCAGGCCAGCAGCGTTTCGCGCCACTGAATTCGTGGCCGGATAACGTCAACCTCGACAAGGCGCGCCGCCTGCTGTGGCCGATCAAGCAGAAATACGGCAACAAGATTTCCTGGGCGGATTTGATGATCCTCACCGGCAATGTGGCGCTGGAAAGCATGGGCTTCGAAACCTTCGGCTTTGCCGGTGGCCGCGCTGACGTTTGGGAACCGGAAGAAGATGTGAACTGGGGGCCGGAAGCCACCTGGCTGGATGACAAGCGCCATGAAGGCGACCGCAAACTCGATAACCCGCTGGCCGCCGTGCAAATGGGCCTCATTTATGTGAACCCGGAAGGCCCGAACGCGAACGCTGATCCTGTGTCAGCGGCGCGCGACATCCGCGAGACTTTTGCGCGCATGGCGATGGATGATGAAGAAACCGTGGCCCTCATCGCAGGCGGCCACAGCTTCGGCAAAACGCATGGCGCAGGCCCGGCCACCGCCGTTGGCCCAGAGCCAGAAGCGGCTGGCATCGAATCCCAAGGCCTTGGCTGGCATTCCACGTTTGGCAGCGGCAAGGGCGGCGACGCCATCGGTTCTGGCCTTGAAGTGACATGGACAACCACGCCAGCAAAATTCAGCCATGACTTTTTTGAGAACCTGTTCAAGTTTGAATGGGAATTGGAAAAGAGCCCCGCTGGCGCACAGCAGTGGCGGCCCAAGAACGGTGCTGGCGCGGGCGATGTGCCAGATGCGCATGACCCTTCCAAGCGTCATCAACCGAAGATGCTCACCACCGATCTGTCGCTGCGTTTCGATCCAGCATACGAAAAGATTTCTCGCCGCTTCAAGGACGACCACAAGGCGTTTGAGAATGCTTTCGCGCGAGCCTGGTTCAAGCTCACGCACCGCGACATGGGGCCGAAAGTGCGTTACCTCGGCGCTGAAGTGCCGAAGGAAGATCTGATCTGGCAAGATCCGGTCCCTGCTCCCAAGCATCCGCTGATCAACGCCAAGGATGAAGCGGCGCTCAAGGCTAAAATTCTGAAATCGGGCCTCTCGCCTGCCGAGCTCGTCCAGACGGCCTGGGCTTCGGCTTCCACTTTCCGTGGCTCTGACAAACGCGGCGGCGCCAATGGTGCGCGAATCCGCCTGGCCCCGCAGAAGGATTGGGCGGTGAATGAGCCTGCCCAACTCGCCAAGGTTCTGGCCAAGCTGGAAGCCATACAGTCTGGTTTCAACAAGGCGCAGAAGGGCGCGAAGAAGAAACAAGTCTCGCTGGCTGATCTTATCGTGCTGGCTGGCAATGCTGCAGTTGAGCAAGCTGCCAAGAAGGCGGGAGTTGCAGTGAAAGTGCCTTTCGCTGCCGGGCGTGGCGATGCCACGGCGGAGCAAACCGATGCCGCTTCTTTCGCGGTGTTGGAGCCGAAGGCCGATGGTTTCCGCAATTATGATACCTATGGCCCTGCCTGCCCGGCGGAGTTGATGCTGCTGGACAAGGCACAACTGCTCCACCTCACCGCTCCAGAAATGACGGTGTTGGTGGGCGGGCTTCGTGTGCTGGGCAACAATACAGGTGGCTCAAAGCATGGTGTGCTCACCAAGCGCGTGGGCACGCTGTCGAATGATTTCTTCAGCAACCTCCTTTCCATGGATACCGAGTGGAAGGCCATCAACAGCAAGGTGTTTGAGGGCCGCGACCGCAAGTCCGGTGCTGTGAAGTGGAGCGCCACGCGCGCTGATCTTGTGTTTGGCTCGCACGCACAGCTGCGGGCGCTGGCCGAAGTCTATGCGCAGGATGACAACAAGAAGAAGTTCGTCACGGATTTCGTGGCGGCCTGGACCAAGGTGATGAATGCTGATCGGTTTGATTTGAAGAAATAGTCACAGCGATCACTGCAAACAAAAAGGGCGGCTTCAACGGCCGCCCTTCGTGTTTTGATTTCAGATTATGATTCGTCGCTGAGCAGTGCCCTATGGATCAACGCACCGACGATTGCCCCCAAAATTGGAGCCACCCAGAATAGCCAAAGCTGTCCCATTGCACCTGTTTGGGCAAAGAGTGCCACGGCCGTGGATCGGGCCGGATTCACCGACGTGTTGGTGACGGGGATCGAAACGAGATGGATCAGCGTCAACCCCAGGCCAATGGCGATGGGCGCAAAGCCCGCGGGCGCGCGCTTGGATGTGGAACCGAGAATGATGATCAGGAAGGCCGCCGTCATCACCACTTCGGTGATGAAGCCTGCCGCAAGTGAGAATTTGCCGGGAGAGAGATCGCCAAAACCATTGGAGGCAAATCCGCCTACGCCTTGCGCGTCTGCCTTGCCGGTGGCGATGAGGTAAAGCACGAAGGCCCCCGCAGCTCCGCCTAGAACCTGGGCAATCACATAGCCGGGCAATTCATTCCATGAGAAGCGGCCAGCCGTGGCCAGGCCCACAGAGACAGCCGGGTTGAAATGGCCGCCAGAAATGCCGCCCACCGCATAGGCCATGGTGAGCACGGTGAGGCCAAAGGCGAACGACACGCCCAACAGGCCAATCCCAACTTGCGGAAAAGCCGCAGCCAAAACGGCGCTGCCGCAGCCACCCAAGACGAGCCAAAAGGTGCCGAAAAATTCGGCAGAAAGTTTTTTCATTTAGTCCCCCATTCAGAAAGAGCGCGGTGATTCCCGCGCCTTGCTGCTTTTTAGCCATTGCGGCGACTGTCTGCAATCCAGAGGCGTTTTTGTCGCTTCCTTAAAATTAGCGACAATTGCGCGCTGGAATTGACTTTGGGCCAGAAAAAACCTAATTGCAGCGCACGCTAGATCAACCTGACTTTTGGCGGAGCAGCCAAAGGTCTGAAAGTTGATCGCCCACAAAAGCTTAGGGCGAGAATGACTTTTCCTTGAAAAGCCATTCCGCTCTAGCCCGGCCTTGGCGAGAATTTTCCGGGCAATTTTCCAATCCGAATTCGCCAGAACGGTTTTTTCTTTAGATGAATTTCTCTGATCTGGGGCTCAGCCCCAAAGTGCTTGAGGCGGTTACATCCGCTGGTTACACCACGCCCACCGCCATTCAAGCCCAGGCCATACCCCATGCGCTACAGCGCAAGGACGTGATGGGCCTTGCCCAAACGGGCTCCGGCAAAACAGCGGCTTTCGTGCTGCCTATGCTGTCGATGCTGGAATCGGGCCGGGCTCGCGCTCGCATGCCACGCACATTGATCCTCGAACCGACACGCGAACTCGCCGCGCAAGTTGAGGAATCCTTTGCCTCGCTTGGCAAGAACCACAAGCTCACGGTTGCCCTGCTGATCGGCGGCGTATCCTTCGAGCCGCAGGCTGCGAAGATTGATCGTGGTGCTGATGTGGTGATCGCCACGCCGGGCCGGTTGCTGGATCATTTTGAACGTGGCCGGTTGTTGATGACCGGCATTGAAATGCTGGTGATCGACGAAGCCGACCGCATGCTCGACATGGGCTTCATCCCAGACATTGAGCGTATCTGCAAACTTCTGCCCTTCACGCGCCAGACGATGTTTTTCTCGGCCACGATGCCGCCGGAAATCCAGCGCCTCACGGCACAGTTCCTGCACAATCCGGTGCGCATTGAAACCGCGGTGCGTTCATCGACGGCCGAATCCATCACGCAGAACCTGGTCAAGGTTCCACACAATCCAAAGCTCAAGCGTGACGCGTTGCGCCGGCTTATCCGCACTCAAGAAAGCAGCATCAAGAACGCCATCGTCTTTGCCAATCGCAAAACCACAGTGGCGCTTTTGGAAAAATCACTCAAGCGCCACGGCTTCAATGCAGGTGCCTTGCATGGTGACATGGACCAAAGTGCGCGCACCAAGACACTGGCCGCTTTCCGCGCCAATGAATTGACAATCCTTATTGCATCAGACGTTGCGGCGCGCGGGCTCGATATTCCCGACGTGAGCCACGTTTTCAATTTTGATGTGCCTACGCATTCAGAAGACTATGTGCACCGCATCGGCCGCACGGGCCGCGCCGGGCGTGAAGGTGCAGCCTTCACCATGGTGACGCGTGAGGAACAGAAATACCTGAGCGCCATCATTGAACTGATCAAGAAGGACATCCCCTATTTTGATCTGCCTGGCGACACCGCCCCGATGGCTGAGGCGACCAGTGGTGAAGAGCGGCAAGAGCGCCGTCCGCGGCGTGAAAAGAGCCGGCAAGAAGTTCATCGCCACAAGCGCACAGAAAACGCCACTCAGGCACCAGCCGAACAAGCCGAGCCTGCAGTGAGCGCCGCAAAGCCAGAACGTGCGCCAAAGCCAGAACGCTCTACGGAGCGCAAGCCGCAGCGCAGCAACCGGCGCGATTTTCACCCCGATGAAGGTGTTGAAGATTCGGCCGGCTTCCACGCTGGCAACATGCCCGCCTTTCTTACGCGGCGCTAATCCTGCGATTCACCAAGCCCTAAGCATTGGCTGTTAACTTCGCCGCCGATGGCTGACGACGATCAACAACCTATTGCCGAAAATAAGCGCGCTACGCAACGTATGCGCGTGCTGAAGGGCGCCAAGATTGTTGCGCTGAACCAGTGGGCTTTGGTGGATTGTACGGTGCGCGACATTTCGGCCACTGGGGCCCGTATCGTCTGCAAGGATCAGCTGGCTGTTCAGAAAGAGTTCCGCTTCCTTGTTGTGGCCGACAACACCATCTGCAATGCCAAGGTGGCGTGGCGACGCGGCGACGAGATCGGCATCACATTCACTTCAGAAAAGATTCGCGCTCCGGTCCGAAAAATCTAGATCGGTCAGACGAGCCACAAACGCCCATAGGGCGGAACGGCGATGGCACTATCACGCAGATCCACCGCTCCATCACTGATAGTGTCATGGAACTTGGTGATGCCTTGCGCGCGGATGAAACCTTCGGATAGCCGCTGCCAGCTTTCGGTGAAATTGAAAATGCAGAGCATGGAGGCTTCATCCCCCTGGCGCAGGAATGTGAACAAGGCCGCATTGCCGCTATCAATAATCTGCGTGGGATTGCCCGCCGCAAGCTGTGGCAGCGCCTTGCGTCGTGCAATTATGGCGCGCGTGGCTTCGAATATCCGCTGCTGGATGAAGCTGAGATTCTGCCACTGCATCTTGGGACGGTGCAGCCAACGATTGTCGTTGGCGTGAGCCGGTTCTTTCACGAACTGATAGTCATTCAACAGGCCGATCTCATCGCCCATATAGAGCAGTGGCAGGCCGCCGAATGAAGCCATCAACGCGACGCCGAGCAAGATCCGATCCAGCGCCGCGTTGGTGTCGGCATCTGTTATTGCGGCCTCCAATCCAGCGAGGCTGGCGAAGCTACCGCTGTTGCGCCTGTCCTTGGTTATCGGGTTTTCCTGGAAAATTCCGCCCCGCGCGAATGAGCCTTCGAACTGTCCCGAATAGAAATCGGCGAGGAACTGGCGGTGATCGAACGCATTAAGGCCGGGTAAGGCTTCTGCATCTTCGTCAGTGATCGCCCAACCGATATCGTCGTGGCAGCGGATATAGGTGGCCCAGCAGGCGTTGCGGAAACTTTCAGGAAAGTGCGTGGCAAGAACGTGGGTCATCAAGCGCGTGTCACGCGCGGCGAGAGACGACCAATATTGAACCATCAGATTATTGTGATAGGCGAGGTTGGCCTCCCTGCCCTTGTGCCGGCCAACGCCGAGGTAGGGCACCAGATCGCGCGGGGCCACAATGGCTTCGGACTTGTGGATGAGCGCGGGGGCCGCAATGCGCGTGGCGGCGCGCAGCGCCTGCAAAATGTCATGCACCTCGGCCAAGTTCTGGCAATTGGTGCCCAGGCGCTTCCACATGAATGCCACGGCATCCAGGCGCAGGCAATCTACGCCCTTGTTGGCGAGGAAGAGCATGATGTCGAGCACTTCCATGAATACTTCAGGATTGGCCCAGTTCAAATCCCATTGATGTTCATTGAAGGTGGTCCAGACCCATCTGTTGAATTCCGGATAAAATGTGAAATTGCCCGGTGCGTCATTGGGGAAGATTTCGACCAAGGTTTTTTCATAGGTCAGCGGCTCTTCCTCATTGTCGAACATCAGGTAATAGTCCTGATATTTCTTGTGACCCTTTTTGGCCTTCTCGGCCCATTCATGTTCTTTGGCCGTATGATTGAGCACAAGATCGATGGTGACACTCATGCCCTCGTGGCGTAGGGCCGTGGCCACCTTTTCGAAATCGGCCATGGTGCCTAGTGCTGGGTTGATAGCGCGGTAATCCATCACCGAATAACCGCCGTCGCTGTTGCCTGGCCTGGGCTTCAGGCAAGGCATGAAATGTACATAGGTGACGCCGAGGCTCTTGAGATAATCGATATGCTTCAGCACGCCTTTGAAGTCGCCCGCGAAGCGATCCACATAGAAGACGTAGCCGATCATCTTTTCGGAAAGGAACCACTCCGGCTCCAGATCGCGTTTCAGGTCGAGGGCTTTCAATTCTGCGGGCCGCGCCAACCAATGCTTTTCAAGCAGCGCCTTTACCCGTGCCTCAACTTCAGGCCGGATGCCATAGAGATTGCGGAAGGCGGAAGTGAAATCCCCCACGCTGCGGTTCCAGCGCAATTCGAAAAGCAGTTCATCCTGGGATTTCATCTGGCGAAAGGCCCTATTCAAAGCGCTTTGAATGCCACAATGAGCGGAATTATCCAGAGGAATTCGTCGCTGCGCTGCAACCAATGCTCACAAGGCCGTTATTTGCGCGCTGCGGCCTTCTTGACGGATTTCTTCGCAGCTAGTTTCTTCGGCGCGTCTTTGGGCTTGGCAGCCAAGGCAGCAAGCACCTTTTTGCACCAAACCGCCATCTCATCAGCATCATCAATACAGCTTGGCGGCGCTGTCCAATAGGGCATGTTGATGGATTTACCGCTCTTGCCTTCATAGATGAAGGGCTTGGAGCCCAAGCCCTTCAATTCTTCGGCGAGTGCGCCAGTGGCCTTGAGATAAAACACATCGCCATCGAACAGGCAGGCGAAAATTATGGGGCCATGATAATAGCCCAGCGCGCCGAACATTTTCTTGGTGGATACGCGCCCAACACCCTTCATCAGATCGAGCAACTCGTCGGCGAAGGATTGGGTGTAGCTCACTCTACCGTTTCCGCCGCCTTCAACTGTACGCTTTCGCCACAACCACAGGCCGAAACCTGATTGGGATTGTTAAACACAAAGCCCGATTTCAACGTGCCTTCCTGATAGTCCATTTCAGTGCCCAGCAGGAACATTACGGCCTTGGCATCGATCAAAACGCGCGCGCCTTCCTGCTCAACCACCTCATCAAAGCGGCCCTGCTCTTTGGCCCATTCCATGGTGTATTCCATGCCGGCGCAGCCGCCGTTTTTCACACCTACGCGCAGGCCAGCGCCTTCTTGCTTCTGCATGAGTTCATGCAGCCGCGAGATTGCGGCGGGGGTTATTTTCATCACGGCGGGGCGTGCGTTCAAGGAAGCCATGGTTGTCTCCTTACCACATATTCATCGCCATGCGGGCTTCTTCGCTCATGCGCGAGTGGTCCCACGGCGGATCAAAGGTTATCTTGGCCTTGCAATTGGCAACGCCAGGCACGGAGGACACGGCGTTCTCCACCCAACTCGGCATGTCGCCAGCCACTGGGCAACCGGGGGCGGTGAGTGTCATGTCGATGGCCACGTTACGGTCGTCGTCGATATCCACTTTGTAGATCAGGCCGAGTTCGTAAATATCCACGGGGATTTCGGGGTCGTAAACCGTTTTCAAAGCGGCCACGATGTCATCGGTCATGCGCGCCAATTCATCGGCCGGGATGGCCGACGGGTTGGGGGCATTTTCGCCAGCGGCTTCAACGATGGTGGACGCTTCGCTCATCCAAATATCCTTTGGGCAGAGATAAGGGCTTCGGCCAATTTATCAACCTCCTCATGGGTGTTGTACATGGCGAAGGAGGCACGGGCCGTGGCTGTGATGCCAAGGCGGGTGAGCAACGGCTGAGTGCAATGGGTGCCGGCGCGCACGGCAATGCCCTGACGGTCAATCACCGTGGCCACATCATGCGGATGCGCGCCCTGCATGGCGAAGGAAATGATCGGGCCTTTGTGCTTGGCACGACCAAAGATCTTCAGGCTGTTGATCTTGGTAAGGCGTTCCATGGCGTGGTCGTGCAGTGCCTTTTCATGGGCCGCGATGTTGTCGAGTCCGATTATCATCATATAGTCCAGCGCCGCGCCAAGGCCGATGGCTTCGACAATAGCGGGCGTGCCAGCCTCGAAGCGGTGCGGTGGGTCATTGTAGGTGACGGCATCTAAAGTCACTTCCGAGATCATCTCGCCACCACCTTGATAAGGCGGCATTTTCTTGAGCAAATCGGCCTTCCCATAAAGCACGCCGATGCCCGACGGGCCATAGGTCTTATGGCCGGTAAAGACCAGGAAATCTGCATCCAGCGCCTGTACATCCACATGCCCGTGAACCGCGCCTTGGCTGGCATCTACCAACACTGGCACGCCGTGTTGGTGGGCAATCTTGATCACCTCAGCGATGGGCACTTCGCTGCCCAGCGCATTTGACATCATGGTGATGGCCACCATTTTCGTCCGTGAACTGAAGAGTTTGGCAAAATCCTCGATCAGGAAGTTGCCTTCATCATCAATCGGCGCCCATTTGATTACAGCGCCGCGCCGCTCACGGTGGAAGTGCCAGGGCACGATGTTGGAATGATGCTCAAGGATGGAGATGATGATCTCATCCCCCTGCCCAATTACCTGGCCGCCAAAGCTCTGCGCCACAAGATTGATGGCCTCAGTGGCGTTGCGGGTGAAGATGATTTGCTCTTTCGACGGCGCATTGATGAACCGCCGCACGCTTTCGCGCGCCTGTTCAAACGCATCGGTGGAAGCGTTGGAAAGGAAATGCAGCCCGCGGTGCACATTGGCGTAAGTCTCGGTCATCGCCCGGTCCATCGTGTCGACCACAGCTTTCGGCTTTTGTGCCGAGGCCGCGTTATCGAGATAGACCAACGACTTGCCATAAACCTCACGCGAGAGGATGGGGAAGTCAGCTCGGATTTTGCTGACGTTGAACGTCATCCTACCACCCATTTTTCAGCGAGCGCCACCAAGGCTTCGCGCACGTCGTCATGGGCCACCATGTCAAAGGCCTCGCCCACGAAGGCGGCAATGAGGAGCGACTTGGCTTCGGCCTCAGGGATGCCGCGCGACTTGAGATAGAACAGATGATCGTGATTGAGATCGCCTGCCGTTGCACCATGGCCGCAGACCACATCGTCGGCATAGATTTCAAGCTCTGGCTTGGCGTCGAATTCGGCAGATTCCGAAAGCAACAGCGCGTGGCTGGATTGCTTGCCATCGGTCTTTTGCGCGTCACGGGCCACGATCACCTTGCCCTGAAAAATGCCACGCGCATTCTCATCCATCACACATTTGAAAAGCTCGCGGCTGGTGCAATGGGGAACACGGTGCTCAACAACAAGGCGCGTATCCACATGCTGCTTGCCGCGCTGCAGATAAGCGCCGCTGATTTTGGCTTCGGCATTTTCACCGTTGAAATGACAGTTGCCATTTTGCCGGGTGAGTGCCGCACCCACCGTGACCGAGACATCGTTCAGCCGTGCGTTTTCCGCGAGATCATAAATCACCTGTGAGAGATGCGTGGCGCTGGCGGCATCATTCTGCACCTTTAGGCGATCCAGATGTGAGCCTTTTCCGAGCTTGATGGAGGTGACGGCGTTGACCACATAGTCGCCCTCGCCCAAGAAGGTTTCGATGATCGAGGCCGACGCGCCTTCTGCCACGGTGATGGCGTTGTGCAGGCCCATGGCACGCGGCGCAGCACTGGTGGCGATGTGGATGATTTCCACAAGCTGTTCTGCCTGGCCTGTGAAGTTCAGCGACACGCCCTGAGGATGGAGCTTAGCGTTCAGGTCAAGCAATGGATCGGAGACAGTTGGGACTGGGACGGTCTTACCAATATCGAGGCCGCTGAGTTTTGAGTGAGCGCCATCGAAAGCACCATTCACAAACACAACACGCGCCTTGGCGGCCTTGGCGAATGGAGAAGCGGCGAGAAGACGTTCGACGTCCTTGGCCTCACCTTGAACTTTCATCGGCGCATAGGGCTTGGCAATGCTGCGGCGCAAGTCCGTCCAGCGCCACTCTTCCATGCGACGGTGAGGCAGCGAAACGCCCAGCGCTTGCTCAGCGACAGTGAGTTGCAGGGCTGTGCTCACGCGGCAATCTCCGCATAATCGGCATAGCCATTCTTTTCGAGTTCCAGCGCCAGATCCTTGCCGCCGGTTTTGACGATGCGGCCGCCGGAGAGAACATGCACCACATCGGGCACGATGTGATCAAGCAGGCGCTGATAGTGGGTGATGACGATCATGGCGCGGTCTGGCGAGCGCAAGGCATTCACACCTTCGGCCACCACTTTTAGCGCGTCGATGTCCAGGCCGCTGTCGGTTTCATCAAGAATGCAGAGCGAAGGCTCTAGCACTGCCATCTGCAAAATCTCAGCGCGCTTTTTCTCGCCGCCGGAAAAGCCCACGTTGACCGGGCGCTTCAGCATGTCTTGACTGATGTTGAGTTTGGCGGCGCGCTCTTTCACAAAGCGCATGAATTCGGGAATGGCCAGTTCCTTTTCGCCACGCGCCTTGCGTTGGGCGTTGAGTGCCACGCGCAGGAATTGCATGGTCTGCACACCAGGAATTTCGATGGGATATTGGAAGGCGAGGAACAGGCCAAGGGCCGCGCGTTCATGCGGCTCCATGGCCAGCACGTCCTTGCCGTTATAGGTGACGCTGCCTTCAGTGACTTCATAGCCTTCGCGGCCAGCAAGCACATAAGAGAGAGTGGACTTACCCGAGCCATTGGGGCCCATGATGGCATGCACTTCGCCCGGCTTCACCGTGAGCGAAAGGCCTTTCAGGATTTCGCGGTTCTCGTCTTCGAGTTTGACGTGGAGGTTTTCGATCTTCAACATTTTAGCCAACAGAGCCTTCCAAACTAATTCCAATCAATTTTTGCGTCTCCGCCATGAATTCCATGGGCAGTTGCTGCAGCACGTCGCGCACGAAGCCATTGACGATGAGGGCCACGGCCTCTTCCTGCGAAAGGCCACGCGACATGCAGTAGAACATCTGGTCATCGCTGATTTTTGATGTCGTTGCCTCGTGCTCGAACTGCGCGGTGCTCGTTTTGGCCTCGATGTAGGGCACGGTGTGTGCGCCGCATTTGTCGCCGATTAGCAGCGAGTCGCATTGCGTGAAGTTTCTCGCATTGGTGGCTTTGCGATGCGCTGAAACCAAACCGCGATAGGTGTTATCGCTGCGGCCTGCGGCAATGCCTTTGGAAATGATGCGGCTTGAGCTGTTCTTGCCCAAGTGGATCATCTTGGTGCCGCTATCCACCTGCTGCATGCCATTGGAAATCGCGATGGAATAGAACTCGCCGCGTGAATAGTCCCCGCGCAGAATGCAGGAGGGATATTTCCATGTGATGGCGCTGCCCGTCTCAACTTGCGTCCATGAAATCTTGGAATGATCACCGCGACAATCGCCACGCTTGGTGACAAAATTATAGACGCCGCCCTTGCCCTCGGCATCGCCGGGATACCAGTTTTGCACGGTGGAATATTTGATCTCGGCATTGTCGTGCGCGATCAATTCCACCACGGCGGCGTGGAGCTGGCTTTCCTCGCGCGTAGGGGCGGTGCAGCCTTCGAGGTAGCTCACATAGGAGCCCTTGTCGGCGATGATGAGCGTGCGTTCAAATTGTCCGGTGTTGCGGGCATTCATGCGGAAATAGGTTGAAAGCTCCATCGGGCAGCGCACGCCGGGCGGCACATAGACGAATGAGCCATCAGAGAACACGGCGGCATTCAACGCCGCGTAATAGTTATCTCCCTGCGGCACAACGGAGCCGAGGTATTGCTTCACCAACTCTGGATGTTCACGCAGGGCCTCAGAGATCGAACAGAAGATCACGCCGGCCTTGGCCAGTTCATCCTTAAAGGTGGTGACGACGGAAACGGAATCAAACACGGCATCCACGGCCACGCGGCTTTGGGCCACTTCGTTGCCCTCTTCATCCAGTTGGCTTTTCTCGCCCTGCTTGCGAACACCGGCGAGAATTTCCTGTTCCTTCAGTGGAATGCCGAGCTTGGCATAGGTTTCGAGCAGCTTGGGATCAATCTCATCCAATGACTTGGGCGCAGTGCTGCGCTTGGGCGCAGCGTAGTAATAAATGCTTTGAAAATCGATCTTGGGATAGTGCACCTTGGCCCAGGTGGGCTCATCCATCTGTTGCCAAACGCGGTAGGCCTCCAGGCGCCACTCCAGCATCCAAGCAGGCTCATTCTTCTTGGCCGAGATGAAGCGCACAGTGTCTTCGCTCAGGCCAATGGGCGCGAAGTCGCTCTCAATATCGGTTTCGAAGCCGTATTTGTATTTGTCCACCTCGATGGTCTTGACGAGGTCTATAGTGTCTTGATCGGCCATCAGGCTGCCTTTTGCTTTGCGCGGGCCATGAGCTTTTCAGTCACGGCGATGAAATGGTTGATGTCTTGTTCGGTGGTGTTCCAGCCGAGCGAAACGCGAAGTGCGGCGCTGGCCAAGGCAGGTTCCACGCCCATTGCCTTCAACACATGGCTTTGCTGCACTTTGCCGGAGGAACAGGCCGAACCTGAGGAAAGAGCGATGCCTTCCAGATCATAGTTCATCAGCAGGCTTTCGGCCTTTTGGCCGGGCCATGCGAAGCACGACGTATTCGAAAGGCGCTGCACCTTGCTGCTGAAGACCGTTGTTCCAACCAGCGCACGCTCGAGCATGTCACGCAGCTTTGATTGATCGAGCGATGGTTCTGCCGCCAGCGCGCCGAAGCCAGCAATGGCGGGGATGTTTTCAGTTCCCGCCCTGCGGCGCAGTTCTTGCCCGCCGCCCTGCAGAAACGGCTCTACCACCAGCCCATCGCGGATGACCAGCGCACCGACGCCGGTCGGGCCACCCACTTTGTGTGCGCCGATGGTGAGCAGGTCACAACCCAGCAAGCCGAAGTTCACGGGAATTTTGCCAAAGGCCTGCACGGCGTCGATGTGCAGCATCTGGCCAGCAGCTGAAATGCGTGGGGCAATCGCAGACATGTCCTGCACCACGCCTGTTTCATTATTGGCCAGCATGATGGAAACCAAAGCCGTGGGGCCGATCAACAACTTGTCGAGTGCCGTCACATCAACACGGCCCTGATCGTCAACAGGGATGATCTCAACTGGCTTACCCGAGGCCTTTGCCGCAGCAAGCACAGAAGGATGCTCAATCGCGGAGACCAGAATGCGCTCCACGGCAACACCGCGCAGCGCCATGTTGTTGGCCTCCGTGCTACCACTGGTAAAGGTGATCATCTGTGGCAGGCAGCCGAGCTTGATAGCAATTGCCTCACGCGCGTCATCCATGATCTTGCGGGCGGCGCGGCCTTCGGCATGGATTGAGGAGGCGTTGCCACCATGTTCCATGGCGCGCAGCATCGCCGCCTTCACCGCAGGGCGAAGCGGGCTTGTGGCGTTATGGTCGAGATAGGTTCTCACGCGTTTGGCCTCACGTGGCGGTCTTTCGCTTGTTTGATGGAGGCGGCCAAGGCGAGGTTGCGCTTTTCAACCACGTCTTCCAGCGAGATGCTTTCCAGGAAATGCATCATCTGGCGACCGAGGGATGACCAGAGGTCATGGGCGCAGCAGCGCTCGCCCTTCACACAGCCATTCACCGCATCGCCTTCACAACGTGTCACGCGCAAAGGCTCATCCACCGCCATGATCACTTCAGACAACGCGATGTCACTCGCCTCACGCGCCAGCATATAGCCGCCGCCTGGCCCACGTGACGAAGCCACAAGTTCGGCCCGGCGCAGCTTGCCGAAGAGCTGTTCCAGATATTCCTGGGAAATATCCTGCCTTGCGGCAATATCGGCCAATGGCACGGGCTTGCCCGCGCTGTTCATGCCGATGTCTATCATGGCCATCACCGCATAACGGCCTTTGGTGCTCATTTTCATGTG
>JANPHF010000109.1:0-28795 GCA_031424315.1 Aestuariivirga sp.
TCGCCACTCTAATTCTAAGTGGCACCCGCGTGAGTTACCCCACGCGCCTCCCTTTTCTCTCCCGCCGGAATTGAACCCCGGCGAACAAGGGATGCCCCATGGCCAATCGTCATATTCAACCCGCTGGGGCCATTTTCATGGGCGGATGAACGGCTGGTGAATGCGCGGCTCAGGCGCAGTTCAGGGGCAGGGGCGCACAAAGGGGCATCACTTAAGAGAGGAGCTGCACCATGACCCACCACCTCAACACCATCACCCGCCGCCTGCTCATGCTGGCCCTGCAATCCTTCGCGCCGCTGGGCGGCTATGCCGTTCCGGGCCTCGGCCTTGATGTCTGAGCGGATGGCCTGACATGAAACTGATGGCCCTGGCCTTGATTTTTGCAACATTGGCGGCGGGTTCCTGCGTCGCCCATGTGCAGCAGCTGCTGTTTTAGCTGCGCTCAATCGGTGTCGCCCTTCGCTAAATTTGCTTCTTGCGTGCGAAGGCTGATTTCGGCCAAGATTCAGGCGGGCCATTGATTGAATTAGAAGTGAAGCGTGGATTTCCATTGGGCAGATTGGCCGTTTTCAAACGGGCAAGCCAAGTGGGTGTTCCACCTGAGGAATTTGATGATGACCAATCGTTCAGTGGCCACACTGAAACTTGCCGACCTGCGCGTCGAAGCGCTGCCCGCAGAGCCCCGCGCAACACCTGAAAACGATCCCGCACGCCAGGTTGCGGCCCGGCAAATCGCCGTTGAGGCCAAGCGCCTGTGGCATGAGGCCCAGCTCGCCGGCCTCGATGACCTCGCCAAATTGATGGAAGAGGCATTCTACTGCGCCTACCAGAAAGCTGGCGGGCCCAAGGCCATGCGCGCCGTCTAGGCGCGGGCTTGCTGCACAATGGCGTTCATTTGCTGGTGCGCCTGCAGGATTTCGGTCACTTCGAGATAATCATGCGTTTGGGAATTGCAGGGTTCGTTTGGCAGCATGGCCGCGATCAAGGGGGGCAGGGAAGGATCGCCAATTTCCGTCACGCCCAGCAGCGCCAAGGCCTTGCGTTCGGCCGCAACGCCCTTGCCAATCCAGGTGAGCACGATCTTGCAGGCAAGATCGCCACAGGGGGAGCGCACCAGGGTCAAGCCCAGTCTCGGTGCCTGCTGATCGGAAATGGAATGCATGACCCGCATCACCGATATTTCGTGCGGATGCATCTGATTCATGCCCAGAAACATGGTGCCGAAGGCATCGCTGAAGACAAGGCCCACGTGCTTGCCCACCGTCATCGCGGTGTTGCAGATTCGGGGGGTGCGAAATGATGTGCGGCGGGTGAAGACTGTCAATCCGCCGATACGGCTTACCTTCAGCACAGCGCGCAACAGCCGTCCGGGATAGCCGGCCATTGGCATATAAGAAATGTAGATTCCAGGCTGGATCTTGCCTTGAATGCTGGCCGGGCCATGAAAGGCCGCCGCCGCCTGGGTCAGTGCTTCAATCCCCCGATGCGACAGCCCGACGGTGAATTTCTGCAAAGCCGCCAATTCTTCAGGCTGGGCCATTGCACCGCCGGCGCGTAGTGAATGGGATTCAAACAGGCTCGGCTCTGTCACGCCCAGGGTTGCGCAGATCCGGCTCAAGCTGCGCGGATTGGGCAAGTTCTGGCCCGACAAATAGCGGTTGAATTGCTGGCGGTTGATGCCGCTTTTGCGACAGAACGCAGCAATCGACTCGAAGCGGTTGCAATGCCGCCGCAGGTTCTCTGCGAAGAGCTGGTAAACCGATTGTGGGCCTAGATGACGATCCATGCTTCGCTAGGATTTTCCGCGGCGCCAGAAAAGTCAAGCAATGTCAGACTTTGTGGCGTTACCAATTGCCAATGTTGGGCATTGAGGCCCATGGCTCCTGAACCGGCAGGTGCACGCCTTCGCCGCGCTGCAGGACTTCAATGGAGATGCCGTCCGGCGTCTTGATGAAAGCCATCCGGCCGTCACGTGGCGGGCGATTGATGGTGATGCCTTCGTGCATGAGTTTTGCGCAGTAGTCATAAATATTGTCCACTGCGATGGCGAGGTGGCCGAAGTTGCGCCCGCCTGTATAGATTTCGGGATCCCAATTATAGGTGAGTTCAACGGGACAATCAGGAGTCTCCGGGCAGGCCACGAATACCAAAGTGAAGCGGCCTTTTTCGCTCACATGGCGGCGCTGTTCGACAAAACCGAGAACGCGGGTGAAGAAGTCGAGTGATTTGTCCAGGTCACTGACACGGATCATGGTGTGAAGATATTGCATGGTCAACTCCTTGCGATGGGTTTGCGTGTGAACCTTACTTTCGCCGCGAATCGCCGAATGTCAAATTCACAAATTTGTTTGAGGTGTTAGGTTGGCACGAGAATTCGATGACGGCGTGAAAGTCCTTGGACGGTTATCACAACAAAACGCTCGTGCATTGCACAATCAAACGCAAGTTGATGAATCAGGCGCAGAAAAGTCGTTCTCAGTGCGTCGACAACATTGGCAAACTTGCAACATTCTTGAAAATTGCGGCTGTCCACAGTCAAACCTCTGTACAAAAGCGTTGGGTTTTGATCAATTCACGGAGAATTGGGGCATGAGACCCCGGCGGAAAGAACGGGTTGGGTTAGTAATGGCTTCTGAAGTTGCGGCAAAACTTGAAGGTGGGGCCAAATCACCTTCTGTTGTAGACAATGAACACGGCGTTTCAATCATCAGGGTCGATGGCCTGGTGAAATGGTTTGATATTGGCCGAGGCTACGGCTTCGTCATTCCTGACAACGGCCTTCCGGATATCCTTCTGCATCTCAGCTGCCTGAAACGCGATGGTTTCGATGCACCGCTGGAAGGCTCGCGGGTGGCTTGTGAAGTTGTTGCGCGGCAGAAAGGGTTTCAATGCCTGCGGGTTTTGAGTGTTGATCACTCTACCGCAATCCATCCTGTCGAGCGCAAGGCCAAGACTCACAATCCGGTTCAAGCCACCACGGGGTGGGTTCGCGCCAAGGTAAAATGGTTCAACCGCACGCGCGGATTTGGTTTCGTGACTGAGGGCGAAGGCCAGGGCGATATTTTCGTGCACATGGAAATCCTGCGCAAGACGGGCATCGCGGAGTTGATCCCCGATACTTGGATTTATGTGCGCTATGGCGATTCCACACGCGGGAAGATGGCGGCGGAAGTGCGCAATACCCTGGAGAGCGGGCCAGCTCACACCAATTGAGGGGCGAAGTTGATGTGTGTGCGTGTTGTGTTGAACAAGTTGGCTGTGGCCTTGACCGCAGCGTGGTTGGTTGTTCTTGCCCTGGGTGCTCCATTGCGAGCCCAGGAAATGATGAACGTGGAGCCGCTCACCATCGTCACCTCGCAAGTTGCCAAGACATTTTCTGCCGAAATCGCCGATACTGACGTGTTGCTGGAGCGCGGCCTCATGTTCCGTCACGTGATGCCGGAAGATCAAGCCATGTTGTTCGACTTTGGCCAGTCGAAGCCCGTGTCGATGTGGATGAAGAACACCTACATGTCACTTGATATGTTGTTTGTCCGTCAGGATGGAACGATCGCCGCGCTGGCGGAAAATACCGTGCCGCGTTCGTTGGACACCATTGGGGTGCAGGAGCCGGTTCGCGGGGTAGTGGAGCTTGCCGCCGGAACAGTCAAGCGTTTGGGCATTCACAAGAATGACCAGGTGGTAAACCGGATTTTCTCCAATAGTCTGAATTAGTTTCGGCAGCTTTGCCTTAGGCTTGATCGCCTGCGAAGCCGTGGCTTTTTGCCCAGACATCCGTTATAGCCGCCCAGAAATCAGGAACGACCGTTATGCATGACATCAAAGCCATCCGCGAAAACCCCGCTGCTTTCGATTCTGGCTTGGCCCGGCGTGGCCTTGCTCCACAGTCGGCGGTGCTGATCGCTCTTGATGAAAAGCGGCGCAACCAAATGTCTTCCCTGCAGGAAGCGCAAAGCCGGCGCAATGCCCTGTCGAAAGACATTGGTGCCGCCATGGCCAAAAAGGATTTGGACCAGGCGGAAAAGCTGAAGTCCGATGTTGCCACGCTGAAAGACCAGATCACTGCGGGGGAAGAACAGGAGCGCGCGCTCAACAAGGAGCTCAACGATGCGCTCTGCGTGATCCCCAATATCCCGTTGGATTCGGTGCCCGAAGGCAAGGATGAGCATGGCAATGTGGAGGTGCGGCGCTGGGGCGTGAAGCCGAAGTTCAATTATCAACCGCTCCAGCATTTCGATATCGGGGAAGGCCTTAAGCTGATGGATTTTGAAATCGCGGCCAAGCTATCTGGCGCGCGGTTTGTGGTGCTCAAGGGCGCATTGGCGCGCATGGAACGTGCCCTGGCGCAATTCATGCTGGACATCCACACCACCGAGTTTGGGTACAGCGAAACCTATGCACCTTACATGCTGCGCGACGAGGCGATGTATGGCGTCGGTCAGTTGCCGAAATTTGCCGAGGACTTGTTCAAGACCACATCTGGCCACTGGCTGATTCCAACGGCCGAGGCCTCGCTCACCAATCTGGTGCGCGAGCAGGTAACTGATGAAGCGCAACTGCCGCTGCGAATGACCGCTTATACGCCATGCTTCCGTGCTGAAGCAGGAGCAGCCGGGCGGGACACGCGCGGCATGATCCGCCAACATCAATTTTCGAAGGTGGAACTTGTCTCCATCGTTGCTCCTGAACAATCAGATGCTGAGCACGAGCGCATGACGGCCTGCGCTGAAGAAATTCTGAAACGCCTCGGCCTGCATTACCGCACCATGTTGCTGTGCACCGGTGACATGGGTTTTGGCAGCCGAAAAACTTATGATCTTGAAGTGTGGTTGCCTGGCCAGAATGCCTTCCGCGAAATTTCATCCTGCTCGCAGCTGGGGGATTTTCAGGCGCGGCGCATGGAGGCGCGTTGCAAGGCGTCTGATGCCAGGCAATCGCGCTATGTGCACACACTTAATGGCTCGGGTCTTGCGGTGGGCCGCACCTTGGTGGCTATTCTGGAAAATTACCAGAACCCCGATGGCTCCGTCACAATCCCGGATGCCTTGCAGCCCTATATGGGCGGCGTCAACGTCATTCATCGGCCGAAGTGAAGCATGCGCATTCTTGTCACCAATGATGATGGCATCCACGGCCCCGGCCTGAAGGTTCTCGAAAACATCGCGCGCACATTGAGCGATGATGTGTGGGTGGTGGCGCCTGATGAAGAGCGTTCGGGGGCAGGGCATTCGCTCAGCCTTTCACATCCGCTGCGCTATCGCCACATTGAAGGCCGCCACTATGAAGTGACCGGCACACCGACAGACTGCGTGATCATGGCTTGCCGCAAGATCATGCCGGGTTTGCCGGATCTGCTTTTGTCGGGCGTGAACCGCGGGCAAAACATTGCCGATGACGTGACCTATTCCGGCACGATCGCTGCGGCAATGGAAGGCACGTCGCTCGGCATCAAATCCATTGCGCTGTCGCAAGTGGTCGGCATTCACGACAATGGTGTCACATTCGCGGTTGCTGCTGCGCATGGGCCGGACCTGGTGAAGAAGCTACTGGCATGTGATTTCGGCAGAGGCAATCTGGTCAATGTGAATTTCCCCGATTGTCGCGTTGATGAAGTGGCTGGTATTGAAGTGACCGAACAAGGCAAGCGCGATCAGAACTATTTGACGGTGGATGGCCGGGTGGATGCGCGCGGGTTCAACTATTACTGGTTGGGCTTTGCCCGTGAGCGCGGCGCGCCGCCAAAGGGAACCGACTTGGCTGCGGTTTTTTCACGCAGGATTTCTGTCACACCATTACATATGAATCTCACGCAGCGTGATTTGCTTGCGACTCTTAGGG
Organism: Aestuariivirga sp.; assembly: GCA_031424315.1. Lineage (GTDB taxonomy): Bacteria > Pseudomonadota > Alphaproteobacteria > Rhizobiales > Aestuariivirgaceae > Aestuariivirga. The sequence continues at coordinate 5,839 of JANPHF010000109.1, forward strand.
CGGCGCTCTGAACGGCACTTCGTTATTGGCAAACTGAATCTGGAGGCATGAAAAAACAGCCACCGAAGCTTAATCGGCAGAAGCAGTTCTTGGTCAAACAAGAATTCGAAAACTCGCCAAGGGCTCAGTTTGCTGTTTTGGGCCCCAAGGTCTGCAAGAAGGCCTCAATGTTGGCCAGATGTGCGTCAGCATCCCATTAAGCTGCATCTCCACCCAGTTTCACGCCATGCCCCCAGGATTTCTGATCTTGCATCGCATCATCAAGCGTCAAGCTGCATCGGTGAAGGCGAGAGATTCAATGAAAAGGAAGATTGACGGAGCGCTAACGAGAATCGTCTCCTTCGACGTTGCGATGGATCTCGGCTGCAATCGGAGACGTAATCGGAGGTGACGGCATCACTTCACCTGAGCCATCTCGGCATCACCATTAAATGCTCACCCTTGACTGCCGCTGCAACGCAGGTGGCAATGGAACCGAAATAGAAACGACGGCCAGTGAGACCCGGACCATAATGTGCGTATTTGCCGGAGTTCGTAATAATGGTCTTGGCACCCGGCGGGATAATTGGATCGGTGATCATGCACCAGCACGTATCCGTTACGAACTGAGCGCCAAATGTCTCTAGGATAGCGACCAGACCAGCCTCGCAAGCGCGCTCATAGATTGATCGTCCAGTTGTAATCACCATCGCGACACTAGGATGTTTGACGCGACCACGGCAAAGGGAAGCAAGGTTTTCAATCTCACTGAACGAGAAGTGTGGATTGCCGAGCGAGACGAGGTCAACGGTCTCTTCCCTGGCACTGTTGAGTTCGTCCCAACTCGAGCGAAGGTCGCTCAACTCTATATCTTTTGATGGTATGTTCTGGTCTTCGGGCAATACCGCAGCGAGTGTAGGGGCCTCGGGCGTCACACCGACAATATGAAACATTGGTGCGCTTGAAACGGTAGCAAACGCCGCGCCGAAAGCCTTTAAGTCATCGGTGGAAGGTCTGGCGCTTTCTAGGCCCAGTACAAGAGGGACACGATTTACTGCCAAACCGCCAATGCAGTACCCGAGGAGGGGATAGAATGAATCGTCAACACCCTTGATATTAGGGACACTGATACGAATAGAGGCTTTGCGGTTGAATTCGAGATGCGGGCCTGCAAGCGGCGCACGACCGGTGAGTGCAATGCAAATATCGAGAAAATCCGGATACTTCATGGTTCTCGCACCCAGAACGCTGTTGGCAAAGACGACGGCATTGGACTCAGCCCAGGCCACCTGGTCACCAAACTTCGGAGCTGTGTCAAGCAGGTAGGGCGCACAAGTGAAAGTCGGTCGTGCACCCATTTCGACATACACATCTCCTAGCCTGCTTGCAGGCTCACCAAACGCTGGATCAATTCCCTGAGCTCGCCAACGAATATGATCAACAGAGATCGCGTTGAGAGTCGTTGGAACTAGCACTTTTCCGCCCAAATCTCTCAGCTTTTCAGCGAAAGCCAGCGAACCCGGACCGGTATAAATGCAACCGTCAACGTGGACCTGTGTAACATCCACCAATTTTTTTGCACCCTGCAAACGCGCTATCCGCAAGATGATGCGCATCGCGGACTGAGCCGCCTTGCCGTGCTCACCTTCCAAGAAAGCCTTGTCCGCAGCTGAGAGTTCGACTTCGCCAAAAAGGTGATCTTTCTCCTTGGCCTGTTCCTGAACTTCTATGGCGGCGGATTCATTCCCGCCACATGATACGATGTTACCGCTAATATTGACGTATTCGGCGCTCGCGGCTTTTCGAAAATTTTCAGGCGATAGAGTGAGAATAGGGATTGATCGTTCAAATAGCTCTTCTGCGATCACAACGCCAAGCGTGAGGATATCTTCTTCGCGTTCGAAAAGAATTGCTTTGGGACCCTTGCCATTGAGGAGGAGTTCCAACATCACGCCACTGCCCGAGCACGATCCACGCCCGCCAGGTATCGCGAGAATCTGGTTCTCAAGAAACTGTCCGCTGAGAGGATGGTGTCGATCAATAACTTCACCAGTCAAAGGATCTACGCCACCCCAGAAGCTGAGTTCCAGATCACTCGCAATAATCCTTCCCGCAGCCTGCCCGTGGACATAGGCGGTTCCAGAGAGGCCGCGTCCCTTGGCTAAGTTGTGCATCTGAGAATCCTCGCGACAATGCGGTGTGGAAATTGCCTTTTGTTATATCTGATCTAATAAGGGTTAGAAGTGACGTGATTAGGAATATTACACTGGCGCTCCAGCTGTCTGAGCAAACTCGCCTCGCAAAGTCATCAGATTTTAGTATGCTCTAGTTTCCGGAGCACCTTGGGGGTCCAGAGTCCGCTGTGGCTCAGTAGCGGAAATTCGTGTTTGACCGTTGAAAGTCGGTCATGGTTGAAAAGGTTTTCCATCTGGTTATGTTGTTGTCTGTCTTGTGTAATTCGAAGACAGACATGCCAAGAAGGAAACTGACCAATTGAACGACACCAATCCAAACTCCAAGAAGAGCAATAATGGCCGCATGATGATCGCTGGCATTCAAATGGCCGTACAGTTTTCTGGCAGTAATCTCGATGCGATGGCAAGGGCCGTCGCCAAGACCAAGGCGCTCTTTCCTTCAACTGAAATGATTGTTTTCAGCGAGCTGGCGCAGCACGGTCCGGTTCCTTCCAACACGCCGTCAACGCTGGCCGATATTGAAAAATTTCTTTGTGCGCTGGCTTTGCGGCATGGCGTTTGGCTGGTGCCGGGCTCTGGCTATGTGCGCAAGGATGAGGGGCTTTACAATCATGCCATTGCCATCAATCCGAAGGGTGAGATTGTGGGCAGGTATGACAAGCTCTTCCCGTTTCTGCCTCTGGAGACCGGGGTTCAGTCCGGCACGGATTTCCTGGTGTTTGATGTGCCAGATCGGGGCCGTTTTGGCGTCAGCATTTGCTATGACATCTGGTTTCCGGAAACCACACGCGCGCTCACGTCTCTGGGCGCAGAGGTTCTATTGCACCCGGTATTGACCGGGACAACTGACCGAAAGGTGGAATTGGCAATTGCGCAGGCCACGGCAGCCATGTTCCAGTGTTATGTGTTCGATATTAACGGGCTTGAGGCTGGCGGCATTGGGTTTTCGATTGTTGTGGACCCTGCGGGTGTGGTGCTTCACCAAGCAGGGCAAAGAGAAGAGATATTCCCAATCACAATTGATTTGGACTTGGTGCGCCATGTCCGCGCCCATGGTGCCAACGGCCTTGGCCAGACGCTCAAGTCATTCAGAGACAGAAAAGTTGAGTTCCCTGCGCAAAAGGTAGGAGAGGCAAGTGAGTTTCTCAATGAGCTTGGACCCCTCCACACCATCGCAAGGCACTGACGCTGTGATCAGGCGGTAACCAAACTGTCGATGGCAACACCTGAAAACCGCCTGACATCTTTTAGAACGGTGTAGCTGCTGAGATTGCCGATCTTGGGGCCAAGGCGCAGCAGTTCATCCGAAAGCATCTGGTAACTGCCAATGTCCGGACATACAAACCGAACAAGATAGTCGATGTTGCCTGCAACCTTGGTGCATTCCACCACATAGTGCATGGCCTTGACCGTCCGTTCAAAGTTTTCAAAATCTTCAAGCCCATGGCTGTTCAACGTGACTGCAGCGATGACATCGATATGGCGGCAAACCTTGTGCATGTCGATCGTCGCGTTGTAACTGGAAATGACTCCGGCAATTTCCATTCGCTTCACACGTTGCAAACAAGGGCTGGCTGACAAGCCAACAGAGTCAGCCAATTCCTGGTTAGTAATGCGGGCACTGCACTGCAATTTGTTGAGGATGCGGATGTCGGTTTGATCAAGCTTTATGCTTTGCTCTTTCTTCTTCATTTCAAACTCGTTCGTCCCATGGTCTTTCCGATTGAGCCGCCCAAGCAGCGACCGCAGAGATTGGCAGATTTGCCCCTCGTGAAGGCGCCAAACAGTAGACGCTTTCGCCAAGGTGCCTCACTTCAGCAGCATATTCTTTACGTTACGCCCTATAGTGCCAAATTGACAACAACCAAGACCAGTGAAAACGGGCATGGATTGAGGGAGATGAAAATGCAATCTGCTGCGGGCAAGGGCATGACAAGAACTTCGCTCAATCAACCGCTCGGTGGCAATGAAATGCCGCGCTTTGGCGGGCCTGCCACCATGATGCGTTTGCCAACCCAAGTTACGGCCAAAGGGCTTGATGCCTGCTTTGTTGGCATTCCTTTGGACATTGGGGCCTCGAACCGCGCCGGTACTCGCCATGGCCCGCGCCAGATCAGGGCAGAATCCTGCTTGATCCGCCCTTATAACATGGCGACGCGTGCGGCACCCTTTGACAGCCTGATGGTGGCGGACATTGGCGATGTGGCCATTGACACATTCAACCTGCCCAAGTGCATGGACATTATCACTAATGCCTATAACGCCATTCTGGCGGAAGGCTGCAAGCCGTTGACCTTGGGCGGCGACCACACGATTGCCTATCCCATCCTGCGCGCCATGGCCAAAAAACATGGGCCCGTAGGCCTCATCCATGTGGATGCCCATGCCGACATCAACGAAGCCATGTTCGGTGAGCCCATTGCCCATGGCACACCTTTCCGCCGCGCGGTGGAAGATGGCGTGCTTGATACCAAACGCTGCATCCAGATCGGCTTGCGCGGCACAGGCTATGCGGCGGATGATTTTGATTGGCCGCGCCAACAGGGCTTCCGGGTTGTGCAGGCTGAAGAATGCTGGCACAAATCTTTGACACCGCTGATGGCTGAAGTGCGCAAACAAATGGGCGATGGGCCGGTCTATCTGAGCTATGACATCGACAGTCTCGATCCGGCCTTTGCACCGGGCACAGGCACGCCCGAAATCGGTGGCCTGACAACTGTTCAGGCGTTGGAAATCATCCGCGGTTGTTGGGGTCTCAATCTCGTGGGCTGCGATTTGGTTGAAGTGTCACCACCTTATGATCCATCCGGCAACACGGCGTTGACGGCGGCCAATCTGCTGTTTGAAATGCTGTGCGTTCTGCCGGGTGTAAAAAGAAGATAGGAGCCAACATGGCCACGTGTGGAGAATATCTCGTCCGGCTGTTGGAGGCCTATGGCGTTGAATTGATTTTCGGCATTCCCGGCGTGCACACCGTTGAGCTTTATCGCGGTCTTCCTGCAACCAAAATCCGTCACATAACGCCACGCCATGAGCAAGGGGCGGGTTTCATGGCCGATGGCTATGCGCGGGTCACGGGCAAGCCTGGCGTGTGTTTCATCGTCACGGGGCCAGGCATGACGAATATATCCACCGCCATGGGACAGGCATTTTCAGATTCGGTTCCCATGCTGGTGATTTCGGCGGTGAATGAGCGCGCCTCTTTGGGCATGGGGCAAGGGCGCTTGCATGAGTTGCCCTCGCAGCGGGGGTTGACGGCCGGGGTTGCCGTGTTCAGCCACACGCTGCTTGATGCCGCGCAATTGCCCGATGTTCTGGCCAAGGCGTTTTCCGTGTTCAATAGCCAGCGACCCGGACCGGTGCATATTGAAATTCCACTGGACGTGATCGTGGCCGAAGTGAACGATAAGGCTCCCGTGGCTTGGTCCTTGCCATCACGCACTGCGGCAGATCCTGCCCGCGTGGCGGAAGCCGTCGCCCTGTTGCAAAAAGCCAAGCGGCCCTTGATCATCGCAGGCGGCGGAGCTGCTGACGCGGCCGCGGAAATCAAAGCCATTGCCGAAAAACTGGATGCTCCGGTCTTCATGACCATCAATGGCAAAGGTATCTTGCCGCCTGGCCATGCGTTGGCGCTGGCGGGCAATCTCGGAATGCCGCCTTTGGTTGAAGAATTGGCAGGTGCCGATGTGGTGCTGGCCATCGGCACCGAATTCGGTGAAACTGAAATGTATCCTGAGCCCAGACCCGTCACCATCAACGGAAAGCTCATTCGTATTGATATTGATCCTTTGATGTTGGCAACAGGCGTGCGCTCGGCTGTGCCAATCACGGCGGATGCCAAGCTCGCTGCTGCCGCCATTCTCGGTGCCTTGGGCGGTGAGTACAAAAATGCCGTGCGGCTGGGGGCAGCCCGCGCTTCGGCGATCCGTGGGGCTGTGCAGGACCTGCTTTGGCCGGCCTGCCGCACCCACGGAAAGCTGATGGAAATTGCGGCCAAAGTATTGCCGGATATGATCGTCGCCGGAGACCAGACCGAACCTGTCTATGCCGCCAACCAGTTCTATCAGGCGCCGCAACCGCGTTCCTATTTTAACGCCAGCACCGGTTATGGCACTTTGGGGTATGGGTTGCCTGCAGCCTTTGGTGCCAAGCTGGGTGCGCCGCTTCGCCCAGTGGTTTGCCTCATCGGCGATGGTGGCTTGCAATTCACTCTTTCTGAATTGGCCGCCGCCGTGGAGGCACAAATTGCCGTCGCCATCGTTGTCTGGAACAATCATGGCTATGGCGAGATCAAGAATTTCATGCTGGAGCGCCACATCCCCACCATCGGTGTTGACATCTACACACCGGATTTTGTGGGTATCGCGAGGGCCATGGGTTGTGCCGCAGCCTTGCCAGCAAACCTGGCAGAACTGGCGGCGGAATTGGGCAATTCAGTTGGACGCAAAGTTCCAACCCTGATTGAGATCAGGGACGGTTCGCCCCTGGCGCTCGCTTTGGCAGCAGGGGGCTAAGGACATGATGTTGGGCAGCCTGTTCATCGATGGCCGTTGGCAGGTTTCTGGCGCGTCTGACCTCTTGGATGTGTTCAACCCCTGCACGGAAGAGGTGATCGGGCAGGTGCCTGCCGCTACTGCGGAAGATGTTGAAAAGGCCGTGGCTGCTGCAAAGGCCGCCTTTGCGGGTTGGAAAAAGGCTGGCGGAGCGGCTCGTGCCCATTATTTGGAAGCGATTGCCGCCAGGCTGCGCGAACGAGCCGAGGAACTGGCTGTGCTGTCGTCGCGCAACAATGGCAAGCCCTTGGCAGAAGCGCGTGTCGACATGGCCGACGCAGCAGCTTCATTTAGCTATTATGCCGAACAGGCCGTGGCTCTTGAGGCCCGGCAAGACAGTGCGGTGACGGTTCCTGACACCACCTATCAATCACAGTTGCGATTTGAGCCGGCAGGCGTAGCGGCCCTCATCGTACCGTGGAATTTTCCTCTCGTCACAACCTCATGGAAGGTGGCCCCGGCCTTGGCCGCAGGCTGCACCGTGGTGTTGAAACCTTCAGAAGTCACGCCCCTGGTGGAGCTTGAACTTGGCAACATTTGCCGTGATGTGGGTCTGCCACGAGGTGTGGTCAACATTGTCACGGGCCAAGGTGCGGTGGGTGCGGCCATCACCAGTCATCGTGATGTGGCCAAAATTTCCTTCACCGGCAGCAATAAGGTGGGAGCAAGCGTTATGCAGGCAGCGGCGCAAGGCTTCAAATCTGTTGGGCTCGAATTGGGTGGAAAATCGCCCATCATTGTTTTTGCGGATGCTGATGAAAAACGGGCCGTTGACCTGATCATTGGCGGCATTTTCTATAATGCTGGCCAAATGTGCTCGGCAACCTCGCGTCTGCTCGTTGAAAAATCCATTGCCAGTCGCGTGGTGGAGCAGGTTGTGGCAGCGGCGCGCGCATTGAAACTCGGCGATGCGCTCGATCCGGAAACCACCATGGGCCCGATCACCACCAAGGCTCAATACGAAAAAGTGCAATACTATATCGCCATGGGCAAAGCTTTGGGCCACCATCTCGTCACTGGCGGCGGCAAGCCCCAAAACCTCCATCATGGCTGGTTTCTTGAACCCACCATTTTCACAGATGTCCCCGCAAACAGCCCACTGTGGCGCGAGGAAATCTTCGGTCCGGTCTTGTGTGTGCAGACTTTTGAAACCGAGGCAGTGGCCATCGCCCTGGCCAATGAGTGCGACTTTGGCCTTGTGGCCACTATTACGACAAGCGATTTGCCAAAGGCCCAGCGTGTAGCTGATGCGCTTGAGGTCGGCCACATCTGGATCAACAGTCCGCAGACCATCTTTGTGGAAACCTCATGGGGTGGTTTCAAGGCCAGTGGCATTGGCCGCGAGTTGGGGCCCTGGGGGCTTTCCGCCTATCTTGAAGTGAAACACAAAACCATGCGGCATCAGGCCTAAGGGGAGACGCAAAATGACAGTCAAAACCATCCGAAATGTTTCTGACCTGCGCGTGGCCATGCACCGCAATGAACGGCCCATATATTTCATCTCCGCCACCAACTTCAATCTGCTCGGTATTGACCAGTGGGTGCGCAATTTCAAATTCATCAGTTACATTGATTGCTTTGATGGCCGCCATCCAAAGGTCATGGTGCCGTCCAAGCAACCCCATGCCGAATTTGAGTCGATCGAAGGCATCAACAATTATCTGTTGCAGCACAAGGATGTGGTGGATCAAATCCAGCGCCGGGGCGGCAAGCCAGTAGCCACTTTCCTGATGTTTGACGAGGAAACTGAGGCTATCTGCAAAGAGATCGGCGTTGAGGTTTGGTTCCCCAAGGCCAAACTGCGCCAACGCTGCGACAACAAGATGGAAACGGTGCGCATCGGCAACAAGGCCAAGGTTGCCTCTGTGCCCAATACTCTGGGTCCTGCCAAGACCTTCGAACAGTTGATGACCTCAGCCAAAAAGGCAGGCATTGGCAGCGATCTTGTAGTGCAAACCGCTTTTGGCGATTCCGGCCACACCACTTTCTTCATCTCCAACGAACAGGAATATTCGCGCCACGCGGCAGACCTGGCGAAGGAAGATGAAGTCAAGATCATGAAGCGCATCAGCTGCCGGGGCGCCACCATGGAGGCCTGTGCCACGCGTTCGGGAACCTTGGTTGGCCCGTTGCTGACAGAAGTGGTGGGCCGCAAGGAATTGACGCCTTACAAGGGCGGCTGGTGTGGCAACGAAATTTTTCCCGGTGCCTTCAGTGAACGCATCCGCACCAAGGCCCGTGACATGGCCTTCCGCTTTGGCAATCAGCTGATGAAGGAGGGTTACCGTGGCTATTTTGATCTCGATTTTCTGATCGATGAAAAAGACGGCGAAGTTTACTTGGGTGAGTTGAACCCACGCATCTGCGGCGCAAGCTCGATCACCAACCACTCGGCCTTTGCCTATGCTGATGCTCCACTTTTCCTGTTTCACCTGATGGAATTCAGCGGCATCAAATACAAGATTGATGTTGAAGAGCTCAACGCCCGCTGGGCGCAGAAGGAATTCATCGATTCCTGGTCGCAACTGGTGATCAAATCAACCAGCGAGAATGTGGATATTGTGACCAATGCTCCTCCCACAGGCGTTTATAAAATGGCGGTGGATGGGACGGTGTCTTATGACCGCTTTGATTTTGATCGCCAAGCCATTGAAAGCGAACGTGAAGCCTTCTTCCTGCGCATCACTGGCCCTGGCGATTATCGCTATGAAGGTGCTGATCTTGGCATTTTGATCACCCGTGGCCGCTCCATGGGCGAGGACTTTGACTTGAATGACCGCGCGCGCAACTGGATCAGGGGAATCAAGAAGCTCTATGCTGGCAAACCATTGGTCGAGGCCCAGCGCGAAGAAGCGCCCGCCATCGGTTCCTTCAAGATATTGTAGGCATGATGGATATTGTTTTTGAAGCAATTGCCGAAGACAGGCCAGGGCCAAAATGGCGCAAGGTCTTTGATCGGCATTGGCACGCTTACAGTCGCTGGTTTCTGCGCGAAGGTGCGCGCTCACGACCCACTTATCTTGCCAGTCTCAAATCTCTCAGAGCCCACATGCCGGAATTTGTTTCCACTTATGAAGATTTCGTCGAGGTGGCGGGTGGCGGTGATTTGGAGGCGCGCTTTCTGTCCATGTGGTGTCCGCCCGCCTATGTCGGCGGCTGTTCGCAGGCCATCATTGGGGGCGCCGTACCGGCGCTCATCCGCAATTATGACTATGGCCCCAAACTGTTGGAAGGAACCTGGCTCGCCTCCAGACTCAATGGCAAACGGGTGATTGGCGTGGCCGATTGCCTGCTCGGCGTGCTGGACGGGATCAATGAAGATGGGCTCGCCGTTTCGCTCGCTTTTGGCGGGCGCACCACTTCGGGCAAGGGCTTCGGCATTCCCATCGTCTTGCGCTACTTATTGGAATTTGCCACCAACGTTTCTGAAGCCGTTGCCATGTTAAAGCGCATTCCAGTTCATATGGCCTATTCGGTGGCGCTTGTGGATAGAGCTGGAAACCATGCGATGGTTTTTGTGGGTCCTGACCGGGTGGCCGAAGTGGTGGCTAAATTGGTTACCACAAATCACCAACACAAGATCGATTGGCCGCGTCATGCCGAGGCCACAAAATCACTGGAGCGTGAACAGGCCTTGCTTGCGGCCTTGGGCAATGCCGATGCCGAAACCATGTTGCAGAAATTCTTGGTGCCACCAGTCTATCAAACCAATTACGGGCACGGCTACGGCACGCTTTACACTGCAGTTTATGATCCAGCTGCAGGTAGTGCGGAATTGGTCTGGCCCGGCAAACGCTGGCGGCAAACCTGCTCGGATTTTGTGGAAGGCCGACACACAGTCAGTTTTGATGAAACAATGGGTGGGGACACCAGCGTCCCAGAAGGTGACACATGAAAATCATGGTGCTGGGTGCAGGCGTTGTTGGCACGGCGGCTGCCTACTATCTGGCGCGCGATGGCCACGAGGTAACGATGGTGGACCGCCATTCGGGCCCCGCTATGGGCACCAGCCAAAGCAATGCCGGGCTTGTCTCACCGGGCGATGCCAGTGCATGGGCCTCGCCCGCCGCCTTGGTTACTTTCGTCAAGTCGCTTTACAAGCCCGATTCAGGCATCAAGGTGAACTTCACACTCGACCTGCAGTTCCTGATCTGGGCGCTGCGGTTTGTGAGCCAGTGCACCACTGCGCGCGCACATGCCAACACAGCCGTGAAACTGCGCCTTGCGCTCTACGCGCGCACCTGCATCAACGATCTCAGCACTGCCACTGGCATTACTTATGACGACAGCCGCAAGGGCATTGTTTATTTTTACCGCAGTCAGGAGAGTTTCGACGCGGGCTCCAAGCACATGCAGTTTTTGGCCGACCATGGCTTGAAACTTGAAATTGCCAATCGCGAGCGGCTGATTGAGATTGAGCCCGGATTGGCGGCGGTGAGGGAACAACTTGCTGGCGGTGTCTTTTCTCCGATGGATCAAACTGGGGATTCGCAGCTGTTTGTGCAGCGCTTGGCTGCATGGTCGGCACAGCATCTCGGTGTCAAAACTGAATATGGAGCGACCATCGAAGGTCTTGTGACCGTGGGCAATCGCGTCACAGCAGTCAAAACCAGCAACGGCGTGTTGCCTTGCGATGCCGTGGTTTTATCGCTGGGACCCGAAAGCGGATTGATGGGGCGCAAACTCGGATTGGATATCCCGGTCTATCCGGTCAAAGGCTATACGGCCACTGTACCCTTGCCTGAAGGTGCCGGGCCAACGATGGGTGGTGTGGATGAAGACCGGCTGATTGCCTATTCGCATTTGGGCAATCGCCTGCGCTTGGCTTGCACGGCAGAGTTTGCAGGCTTTGACCGGAGCTTCAAGCCTGCCAATTTTGCGCGGTTGTTCAAGGTCGCGCATGAATTGTTCCCCGGCAGCGTTGATGAAAGCAAGGCAGAGTTGTGGGCGGGTCTCAGGCCGATGATGCCGGGTTCCGTTCCGGTGCATGGTCGGGCGCGTTACGACAATCTGTGGCTCAACACCGGACATGGGCATGTGGGTTGGACCATGGCTTGCGGGTCTGGCAAATTTCTCAGCGATTTGATCGCCGTCCGAAAGCCTGAAATTGATCCTCACGGCCTTTTATACAGGAATTGAGGAGAACATGTCTGGCCCCCAAATCACCATAGACCTTGCCCGCATCGAGAAGAATGCGCGCGTCATCACAGGTCGATGCGCCGAAGAGGGCATCAAGGTGTTTGGTGTCACCAAGGGAACCTGCGGCATGCCACATGTGGCCCGTGCCATGCTGCGCGGCGGTGTGGTGGGCTTGGCGGAATCACGCTTTGAAAACATTCGCCGGTTGCGCGACAGCGGCATTGATTGCCCCATCATGCTGCTGCGCAGCCCACCGCTTTCTCGCGCAGAAGACGTGGTGCGCACGGTCGACATCAGCCTGCAATCCGAACTCACCACCATCCGCGAGATTTCACGCGTGGCAGAACGCATGGGCCGCAGGCATGACATCATCTTGATGATCGATCTGGGCGACTTGCGCGAGGGCATTTGGCCAAGCGATTTGCTTCCCACTTTGGATGAAATCATGAAACTGGGCGGTGTTCGGGTGGCCGGGATTGGCACCAATCTCTCTTGCCTGGGGGCGATCATTCCCACCCGCGAAAATCTCAGCCAGCTTGAGGCGCACGCCTATAAGGTTGAACGCATCACCGGCCTGCCTCTCGATTGGGTGTCGGGCGGAAACTCCTCTTCGCTGCCTCTACTGTTGGCTGGGGGCATGCCCAAAGGCATCAACAACCTACGGATCGGTGAGGCGATCTTGCAAGGTGGCCGTGAGACCTTTCTGGAACGGCCCTGGGAGGCGCTTGACCAAGGCGCTTTTAAACTTTCCGGTGAGTTGCTCGAGGTGAAAGTCAAGCCGTCCATGCCGATCGGCGAGTCCGGATTTGACGCCTTTGGCAACAAACCGAATTTCGTGGATGAGGGCCACAGACTACGTGCCATTGCAAATATTGGACGCGAAGACGTGATCGTGGAAGGCATGAAGCCAATGTATCCAGGTGTGCGGGTGATTGGCGCATCCAGCGACCATCTCGTGCTCGACATCACAGATGCCAAGCCCGCCCTGCAAGTGGGAGACCGTGTCGACTTTCAGCTCACTTATGGTGCTATGCTGGCCGTCATGACTTCTGAATATGTGGAGAAACATCCCATGCATGATGTCGAGCCGCCCTCCACACGCAAACACCTGACTGTGACCATTTCATCGGAATGCGAAAGCCTTAGACTATTTCGGGTCCTTCCCCAACAGCTCTGTGCCATCGGCTATGAAGCGGTGGCAGGTGCCGATGGGCAACTTTCAATCGGAGCAAATCGTGGCGATGCTGGCGCAGCTATCGTGCGCGCCGCCGCGGCATGCGGTGAAATTGGGCTCATTTGGATCGACAGCATGCCGCGACTTGAAATATTGCTTGCGGCACTGCATCAGGGAGCAAAATTTCTTTCACCCGAAAATATCGTCCTTGTTGGCCTGCGCCAGGCTTCCGCATCTGAAGCGAAGTCTCTGAAAGAGTCCCGGATGACAGTGTTCACCATGGTGGACATAGATGCAACGGGCATTCGTGAGGTGATGCGGGAGGCCATTCGCATCGCCGCGGCCGGCACAAGGGGCATTCACGTCAGCTATTCGCCCACAGTTACGGAGATTCCGGGTGTGATCGAAGGGGCTGGCGGAATTACGGCGCGTGAGACCTATCAAATCATGGAGGCAGTGGCAAATTCGGGCAAGCTTTATTCTATGGACGTTTCGCCGTTGGAGGCAAGTGCGGGAGAACGTGTGCCCAATCTCATTGCGGATTTCATCTTGTCCGCCTTTGGGAAGCAGATTTTGTGAGCAACCGACTCGCCGGTTCCCAATCGAAGTCACTGGCGAAGCCGTGCCTTGCAGCACATTGTGCTGAAGACCCGTGCAATAAAAGCAACACCTACTGGCCTCAAATGGCTAAGCTAGGGCAAAACCAGCCTCGAGCTGGAACTAATAGCCAATAATGGAATAGGGAGAAATATCATGAAGTTGTCACGTTGGTTTGCACTTTCAGCGCTTGCATTGATCAGTTCAGCTCCGGCAATGGCGAAGGACTGGAAAACGGTCACCGTCGCGATGGAAGGTTCATATGAGCCTTGGAACATGACTGACGCGAGCGGCAAGATCGTCGGTTTTGAAGTCGATATTCTCAACGATGTCTGCGCGCGCATGAAAGTGGAGTGCAAGATCGTTGCGCAGGATTGGGATGGCGTCATCCCCGGCCTTACAGCGGGCAAATTCGACGTTGTGATGGACGGGATGTCGATCACTGAAGAACGCATGAAGACCATCGACTTCTCGATTCCCTACGCTTCATCACCAGTGGCCTTTATCGCCAACAAGAATGGCCCGCTAGCCAAGCTCTCCAACGCCGGTAAGATGATTGACCTCTCAAAAGACGATGCGGATTCCAAAGCGGCGCTTGATACGTTGCGCAAGGAGCTTGCAGGCAAGAACGTTGGCTTGCAGGTTTCCACCACGGAAGCAACATTCGGCGACAAATATCTCAAGGATGTCGCCAGCGTCCACGAATACAAAACCACCGACGAGCACGACCTTGATCTGATGGCTGGCCGCATTGACGTCGCCTTTGCTGACACCACTTACTTCCTCGGCACCTTGGCCAAACCTGATGCCAAAGATCTCGCTTTTGTTGGCCCGCAATTCAAAGGTGGCCCGATTCTTGGCCCGGGCATTGGTGCTGCTTTCCGCAAGACCGACAAGGATCTGCAGGACATGTATAACAAGGCCCTCAAGGCTGCGCTCGATGACGGTTCGGTCAAGAAATACAGCATGCAGTGGTTCAAGATCGACATCACTCAATAACGAAGTTGCGGGAACAGGCTCAGCCCTGTTCCCGTTTTTCCTTGCAAAGCGGAACACTGTCTAAGGGCGCGTCATCGCGCAGGGGAGGCGGAAGTGGAAGTTCTCACCAATCTGCAAGACCAATTCTCGACCGCCATCAATCTTTTGGTGCAGGGCTGGGGCCTGCAGCTGCTGTGGGGCATCGGCTGGACTTTGGCAGTGACTTTCGTCTCCATGTTGATCGGTGCTGTGTTGGGGTCGCTGGTGGCGGCCGCCAAGCTTTCCAGCCGGGGCACCCTGAAATTCATTGGGGAGGCTTACACGACGGTGTTTCGTGGAGAGCCGGAACTGCTGATCATCTATCTCTTTTACTACGGTGGAACTCAGATTTTAACAGGTACTGCGCGTTCAACCGGTGCCATCGGAGCAACCGACATCATCAATATGCCAAGCTTCATCGGCGGCGTTTTGGCGGTTGGCATCATTTCTGGAGCCTATCAGGCGGAAGTCTACCGGGGATCATTTCTGGCGATCATGCGCGGAGAGTTGGAGGCGGCACGGGCCTATGGCATGTCGGCTTTCACTCGCCTGCGTTTGATCATCGTGCCTCAGGTGCTGCGGCTTGCTGTTCCGGGGCTGGGCAATGTTTGGCAATTGACGATCAAGGATTCGGCGTTGATTTCGGTAACGGGCGTGGCTGAATTGATGCTGTCGGCCAACAAAGCCGCACGATCGACCCATCACTCATTGTTGTTCTACGCCCTGGCTGGCGCGCTCTATCTGGTGATGACCTCCATCTCGACGCCAATCTTCAGCAAGGCTGAGCGTTACACCTCGCGCAGTTTTGTGCGGCCAAAGTGACGGGTGCGTGATGGATACAGATTTTTATCTCTCAACCATCTGGAGCGTGCTCAAGGCTCTGCCTTTGACGCTTGAAATCTGGTTCTTCGGGGTTCTCATTGGCCTGTTTGTGGCTTGCATCCTGACATGGATGCGGGCTTCGGCTTTCAAGCTGGCCAGAATTTTTTCGCAAGCTTATGTTTTCGTATTTCGCGGTTCGCCGCTGTTGGTGCAGATCTATCTGATCTATTTCGGCCTGTCGCAATTCGACTTTGTCCGCAACAGTTCAATCCTGTGGCCGGTGCTGCGTGATCCCATGTATTGTACCATTCTTGCTATGGCGATGAACACGGCCGCCTATTCCAGCGAAATCTTTCGCGGTGCGTTGCGGGCCGTTCCGGTGGGCCCGATTGAAGCTGCCAAGGCGTTTGGAATGCCGGCGCTCACGCGTTTCCGTCTGATCATCCTGCCCATGGCGCTGCGCCTGGCCTTGCCTGCCTATTCGACCGAGATCATTCTGATGACCAAAGCGACAGCGCTGGCCTCGGTGGTCACCATCATGGAGATGATGGGCGTTGCGCAGAAAATCCAGCATGACACGTTCCGTCCGATTGAAGTGCTCACATGTGCCGGGTTGATCTATCTGGCTCTCAATTTCTCGATCGCCAGGCTTTTTGCGATGGTTGAGTATCTGCTCTCGCCCCACTTGCGTCCTCCGCCTGAACAATCCCAGCAAATCAAACCCGTGCCCGAGGTGTTGTAATGTCTGCAAATTTGGACACTGCCATGAAGACCGCCACCGACGGCAAATCGGCCATTGCTGTCAAAGAAATGCGCAAGAGCTTTGGCGACCATCAAGTGCTGAAGGGCATTTCGCTGGAAGCTCATGAGGGAGATGTCATTTCAATTCTTGGCTCTTCAGGCTCCGGTAAGAGCACCTTCCTACGCTGCATCAACTTGCTGGAGATGCCGGACTCTGGTGAAGTGCAAGTGGGTGGTGAACTCATCCGCATGAAACGAGGCAAGGAAGGCCAGCAAATGCCGGCTGACATCCGCCAAGTTGAGCGCATGCGCACCGACCTTGCCATGGTGTTCCAGAGCTTCAATCTTTGGTCACACATGACTGTGCTGGAAAATCTCATCGCGGCACCGATGCATGTGTTGAAGCGGCCACGCGCGGAATGTGTTGAGCAAGCTGAAGCGCTGCTGAAACGTGTCGGCATTTGGGAACGCCGCAACTACTATCCCACGCACATGTCGGGTGGGCAACAGCAGCGCGCTGCCATCGCCCGTGCCTTGGCAATGAACCCCAAGGTCATGCTGTTTGACGAACCGACTTCGGCGCTTGATCCGGAACTGGTGGGTGAGGTTTTGAGAGTCATGCGCTCATTGGCAGAAGAAGGCCGCACCATGCTGGTGGTGACGCATGAAATGAGCTTTGCCCGTGACGTGTCGAGCCGGGTGATGTTCCTTCACAAGGGCGAGGTGGACGCGCTCGGTGCACCTAAGGAAATGTTTTCAAATCCCCCGACTCCGCAGTTCAAGCAATTCATCTCCAACTTCAGCAAATAGAATTGTAGCGCTGGGAGGCCGGGCGCGTTGAGATGACCGTGGCCCTGAGTATCTGTCAGCTTGGCTGGCGCGGAAGTCTAATTTTGGCTGCCGCCAGTGCGGGCAGACAGGCAAAGAAGTCAGCCTGAAGCTGCGTCGTATTATCTTGAACGTGCTTCGCTATCGCTGTCTGCGTCACATGGATCGCCAGATGCATGTCTTGGCGATGGCCAGAGCGCCATTAGGGTATGGGTACTGTACGCGGGCACGTGAATCTCGGCAAGTTCGCCTCTGAGATCGCAAGTATATAATATATTGAAATAATTGATTTTAATGGTGCCGGTTACAGGACTCGAACCTGTGACCCCCTGATTACAAATCACTTGTATATGCAATGCCCTGCACTATGTTGAAATCGCCTGAACTGTGATAAAGCTAGCAAATCATAGGTTTTGGCGTTTCACGGGATTGCAGAACGTTTCATGAAGATGCGACTTCTCGGAACCCCACCGGAACCCCAAGACTGGTTTTGATGAACCCCTGATACCGGGACCGAATGAACGCGATGACTTTAGAGAAGCCCAAAGTTGCATGGAACACCAAGGGTCTTGAGGCCCTGGCCGTAGCTTCACGCTCCGACTTCACCGATCCCAAGACTGAAGGTCTATCGCTCCGAGTGACGCCCAGCGGCGGCAAGAGTTGGTCGCTGCTCTATGTACGCAAGTCCGATGGTAAAAAACGACGGGTGACGATTGGAGATTTTGGCGCAGACCATCAGGGCTTAATCGGTCTGGCGGAAGCACGTCAGCGTGCAGTGGCGCTGAGGGCCGCCATAAACCGTGGCCTTGATCCTGCTGAGGCGAAGGCCGCAGAGAAGAGGGCCGAGACTGTGTCCCAATTGCTCGATCTGTTTATCGAACACCATCCGCGCCCCAATGCCTCTTGGACCAAAGAATGCAATCGCATTTTCAAGGTGAATGTTAAGCCCCTCATAGGTGATATCAAATTGCCTTCTCTGACACGCCAGCACGTTCGGCAAGTCGTCAAAGCCATGAAGGAACGCGGGGTGACCACTGCAGTCAACAGGACGTTGGCAGCGCTGCGGCGCGCACTGTCCTGGGGAGTGAGTGAAGACATGCTCACCTCAAATCCCGCGCAGAACCTTGTCACAGAGGTGGAGGAAAAGCCAAAGGACAGGGCGCTTTCGATAGCAGAGGTAAAAGCGTTTTGGGACGGCCTGGACAATCCCGAAACTTCAATGAGCCAGAAGTCCAGACTGGCCTTGAAACTGATCTTGGTTACAGGCCAGCGTCCCGGTGAAGTATGCGGGGCCGCTCGTTCGGAGCTCGATCTTGCAGGCAAGATTTGGACCATTCCTTCTGGTCGCGCCAAGAACAAGCGGCTCCACGCGGTGCCACTTTCTGATCTAGCGATGGAGTTGTTTCAACAGGCGTTGCAGCTATCGGCAAGCGACAAGAGCGACTTTGTGTTCACCAGTCGCCCTCGCAAAGGCATTGGGCTTGACCTGACTGAACCGATGCAATCGCACGCGCTTTCACACTCAATGCGCGGGGCGCTGGATAGGCTTGGCTTGAAGGACACCCCAGCATCTCCACACGATCTGCGGCGCACCGCTGCAAGCCACATGGCCCGGCTTGGGTTCAGGGACAGCATCGTTAGCAAGGTGTTGAACCACAGCCTTGAACAAAAGCGAAGTATCACGGGCAGAGTGTACATCAGGCATGATTTTCTGACCGAGAAGAAAGTGGCGCTTGATGCTTGGGCAAGTGAGATGACGCGCATCCTAATAGGCCAGAGTGCCGCTTCAAATGTAGTTGAACTGAGGGCAGCGAAAGATGGCTAAATCGGATCGTGTCGATTTGGTCGTTGTGGGAGCCAAATGAAGCCAGAAGAACGAGATCGATTACTTGCGCGCGGCAAGTATCCGAGAAGAGTCCTTGAACCTATTCCTCCGGTCGCTGAAGAAAATGAGATTCTGCGTGAACTACGCCATTTGGCTGGTTGGGCAACTTCATCCGATAATATCAACAGCATGCCGGAGAAGGACTTTAATGCAACCCGAGCAATCAATCTTGCGGGACTACTGATTGGACCTTTAGTCGAATGGGCGGTCAACCACGTTACAGGTCAAACGCTGTTGCGCCATAGTTCGGCTGTACCCGATGAGATACGAACATCCAAAATAAGTGAGGCAAAGGCTGATGAGATAGCACAGGCAGATAGACACCTTCGCGCATCAAGCCACATCAACGAATGGACGGGTTCGAATTATCAGGGCGGCAGCCCTGAAGTGGATAGAAACACGAGTGCGGTCATCTTTGCTCTTTTGTCGAGAGCAATGAAATTCAAATCAGGTCAGGCCGTTAGCGCCGCACTTTATGCATTGAACTATGGTGAGGTTTTCCCAGAATTGGCGAAGAGGGCATCGGGCAGGGTCCTTGGAAGCATTCAAATGGATGTCTTGAGAATGAAGGCCGTTGCCCATGTCGCCTATTTGTCACAGAAGCTGGGCAGCAAATCCGAGGCCCGTGTCTTAGTAGCGGGTGACTACGGCGTCTCTCAGGAGACAATAAAGAAATGGGAAGACGACCCGCCAATGGCTATAGCTAGCATCGACAAAGCAGTTGTTGATCGCGCAATCTATGAGGCCCAACAAGTTGGATTGTTGATCAGATTGATGATTGAGAAGAACGCCCGCCGGAGGGCAAGAGCGATGAAAAAGCTCTCTGGTCAACTAAGGCAGTATGTCAAATCATCTAGATCCGACGTCAAAATGAAGAGCTTGTCAGCCCGTTACAATGCTGAACATCTAGAGGCCGACGGTCGCAGATACCAGAAACTTTATAGGGCCTCTCATCCAGAGAGCAAAAAAAGGTAAAAAGTCATTCGGACTAACTACCCGATATGGTGCATCCATCGGGTTACTAGTGTCCCAGGTTGCAGCGCAATTCGTTGCAACAAGGAGCTAGAATGAATGAACGTTTTGTTCAAAATCCAGAAGTGCAACAAATTACTGGTTTGTCCGGCACAACGCTTTGGCGACTTGAACGTGCCGGAGCGTTTCCGAAGAAGGTTGCCATCAGTCCTGGTCGAAAGGCCTGGTTGGAAAGCCATATCAAGGCATGGATCGCGGAGCGCTCCGCGAACTTGATCGGGGAAAAAAGCAACGTAGCATGATGCACAAAACATTTCGGCCCGCTGCCTCTTGGGAAGGCGAGCAGGCCGGAACGGATGCTTTTGCTTGGCGGCAGATACCCGTTCTCAATACCACCATTGCCCAGAACTTTCAAGATTCGCCGATCATCAAATATGCTGTTGATGGTCAGCTCAACGTAATTCACGTTCAGTTTGCGCTGCGCCGCCGCGAGGTGACGTCATGAACCGCCTCCAGCAAATGCTATCTGAATTCTATCAGTTGGCGCAGCCAGTGCCCGAATTCATGAGCCACCTCCGCTGGCATCGTTTCGATTTGGCAACGTTGCCCTCTGAGATTGGGATTTTCGGTGTGGCGCTTTGCAGGCGCTTTGAATGGCCTGATGGTTCGGCAGGCTTTGAATTCAGCCTACATGGTGTGCCTTGCGCCGTCATCGAGGCTATCTGCTATCGACAAGATGTTGGGCTGATAGAACCATACACTGCCGATCTTGTGGCTTGGCCTGTCAATGATCCGCATTCGTTTGCGACGGCTTTAGGGCCGTGTGACGGAGCTGAGCTTCTAGGCCCGCTCGCTGCGGTAAAAAGGGGAGGCCAGCCTTTGCATATGTTTCAGTCACCATTTGCCTGGATGCAGAACAATTGTGGAGGCAGCGTGCTTTTGAAGCCTGGTGCGGAATTCTGGCTCCATAAAGCTGGCGGGCCTTTCGTTGCAGAAGATTTCCGTCACGCAATTAAGTTGCGCGAATTGTTGGGCGGCAAACATCAAATTCTGGTCCCCTCAAACAGCACTCGCACCACGGAAAGGCGCGCAGCATGAACATCGAAACCAACAATGTTGTCTATTTGCCGCTAGAGGAAGCTGAGAGGCTCATTGCCGAACATGAAGCCGGAATCTCTGGCCTGAATCCCGAGAATGCCCCCACACATCTAAAGACGGTGACCTTTCACGAGCTTGAGGCAATGCAAATTCCACAACGTGAAATGCTTCTCGCGCCTGTGCTACCCGCTCAAGGGATTGCAATGATTTATGCGGAGCGTGGGATCGGCAAGACACACGCCGCGATGAACATTGCCTATGCTGTTGCAAGCGGGGGAAGCTATCTTCGCTGGAATGCTGCCAAGCCACGGGCGGTTCTGTACGTTGACGGTGAAATGCCCGCGGCTGCTCTCCAGCAACGCGCAAAGATGATCGCGCAAAGCTGTGACAAGTACATCTTGGACAGTCGATTTTTTCGTCTTCTGCCGCTTGATCTGCAGGACTTGGGCGTCAGCTTAAATCTTGCGCTGCCAAAAGCGCAACAGGCCGTGGAATCGCAGATGGCCGACACAGAGTTGATTATCCTGGACAACGTTTCGACTCTCGTGAACGGCGGGGATGAGAACGACGCCCAGAGCTGGGATGCCATGCAACAATGGTTGCTGAAGTTGAGGCGTATGGGCAAGACGGTGTTGTTAGTTCATCACGCTGGCCGCGGGGGGAACGCCAGAGGGACTTCAAAACGCGAAGATGTTCTCGATACGGCCATTCATTTGAAGCGGCCCGAAGGATACGATCCATCCCAAGGCGCACGGTTCGAAGTTCACCTGACAAAGGCGCGCGGGGTGTTCGGAGACGCTGCACAGCCCTTCGAGGCCCGACTGATTACGGGTCAGGACGGTTCTGTGAGATGGGAATGCTCTGAAATCATTGACCCCGAACTTGAGCACGTAATGGCACTCACTGACGAGGGTGTATCAGTGCGCGACATTGCCGCAAAGTTGGGCATTGGGAAAACCAAGGCGAACGAGTTGCAGTCCAGAGGCAGGGCGGCTCGTGCGATGGCACAGACGGAGGGCGTTCAATGATCTGTCTTGGTGCTGTCCGCACTGTCCGCACCCTAGGGCTCGAAAAAAACGGACAGATTCGTGGGACTTCGGGAGCGGTTCAATCAGGACAGTTACGGCATTATGGCGCAAACGCCACAAGCAAAACTCGTTTTCACCAAATAGATCACAGGAGGATGGAATGAGTTAGGAGCGCGCCGTGCGCTGGCGGGCGGCTTGGGCCGCAGTATTTATCATCGGATGTTTCTCAGGTGGCGAAGCCATCGCTCATAATTCCGAGTTCAATAAAGATGTTGCTTTGGGAGACGTTTTTCCCGACGAAAAAGTCATTTATGTTTTTGCCTCTAGCTGGCCTCACATTATGGGCGAAGGCAGTTGTGGATCGCTCGGAAGCCAAAGGATAGCTATACATGATAACTCCACATACCATTGGTTTGATGGTTTTTTTAGCACGTCCTTTGCAAGCCTTTGCAATTTCCGCACTTTTGAGATCCAGAACGTAGTTGAAAATATAGATTTCATCGGGGAACAGAACCAAACCAGTTTCTTTCGTTCCAAGATTTGTTCCGCTTGGATTTGTTACGCTTGGCCCGACAATCTTCTCGGCATTTACGCCCATGGAACGATTGTGTTCGGCCCATTTGTTGAGACCAATAATTGCGGGTTCATGTTTGGGGCCTGCCAAGGTCAGATATGTGAGGATTTGCACCCCGAATGCGGGAGACTTGCCCGTGTTCTTGACAGTAAATTCAAACCCGAACTCCGCGTTCCCTTTGTTAAAAGTGAGCCCTGTGATTGGTTTTACTCTGCACGAAATCCAAGGCCTGAGTGCAACCATAGAAGCATCAGCAGTGAGTTTGGCGGCATTAGCAGCGGATTCAGTGATCTTACTCTGATTTTCGCCAGCGAGCCAAAGTTTCTCGGTGGATTCATTCAAGGCAACCGTCGCA
>JANPHF010000110.1:0-22641 GCA_031424315.1 Aestuariivirga sp.
GTTGAGAGCAGCGGCAGACCGCCTTTTGGGCTACATGGGCGAACCAATAGAGCCCACCGTAAACGCCACGATCCACGTGCCCGGAGTTCCCGGGGCATCCAACCACACACATCCGCCAGACAAACCACGTTAGCTTGCCAACAGAACCTGTCATCAAACGGCAATCCCGTGAGGAACCGCCGCTCCAGCCCCTCATCCCTGTGAAGAGATGAAAGACCGCCCCTCCGCCCAGCTCACCGTCGCGAACAGGACCCCGGTGGAGGGAGACGGGAACATATAAGGAACATTTCATTCCTTGTGTCAAGGAATAAATGCTGACACTCGCAACTTTTTTCTCCGTCACCCCGGCGAAGGCCGGGGCCGAGCTTCGTCTGGGTTCAGCACTTGCGAATTGAGCCCAATCCCGGCCTTCGCCGGGATGACGGTGTAATGTAAGTTAGATTCATCAAATCTCGAAAGGCCCTAGGAGCAAAACATGACTGACGACCTTGGCATCCGCATGAAACCCCCACCGCATCTGGGCGGTTTTGTGAAGCATGAAATTCTGGCGGCGCACGATCTCTCGGTGACAGACGCCGCCAAGGCGCTAGGTATCACCCGCCCTTCTCTCTCAGGCTTGCTGAATGAACACGCCGACCTCTCGCCCGAGATGGCCTTGCGCCTTAAGATGGCCTTTGGTGTATCGATGGATGTACTGATGAGGATGCAGAACAGCTACGACATCGCAAGGGCAAGGAGGAGCGCGAAGAGAATTAAGGTGAGAAGGTTTGAGCGGGCGGCGTAAGAAAACGCAAGCTATTAGCCATTGGCCGCATCACTGCGGATCTTAGCTTCGTTTAGCCAATAGTCTGTAATCGCTTTGGAGCGATCAAAATCAACAAACATGTTTGTCGGAATGATTGGCTTGCTTTCGGCAAGAAGTCGCTCATCGTCGCTTGCAATAATTTGCAACCTGCCATTGCCGAAAAGCTTTGACAAAAATTCATTTGATTCCGCAGCGAGACTAGCGGCTGTAATCGAGCCATCGTCCCCCACGCTAACCCCGTTTAGTAGATCAATCGCAACTTCCCCTTCTCCAAAATGCAATCCTCCTACTAATTGAAATAACTTCTCATCAGAACAAATCTCAAAGTAAACCACCTGATCTCTAGCGCCCACCACTTTGAATTCAAGATTCGTGAGAGACGAATATTGTTTTCTTTGACGGACTCGCAAGTTGACCCTTTTTGGCAATCGAATTCTTCGCCTAGGTACATGAGTGCCAGAAAGAATTTGCTGCAGAACTGCTTCACCAATCATCCATCGTGCCCCTGCCAGCCTATGCTCCTTGGAGTCCCAAATGTCGTCGGTTGTTGGAATGCCAAGTTCGACGTTAATAAGGCGCTTCGCCAATGCCTTAATAATGGGAAGATCTTTCCGAATTCGGCGAATATCATTCTGATCGTCAGGATTCACGACTATCGAATCTGGATGAGAGTGCGCAATCGCATTGCGGCAAGCGCTCCAAATGTAATCTTGAATTGGCTGGCCCTTGAATGTTGGTGCTAACTCGTCCAGCCTCTTAACCGCATCTCTGTCTTTTACGCTTCCTATGTTGTCCCTGATCCAGTTCTTTTGTTCGGCCTTGCCACCAAAGCGACTATTGATAACTTTGTAAAAGCTAAGAAAACTATAGCCTTCGTGATCTAAAGAAAGCCCCTCCCGAAAAAATGCCAGAGCCAACGCAGCTTCTCTTGAGATATTCTGCGGTAGATGCTCAAAATCGTAGAAAGTAGTCTTCTTGTTGAGTTTGGCATTCTGGAAGCGAAATGGCTGGCTTCCCGCGAGCCAGTCAACGACTCGAACTCCTCGGCCTTCCATCCAAGACCACGCACTCAAAAAGCGCGCAATCTGCGCAGTCAATTCTTCTCGTTGAGCTTCATTGCCATTCACAAAAACAGCGGGCAGAGCCTCAGCTCTGGGAGGAAGAATAAAAAGGGTGACCCCTTCAAAAACGACGGTGTGTGCCGTGTCTGGCCAATATACGTCATTCTCCACATGTGCACCGAGCCAGTAGCCGGAAGCGAGCAGTCGTGGATCATTCTGATCTAATTTCGCAAGCTGAACTCTTGTTTCGGCGTAAGGCACATTGGATTCTGTGCTCAAATCTACACTTTCAACAGAGGTAGCTTTCCATACTCCAACTGCCTGCGCGGTGTAATTTTGGTGAACAGTCAACTTGTCGCTCAAATTTTGTAGAGCGCTTGCAACTACTTGCGGCGATACGTTTTTCACCATTTGTATTACTCATATCGGTGTTCAGTTGTGCAAGCACATCCGTGTAGCAATTGATCAAAGCCAACGCTTGATAAAATGTTCCTTCGTCCGCAGCTATCTCTTCCCCGCCCTATTCACGCCGCTAACAACAGCTTTCAAACTCGCCACCACGATGTTCTTGTCGATGCCCACGCCGAACAGGGTTGAGCCATCGGCAAGGCGCAGTTCCACATAGGCCACAGCCGAAGCGTTGGCGCCGTGGCCCATGGCGTGTTCGCGGTAATCGACGAATTCAAAGGCCAGGCCGCTTTCCTTTTTCAGCGCGTCGACAAAGCCATCAATGGGGCCATTGCCGTGGCCCTTGATGGTTTTGGGTTTGCCATCCACCATGATCTTGGCGCTGAGCGGCTGATCGCCATGGTCAGACGTGGCGTGGTGTTCCACGAATTTGTATTTGCCGTTGCCCTCGAGATATTCGCCCTCAAACGCGGCCCACAGGCGCGAAGCCTCCAGCTCCACGCCCTCACCATCAGCAATGGCTTGCACCACTTTTGAGAATTCAATCTGCAGGCGGCGCGGCAGCTCAATGCCGTGTTCGGTTTCCATCACATAGGCAATGCCGCCCTTGCCGCTTTGGCTGTTGATGCGCACCACGGCCTCATAGCTGCGGCCCAGATCCATCGGGTCAATCGGCAGATAAGGCACTTCCCACAGCGGCGCGTTGGAGGCCTTCATGTGCTTGAAGCCCTTGTTGATCGCATCCTGATGGCTGCCCGAAAACGCGGTGAACACCAGCTCGCCCGCATAAGGATGGCGCGGGTGAACCGGCAGCTGGTTGCAATATTCCGCCATGCGCACCAGTTCATTGATGTTGGAAATGTCGAGGCCGGGATCAATGCCCTGGCTGAACAGGTTCATCGCCAGCGTGATGATATCAACATTCCCGGTGCGCTCGCCATTGCCGAACAGCGTGCCTTCCACCCGGTCTGCCCCCGCCATGATGCTGAGCTCGGTGGCGGCGACCGCGCAGCCGCGGTCATTATGCGCGTGGATGGAATAGATGATGCTGTCGCGGTTCTTGATGTTGCGGATGCTCCACTCAATCTGGTCAGCATGCACGTTTGGCGTGGCCGCCTCCACCGTGAACGGCAGATTGAGGATCAGACGCTTTTCGGGCGTGGGCTGGATCACATCCATCACCGCCTCGCAAATCTCTTTCGAGAAATCCAGCTCCGTGCCCATGAAGCTCTCCGGGCTGTATTGAAAGCGGATGGCATCCTTCATGCCGCTCTCATCCGTCAGTGTACGGACGAGTTTGGCGGCGTTGACGGCAATCTCTTTAATTCCAGCGCGGTCTTTCTGGAACACCACGCGGCGCTGCAGCTCGGACGTGGAATTATAGAAATGCACAATGGCATGCTTGGCGCCCTTGATGCCTTCAAAGGTGCGCTTGATCAGATCCTCACGGCACTGCACCAGAACCTGGATGGTCACATCATCGGGGATGAGCTTGTGATCGATCAAATGACGGCAGAAATCAAAATCAGTCTGGCTGGCGGAAGGAAAGCCGATTTCGATTTCCTTGAAACCGATTTTGACCAGCGTGTTCCACATGCGCATCTTGCGCTCATGGCCCATGGGCTCGATGAGTGACTGGTTGCCATCGCGCAGGTCAACGCTGCACCAGATGGGTGGATGCGTGATTTGCGCTGAGGGCCACTTGCGATCCGGCAAGTTGATGGTTTGGAACGCGCGGTATTTGTGTGTCGGATTGATCATCATGATTGGATAACTGCTTTAGCCTGGATTGATTGAACGGTGGTTGGGTTTGCGTCAACTCCCCTCAAGGGCCAAGGCAAATGCCCGGGCGGCCCTTAAGGGCGGCTAAGAAGCAGCAGGCCAAGCAGCAGCGCCGGCGCAGGTTGCGCGGTGGCGGCGGAAATGGCTGTTGGCATATTCATCGCTTGCCTGCTTAAGGGCAGTTCGTCGCCTTGGCAAGCCTCACGCAGCGCGCGCCGCCTGTGCCTCGAAAATATGTGTGAGGTCTGCGGGGTTGCGCGTGATGTCGGCCAGGCTCACCTTGTCGAGCCGGGCGTAGAAGGCTTCCAGCGCCTCAAACAGCACATGCTTCAACCCGCAGGCAGGCACAATCACACATGTATTGGTCTTGCGGTCGGCGCATTCCACCAGATGGCTGCCAGCCTCGGTATGGCGCAGCACCCCGCCGATGTTGATATCCGCCGCTGCGCGCGAAAGTCGCAGCCCCCCGCCACTGCCGCGCACGGTTTCCACATAGCCGGCCGCGGCAAGGGTGTTGGTGATCTTCATCAAATGGTTCTTGGATATGCCGTAAGATTTTGAAATATCAGCGATAGTTACAAGTTGATCGGGCTTGGTGGCAACATAGATGAGAACCCGAAGGGCATAGTCGCTGAAACTCGTAAGGCGCATGGTGTCATTCCAAAATGCAACGGACAAAAGATATATTCCATATACATGTTCGTGTACATGTGGCACAAGGTCTTATTGCGCGGCTGGTGCCGAAAGCCTTAAGTGACACAATCAACGACGGAGATATGACGATGAAACGGGCAATTCTGGCTGGCTTTGTGATGGTGATGGACGCAGGTCTCGCTCATGCGGATGGCGACGCCGCCAAGGGCGAACAGGTCGCTAAAGTGTGCATGGCCTGCCACAGCTTCACCGACAAGGCCAACAAGGTTGGCCCATCGCTGGTGGGCGTAGTAGGCCGTAAGCCTGCCTCGTTCGAAGGCTATGCTTACTCGGACGCCTTCAAGAAATATGCTGAAAAGGCCGCCGCCTGGGATGACGCCACACTGGATGCCTACTTGAAAGATCCAAAAGCAACGGTTCCCGGCACCAAGATGGCTTTCGCCGGTGTGAAGGACGATGCCCAGCGCGCCGACCTGATCGCCTTCCTCAAAACGAAACAGTAAGTTCAACTAGTCTCATCAGCTAAATTTTTAAAACCGCCCGCTGCAAGCCGGGCGGTTTTTCGTTGCCAAGGCAAACGCCATACTCGCCTTGTCGAACGCGAGCCGACACGCTAACCGTAATGGCGGGGGCTGACCCGCGAGGAAAGCCATGTTGAGAGCGTCAAATCTTTCTGTTCTCTTTCTGCTGCTGACTGCCGCCGCAGCGCGCGCCGATTGCGCCGCTGATTTTGCGGCAGCGATGGAGGCCCACAAGAACGCCGGGCCTTATCACACCGAAACCCAAATGACGATCGACGATGCCACGCGGGTGCTCATTTCAGACGTGATCCTGCCCGACAAGGTTCACATCATCAAAGATGCCACAGAACATGAATATCTGATCACGGCCAATGGCGCATGGACAAGGCTCGACGGCGAATGGGCAAGAATTACTGACAAGAAGCGCGACGAGATTTTGAACGGCAAGGCATATAGTCTCGCCAGCGGTTTCAAGGCCGCGCAGAATGTACAGTGCCTGGGCCCGCAATCCATCGAGGGCAAAACGCTCACTGCTTTTGGTTTTGAAATGGTCAATGCCGAACAGAACAACAGGCACATCCGCGAAATGGTTTATCTCGATGACAAGGGCGTGCCAGCCATTCTCACATCAGAATTTGCCTTTGACACCCATAAGGTCCGCACACTCTCGCATGTGACGCATGACGCCGCCATCACCATTGAAGCGCCCGTGACCGGGCCACCAGCCGCAACCACAAACGCAGCCGATCCTGCGTGTTTAGTCGAAATCAAATCGCTCACCGACGCGATCGCGTCCGCGGGCCCGCTGCGCTACAGCATTGTTGATAAATCCGCTGGCCAACCCATGAAGATCACGGCGGAACTGATCCCCGCAACGGCGATGAGGATTGCCTGGGAAGGCGGCGAACAAATCTTCAACAGCTCGGGCGGCTGGATGAAAGAAGGTGGCACATGGAAACCCTTGCCCACGCGCGATGTGGCGGAAGCGCAACTCGAATTCAGCAATCCTTGGTGGGCAAAGCCGGAAAGTCTCAACAACCTGAAATGCCTAGGCGCGCAGGATTTTGAAGGCGCGAAGCACCCCGCATTTGCTTTTGACTTTGAGCGGTTTCTCGGCGCCAAGGCGATGCAACATATGACGCTGTTCAAGGGCCAAGGCAATCTGCCGGTCGCTATGAGCGTGCTCAAAGAAAGCCAGACAAGTGAAGCCGCCTTGGTGGCACATCTCACCTTCGACAAAGCCATTAGAATTGAGCAGCCAAAGTAGCCGCTTGGTCACAGCGTTTCCATTCCTCTGCAAACTGCGGTAAGGCCAAGGTCCAACCATTGGCTTCACCTTACTCTCCAATTCACTCGCCCTCTGTTCGGCAATTTGCATCGCGCTCAGCTCGATGTTTGTGGCCAGCCTGAATAACCGCATCCCACTTTTGCAATTGGCGCGCTGGCAACTTGGCTCTGCCTTTGTGATCACGGCCTTGGCCGCAACCATGATGGGCGGTTGGCAATCACTGGGGCAAAGGCAAATCGCTGAACTGTCAGCATCCGGCATCTG
Source organism: Aestuariivirga sp. (assembly GCA_031424315.1). GTDB lineage: Bacteria > Pseudomonadota > Alphaproteobacteria > Rhizobiales > Aestuariivirgaceae > Aestuariivirga. Next base: position 6,784 of record JANPHF010000110.1, read on the forward strand.
CGGAATTGTTCTGGCCAGCACCACCTATTTCGCGACCATCTTTCTGATTGGCCCGCGCCTGACGGCCTTGCTCTTTTCACTCACCTCACCCTTTGCACTGGCACTGGGCTTTGCCACTTTTGGCGAAACCATCACGCTCTGGCAGGCTTTGGGCAGCTTATTTGCGAGGCCCGCCATGGCCGCAGGCACCGAGCCCTTCGCCGCCATGGCCGTGCGTCTTGGAATTGCAGTTATTCTGTTTTGGGCCATTGCAGCCCTTCCACAGGTGCGCGGCCGCGATGTGCGGGTGCACGGACGCGAGTTTGGCTTGATTGTCACCTCGGCCTTTTTTGGCACCGGCCTTGGCATGGTGTTGTTGATGGGGGCGCTGAACTCCGGCAATGTTGGCATTGTCTCCACCCTTTCCTCGATGACACCTATCGTCATTCTGCCATGGTTTGGCTGCGAACCGGGAAGCGCCCTGCCGCCGCCGCTTGGGCTGGAGCGTCCGTCGCCATCATCGGCACAGCGCTGATCAGCCTCACCGGAACGGCTTAGTTCTCCCCTCTTTGATCCAAATCAATGCCATCGCGATCAGTAAGATGCATGTAACATACATCTTTAGAGGAGAATCTTATGAAGCTGCACAAGACCCTTAGCGCTGCCCTTCTGGCAGCGAGCCTATTTGCCCCCGCCGCCTTCGCCGAATCCGTGATCAAGGTGACTTTGATCGACAAGCTCACCAGTGGTGATCTTTCGAAGCCTCTGGGCCTCGGCATGGGCATGAAAGCCGATATGACCAAGGCCCCCATGGGCGTTGCCGTGAATCCCAAGTTGGCAACACCCGGCGCTGTTCGCCTTGACGTGACAAACCTCGCCTCCAGCCTTGTGCATGAAGTGCAAGTGGCGCGCATCACCGATGAGGCCCAGGTTCTCACTTATGACCAGAGCCGCAACAAGGTGGACACCGAAGGCCTCGAAGTTCTCGGAAGCGTGTCTGAAATCATGCCCAACAAATCGGCCTCGCTGATCCTCGATCTGGCCCCCGGCAAATACCTGCTCTTCTGCAATGTGGCAGGCCACTACATGGCCGGCATGTGGACCACGATTGAAGTGAAGTGAACCGCTCACGAAAACCATTCTGAAGAAAGACACGACAATGACAAAAGGTAACGAATTTCAATTTTCCAGACGCAACCTCCTAGGGGTTGGCGCCATTGCAGCTGCCGCGGCCACACTGACTACGACGGCAGCGAAGGCTGATGACGCTGTAGACGTTTCCAAACTTCCACGCGTGAAGCAACAGCTCATGGCCCCGCCATTCTTGCCGGAGCATGATCAAGTGGCCAAGAGTGGCCCGGTGATTGTGGAAGTAACCATGACGATTGAAGAGAAGAAAATCGTCATCGACAAGGAAGGCACTGAGATCTGGGCTTTCACCTATAATGGCACAGTGCCCGGCCCAATGATTGTGGCCCATGAGGGCGACTATGTTGAACTGACGCTGAAAAGCCTCGCCACCAACATGATGGAGCACAATATCGATTTCCACGCTTCAACGGGTGCATTGGGCGGCGGCGCACTGACCAAAATTCTGCCAGGGCAAGAAGTGGTATTGCGCTGGAAGGCCATCAAGCCGGGCGTGTTTGTCTATCACTGCGCGCCAGGCGATGTGATGATCCCCTATCATGTTGTGCATGGCATGAATGGCGCATTGATGGTTCTGCCGCGCGACGGGCTGAAAGATGCCAAGGGCAACGCCCTGAAATATGACTTGGCCTACTACATCGGCGAGCAGGACTTCTACATCCCGCGCGATGAAAAGGGCGCCTACAAGAAATATGAAACGGCTGGTGAAGATTTGCCAGAGAGCCTGGATGTGATGCGCGGGCTGATCCCCAGCCACGTGGTGTTTAACGGCGCCGTGGGTGCGCTCACCGGCGACAAGGCGCTGAAGGCCAAGGTGGGCGACAACGTTCTTATCATTCACGCCCAGGCCAACCGCGACTCCAGGCCCCATCTCATCGGCGGCCATGGTGATTATGTGTGGGAGCATGGCAAGTTCGGCAATGCCCCAGACACTGACTACGAAACCTGGTTCATCCGTGGTGGCTCTGCAGGTGCGGCCCTCTACAAATTCCGCCAGCCCGGCGTTTACGCCTATGTGAACCACAACCTGATTGAGGCTGTAATGCTCGGTGCCACGGCCCACTTCAAGGTGGATGGCCAATGGAATGACGACTTGATGATGCAGGTCGCCAAGCCGAAGGCAATCACAGGCTGAGCCATGTTACGCAGCGCGGTGGCCATAACACTGGGTGCCCTGATCCTCTCTTGGGCGGGGCTGCCGCATGACACTTCGCTGCGTGAACACATGGTTCCGGTGAAAATGGCGGATGGTCATATCCTCCATGTTTCACCGATCGAAGTGACTGTGGCGGATTGGGCGCGCTGCTTCAAAGACAAGGGCTGTTCCCGCAGCCCTAAAGCCCCCGCCACAGCGGCTTCCCAGCCCGTGACGGGGGTGAATTGGTTTGATGTGAATGAGTATCTCGCCTGGGCCAATGCGCACTCAGGCGGCGGCTTGCGCCTGCCGACGAAAGCGGAATGGCGCTGGCTGAACCGTACATTGGAAAAGCCCAAACAAGCACCGTTATTCACCGATCCGCGCCTGGCTTGGGCCGCCAACTATGGGCAGGAAGAAAGCCCCGGTGGGCCGGTGCGCACATCCGCCGCGTTCACCACCACACCCGATGGCATCGCTGATCTCGACGGCAACGTCTGGGAATGGACGTCAACTTGCGCGATGCCGGGTTATGACGGCAAAGCGGCACGCGATTGCCCCGCTTATATGGTGGAAGGCGCACATGAAGCCGAAATTCCGGTGTTCCTGCGCAACCCGGCGGCAGGTGGATGCGCCACAGGAACTCCACCCACCTACTTGGGCTTCAGGCTTGTGGCGGATCATTGAGGCTGTGTCCTAATCCGCCATCGTGGCCGTGCTGCACGCGCTAACAAGTCTTTCCACCGTTTTGCGCCCGAGCTTCACGCAAGCGTCACAATCTCGCCGTTTTTTGGCTTAGATGCAGCGCATAGACTATTGAAACTGACCGAGAATCTTACAGATTTGAGAGATACGCATTGCCGCCATGCGGCGGCGCTTCACGCTTTACAAATCGACTCGCATACAGCAGTTTGCATTGCACCATAGAAGACGGAAAAACATGTCCCTGACCCGCCGGAACCTCCTGAAATCCGCTGCCTCGCTCACCGCCACTGCCGCCTTGATGCGCCAGGGCCTGATGCCTGCCTTCGCCGACGCGCCTGTACTCTATGAGAAATACACCGACTTCAAGGAAGACCATGTGAAGGTGCTCGCCAAGGCATTGGCGTCCAAGCCTTTCGTCGAAGAAAAGATTGACCTGCCGCCTGATCTGGCCAGCCTGACCTATGATCAATACCGTGATATCCGCTTCAATCCGAAGCGTTTCATCTGGAATGGCGAGGATCACAACTTTTCCTTCGACATGTTCCATTCCGGTTTTCTTTTCACGCGTCCTGTCGACATCTATGTGATCGAGGGCGAGAAGCAGGCCAAGCTGAAATATGATCCTTCGCTCTTTGTCTTCGGTGACAAGGTGAAGCCGCCAGATGGCAAGCAGGATTTGCATTACGCGGGGCTTCGCCTGCATTACCCGATCAACGTGCCCGGCAAATCAGATGAGATCGCCGTGTTCCAGGGGGCTTCCTATTTCCGCGCCGTGGCACGCGGCCTGAACTATGGCCTCTCGGCGCGCGGGCTTGCCATCGACACCGGACAGCCCAGCGGTGAGGAGTTTCCATTCTTCCGTTCTTTCTGGGTGAAGAAGCCGGATGCCGGAACCGGCACCATCGTGGTTCACGCCCTGCTCGACAGCCCTTCTGTTGCTGGCGCCTATCGCTTTGCAATCAAGCCCGGCGAAGACACGCAGATGGATGTGGAAGTCACCCTCTATCCGCGCAAGGACTTGGCCAACGCCGGCATTGCCCCGCTCACCTCCATGTTTGTCGCTGGCCCGCTTGTGCGCCCGGTGGAGGACTTCCGCGAAGCCATCCATGACTCCGACGGCCTGATGATGCAGAACGGCCACGGCGAATGGATCTGGCGCCCGCTCAACAACCCGAAGACATTGCAAGTTTCCGGTTTCCAGGATCAAAGCCCACGCGGCTTTGGCCTGATGCAGCGCGGCCGCGCCTATGCCGACTACCGCGATGTTGAGGCCCACTATGAGCGCCGCCCCAGCGCCTGGGTGGAGCCGATTGGCGATTGGGGGCCAGGCTCGGTTCAGCTTTTCGAAATTCCTACGATGGTCGAAACCAACGACAACATCGTCGCCTACTGGAGCCCGAAGGAACCGTTGAAGCAAGGTAGCGAATATTCATACGTCTACCGTCTCCATTGGTGCGCGCGCTGGCCGATCGACCCGGCCACGGCAGCCCTACGGCAAGTGGAATTTTCAGGATCTGGCGTGGCGGTGGACTATGCCGCGCAGCCGCCGAAATATGATCCCAATGTCCGCCTCTATGTGATCGAATATGGCGGCACAGCCACGGATGAAGAACACACCGCTGTGGTGGAAGCCAGCGCTGGCAAGGTGGACAACATCACCGTCTCGCGCAACGAAGTGAACAACCTCATGCGCCTCTCATTCCGCCACGACGCGACCGGGCAGGACTATGCCGAGCTGCGCGCCATGTTGAAGCGCGGCGACACACAGGCCGGTGAAACATGGCTGTTCCGATGGACGCGCAGCTGAGGCCCGCAACACCAATCGAAAACCGGCTCGAAATGCCGGTGCAAAGCCTTACCGACTGGAAGGGCGGGGCTAGAAAGCTGCGCCGTCGCGGTCAACGCAAACGCGCCCGTTGGTTTGTATTCACGCTTACCGCTCTTCTAGTCTCCCTAGGCACGGTCATGATCTACAAAGTGATCAGCCCGGTGAACATCACCTGGTTGCAAGTGCTGTTCGCCAGCCTTTTTGCGCTCACCTTCACATGGATTTCGTTTGCCTGCGCCAGCGCCATGCTGGGCTTCTTGCTCATCTTGCGCCGCAGGGAAAAACACGCGCGCCTTGCCCCCATTCATTTCATGGGCCGCACGGCGCTGCTGATGCCACTCTACAATGAAGACCCAGCCACCGTGTTCGACACACTGAACCGCATCGCACAGGGTCTGATCCGCGAAGGCGCGGGCAAGGCCTTCGACATCTTCGTGCTGTCCGACACGCGCAAGGATGATGTGGCGGCCAGCGAGCGCGCCTTCTTCGAAGGCTTGCGCCAAGTACTCGGCGACACCATGGCGATCTACTACCGCCGTCGCGACAACAATCACCACCGCAAGGCTGGCAACATTGCCGATTTCGTCACCCGTTGGGGCGGCGCCTATGATCACATGATCGTGTTAGATGCCGATAGTGACATGTCGCCCGATACGTTGATCACTCTGGCCCGGGCCATGGCCTGTGACCGTGAAGCCGGCATCATTCAATCCTTGCCCCTGCTCCGCAATCGCTGGACGCCTTACGCCCGCATGACGCAATTCGCAGGCGCAGTTTATGGGCCAGTGGTGGCTGTGGGCCTTTCCGCCTGGCATGGCCGCGATGGCAATTATTGGGGCCACAACGCCATCATCCGCACCAAGGCCTTTGCGGAGGCGGCTGGCCTGCCGGAGTTGAAGGGCCGCAAACCTTTTGGCGGCCACATCCTGAGCCATGATTTTGTAGAAGCGGCCCTCATTCGCCGCGCAGGCTGGGCGGTTTACATGCTGCCGCATCTGCGCGGCTCATATGAAGAAACCCCACCATCACTGTCTGATGTTGCCACGCGCGACAGGCGCTGGGCGCAAGGCAATTTGCAACATGCCAAGATTGTCACCGCGCGTGGCCTTCACTGGCTGAGCCGCGTTCACCTGCTGCAAGGCATCATGTCTTACTTGGCCTCACCGCTGTGGTTGATGCTGCTGGTGGCCGGCCTTGGCCTTTCAATGGTGGCGCGCTTCACCACGCCCGACTATTTCCCCACCGGCTTTTCGCTGTTTCCTGCCTGGCCGGTGTTTGACCCGCAGCTCGCCTTCCGTTTGCTGATCACGACCGCTATCGTGCTCTATCTGCCCAAACTGCTCGGCCTCACTCTCGCGATGCTGGACCGCGACTTGCGTGAAGGCTGTGGCGGGGTGGGTGGCCTGCTCAAGAGCTTCCTCGTCGAAACACTTTTGTCCATGCTCCTGTCACCCATCATGATGCTGATCCAGACGCGCTTTGTGATCGACATCTTTCTTGGCCGTGATTCCGGCTGGAACAGCCAGAACCGCAATGAAGAGACTGTGCCATTCAAACTCGCTCTGAGCCAGCATTGGCCACACATGCTGGTGGGCCTCGCCTTCGCCATCGCCGCTTTTGTGATCTCGCGTGATGCCTTCCTATGGTTCCTGCCCATCATGGCAGGTTTGCTTTTGTCGCCGGTGATTTCATGGGGCACGGCACGCGTGGATTTTGGGCGCTGGCTATGGAAAGCCAATGTGTTCCGCATTCCCGGAGAGGCCTTGCCCTTGGCCAAGTCAACAGCGCGTCGCCATGCCCAAGCCGTTCCCGCCCGCAAGCTGGCCAGCGCCAAATAGCTTCCAGACAATTTTAACAATCAGCGCTTAAGCCTTGTCAGACACTTGAGGATTCATGCCATGACCCGTTTTGCCGCCACGCTCTCAGCCGCTTTGTTCCTGTTGCCCGTGGCAGCCCATGCTGATTGCAGTACCGATTTAGCCGACACCGAAAACAAGGCCCACAACCACGGCTTTGATTTGCAGAAGAACCCGCGTGTGAATGCTTTGTGGGACAAAGCCAACAAAGCCGCCAAGACGCACAATGACCGCGATTGCAAGGACGCCCTACAGAGCCTGAACAAGCTGCCCGAGATGGCGCAGTAATCAGCCAGCGCTCTGCGCGGAATCAAACTGGTTGCGCGCCACGCGAATGGCATTGTGATTTTGCTCTGACCAAAGCGCCAGCCCACCCAACGCTGTATGAAGCGATTGCCCCATTTCGGTGAGCGCGTATTCCACCTGCGGCGGCGTGGTGGGGATTACCTTGCGCGAAATGAAACCATCACGCTGCAAATGGCGCAGCGTTTCGGTGAGCATACGTTGAGAAATATCCTCAATCGCCCGGCGCAACATGCCAAAGCGCAGCGGGCCGCGGGCCAGTTCGCGCACAATCAAAGCACTCCACTTGTCGCCCACCCTGTCCAGCACATCACGCACCGGGCAAGCGGAATTAAGTTCGGCGCTCTGGCGGTTCCCACGGCGGCTGCCAATTTCAATCACTTGCGCTTGGGTCATCGGGTGGTTCCTTCGAGGTAACCAGTGGCGGCGAAAGTGCCGTCTTGTGGTTCCATAGCAATTCTATAAATGAGCCCTACTCTCATTTTGAGACCAAATCAAGAAAGGTTCTACCATGATTTTCATTTCAGGTGCCGCTGGCCATATGGGCCGGGCCGTCATCAACCATCTACTCACCACCTACAACGTGCCAGCTAACCAGATCATTGCCGGCACGCGCGATGCTGCGAAACTGGCCGACTTGAAGGCCAAGGGCGTCGAAGTCCGCCGCGCCGATTTCGAGGACGAGGCAGACTTGGCCAAATCGCTATCAGGTGTCGATCGCTTCCTCATCATTTCAACCGATGCAATGGCCCCCGGCCAGCGCGCCAAGCAGCATGCCAATGCTGTAAGTGCCGCCAAGACTGCCGGTGTGGCCAATGTGGTCTATACCTCCATGCCCCGCCCAGACACCTCGGCCGTGCTCTTCGCGCCGGACCACCTCAGCACGGAAAAAGCCATCGCCGCCGCAGGCTTCAAGGCATCGACCATTGTGCGCGACAACTGGTATTTCGAAAACCTGTTCTACAGCATTCCGAACGCGCTGAAATCCGGCACGCATTATTCGGCCGCAGGCCAGGGCAAGATGGCCCACATCGCGCGTGACGATCAGGCCCGCGCCATTGCCGCCGTTCTCGCCAAGAATGCGCCCGGCCATCACACCTACACGCTCTCTGGCGGCAATGCCTACACCATCGACGAAATCGCTGCCCTTGTTTCCAAGGCCACAGGCAAGCCGCTGAATGTTGTGCATGTGCCGGTGTCAGGTCTCGTGCAAGGCATGATCGGCGCGGGGCTGCCAGAACCAGTGGCGCGTTTGTTTGCTTCGTTCGATGACAACATCGCCAAGGGCGGTCTCGAAGGCGACACGAAGGACTACAAGGCGCTCACCGGTGTTGAGCCGCGCGGATTTGAAGACTGGGTGAAGGACAACGCCGCGGCGCTGAGCGCTTAACTCACCTCAAGAACATCCACCAAGATTTGAAAGGCCCCATCCGGGGCCTTTCTATTTGGGCTGAGCCTGGGCGAGAAGATGCGGCCCTGCACCTTTGCGAGCCAGCCTGTCCTCCGGGTTTCGCAACGGGCAGGTCTCCAGCGAAAGGCAACCACAACCGATGCAATCTTCCAGCCGCTCCTTTAAACGCGCCAGATTGACAATGCGCGCTGTGAGCTTTTTCTCCCAGCCTGTGGCAACGGCGTGCCACTCCTCTGGCGTGGGATTGCGATCTTTCGGCAAAGGATCCAAAGCCTCGCGGATTTCCGCCAGCGAGATGCCCAGGCCTTGCGCAAAATGAATAAGCGCGATGCGCCGCAAAATGCCCTGGCCAAAGCGCCGCTGATTGCCGTTGGTGCGAAAACCACCAATCAAACGCTTGGTCTCATAGAAGCGCAGCGCCGAAACACTAACCCCGCTGCGCGCTGAAACTTCACCAATTGTGAGAACCCTCGGTGTCATTGCATTTTCCTCTTGACCTCAACTTAACTTGAGGTTCTAGACGCATAGGTCCAAACTATCAACAGAGGACTAAAAAAATGGATTTCGCTTTTAAAACAATGCTTTTCTTTCACATATCGGCCTTGGCGGTGGGCACCACCGCAACTGTGGCCATGCCCCTCCTGGGCCGCGAACTGGCCACCGGCCATGCGGCGGCCAAGCCTGCACTCGGATCTATCGCGGCCCGCATTCAGGTCTACTCGCGCTTTGCCATTGCGGTTCTGATCGTTACTGGCGCAGCCATGTTGCTGCTGCGTTTTGACGGCAATGTTGCGGCATTGGGACCGTGGTTTGCGCTCAAGATGGCGCTCGTGCTGTTGGTTATTGCGGGAATGACCTTGAGCCAGGTGGCGCCCGGATATATCAAGCCACAAGTTCTTGGCCCCATAATGAAACTGTCACTCTTTGGCATCATTGCCACCGCGGTTCTCACCTTCGGCTAGGAGACAACAAAAGGGCCGCAGCGAAGCGGCCCTTTCTGATTCTTGCTCTTCTATCTCGTCATTCCGGCGGAAGCCGGAATCTGTTGCAATTCATCACAGTCAGATCCCGACTTTCGTCGGGATGACGAATGTGAAAACTAGTTCCGCGCCTTGTCCACCAGCTTGTTCTTGGCGATCACACATGGCCCAAAAGGGCCATGTGCATTTTTAATTGTGGATCGCCCTGCGAACAAACACAGTTGGTGGTCTAATTCCGCGCCTTGTCCACCAGCTTGTTCTTGGCGATCCATGGCATCATTTCGCGCAGCTTCGCACCCACGGCTTCGATCTGATGGCTGTCATTGTTGCGGCGGATACCCTTGAAGCGGGCGGCACCGGCCTTCCATTCCTGCATCCACTCAGAAGTGAACTTGCCGGTCTGGATGTCCTTCAGCACCTTCTTCATCTCGGCCTTGGTGTCCGATGTAATGATGCGCGGGCCGGTGACATATTCACCCCACTCAGCGGTGTTGGAGATCGAGTAATTCATGTTGGCGATGCCGCCTTCGTAGATCAGGTCCACGATCAGCTTCACTTCGTGCAAGCATTCGAAGTAAGCCATCTCTGGCGCGTAACCAGCTTCCACCAGCGTTTCAAAGCCAGCGCGGATGAGTTCAACCAAGCCGCCGCAGAGAACGACTTGTTCGCCGAACAGATCGGTTTCGCATTCTTCGCGGAACGAGGTTTCGATGACACCCGAACGTCCGCCGCCCACGCCGCAGGCGTAGGAGAGTGCGAGGTCATGGGCATTGCCTGAAGCATCCTGATGGATGGCGATGAGGCACGGCACGCCGCCACCCTTCTGATATTCGCCGCGCACCGTGTGGCCAGGGCCCTTCGGCGCGATCATGATCACGTCCACCGTCTTCTTCGGCTCAATGAGGCCGAAGTGAACGTTGAGGCCGTGCGCGAAAGCAATGGCCGCGCCATCACGGATGTTGGGGGCGATGTCGTTCTTGTAGATGTCGGCCTGCAATTCATCCGGCGTGGCCATCATCAAAAGGTCGCCCCACTTGGCGGCTTCTGCAACGGTCATCACCTTGAGGCCATCGGCTTCCACCTTCTTGGCGGTGGGCGAACCGGCTTTGAGGGCAACGGCGATTTCCTTGGCGCCAGAATCCTTCAAGTTCAGCGCATGGGCGCGGCCTTGGCTGCCGTAACCGACGATGACGACTTTCTTGCCCTTGATCAGATTAACGTCTGCATCCCGGTCATAATAAACGCGCATGGAAAACCCCTGTTGATTGGTTGGCGGGGGAATTAGCGGCTGGCCAAGACTAAGGCAAGGGCCTTCACGGAAGGCGCCAGAGCTGATTTGAGCGCCAAATTCTGGAAACGTAAGGGCCGTTGCGGCTTCGCAAACCTAACTTGAATGTCATGCGACGGGGCCATTCGAAGAACAAGATTTCACACTAAGGCAACAAACATTGACACTTGGACGCTGAGCCTAGTTCAACATTCGGAGGGCATCATGATCAATCGGCGCACATTGCTTTGGGGCTCACTCCTGCTGGTTTTGCAAAAGGGCTCGGACGCGGCCTTTGCCCAACAAGCCGATGCCAACATCAGAGCCCGTGGCGTAATTGAGAGCCTGGACGGCCAGACCTTGACGCTCAAGCCGACGGACGCCAACGCCGTCGCGTTTCACATCGCCGATGATGCCGTGATTACCCGCAATCAGCCTTCCGCACTCGCAGCCATCAAGCCCGGCGACTATATCGCCTCGGCAGCCTTGAAAGGTGACGATGGAAAATTACATTCAACCGAATTGCGGATCTTCCCGCCGGCCCTGCGCGGCCTTGGTGAAGGCCAGCGCCCCATGCAAGAGCCAGGCAAGACGATGACCAATGCCGCAGTTTCCCAAATTGTCGTGGCTAACGATGGCAACACTCTCAAGGTAACATTCAAAGGCGGAACCTCAGAACTCGTTGTGGGCCCCGATGTACCCATTATCATCGTTGAAATTGCCAGCGTTGCTGACCTCAAAGTCGGAATGATGGTCTTCGTTACAGCCGAGAAGGCTTCAGATGGCACACTGAACGCCAAGCGCGTTCTTGTGCAATAAGCCGCTGCAACGCCCCCGCAGTTTATACATTCTATTCAGCTGACAGTGCGACCCAAAGCAGCTTCAATCCAACTGCGCCGAGGAACAGGCCCACCGTCCTGTCGATGCCCGCTTTGGCCTTGAGATAGAAGGCGCGTACTGGCCCAGCCCCGAAAAACAGGGCCACGAGCGAATACCACCAGACTTCATTGAACGAGACGAGCGCAATCAACGCCACGGCCATCCACGCGGGCACGCTCGCGGGCAGCATGGCCACGAAGATCGAGCCAAAAAACACCACGACTTTTGGATTGCCGATTTGAACCAAAAAACCTTTGACGAATGGGCTCCCTGATGTGGCTCCCTTGGCCACCAGTTCCAGTGGCTCAGCAGCATGGACAAATATCTTGTAAGAGATCCAGAGCAAGAACAGTGCACCGAAAATCTTCATCGCGAGAAACAGTGGTGGAAACGCATGAAACAGGACATTGAGGCCGAGGAGCGCGGCAGTGGACCAGATAACAGTGCCCGCCCCCAGGCCAAGCGCCACCTTCACCCCATCCAGCCGCGACCGGCCCACCGCCTTCTGCGCGGTGATGAGGAACGAAGGCCCCGGCGAAATGACCGCCAAGATCTGTACCAGCCCAATGGAAATGATAGTCCAGATCTCAGACGTCATGAATGGCCGTCCTGAATCGCCGCACCGTTTCCGCCAGCCCAAATTCCCATGCATCAGCGAATACGCCGTGGCCGATGGAGACTTCCTTGAGATTGGGCAGCGCCTTCACCAACGCTGGCAAGTTGGCGCAAGTGAGATCATGGCCCGCGTTGAGATCAATGCTAGCGGCTTGCGCGGCCTTGCCTGTGGCCACCACCTTACCGAATTCATGCGATACATCAGCAGGCTTTACCGCACCACCATAAGGGCCGGTGTAGATCTCGATGCGGTCTGCGCCCACTGCCTTCGCGGCAGCGGGCTGAGCCGGATCGGGATCCACAAAAATCGCCACGCGAAGCCCACGCGCCTTCAGACGCTTGACGATGGGCCTTAGGAATATTGCCTGCGAGATGCAGTCCCAGCCGTGATCAGACGTGCCCTGCCCCGGCGCATCTGGCACCAGCGTCACCTGCTCTGGCTCATTCGCCTCAACCAGTTTCAGAAAGGCCTCATCGGGATAGCCTTCAATGTTATATTCGCGGCCCGGAAATTCATCCACCAAAGCGCGCAGCAGTGGCACGTCAGCGCGCCGCACATGGCGCTCATCGGGCCGTGGATGCACAGTGAGGCCGGCAGCTCCGGCCTGCAACGCAATGCGGCCCAAATGCACAAGATCAGGCCATGGCACATCGCGCCTATTGCGAAGATAGGCCACGGCATTCACATTGACGGAAAGTTTGCATCCCATGCCCTGCTTCTAGCGGCGCAAATACGAATTGTGAACAGCCAGCCTGCCGCAATACAAGTGATACATTGGCCCCTTTAACTTGACGCGGCAGGCCGCAGGGCCTTTCATTGGATCTGACAGGAGGCCCCCGTGAACAAGACATTTATCGCCCTTTTCCTCTCCGCTGCGCTGATCCCAGCCGCCCACGCGGAAACTGTGAAGATCACATTGCTTGGCGTTGGTGACATCTACAATTTCGATGGCGGCAAAACGCGCGGCGGCATCGCCAGGCTCAATGCCGTGGCGCGGGCCGAACGCGCCGCCAACCCCAACACGCTTTACGTGATGGATGGCGACATGCTCTCGCCGTCGCTGCTCTCGGGCTTTGACAAGGGCGAGAACATGGTAGTGCTCACCAATATTGTGCCGTTTGATCTGGCCGTGCCGGGCAATCATGAATTCGATTTCGGCCCAGAGAATTTCGCAGCCAAGATGAAACTGTCGAAATACCCATGGGGCGCACTTAACATTGCGGGAGCTGATGGCAAGCCGCTGGAGGGCCTTGCAGGTGTTACGGTGAAAGAGGTGAGCGGCGTGAAACTTGCCCTCGTCCCAATCGCGCAGGACACCACGCCCGAAGTGGCCACCACGGGTGATTTGAAGTTTTCGGATTCAGTGAAGGCCGCGATTGACGCCGCCAAGAAGGCGCGCGCCGATGGCGCTGATCTGGTGGTGGGCGTGGTGCAAGCCCCGCGCAGCCAGGACACGCAGATGATTGCCTCAAAGGCCTTCGATGTGCTGCTCTCCGGCGATGACCATGAACTGGCCACCGAATGGAATGGCATTACCGCCTATGTCGAAACGTCGATCGACGCCAATTATCTGGTGCCGGTCGATCTCACGGTGAATGTCGAAACCAAGGACGGCAAGCGCAGCGTGACATGGGAGCCTGCCTTCCGTTTCATCGACACCGCCACCGTGCAACCCGATCCTGAAACGCAAGCGAAGGTGGACGCCTACAAGGCCGAGCTTTCCAAGGAACTCGATGTGGCCGTTGGCACAACTTCAACAGCGCTGGATAGCCGCCGCAATTCCGTACGCACCCAGGAAACGGCAATCGGCAATCTAATCGCCGATGCGATGAAAAAGGCTGTGAGTGCTGACATTGCGATTGCCAATGGCGGCGGAATCCGCGGCGACAAGCAATATCCAGCGGGTGCCACCCTCACGCGGCGCGACGTGCTCACCGAATTACCTTTCGGCAACAAGACGGTGCTGGCCGAAGTCAAAGGTCAGCAGATTTGGGACGCGCTGGAAAATGGCTTCAGCCATATCGAGGATGGCGCGGGCCGTTTCCCGCAAGTTTCTGGCCTCACAGTGGTGGCCGACAAAACCAAAGCTGCAGGCGCGCGCGTGATTTCCGTAAACGTGGGTGACAAGCCTTTGGATGTGAATGCCACCTACAAGCTCGCCACCAATGATTACATGTTGGGCGGCGGCGACGGCTACACGGCCTTTGGCGGAAGCAAGGTCATCATTGACGGCAACAATGGAAAACTGCTCGCCAATGATCTCATGGTGTTCATCAAGGAGACGGGCACGGTTGCCCCCAAAGTTGAGGGCCGCATCACCTTCAAGTAACGGTAAAGGCTATTGACTTAAGTCGTTGTGATATCAGTTGACTTCGATGCCTTGCGGCGCTCGAAGAAGCCCACGGCCAGAACCGCCACCTCATACAGCGCAAACAACGGCACAATCATCGTCACCATCGAGATCGGGTCCGGCGGTGTGATGATGCCAGCGAGGATGGCAACACCCACCAGTGCAAAGCGGCGGCCTTTTTTCAACTGCTGGTGTTTCACCACACCGATCTGGCCGAGCAGCGTAAGCGCAACGGGAAGCTGGAAAGTGACACCAAAGGCCAGCATCAGAGTCATCACAAAATCGAGATAGGCCTCGATGTCTGGCATGAGTTGGATGCCTGCCGTTGTGGCATCGCCTGTGCCTGCCGCCAGCGAATAGAAGAACCTGATGGCCACCGGCAGCAGCATGAAATAAACCAGAGCCGCGCCAAGAATGAAGAAGATCGGTGTGGCTATGAGATAAGGCAGAAATGCCTGCCGCTCATGCTTGTAAAGGCCGGGCGCAACGAAGAGATAAAGCTGCGTGGCGATCAGGGGAAAGGCCACGAACAGACCGCCGAACATGGCGATTTTCAGCTTAACCAGGAACACGCCCAGCAGCTTGATCGAGATCAGGCTCACGTCCTGCCCCGTTCCTGTCTTAAAAGGCAGGATCAGCAGATGCAGCAATTCGCTCGAAAAATAGAAAGCGGTGAAGAACGCCACCATGAAACCCGCCACGCAATAGACCAGCCGCGTCCGCAGCTCCATCAAATGATCAACGAGTGGGGCTTCTGATGCGTCGATTTCGTCCTGGCTCATGGCTTGGCCTCGTCAAGGCCACGGCCTTGAACGCGGGTTTCGCCTTCGCTGGCTGCGTTAAATATGCGCGTAAAATCATTGTTAGGAGCAATATTCGGCAGGCTCGCCATCATGGGTGCAGGTGCTTCGGCTGGCGCACTGGCAGGCAATGACTTCTTGGGTTCATCCATCAGCGAAGTGGCTGCACCCGAGAGTGCTGTCTGAACCGGATTCATCGCAGCAGACACGCCAGATTTCAGAGATTGCAAATCCTTCTGGATGCCGTCCATGCCGGCATCCTTCATGGCAATGTCCACCTGACCTTGGAACTCGCGGGCCATGCCGCGCATCTTGGCCATGGTCTTGCCAAAAGTTCTCAGAACCTTAGGCAGGTCCTTGGGTCCGATGACGATGACCGCCACGACGGCAATGACAAACAGCTCGGTGTAGCCGATTCCAAAGTCAAACATCAGAAGCTCTTGGCCGTCCGCTGCCGGGGCTTAGGTCTTAACCTTGTCGGCATCGGTCTTGGGGGCCGACTGCTGCTCCAGCGGCTTGGTTTCATCGGCCACGGTTTCGTCGTCGGCCATACCCTTCTTGAAGCTCTTGATGCCCTTGGCCACGTCGCCCATCAAATCA
>JANPHF010000111.1:0-27164 GCA_031424315.1 Aestuariivirga sp.
GCTCGATGCCGCCCGAGGCATTGCCCGCGAACGCGATCGAGATCGTGCCGGTGGGCGCCACCGACATCAGGTGCGAATTGCGGATGCCATGGGTGCGGATCTCGCGCTTGAGCTCCTCGGGCAGGCGCGAGGCGGCGTGAGGCTCGGCCAGGTAGCGTTCGGCATCGAACATCGGGAACGCGCCGCGCTCGCGGGCCAGGTCGATCGAGGCACCATAGGCGGCGTCGCGCATGGTCTGGGCGAAGCGGGCGGCCATCGCACGGCCGGCATCGGAGTCGTAGCGCAGCTTGAGCATGATCAGCGCATTGCCCAGCCCGGTGAAGCCCAGGCCGACCCGGCGCTTGGCGCGCGCCTCGCGGGCCTGCGCATCGAGCGGCCACAGGGTCAGGTCGAGCACGTTGTCCAGCGCGCGCACAACCTGGCTGTTGATGGCTGCATTGTGAAAACGGCGGGCGTGGATGAATCGATCCTGAAATTCGCCGGCCCTGCGGTGGTTTTTGAAAGCCAGGATTCCGCTGTGGCTGGCATCCTGAATGGTGATGTAAAGGCGGGGGATGTGGTCGTCATCCGCTATGAAGGCCCGCGTGGCGGGCCAGGCATGCAGGAAATGCTCTATCCCACCAGCTACATCAAATCGAAGGGCCTCGGCAAAGCCTGCGCCTTGGTCACAGACGGCCGCTTCTCCGGTGCCACATCGGGCCTCTCGATCGGGCATGTTTCGCCAGAAGCAGAAGAATGTGGTCTGATTGCCTTGGTGGAAGAAGGCGATCGTATTGAGATCGACATTCCCAACCGCACCATCAATTTGGCTGTGGCAGATAACATTCTGGCTCAACGCAAGGCCGCGCAGGAAGCACGCGGCAAGCAGGCCTATACGCCTGCAAAGTCACGCCCACGCAAGGTGACGACGGCCCTGCGTGCTTATGCGGCTTTTGCAACCTCTGCTGCGAAGGGTGCTGTTCGCAACGTGCCTTGAGGGCAGTGCTTTCGCTTGTTTGGTGAAACGTTGCCCCGGCGCACGCTGGCGCCGGGGTTTCCGTGCGCTCCTCTTGTCCCCGTCCTTACAATGTCAGTTTGCAATCTGCGGCGTGTCCAAGTCCGCAGATCTAAAATATTTGCGCGCAAGGGCCACGATTTGCCCATCGGATGGATGATCAACGGTTTCCACTGCTGCCACCTTCTTGGCCACCTGCGGATCATGTTTCTCCAAGTGATGCATAAGTTCCTGCTTCACGCCTCCCGGACCCGTGATGAGTATGGCACCTGCATCGGCAACCGCATGAGCCACCTCATGCAGAAAATCTTCGCTGGTCTTGTCATGGCCACCACCGCCTGCATGGTGATGGATATGCCGCGTGGGGTGATCCGGCTTGATCATCAGCTTGTCGGCATCGTCTTTGTTGAAATGGAAGACTTTCGCCTCGTGGTGGTCGATCCAGATGGCGGCGTGAAAATGACTCATGAACAATCCCTTCCTTGAATAGAAGAGAATAGCACACATGCGCTGCTCGACCTTGATTCTGATCAAGTGCCTTTCTTGAGGTGCGGGCCGCGTTGCAACGCGGCCCGCAGACCGTGAATCTGGTCGAGCAGGTGCAATGCTACGCTCACGCCCGCTTCATTGACGCCAAAATCGCGTCGCAACTCTTGGATCAGCTGCGCGCGTGCGAGGTCGGCATCGCTGAAGGCTTCATCTTCTGCGGTCTGAATGGGCAGAAGCCATTGTTCCGCGAGCCACATTTCAAGCGTGTTCTCATCGACGTTGGCGCGCGCCATGAATTCTGTACGCTTCAGGATCATGATTGCATCTCCTTGCGCAGATCCTCTTCGGGGCTGGGCGACCAGGTGCGGAGGAAATCGTTGAGTTGCTGGTCTGCGCGCTTGGGAAGAACCACACGTAGCCTCACCAACAGGTCACCCCGGCCCGCCACGCCTTTGCCCTTGAGGCGCAGTTGCGTGCCGCTATTGGAGCCGGCAGGAATGTTGAGCATCACATCACCGCCAGGCGAAGGCACCCGCACTGGGCCACCCAGCGCGGCCTCCTTAATGGAAACCGGCAAATCCAGCGTCAGATCATCGCCTGCACGAGTGAAGAACTTATGCGGCGCAATTGAAATTGAAACCAGTGCATCGCCAGCACCGCCCTTGCCTTGCGAGGGTTGCCCTTTGCCTTTGAGCCGGATGACTTGACCTTCATTGATCCCCGGAGGAATCCTCACATCGATGGTCGAGCCATCAGGCAAGTTGAGCCGTTGGTTGGCGCCTTTCACGGCATCAAGAAAGGGCACTGTCAGCCGATATTGCACATCGTTCCCGCGGGCGTTGCGCCGCGCCTCTGCCTGGCGGGCGAACATCTCGGCGAAAACATCATCCATGTCGCCGAAGCCGGAAAAACCTGCCGCTGATTCATAATTTGGATTGGCGCCCTGGGCGCCTGCATTTGCACCCGCATAGTCACGGTAATATTGCCGCTCTTGGGGCTTCTCGTTGCCGGCTGCATCGATCACACCGGCATCAAACTTGGCGCGCTTTTCATTGTCGGACAGGAGATCATAGGCGCCAGAGACTTCCTTGAACTTCTCTTCGGCCTTTTTGTCGCCCGGATTGAGATCCGGATGCAGCTTCTTTGCAAGCTTGCGATAGGCGGAGCGGATGTCATCTGCCGAGGCAGACTTCGCCACGCCGAGAACTTGATAGGGGTTGTTCACTGATCGGCCTCCCAAGCATTGCAGATATAGTTGGAGAAATCTTGGTTGCAAGTCATGGGGGTATCTACTCCGAATTTTCTCATCAACGCCAAGGTGCCTGACTAGAGATGGGCTTTGGCAAATGCCCTGCCAGATCCAGACTTGAGATAGCGCTCAAATTGAAAGGCCTTGGTTTCTTCCAAAAATGCAATGTAGGTTTTTATCTGCCAAGGCCTGAACTTGGCAGTATGGGAAACCGCACCAGAATTGCGTTGTTCAAGGCGCGCTTTCAAATCACCAGTGACACCGATGTAGAAATGCCCACCTTCCAATGAAGCCAAGATATACACGTATTTCATCGTTGAAGAATTGATCTGATTGCTGGCGGAATACAACCGCAATCCGCCCGCCTTCGTTCCTTTGGAACTCTGGCGCGGCATCCTTCGCCTTGCAATCTATTGGCCCGCCGAGCCGAAGCCCGTAGGGCGAAGGATGGTGGGCGACGTAGGACTCGAACCTACGACCCGCTGATTAAGAGTCAGCTGCTCTACCACCTGAGCTAGTCGCCCATCCTTTGGTGGCGCTTTATAATCGCAAAGCGCTGGCGGTCTATAGGTGGGATTATCCGCTTCTGCAAGCGCAAATCCCACCCAGATTGTGGTTCACTTGCCCGACATTTTCGCCACTTCCGCGGCGAAATCATCTTCGGCTTTTTCAATGCCTTCGCCGAGCTGGAAGCGCACATAACCTGCGATGGTGATGGCGCCACCAGCCTTGGTGCCAGCCTCGCCTGCAGCTTGCGTTACAGTCTTGGCACCGTCATGCACATAGGCCTGTTCGAGCAGGCAGTTTTCCTTGGCAAAGGTCTTGAGACCAGAAGCCACAATCTTTTCCATCACGTTGGCGGGCTTGCCGGCGTTCTTTTCCTCGAGAACAGCTGACTCGCGCGCCAGCACGTCCTTTGGAATGGCATCGAGAGTGAGCGCCACAGGATTGGTGGCGGCAATGTGCATGGCCAGCATGCGGCCAAACTCAGTCACAACCTCGGCCTTGCCCTCTGATTCCAGCGCCACAATCACGCCGATCTTGCCCATGCCGGGGGCGATCTGGTTGTGAACGTAGGAGCCAATCACCCCCTTCTTCACAGAAAGCGCAGCGGTGCGGCGCACCGTCATGTTTTCGCCGATGGTGGCCACCATTTCGGCCACATAGGCTTCAACCGCGTGGGGAGAGCCCGGGAAGTGCATGGTCTTCAGCGCTTCGGAGGAGCCATTGGCGTTGATGGCCAGCTTGGAAATCTCAGCCACCATGGCCTGGAACTTTTCGTTACGGGCCACAAAGTCAGTCTCAGAATTCACTTCAACAAGCGCGCCGATATTGCCTTTCACGCAAAGGCCAACCAACCCTTCCGCAGCCACACGGGTGGATTTCTTGGCGGCCTTGGCCAAGCCCTTGGCGCGCAGCCAATCGATCGCGGCTTCAGTGTCGCCGTTGGTGGCAGCAAGGGCGGCCTTGCAATCCATCATGCCCACGCCGGTTTTTTCGCGCAGGTCTTTCACCAGTGCGGCGGTGATCTCAGCCATAGTAGAACCTCTTTGTTTCCACCACTCCGTCACCCCTGCGAAGGCAGGGGCACAGCTTTCTCACAAGCGCCGGAGTGGATCATTGAGCGGGATCCCCGCTTTCGCGGGGATGACAAATGTTTGTGTGTCAGGCAGCCGGAACGGCTTCAGCGGGTGGAGCTTCGGCAGCGCCCACGTCCACGCCAGAACGATGCTGCGACTTTTCGATGCCTTCCAGCACGGCGCGCGAAACGAGATCGCAATAGAGCGCCACGGCGCGCGCGGCGTCGTCATTGCCAGGGATCGGATAGGTCACGCCAACTGGATCGGAATTGGTGTCGATGATGGCAACCACAGGAATGCCCAAGCGGTTGGCTTCCTTGATGGCGATCTGTTCCTTGTTCGTGTCGATCACGAACAGGATGTCAGGGGTGCCGCCCATGTCCTTGATGCCGCCCAAAGCCTTTTCAAACTTGGCCTTGTCGCGGGCCATGTTCAGCACTTCGCGCTTCTTGAAACCAGCACCCTGCTTTTCCAACACTTCGTCGATCTTGCGGAGCTGCTTGATCGAGTTCGAAATCGTCTTCCAATTGGTCAGCATGCCGCCAAGCCAGCGGGCGTTGACGTAATACTGGGCGCAATTCTTGGCGCTTTCAGCGATCTGCTCGGCAGCAGAGCGCTTGGTGCCCACGAACAGCACGCGGCCACCCTTGGCCACGGTTTCCGAGATCACTTCCAGCGCCTGGTGGAGCATCGGCACAGTCTGCGACAGGTCCATGATATGGATGCCGTTGCGCGTACCATAGATGTAGGATTGCATTTTGGGGTTCCAGCGATGCGTCTGGTGCCCGAAGTGTACGCCTGCCTCAAGCAGCTGGCGCATTGTGAAATTCACAGCCATTTTAGTTCCTTTTCCGGTTAATCCTCTGCAGGTGGAGCTACCGGAAAATCCGGCACCGGAAGGACGGCCTCTATGTTGGGGCTCTTAACCCGTGAGACAATCCAAACACCCGCATGTGGTTTTGAACGGGCCGCAGATAGCATTGCAGCGCAATAATGGCAAGGGAGAGTTTAGGGCCGCTCTGGCGGCGAAATATCCACCAAAACCACACTTTCCTGCTCGTTCGGGTCGGTGCGGGCTAGAATGGCCTTGGCCACTTTGTCGGTGGGGTTAAAGGGCAAATGCGGCACGCCAGCGGGGATATAGAGATAATCCCCCGCTTCCAGGCGCAGATGGTGTTCGAGGTTTGGCCCCCAATGCATTTCCGTGGCCCCTTCCAGCGCATAGATCGCCGTTTCGTGGGCGGCATGATAGTGCGCTTTGGCGCGGGCGCCGGGCGGCAGAACAACCATGTGCATGCAGATGCCTTCGCTTTTGGCCGATTGCGCAGTTACGCCCGAGAAATAATCCAACCCCTGCTTGCCGTGGAAACCTTCGCCGCCTTTGACCACCTTGCACTGTTTCATGGCTGCCTCACTTTCGGTATGCCAGCTTCCGCGCCCTTGCCAGAAGGCCTGATGAAACATAAATGCACAGCATGATCCTGCGCGCAACCATTGCAGTGCCCAAGCCGCTTCAGACAGTTGCGGCGTGGCAAGTGGATGCCGGGCTTTCGGCCTATGGGCCGGCGGTTTCTTCCATGGAAGCCCGTGTGACTGCGATCGCTGCTGGCGAGGAACCGGAGCGGGTTTGGCTTCTCGAACACCCTGCCCTCTACACGGCTGGCACCAGCGCTAAGCCTGCAGATCTGGTGGACGCGGCGCGCTTTCCGGTTTTTGAAACGGGGCGCGGCGGGCAATACACCTATCATGGGCCGGGCCAGCGCGTCGCCTATGTGATGCTCAACCTCGCCAAGCGCGGTGGCGATGTGCGCGCCTTTGTGGCGGCGCTGGAGCAGTGGCTGATCAACACGCTGGCGGAATTCGGCGTGAAGGGTGAGCGGCGCGAAGACCGCGTGGGCATTTGGGTGCGGCATGGGTCGGACGAAAGCAAGATCGCGGCGATCGGCATCCGCGTGCGGCGTGGGATCACCTTTCATGGCGTGAGCCTGAATGTGAATCCAGACCTTTCGCATTTTGATGGCATTGTTCCGTGTGGTGTGGCCGAGCACGGCGTAACCAGCCTTGCAGCCCTTGGCGTTGATGCCGGCATGGCGGATGTTGATGCCGCCTTGCGGCGTAATTTTGAAACAGTTTTCGGCCCAACGCTGAGCGCGTGATGGACACGCTCACGCTTTTCGGCTTCTTCGCCGTTTCGCTCATGCTGGTTTCCTATGCGTTTGAGGCCCATAGCCCGTGGTGGATTTTGACCTTCGCAGCAGCCTGTGCCCTGGGCTCCGCCTATGGCTTCCTGCAAGGCGCATGGCCCTTTGGCGTGGTGGAAGCGATTTGGGCCCTGGTGGCCCTGCGGCGTTGGTGGTTTGCCCGGCGGGCACAAACAGGCTAAAGCCCCGCTTATGAACAAACATGTGCCGAAAGTGGGACTGGTCCAGTTGGGCTGCCCGAAGAACCTTGTCGATTCCGAACGCATTCTTACGCAACTGCGCGCCGAGGGCTATAAGATTGCGCCCGGCTATGATGATGCTGATGTGGTGATCGTCAACACCTGTGGTTTTCTGGATTCAGCCAAGGCAGAAAGTCTTTCAGCCATTGGCGAAGCGATGCAGGAAAATGGTCGGGTGATTGTGACAGGTTGCTACGGCGTTGAAGAGAGTGTGATCAAATCTGCGCATCCCGGTGTGCTCGCCGTCACCGGCCCGCATCAATATGAGCAAGTGGTGCAAGCGGTTCACGCAACCCTGCCCCCGCTGCATGATCCGAAAATGGATTTGGTGCCACCGCAAGGCCTGCATCTCACGCCGCGCCACTATAGCTATCTCAAGATTTCCGAAGGCTGCAACAACCGTTGCACGTTCTGCATCATTCCATCCATCCGTGGCGATCTGGTTTCACGTCCGATGGCGGCTGTGCTTTACGAAGCCGAACGTTTGGTGAAGGCCGGTGTGAAAGAGCTGCTGGTCATTTCACAGGACACCTCTGCGTATGGCGTGGATGTGAAATATGCCAGCAGCAAGTTCAAGGGCCGCGATGTGCGTGCGAAGTTCCTCGACATGTGCAAGGAGCTGGGTGATCTGGGCGCTTGGGTGCGGCTGCACTATGTCTATCCCTATCCGCATGTCGATGATGTGATTCCGCTGATGGCGGAAGGCAAAATTCTTCCCTATCTCGACATCCCGTTCCAGCATGCTTCACCGACCGTGCTGAAGAACATGCGCCGCCCGGCCAATCAAGAAAAGGTTTTGGAGCGTCTCGCCAAATGGCGTGGCATCTGCCCCGACATTGCCGTGCGCTCAACTTTCATCGTTGGCTTTCCGGGTGAGACGGATGCAGAGTTTGAATATTTGTTGCAGTGGATGAAGGAAGCGCGGCTGGAGCGCGTGGGCTGTTTCAAATATGAGCCAGTGTCTGGTGCCACATCCAATGACATGGGTCTGCCGCAGGTTCCCGACGAAGTGAAGGCCGAGCGCTATGCCCGCTTCATGGAAACTCAGCAGGTGATTTCGGAAGAAATCCTCGCGAGCCGCGTGGGCCGTGAGATTGATGTGCTGGTTGATGAAATCGACGATGAGAACAACGAAGCCGTGGCCCGCAGCCAGTGGGACGCACCAGAGATTGACGGCAACGTGTTCATTCCCGGTGCCACGGATTTGAAGGCCGGCGATATTGTCCGTGTACGGATCACTGAAGCTGAGGAATATGACCTGGTGGGTGAGCGGGTTTAGTGAAACACACTTATCCCTCCCCCTTGTGGGGATGAATTGAGGATGGGGGTCGTTCCGAAGATACAATTGCCAATTTTGTAGCGGCCCGACTGATAGCTCCTGTCACCCCCCGGTCCTCGCGACTAGGAGGGGGAGGGAGAATAGGCGGCGCGGCCCATGTATGGCACCCCAATAGCCCCTTGGCGGCCCAGAAATGGCGGTGGAACGCGATTCATGGAAGGGGCGCTAGGGGTCTAGCTGACAAGGAACATATTCACTGTACGGGCCTTTAAACCGCTAAGAGATCGATTTCTACCTATGGTAGAATTAGATTGCTGCGTTTCGCAAACTGCGCCCAAGCTCACATGATTGGCTGAACTATTGCTTCTGCGAAGGCTGGCTCACGTCGATGAAGGGCACAGTCGAGCCGGGGATCATTTGCGTGGGCAACTGGCCATTCCACTTTTCGGCCTTGGTCAGCTCAACCAAAAGCGGATTGTTGGCCAAGGCGGCGGCACGCAGTTTGATGGCATCTGCGGTGGCCTCACCTTCCACCTTGGTTCTGTAGGCGCTGGCATCAGCCTCTGCCTTCACCGAATCTGCGCGGCCTTTGGCTTGCGTGACGGCAATATCCGCCTTGATTTTTTCCTGCTGCAGGTTTTGTTCCTGTTTTTGCACTTCAACTTGCGCTGTCATGCGCGCTTCCACCGCCTGTTCATAGGCGTTTGAGAATTTGATATTTTCGACCTGCACGCCATCGATGATAACCGGGCCATCCGTCACCTTGGATATTGCGTTGGTCACGTCCTGGTTGAATTTTGCTCGGTTTTGGATGACTGACACGGCATCATATTGGCCAAACACCGTCTTGATTTCTTGCGGTGCCTTGCGGGCAATCACCCGGTCTGCAAGGGATGCGATGGAACCATAATTGGTGTATACTGCACCCACTTCACTTTCGGGCACGTGAAAATTCACCGTTACGCGCATGTCAGCCACTTGTTGGTCGCGCGAATAAGACTGCAGGGCCGGCATGTTTTCACAGCTGCCCTCGTTTTGGCAGCCCCATTTCAAAACCTGCTGGCGCAAGCTAATTTGCTCAACGCGTTGGAGAAACGGCAGCTTGAAATGCAATCCTGGTTCAACCACCGAACTCAGCGCGCCATTGGTGAGCAAGACACCCCTGTCACCCTGATCGATCGTGTACCAGGAGTTAGAAACCGCTGCGACGGCCGCCACAACAACCACGCCGAAAATCAGAAGTGAATTGATGTGCCTTGGTTGAATGGGAAAGTTGGGCCTAGGAGGAAACTTGGTTCCGAAATCCGACATCTGATGCTCCGATTGATGATCTCAGGAACCTTACCAGATGTTCATCGATTCTCGATTATTCAAGGGCTTGCTAAAAGAGCGAGGAATCGCACGGTCGCATCAAATTCAAGTTTGCGAAAAGCGCGGCGGTCTGCAGCCTCGAAATCCTCGCCCCATTGGCTGATCTGGAAATCCTCATCCACATGTGCTGCGGCCCAGGCGGCTTCGGCATTGATGGCGCGAGCCTGAATCATCAGTGCCAAGAGGGCCGAGCCTGTCAATGTCATGGTAGTGTGAGTGGCGGTGAGCGTGAAATCATCAAGCGCGGCAGCTGCTGCCTTCACCGCCATCAAGGCTAGGGCGGGCTGGACCACATGCGAAATGCCGTTTGTGGACTTGAACTCGGCATCAAGGGCAGATTGTGCCCAATCCAGCACGGGGTTCCAATGTTGGTTTTCCAAGGCTAACAACCCCGCGGGCTCCATGGCGCGGTAACACACCAGGTCATTGCCTGCGAAGGCCACCACCTCAGCAGCCACATGCGTACGCTCTGCCCCCACGCGGTCAATGGCGGTATTGGCCAATTTGGTGAGCGGCATCTTCGCAGGGTCAATCACCTTTTCTTGCGCGCGCCATTCATCAGCAACGGCATCGGCAAGAGCCTGCGTGGGCAAGGCCAGTTTGGCCTTCATCGGGGTTTTCACCACACGGCCATCCAGCAAGATGGCGCGATCTGGGCTGACGCTCACTTCCTCGTAGAAACGCTTGGGCAGTGGCCGTTCCACCCGGTCGCGGCTCAGGCGTTCCCAGCGCTGGTCTTCGGTTTCGTCAGTCATCAAAACGGCCTGCGTCAAAACCGAGCGTGGCGAAAGTGTCTATCATGTGCGGCGGCAAGGGTGCTGTCACATCAACCTCGCCTTCGCGCGGATGCGGAAACCGGATTCGCCGCGCATGCAGGTGCAGGCGGTTTTCGATGCTCTCCGGCAAACCCAAATCGCCGCCATACTTGTTGTCGCCCACAATGGGCGTTCCGATGTGGTGCATATGGGCGCGAAGCTGATGCTGCCGACCGGTGAGGGGCTTCAGCGACATCCAGGCCATGCCTTGCGATTTATCCAAGGTGGCATACTGAGTGATGGCGCGTTGCTCATCATCCTCTTCGCCGGCCTTGGAGGCGCGCATGCGGTCACCCTCTTCGCTGCGGGCCTTGATCAGCGCCACATCAATTTTGCCTTGAGCCGGGTTGGGAACGCCCTTCACCACAGCCCAATAGGTTTTCCTCACATGGCGGGAGGCAAAGAGTTTGCCGAGCGCTGAGGCCACAGCGCGGCGCTTGGCAACAACGATCACGCCCGATGTGTCACGGTCGAGCCGATGCACCAGCAGTGGGCGCTCTTTCAGTTCTGCGCCAAGGCCCATGAGCAGACCATCCAGATGGGTGTGGGTCTTGGTGCCGCCCTGCACGGCAAGGCCCGCAGGCTTGTTGAGCACAAACATGTCCTGATCTTCAAACAGGATCATGCTTTCGAATAGCGCGCGCTCCTTGCTGGTCAGCGGCTTCACCTCGCCTTTGGGCGCATCAGCAGGGCGCGTGTCGAAAGCAAGAGGCGGCACGCGGATTTCCTGGCCCTTGGCGAGGCGCGTGTTTGTTTTCACGCGCCCTGCCCCCACGCGCACCTGGCCGGTGCGGGTGAGCTTGTTGAGATATGCGAAGGTTACTTGCGGGAAGTGCAGTTTGAACCAGCGGTCCAGCCGCATGCCATCCTCATCGGAGGAGACTTCGTGGCGCTTCACTTCGCTCATGCGGAAAGCGCCCGCACCAGCCACAAGCCCACAAAGCAAGCGATGAGGGAAAGGCCCACGGAAGCCAGCACATAAGTTGCAGCGCCTGTTGCATCGCGCCGCTCTACCAACAAAGCAAAATCCAGCGCGAAGGCTGAGAAAGTGGTGAAGCCACCGAGAATACCAGTGGTGAGGAACAGCCGCATCTCATTGGACACATTAAGGCGCAAGGCCATGAGCTCGGTCAGCGCTCCCATCACGAAACAACCGATGATGTTGACCGCAAGGGTATGCCATGGAAATTCCGAGCCCATGACGCGGCCGACGCCCACATTCATGCCATAACGCGCGGCGGCACCGAGGCCACCGCCGAAGAAAACGATCAGCCAATTCATCAGAACCAGCCCTTGGTTTTGAAGTAGAGAATGGGCACCACGGCTGAGGCGATCATAAGAACGATGGCATAGGGATAGCCCCAGGCCCAATCCAGTTCCGGCATGCCCTTGAAGTTCATGCCGTAGGCCGAGGCCACAAGCGTTGGCGGCAAGAAGGCCACCGAGGCCACTGTGAAAATCTTGATGATATTATTCTGCTCGATGGAGATCATGCCGAGCACGGCATCGAGCAAAAATGAAATTTTGCCATTCAGGAATCCGGCATGGTCGGTAAGCGAGATGATGTCGCGCTGCACGATCTT
The DNA here is from genome assembly GCA_031424315.1 of Aestuariivirga sp. Classification (GTDB taxonomy): domain Bacteria; phylum Pseudomonadota; class Alphaproteobacteria; order Rhizobiales; family Aestuariivirgaceae; genus Aestuariivirga. Next base: position 11,801 of record JANPHF010000111.1, read on the forward strand.
GATGCGGGCCAGTGATTCACGCTTGGGCTTGCCGGTGGGCAGATTGTCTATAACCGCCTGGGCAAAGGCCATCATACGAGAGATGGAGACCAGGCTTTCACGCATCTTGGAAGTGAAGTCACCTTCCTCGCCCACTTTGCCCAACATGGCTTCCAAATTCTTCGGCTTGCGCTTCTTGCGGGTGGGATCCTGCTTGCGGAGGAAAGAGGTGGCAAAGACCTGCTTTGAGGTATCTTCGACGATGGCGCCGACACGCTCCAAGTGATCGGCGGCACGGTCCACCACCGCTTCAATCAAACTGATGAACACGCCCCAGGCATCGCCGCCGGTGGCATGCCGCATGGCCTGTTTCACATATTGTGGGAAGGCCTGCGGGTGGTGATAGCGGATGGTGATGAGTTGGCGGCCCTTGACGATGAAGGTGACAGGAGATGATTCTGGCCTGTCGTCATCGCCGCGGCGGATCAGGTTGGCGGTCATGAAGGTGGCGCCTTCCTCCTGATAGAGGCGGCTTGAGGCCTCGATCTCGGCCAGTTCGCCACGGGTGGGGATGTCAAAACCAAGCGCCTCTTCCACACGCTTTTCCTCATCCATGCTGGGTTCGACCAAATCCAGCCAGATGGAATTGGTCAGCACTTCACGTGGTACATCCTCGGGATGTTCCACCAAGCAGTTCTGGGCAATTCCGTAAGCGCAAAGCATGGCGCATCAATGCCTTATGATTGAAGTTTAGACAAGGGCGGCTGAGGCTTGCGCCCCACATTCACCTGCCGCATAAGCCGCATCCATGACAAAACCAATTCACATCATCGGCGCGGGCATGGCGGGTTCAGAGGCCGCCTGGCAGGCGGCCCAGGCCGGGGCGCAGGTGGTGCTTCACGAAATGCGCGGGCCACACAAAACCGAGGTTCACAAGACAGATGGTTTTGCCGAGTTGGTCTGTTCCAACTCATTCCGTTCGGATGATGCTGAGCACAATGCCGTGGGCCTGCTCCATGCCGAAATGCGGCTGGCGGGCTCCCTGATCATGGATGTGGCTGGCAGCCATCAGGTGCCCGCAGGTGGGGCACTTGCAGTGGACCGCGATGGGTTTTCAGCCGAGGTGACGGCGCGAATTCTGGCGCACCCGAATATCACTGTCGAGCGCGGCGAAGTGGAGACCATTCCACCGGCGGACTGGGAAAATGTCATCATCGCGACGGGCCCGCTTACCTCGCCCAAGCTGGCAGCGGCCATTGGCGCGCTAACGGGCGAAGAGGGTTTGGCCTTTTTCGACGCCATCGCGCCTATCGTTTACCGCGAGACGATCGACATGAGCAAAGCGTGGTTCCAATCGCGCTATGACAAGGTTGGACCGGGCGGAACGGGCAAGGATTACATCAACTGCCCGATGGACAAGGCACAGTATGACGCCTTCATCGCGGCACTTCTAGCAGGCGAAAAGGGAGACTTCCGCGAGTTTGAGAAAAACACACCCTATTTTGATGGCTGCTTGCCCATTGAAGTGATGGCGGAGCGTGGGCCGGAGACGTTACGCCATGGGCCGATGAAACCCGTGGGCCTGACCAATCCGCATAACCCCACAGTCAAGGCTTATGCGATTGTTCAGCTTCGACAAGATAACGCACTGGGAACATTGTATAATATTGTCGGCTTTCAAACGAAGTTGAAATATGCTGAACAGGTGGCCGTGTTCAAAACGATCCCGGGTTTGGAGAATGCCGAATTCGCCAGGCTGGGCGGCCTGCACCGCAACACTTTCCTCAATTCTCCCAAACTGTTGGACGATCAGCTTCGCCTGAAATCTCAGCCGCGCTTGCGTTTTGCAGGGCAAGTCACGGGCGTTGAAGGTTATGTGGAGAGTGCGGCCATGGGCTTGATGGCAGGGCGCATGGCCGCCGCACAAGCGCAAGGGCGCAGCTTTGCCCCGCCGCCCGCAACCTCAGCGCATGGCGCATTGATCAACCACATCACGGGCGGGCATATAGCCACCACCGACACACGTTCCAGCTTCCAGCCCATGAACATCAATTTTGGCTTGATGCCGCCTGTTGAAGTGCCGCGTGAGGCAGGCAAGAAGATTCAGCACAAAGACAAAGCCATTGCGCGCAAGCGGGCCTATACCTCGCGGGCGATGACGGATTTCAAGAACTGGCTGGCGGCGCAAGGCTAGTCTGGCGCTGGACAAGCCACATCTCACCTCTATTCTCGCGCGACGCCAACATAAGGGGCCAGTTTGCCTGCAATCGACGCCTATCTTGCCATCGCCTGCGCCATTGTGTTTGGCGCAGCGATCGTGCGCGGCTTTTCCGGTTTTGGCTTCTCACTCTTGGCGATTTCTGGATTGTCGCTGCTCTATCCGCCGCGCGAAGTGCTTCCTCCCATGCTGATGATGGAACTGGCCGCAAGCATCAATCTGCTGCCGACCATTTGGAAGGATGTTCACTGGCGCTCTATCATCCCGCTACTCATTGGCGCCTTGATTGGAACGCCCATCGGCATCTATGCACTCAGCCACTATCAGCCGGCTCCCATGCAATTGGCCTTGGCCCTATTCGTGCTGATTTCAGTGATATTGATGTGGATTGGCTACAGCCTCAAATCCATGCCGGGCACGGTAGCTACTTTGGCCGCAGGCACCGCTTCAGGGCTGGCCAATGGGGCTTTCGGGATTGGCGGGCCACCAGTGATCCTATTCTATTTCGCCTCCCCCGCTGGGGCGGCTGCGGGCCGCGCATCACTCACCGCCTACTTCTTGGCGCTGGACATCATCTGGATGACGAACCCAACGGCACTCACAACCTTGGTGAATTGGTCTTCAGTTTTACGCGCCGTGCTCTACCTGCCCTTCCTGCTGGCGGGCATCTGGATCGGGCACCGCGCCTTCAAGGGTGTGGATGAAGCCAAGTTCCGTAAGGCCGTGCTGATATTGCTTGCCATCATGGCGATGCTGATCGGGGCAAAGGCCCTGTTTGCTCTCGCGTCAGTCCAGTAAAAAAGGCCCGGACGATGCCGGGCCTTTTTGATTTCGTTTGGCTTATTCCGCTGCCGGAGGAAGCTGCGATTTCTGCTGCTCCTCGATGATCAGGCGGTCGCGCTTGTCGGCGATGGCGCGGAAGCGGGCAAGCATGCCGCCCGTGCCGGCCGGGATCAAACGACCAACGATCACGTTTTCCTTGAGGCCATCCAGCGTGTCGATCTTGCCTTGAACGGCAGCATCGGTGAGCACGCGAGTGGTTTCCTGGAACGACGCCGCCGAGATGAAGCTGCGCGTCTGCAACGAAGCCTTGGTGATGCCCAAGAGCACCGGCTGGGCCGTTGCTGGCTTGAGGCCTTCGGCGATGAGCTTGACGTTTTCACGGTCAAACTCTTCGCGGTCCAGCTGTTCGCCGGGCAACAGGGTCGATTCACCTTGGTCGATGATTTCAACCTTCTGGAGCATCTGGCGGACAATCACTTCGATGTGCTTGTCGTTGATGCCCACGCCTTGCAGGCGGTAGACTTCCTGGATCTCGTTCACGAGGAACGCGGCCAGTTCTTCCACACCCTTGATGGCGAGGATGTCATGCGGCGCTGGGTTGCCGTCCATGAGATATTCGCCCTTTTCGATGAAGTCACCCTCCTGAACCGGCAAGTGCTTGCCCTTCGGGATGAGATATTCCACAGCTTCCTTGCCTTCTTCCAAAGGCACGATCTTGATGCGGCGCTTGTTCTTGTAGTCGCGGCCGAATTCGATCTTGCCGGAGATTTCGGCAATGATGGCGGCATCCTTCGGACGGCGCGCTTCGAACAGTTCGGCCACGCGCGGCAGACCGCCGGTGATGTCACGTGTCTTGGCGCTTTCCAGCGGGTTACGGGCGAGAACATCGCCTGCGCCCACCTTGGCACCTGGTTCCACGGACAAAATCGCGTCTACAGAGAGCAGGTAACGGGCTTCGCCGCCGCGCGGCAGCTTCTTCACATTGCCGTCAGCGTCCTTGATCACGATGGCAGGCTTGAGGCCCGAGCCACGCTGATTGGTGCGCCAGTCAATGATCACGCGGTTGGTGATGCCGGTAGCTTCGTCGGTTGCTTCGTTGACGGTGACACCATCAACCACATCTTCGAAGGCCACGATGCCATCAACTTCGGTGAGTGCCGGGCGGGTGAAGGGATCCCATTCCGCGATACGCACGCCGCGCTTCACTGAGTCGCCCGAGTTGGCCAAAAGGCGCGAACCATAACCAACCTTGTAGGTGGCGCGGTCGTTGCCCTTGACGTCCTTGATGGCGATGATGGCGTTGCGGCCCATGACGATGAGTTGACCCGCAGTGTTCTTGGCCACCGTGACGTTGCGGACTTCGATCGTGCCATCCGTGGTTGATTCCACGAAGGACTCGTCAAGCACCTGTGCGGCACCACCAATGTGGAACGTGCGCATGGTGAGCTGTGTGCCTGGTTCACCGATCGACTGGGCAGCGATGACGCCCACGGCTTCACCCATGTTAACGGGTGTGCCGCGCGCAAGATCGCGGCCATAGCAGGTGGCGCAGACGCCGAACTTGGTTTCGCAAGTCAGCACCGAGCGGATCTTGATTTCCGTCACACCAGCCTTTTCGATCTTCTCGACATGGCTTTCGAGCATTTCCTTGCCAGCTTCAGCAAGGACAGCACCGGTTGCCGGATCAAGCACATCTTCCGCCGCGGTGCGGCCAAGGACGCGTTGGCCCAAAGTCACGATCACCTGACCGGAGTCAATGATCGGGCGCGTGGTGATGTAGTTCTTGGTGCCGCAATCCACTTCGGAAATGATCGCGTCCTGTGCGACGTCCACCAGACGGCGGGTGAGGTAACCCGAGTTTGCGGTCTTCAACGCCGTATCGGCCAGACCCTTGCGGGCGCCGTGGGTGGAGTTGAAGTATTCGAGAACTGACAGACCTTCCTTGAAGTTGGAAATGATCGGCGTTTCGATGATCTCACCCGACGGCTTGGCCATAAGGCCGCGCATGCCGGCAAGCTGCTTCATCTGGGCGGGCGAACCGCGCGCACCAGAATGGCTCATCATATAGATCGAGTTGATCTGCTTGGTGCGGCCGGTCTTTTCGTCCTTACGCACGGCAGAAATCTCGGCCATCATTTCTTCGGCCACCTTGTCCGAGCACTTGGCCCAGGCATCTACGACCTTGTTGTATTTTTCGCCCTGGGTGATCAGGCCGTCGGAATATTGCTGTTCATATTCCTTGGCGAGAAGGCGCGTCTGGGCCACCAGCTTTTCCTTGGTGGCGGGGATGACCATGTCATCCTTGCCGAAGGAAATGCCGGCCTTATAGGCGTTGTGGAAGCCGAGGCCCATGATCCGGTCTGCGAAGATGACCGCTTCCTTCTGGCCACAGTGGCGATAAACCGCGTCGATCATCTTGGAGATTTCGCGCTTGGTCATAAGCTTGTTGCAGAGATCGTAAGAGATGTTGACCGCGTGCGGCAGCAACTCGCCGATCTTCATGCGGCCCGGCGTGGTTTCTACAATGCGGGTCTTGAGCTTGCCATCAGCGCCCATCTCGGTCACGCGGCCCTTGATCTTGGCATGCAGGGTGACAGCACTCGCGGCGATGGCGTGATCAATTTCAGCCATGGTGCCGAAGGCCATGCCCTCGCCAGGTTCCTTGTCGTTGATGAGCGACAGGTAATAGAGGCCGAGAACAATGTCTTGCGACGGCACAATGATCGGCTGGCCGTTGGCAGGGTGCAACACGTTGTTGGTGGACATCATCAGCACGCGCGCTTCCAACTGCGCTTCGAGCGACAGCGGAACGTGAACGGCCATCTGGTCACCGTCAAAGTCGGCGTTGAAGGCGGTGCAAACCAGCGGGTGAAGCTGAATGGCCTTGCCTTCGATGAGCACAGGCTCAAACGCCTGAATGCCCAAGCGGTGAAGCGTTGGTGCGCGGTTCAGCATCACGGGATGTTCGCGGATGACCTCATCCAGGATATCCCAGACTTCCGGCTTTTCCTTTTCCACCAGCTTCTTGGCTTGCTTTACGGTGGAAGACAGGCCCTTGGCTTCGAGGCGCGAATAGATGAAGGGCTTGAAGAGTTCGAGCGCCATCTTCTTCGGCAAGCCGCACTGATGCAGCTTCAATTCCGGGCCCACGGTGATGACCGAACGGCCAGAATAGTCCACGCGCTTGCCGAGGAGGTTCTGACGGAAGCGGCCCTGCTTACCCTTGAGCATGTCGGACAGCGACTTCAATGGGCGCTTGTTGGCGCCCGTGATCACACGGCCACGGCGGCCGTTGTCGAACAGTGCGTCAACCGACTCTTGCAACATGCGCTTTTCGTTGCGCACGATGATATCTGGCGCACGCAGTTCAATGAGGCGCTTCAAACGGTTGTTGCGGTTGATCACGCGGCGATAGAGATCATTGAGATCGGACGTTGCGAAACGGCCACCATCCAGCGGCACCAGCGGGCGCAGTTCTGGCGGGATCACTGGCACAACTGTGAGGATCATCCATTCCGGGCGGTTGCCGGATTCGAGGAAGTTCTCGACCAGCTTCAAACGCTTGGCCAGCTTCTTCGGCTTGATTTCGCCGGTTGCTACTTTCAGCTCTTCGCGCAAGCTGATCTTGAGCTGGTCAAGGTTGATGGCGTTCAACATGTCGCGCACGGCTTCAGCGCCGATGGCGGCGGTGAAGCTGTCTTCGCCATATTCTTCCTGGGCCTTGAGATATTCGGTCTCGCCCAGAAGCTGATGCTGCTTGAGGGGTGTCAAGCCCGGCTCAACAACGATGTAGTTTTCAAAATAGAGGATGCGCTCCACATCCTTCAGCGTCATGTCGAGCAGTGTTGCAATGCGCGAGGGCACCGACTTCAGGAACCAGATGTGGGCCACAGGAGCGGCCAATTCGATATGGCCCATGCGTTCGCGCCGCACCTTGGAAAGGGTGACTTCCACACCGCACTTTTCGCAGATGATGCCCTTGTACTTCATGCGCTTGTACTTGCCGCACAGGCATTCGTAATCCTTCACAGGGCCAAAGATGCGCGCGCAGAACAGGCCGTCACGTTCCGGCTTGAAAGTGCGGTAGTTGATGGTTTCCGGCTTCTTGATTTCGCCGAATGACCACGACAGAATTTTTTCCGGGCTGGCGACCGTGATGCGGATCTGGTCGAAAACCTGAACCGGAGTGACCGGGTTGAAGACGTTCATGAGCTCTTGGTTCATGGTGTCCTTGCTCCTTGTTGCGGGGATGCTGGTGCCCGCCTTAAATTGAATCTCGAAACTCAAATTGGGTAGGGTACGAAGCCTTGCCTCGCACCCCTGCCCTTCAAATCAACGTTGGTGCTCAACCGGAGTCGGCGAAGGCGGTGGTTCTGCCACTGCGCCGTTCTGCAACTCCACATTCAGGCCCAGGGAACGCATTTCCTTGACAAGAACGTTGAAGCTTTCCGGAATGCCGGTTTCGAAAGCATCATCGCCACGGACGATGGCTTCATAAACCTTGGTGCGGCCCGCCACGTCGTCTGACTTGACGGTGAGCATTTCCTGCAGCGTGTAGGCAGCGCCATAGGCTTCAAGCGCCCAGACTTCCATTTCACCGAAGCGCTGGCCACCAAACTGCGCCTTGCCGCCCAGCGGCTGCTGGGTGACGAGCGAGTAAGGCCCGATGGAACGGGCGTGGATCTTGTCGTCCACGAGATGGTGCAGCTTCAGGATATAGATGTAGCCCACAGTGACCTGACGGTCGAAAGCTTCACCCGTGCGGCCATCATAGAGCTTGATCTGGCCCGAGGTCGAAAGGCCCGCATCAGAAAGCATCTTGGCGATGTCTTCTTCGCGCGCGCCATCAAACACAGGCGTTGCAATCGAAACGCCTTTGCGGACAGAGTTGGCAAACTCAATCACATCGCGGCCTTCAAGCGCTTCGATCTCGGCGTTCTTGCCATAGATCTTCTTCAGCTCTTCCTTCACGGGCTCGATCTTCAGCGAGACTGAATAGGCATCCAGTGCCGCACCGATCTTTTTGCCCATGCCGGCACAAGCCCAGCCCAAATGTGTTTCAAGAATCTGACCCACGTTCATGCGCGAAGGCACACCCAATGGGTTCAGCACAACGTCAACCGGTGTGCCGTCCTCAAGGTAAGGCATGTCTTCCTGCGGAACGATGCGGGACACCACACCCTTGTTGCCATGGCGGCCGGCCATCTTGTCGCCTGGCTGAATCTTGCGCTTCACGGCGACGAAGACCTTAACCATCTTCATCACGCCAGTAGGCAATTCATCGCCGCGCTGCAGTTTTTCAACCTTGTCCATGAAGCGGTTTTCTAACCCCTTCTTGGAGTCGTCATACTGCACTTTCATGGCTTCGAGTTCGCCCATGGCCTTTTCATTGCCAAGGGCGATGTTCCACCACTGCGAACGCGGAATGTCTTCCAGGTTCTTCTCGGTGATCTTGCCATCCAGCTTGTGGCCGCGTGGGCCGCCGGTTGCTGTCTTGCCATGCAGGAAGTCGTGCAAGCGGCCGTATGAATTTCGGTCGAGGATCGCGAGTTCGTCGTCGCGGTCTTTCGCCAGGCGTTCAATCTCTTCGCGCTCGATGGCCAAGGCACGTTCGTCCTTGTCCACACCATGGCGGTTGAACACACGCACTTCGACAACCGTGCCCGAAACGCCGGGCGGCAGGCGCAGTGACGTATCACGCACGTCCGAGGCCTTTTCACCGAAGATGGCGCGCAGAAGTTTTTCTTCCGGCGTCATCGGGCTTTCGCCCTTCGGCGTAATCTTGCCGCAGAGAATGTCACCAGGCTTCACTTCAGCACCGATGTAAACAATGCCAGCTTCGTCGAGGTTCTTGAGTGACTCTTCGCCCACGTTTGGAATGTCGCGGGTGATTTCTTCCGGGCCAAGCTTAGTATCACGTGCCATCACGTCGAATTCCTCGATGTGGATGGAGGTGAATACGTCGTCTTTCACGATGCGCTCGGAGAGCAGGATCGAGTCTTCGAAGTTGTAGCCCTGCCATGGCATGAAGGCCACGAGGCAGTTCTGGCCAAGGGCGAGATCGCCCAACTCCGTCGAAGGGCCATCAGCGATGATGTCCCCTGCCTTCACAACGTCGCCTGTGCGAACCAGCGGGCGCTGATTGATGCAGGTCGATTGGTTGGAGCGCTGGAACTTCGCAAGGGTGTAAATATCCACACCCGGCTTCGTCGGATCGGTTTCTTCCGTGGCACGGATCACGATGCGCTTGGCGTCAACCTGGTCGATCACGCCTGAACGGCGCGCTGTGATGGCAGCGCCAGAGTCACGCGCCACGACGCTTTCCATGCCGGTGCCGACAAACGGTGCCGCTGAACGCACGAGCGGAACGGCCTGACGTTGCATGTTCGAACCCATGAGGGCGCGGTTGGCGTCGTCGTTTTCAAGGAAGGGAATGAGGGCCGCGGCCACCGAAACGATCTGCTTCGGAGACACGTCCGCGTAGTCCACCTTGTCCGGTGTGATCTGGAACACGTCGCCCTGATGGCGCACAATCACCTGCTCGTCGGCGAAATGTCCGTCCTTGGTGAGCGGCACATTGGCCTGGGCAATGTGATACTTGGCTTCTTCGATGGCGGAGAGATATTTCACATCGTCCGTCACCTTGCCATGCACAACCTTGCGGTAAGGCGTTTCGATGAAGCCGTATTTGTTCACGCGGGCATAGGTGGCCAGCGAGTTGATGAGGCCGATGTTCGGGCCTTCCGGCGTTTCAATCGGGCAGATGCGGCCATAATGGGTCGGATGCACGTCACGGACTTCGAAGCCCGCACGTTCGCGCGTCAAACCACCGGGGCCAAGAGCCGAGAGACGGCGCTTGTGGGTGATTTCGGAGAGCGGATTGGTCTGATCCATGAATTGCGAAAGCTGTGAAGAGCCGAAGAATTCACGCACGGCAGCAGCAGCAGGCTTGGCGTTGATCAAGTCATGCGGCATGACGGTATCAACATCCACCGACGACAGACGCTCCTTGATGGCACGTTCCATGCGAACGAGGCCGAGGCGATATTGATTTTCCATCAACTCGCCCACCGAACGCACACGGCGGTTGCCGAGGTTGTCGATGTCGTCCACTTCGCCCTTTGAATCGCGGAGGTCGTGCAGCGTCTTCACAACGAGCAGCACATCTTCCTTGCGGAGAACACGGACATTGTCAGCCACGTTCAATTCGAGGCGCATATTCATCTTCACGCGGCCCACGGCCGAGAGATCATAACGCTCTTGATCGAAGAACAGGCCCTTGAACAGGGCTTCAGCGCCTTCGCGTGTTGGCGGTTCACCAGGGCGCATCACGCGGTAGATTTCAACCAGCGCCTGCTCATAGCTTTCAACCTTGTCGGCCTTCAGCGTGTTGCGGATGTAGCCGCCGGTGTTCATGTGATCGATGTCGAGCAGGTTCAGGGTCTTGAAGCCATCTTCCTTCAAGCTCTTGAGCAGCTTCTCGGTGATTTCCTCGCCGGCTTCGGCAAAAATCTCGCCCGTCTTCTCATTCACCAGTTCGTCAGCGATGTATTGGCCATGGAGGTCTTCATCGCGCACCAGAAGTTCCTTGGTGCCGTCTTCAGCGATCTTGCGGGCCATGCGCGGCGAGATTTTCTTGCCCGCTTCCACAACAACCTGGCCGGTCTTGGCGTCAATCAGGTCAACCGTGGGCTTGATGCCCTTGAAACGGTCGGCCACATAAGGCATGCGCCAGCCTTCCTTGGTCTGGGTATAAGGCACAGACTTGTAGAAGTAGTGCAGGATCTCTTCCGAGTTCATGCCCAGGGCGTAGAACAGCGTGGTCACCGGCAGTTTGCGGCGACGATCGATACGCGCAAAAATGAGATCCTTGGCGTCGAATTCAAAATCCAGCCATGAGCCACGGTAAGGGATCACACGCGCAGCAAAAAGGATCTTGCCCGAAGAGTGGCTCTTGCCCTTGTCGTTGTCAAAGAACACGCCAGGTGAACGGTGCATCTGGGAAACGATCACACGTTCCGTGCCGTTCACCACGAAGGTGCCGTTCTTGGTCATGAGCGGAATGTCGCCCATGTAAACGTCTTGCTCCTTGATGTCCTTGACGGACTTGGCCTGGGTGTCCGGATCGATTTCGAACACGATGAGGCGCAGCGTCACCTTCAGCGGTGCAGCAAAGGTCATGCCGCGTTGCTGGCATTCATCCACGTCAAACTTCGGCTGCTCGAATTCATAGCGCACGAATTCCAAAACGGCCTGGCCGGAGAAATCCGAAATCGGGAACACCGACTTGAACACCGATTGCAAGCCTTCCGTCAGGCGGCCACCATTAGGCTCTTTCATCTGGAGGAACTGGTCATAGGATTCGCGCTGAACCTCAATGAGGTTCGGCATTTCGGCAACTTCAATGCCTTTGCCGAAAACCTTGCGGATGCGCTTCCTGCCTGCAACGGAACGTGTGTCAGCCATGTGTTTTCCTGTCACCTTCAATTTGAGGCGCCTGAAAAGACGCCGATAAACAGCTCATCAAAAACCTGCTGGTTCAGGTCTTTGAGGAACTGTTCGAATCTCGACTCATTACTGTCATGAAGTGGGCCGCATATAGGCATCCCTCATGGCAAGATCAAGGCAGCCCCGTCCGGTTTTGAATATCGGACGGAGCAACCTTGGATTGTTACTTCAGCTCAACCTTGGCGCCAACGGCCTCGAGCTTCTTCTTCATGTCTTCAGCGTCTTTCTTGTTGACGCCTTCCTTCACGGCCTTCGGAGCGCCTTCGACAAGGTCCTTGGCTTCCTTCAGGCCCAGGCCGGTGATGGCACGGACTTCCTTGATCACTTCGATCTTCTTGTCGCCAGCGGCGGACAGAACAACGGTGAACTCGGTCTTTTCTTCAACAGCGGCAGCAGCTGGGCCAGCAGCGGCGGCAACAGCCACCGGAGCAGCGGCGGAAACGCCCCACTTTTCTTCCAGCATCTTGGAAAGCTCAGCGGCTTCCAGAACGGTCAGCTTGGACAGGTCTTCTACGATTTTGGCGAGATCGGCCATTTTAGATACTCTCTTTTAAGTCGGTTAAAACAACGGTTGAATGGGCAGCCAGTTAGGCCGCTTTGGTGGCATAGGCGTTCATCACGCGAGCCAATTGGCCGGCAGGCGCAGCAACCACGCCCGCGATGCGGGTGGCTGGCGTCTGAATCATGCCAACAAGCTTTGCACGCAGCTGATCGAGCGACGGCAGTGATGCGAGTGCCTTGACGGCGTTGGCATCCATGATTGTGGTTCCGAGCGCGCCACCGAGCACGACAAACTTTTCGTGCGCCTTGGCGAAATCGGAAGCAACCTTGGGTGCCGCAACAGGGTCGTTGGCGAAAGCCAACATTGTCGGGCCTGTGAACAGGCCGTCGATACCCTTGGCGTCAGTGCCTTCCAGAGCGAGCTTGACGAGGCTGTTCTTCGCAACCTTAACGGTTGCGCCAGCAGCGGCCATCTTGTTACGCAGGTCAAGAACCTGGTTGGCAGTGAGGCCGTTGTTGTGGGCCACAACGACAACAGCAGCGTTCTTGAACGTTGTGTTGAGCGTTGAGACGAGCTGTGATTTGGCAGCTTTTTCCACTTGCTCTCTCCTTTTTGGCGTGAAGCGGAATGCCTCACACCGGTTGGACCAACCGTCACAACTCAATGCCTCTCGGCTTCAAGCTGAAACGGCGCTTTAAGCCTGCCCCCGGATTGCTCCGGGTTATGAGGTCTCAACCGACTTACACACCCTTGCGGGCGGAACTCGTTTTGACTCCCATCTCATGCTGGCTGGCGTTTTAAGAGAGGTTGCCCCCCTCGCCCGCAATCTTGGACAGGTAGCCCTAACGCGTTAGCGTTATGGGCCGCGCCCTTTGCCTATCGGCAAAGTGCTTGTCCGTGCATGGCGGCTCAACGCCGTCATGCGCGGAAACTCGTATTAAGCGGCAGCGCCGCCCACTGCGCCGAGGTCAATCGTCAGGCCAGGGCCCATGGATGACGACAGCGAAATCTTCTTCACGTATGTGCCTTTGGCGCCTGCGGGCTTGGCCTTGTTGACGGCATCCACGAAGGCGCGGATGTTGCCGGCAATCTGGTCTTCCGAGAAGGAAGCCTTGCCCACACCAGCCTGCACAATGCCTGCCTTTTCAACGCGGAACTCAACGGCGCCGCCCTTGGCCGCTTTCACAGCCGCAGTCACGTCCATCGTCACCGTGCCAACCTTTGGGTTCGGCATCAGGTTACGCGGGCCGAGCACTTTGCCGAGACGGCCAACGAGGCCCATCATGTCCGGCGTTGCGATGCAACGGTCGAAATCAATGGTGCCCTTGTTGACGATTTCGAACAGGTCATCAGCGCCCACAATGTCCGCGCCAGCTTTCTTGGCTTCATCAGCCTTGGGGCCCTTGGCGAATACGGCAACACGCACCTTGCGGCCGGAGCCGTTGGGCAGGTTGCACACGCCGCGCACCATTTGGTCAGCATGACGCGGGTCAACACCCAGGTTCATGGCCACTTCGATGGTTTCGTCAAACTTGGCGTTGGCACGGGCCTTCACCAGCTTCACGGCTTCTTCAATCGTGTAGAGCTTGGCGCGATCAACGCCTTCGAGATTCTTTACAATACGCTTTGCCATGATCTTAGCCCTCTACAACCAAGCCCATGGAACGGGCCGAGCCTGCGATTTCCTTGGCACCGGCTTCGATGTCACGGGCGTTCATGCCCTTGAGCTTCTGTTCGGCGATTTCACGGCACTGGGCCATGGTGACCTTGCCAACGATGTTCTTGCCGGGTTCCTTGGAACCAGCATTGATCTTGGCGGCCTTCTTCAGGAAATAGGAAGCAGGCGGAGACTTCATTTCGAAGGTGAAGCTCTTGTCCTGATAGGCAGTGATGACGACAGGAACGGGCGAGCCCGGTTCCATCTTCTGCGAGGCGGCATTGAAGGCCTTGCAGAATTCCATGATGTTCAAGCCACGCTGGCCGAGAGCCGGGCCGATGGGCGGTGATGGATTGGCTTGTCCGGCTGGCACTTGCAGCTTGACATAGCCGACGATTTTCTTCGCCATATGTCTTCCCTCTTACAAGGTTAGTGGTGCGGCTTGTGACGGCCTTCCACGGGTTGAAATCGAGTGCCTCATCGGCACCCGGGCAATTACTTTACTTTCTCGACCTGCCCATATTCGAGTTCCACGGGCGTTGGACGCCCGAAGATGGAAACGGCCACCTTGAGGCGCGAACGTTCTTCGTCCACTTCCTCGATCTGGCCATTGAAAGACGCAAACGGGCCATCGGCCACGCGCACTTGTTCGCCCACTTCGAAGTGGATCGAGGCTTTCGGCTTTTCCACACCCTCAGCCACCTGGTTGAGGATGCGGTTGGCTTCAGCGTCCGAAATCGGCACTGGCTTTGAGCCGGAGCCGAGGAAGCCTGTCACCTTCGGGGTGTTCTTGATCAGGTGGAACACTTCGTCAGTGAGATCAATCTTGGCCAGTACATAGCCGGGGAAAAAACGGCGCTCAGACTTGATGCGGCGGCCACGGCGCATTTCCACCACTTCTTCGGTGGGAACGATCACCTGCTCAAACAAATCTTGCAGGCCCTTTTGAACGGCCTGTTCCTTGAGGCTTTCCATCACCTTCTTCTCGAAGTTGGAATAAGTGTGAACGATGTACCAGCGCTTTGCCATGTCTTGCCGCAGTGCCTTCAATGATTTCCGTTAGATGCCGAACAGGAGCTTATCGACGATCATCTTCAACACGGCATCAGCGCCGAGGAAGAAGAAGCTGGCTGCCACCACCATGATCATCACCATCAAAGTAGAAATGCCAAGTTCGCGCCGTGAAGGCCAAGTGACCTTGGTGGCTTCATCACGCACATCCTGGAAAAAGGTAACCGCGTTTTCCTGTTTGGCCATCGTCTTCTTTCTTAACTCCCTGATTTCATTTCGGAAACCAGACAAATTGGCAGGGGTAGTAGGATTTGAACCCACGACCTATGGTTTTGGAGACCATCGCTCTACCAACTGAGCTATACCCCTCCACTTCGCAGGCCGTTAAACCCTTGAAATAACTAGCATTCTTCTGAGACGCAACAGGACGGCCAAAGCTGTTTGAAGCCTTGCCGCTGAGTCCGTTTCAATTGGATGATGGGCATTTAGGGGGGAAGCTGCGTGTGGTCAATAGCTTAAATGACCACAACACCCCTGCCTTTGAAACGAAGAGGGCGGACCTCAACGGCCCGCCCAAATCCGGAACTTCGCGAAAACTACTCGTTGATTTTGGCGACGACGCCGGCGCCGACGGTGCGGCCGCCTTCGCGGATGGCGAAGCGCAGCTTTTCTTCCATGGCGATCGGCGTGATCAGGTCAACGTCAA
>JANPHF010000112.1:0-11017 GCA_031424315.1 Aestuariivirga sp.
TTGCCAAATTGTTTTCCTTAAAAACAACCCCGCAGTCCTCCATTTCATTGACATAAGAAAGGTCGTCGCCGAAATAGAATTTTTGCGCGGACAGGTTTATTGAAAAAACAAACGCCGCGATAGAGAAAATAAGGGTTTTCATGGCGTTACCAATTCGTTAATTTGGCTTGCATCTTGATTCGCCAACTAAAGGAGAGAACCATGGCTGACGAAAAGATTGTGACCATTGCGTTGACGAAGATTTCTGCCGATCTGGCTGAGAAGCACGAAATGTCAAAGAAGGCCACTGCGGCCCTGCTCGGCGATTTCGTGGAATCGGTTGTGAAGCACCTCAAGAAGGGCAACAAGGTTCGCATCACCGGCCTCGGCATCTTCCAGGTGAAGAAGCGCCCTGCCCGCCTCGGCCGCAACCCGCTGACCGGCGAGCAGATCAAGATCAAGGCTTCCAAGAAGCTGGCCTTCCGCGCCGCCAAGGAAGTCAAGGAATCGATCTAATCACTTCTGCATTTTGAATTTGAGACCCCGCTGGCAACAGCGGGGTTTTTTATTTCTCGCGCAGGTAAATCAGAATGTCGCCTTCGTCGCCTGCGAGGCGATAGCCTTGCCATAGCGCGGCAAAACGCGGGTCCTCGTTCCAGAATTTCAGAAATTCAAAACCGCCCATGGCATCGCGCTGGGCCTTGCTGTTGTCGATGGCGATGAGATCAGGCTTCAAGGTGGCAAGATCCTCCATCGTCCAATCCAGCGCTTTGGCCACGATTGCGTCATGCGTGGCCTCGCCCGGTTTCCAGTGATCGGTGACGTAAGGCACCAGCCATTGCGTCGGCATGCGTGAGGCCCAAGCCAGATGCTGTTCCACCACATAAGGGAAGGCGTGGGAGAAACGGTTGGAAGCAACGAAGATAGAATGCACATCAGGTGTGCGCATGGCCTCGACGCGGGCGCTGATGTCGCGGTTGGGTTCATAGGCCTGTGGCTCTGTGAGCAAAAGCGCCCCTGCGGCGAAGCTGGTGACCGCAGTGGCAGTGGTTTTCAGGCGCTGCGTTGCAAACTGGGCTTGCAAGGCCGCAGCGCAAGCCAGCAGCGCGAAGATGGTGGCAGGCAGGATGTGATAGGTAAAGCCCTTCATTTGCAGGAAGTATGAAATGAGGAAGCCAAGCGCCGCGGCCCAGAACACTTGCACCTTCTTGTCAGACAGCCCGAAGCCTGCGAGCGCCATGAAGATGACAGCCCATTTGGCATCCATCAAAACGATGGGCAATGGGTAGCCATAATAGGGCAGATAGGCATCGCGCCCGAGACTGATGATTCCGCCAAAGAACTCCGGCGTGAGGAGCACAATGGATGCGCCGTAGACGGCCACGGCGGCCACCGCGGCGAAATTCTCGGGTGTGAAGATGCTGCGCCAATTGCGGCGTTGAATGTAAAGCACGGCTTCAACCAGCACCGGCGCAAAGATGGCATGGGGTTTCAGCGCGATGGCGAGGCCTGCGAGGGCGCCGATGATAACGCGCTCCAACAGAGACGCTTTGGCCTCGGCATTCATCCGCAGCATCACCCAAGGCAGAAAGAGCAACACCATGAAATGTTCGCGCTGGCCGAAATTGTTGCCCGGCGTGAAGAGCAGGATGGTGGCGGCGGCTATGAGGAACAGTTGGCGCACCGATGGCGCGCCCTGCACAAGTCGCCAAGCGCCACACAACGCCGCTGCAGTGAGCAGCAGCAGATAGCCATAAAGGCACGCCGTTGAATCAAGGCCAGTGAGATTGGCAAACCACACGGGCGGCACGATGAGCCACATGCCCAGCGGCGGATTCACTTCAACGAAATCAACATAAAGCTTTTTGCCTTCAAGCAGGCCCTGCGCCACGTAGACATACCAAGCGGTGTCATGGATCAGGCTGGAGTGAAAGCGGATGAAGGCTTGCAGCGCAAAGAGCAGCGCAACCACGCCCGCGATCAGAAGCCTGCGTGGCATCACACCGCCTGATGGCGCGTGAAGATATGCGTGCGGGCCAACCAGAAGGAAAAGGCCGGGATGATGGCGACTACCGGCACCATGGCCACGGCCAGCGGCAGGCCCTCAACCTTGGTCACGAAATAGACGATGGATTGATTGAGCGCAAAGGCGATGGACGACATGGCGAGGAATTTGGGCGCAGAAGTCTTGACCTTGTCATGGCCTCCAAAAGTCCAGGCCCAGTTGCCGAAGTAAGACCATGTCGTCGCCACCAGAAAGGCGGCAAAATTGGCGCGCAGTGCCTCCATGGCAGCAAAATGATTGAGCCCCAGCGCCACGAGCACATGCAGGCCCGTGGCCACAACGCCGACCGAAACGAACTTGGCCAATTGGCGGAAAATTTTCGGCATCAGGCGCGCTTGGCCACCGCCATGAGCGAGACGCCGATGGGCAGCGACACACGGCCCACAAGGTTGCTCTCCGCACCGAACACGGCCTTCAACACGCTGTTGGTTGCAGGCCCGGGCATGGCGTCATCCGCAGATTCCGTGATTCCAAAGGCTTTGCGCGCGAGGCGCAAACCCGCGATGAGCGGAAAGAGGAAGGTGTTGAAATAGGAAATGCGCACCGGCTCCAAGCCTGCCTTGCGCAAAGTCTCATTCAACGAGGCCTTGGTGTAGCGGCGGAAATGATGATGGGTTTCGTCATGCTTGCTCCACAGCCAAGGCAGCGCCGGCACTGTCATGAAGAGGCGACCGTCGGGCGCGAGCTGTTCACCCAGCTTGCCGAGGCTTTCGACATCCTGTTCGACATGCTCGATCACGTCGAAGGCTGTCACCACATCGAAGGAGCCTGCCTTGAAGGGTATGCCATTAGGCAGGATGCCCGGCTTCACCTTAATGGGCATCTTGGTTTCGGCAATGGCGCGGGCTTCATCATCCAGTTCAAACGCTTCAAGTTTACCGAAGCGCGACAGCATGGCGAGGTTGCCGCCCGTGCCGCAGCCTGCTTCCAAAACCCGCAAATTCTGCTTCGCCGGGGCGAAGCGGGAAATTACCGCGCTGATGATCTTGCGGCGAGCGACGAACCACCAGTGATTGCCTTCGAGTTGATCGAGGCGTTGATAGACGCTGCGTTCCATGATTTCCCATCCATTTCATAGTGTGTGTGTTCGAGTCCCATCGTTTCGCGCACCAGGTAAAGCGGGCGGTTGCGGACTTCGTTGTAAATGCGGCCGACATATTCGCCGAGAATGCCAGTTGCCACGATGTTGATCGAGCCTAGGGTGAGCACTGTGATCATCAACGAGGCATAGCCGGGCACGGCATTGCCATAAATCATCGTATGTACCAGCAGCCAAGAGGCATAGAGCATCGCGAAGACGCCGAGGGCGGCGCCGAAATAAGTCCATATGCGCAAGGGAACGGTGGAGGATCCGGTGATGCCATCAATGGCGAAGTTCCACAGTTTCCAATAGCGCCACTTGGTTGTGCCTGCAGCGCGGGCTTCGCGCCGGTAATCCACACCAATCTGCTTGAAGCCCACCCAGGCGAAGAGGCCTTTCATGAAGCGGGTTTTTTCCGGCAAGTGTTTCAGCGCTTCCACCACGCGGCGATCCATCAAGCGGAAGTCACCAACATTATCGGGGATGCGCACATCGGCGATGTAATTGTGTATCCGGTAGAAGAGACCGGCGCTCACGCGCTTCTGCACATCATCGGTGTCGCGCGCGGCGCGGCGAGCATAAACCACCTCATAGCCTTCGCGCCACTTCTGCACCATTTGCGGAATGATCTCGGGCGGGTCTTGCAAGTCGGCATCAATCGGAATGACGGCCTGGCCCTTGCAATAGTCGAGGCCCGCAGAAAGGGCCGTGTCCTTGCCAAAATTGCGCGACAGGCTGAGCACCTTGATGCGGCTGTCACGGGCACGGTGGCTGGCGAGGTTGATCAGTGTTCTATCCGAGGAGCCATCATCAACGCAGACGATCTCATAATCCGGCGTAATCGAATCCAGAATCGGGCAGAGGCGATTGAAGAAAATGTCCGTGCCTTCCTCCTCATTGAACATGGGCACAACCACCGACAGAAGCGGGGCTAGCTGATCAGACGCACGGCGGCGCGGTGTGTTCATTGGGGCACTCTTGACGCTTACAAACTGGTTTCTGGCTTATCGGCAGGGCAGTTAATTTTTGGTGCGGGGGCTGCTGCAAAGTTTCTGCATTCTGGCCGCGTGATTAACGAAGTTTGGATGCGCGTTGATGCGAGACCGTCGACAGTTTGGCAAAATGTAAAGCCATGGCCGCTTTAAGGGTGGCGTTACACATGCTTTCAGGGCCATCAAAAAGGATAGCTATTTCATGTTGTTATAAGGTCTTTTGGCTCCAGCGCCCTGCTGCCGCACTGGAACTTTATGGATGAATTTTAACAATTGGTATGCGGGCCGCCCTGAATTGGCGCGGGGGTGGGTTAAGATTGGTCTTCGGACGGCAATCCAAGGAGACCCACATGAAGAAACACCTGCTTAGCCTTTTCGCCACTGGCGCCCTTGTTGCGATGGCTGGCGCGGCCATGGCCCAGGGCACTGACGCTGCGGCTGGCCCAGTTGCGGCCGATCAGGCGGTTGACCCCAACCTCTTGCTCGTTCCCAATGTTGCAGCCGATACGCAGACCGCGGCACAGCCCAAGCTGAAGTTCAAGATCAAGGGCGTGAACACGGAAGATGATGGCGACAGTGAAGGCAACGACGATGGCGGCCATGAGGATGGCCACAGCGAAAGCCAGGGCGACAACGGCTAAACTCACGTTGAGGATCACACCGGCCCCTCGGGGCCGGTGTTGAATAGAATTCAACCGCGCCCATGATTGCGGCTTTTCGGCTTTGTCTCTAGTCTCGCGCTAACAATAAGGGACCTGAGATGAAGACTTCTGCGCGTGTTGTGGTGATTGGTGGCGGTGTGGTGGGGTGTTCGGTGCTGTAACATCTCACCAAGGCGGGCAGGAAAGACGTGGAGCAGGTAGAGCGAGAAATTCTCACCTCTGGCTCCACCAGGCATTCCGCTGGCGGCTTCCACACCCTGAACGGCGACCCGAATGTGGCCAAGCTGCAGGGCTATACGATCGGCCTTTACGACGAGCTTGAAAAAATCTCCGGCCAGGCTTGCGGGCTTCATCGTTCTGGAGGCCTGATCTTGGCTGATACCCCAGCACGCATGGAATGGCTGAAGATGGCCCATGCCCGGGCGCGCTATCTGGGCCTTGAAACCGAAATGCTTTCGATGGCCGAAGCCAAGAGGCTGAATCCCTTATTGGAAGAGCAGTATTTCGTTGGCGCGATGCTGGATGCCGCCGACGGCAATCTCGACCCAGAAGGCACCACGCATGCCTATGCCAAATCGGCACGCATTGCGGGCGCTGAGATTTATCAGGGCACACGCGTGAGCGAACTGAGGCATCGCAAGGATGGCTCGTGGGATGTGATCACCGATAAGGGCAACATCCATGCCGAGCATGTGGTGAACTGCGGTGGCCTTTGGGCGCGTGAAGTGGGCCGCATGGTGGGCATCGAGCTTCCCGTGCTGGCGATGGAGCACATGTATCTGGTCACTGACGAGATCCCAGAAGTGGTGGCCTATAACAAGGAGCGCGGCAAAGAGCTGCCGCATATCATCGACTTCAAATCCGAAATCTATATGCGGCAGGAACGTTCTGGACTGGTGCTCGGAACTTACGAGCAGGCCTGCGTGCCGTGGCAGCCGCGCAATACACCATGGGAATTCGGCCGTGAATTGCTGCAGCCTGATCTCGACCGCATCGCGCATAATCTTGAGCTTGGCTACAAGCACTTTCCGGCCATGGGCCGCGCTGGCATCAAGCGCGTGATCAACGGGCCGTTTACGTTCACACCGGACGGCAACCCGCTGGTTGGCCCCGTGCAAGGGGTGAAGAATTTCTGGTGTGCTTGCGGTGTGATGGCAGGCTTCAGCCAAGGCGGCGGGGTCGGCCTCGCCTTGTCGCAATGGATGGTGAATGGCGATCCGGGCTTTGACGTGTGGGCCATGGATGTGGCGCGCTTTGGCGAATGGGCCACGCGTTCCTATACCAACGAAAAAGTGCGCGAGAACTATTCGCGGCGCTTCTCCATCCGTTTCCCGAACGAAGAACTTCCCGCCGCGCGACCGCATCAGACGACGGCTTTGTATGATGTGATGCTTTCGCAAGGCGCGGTGATGGGCGATTCTTGGGGGCTTGAAACGCCCTTGTGGTTTGCGCCCAGGGGAACGGAAGCAAAGGATATTGTATCGTTCCACCGATCCAATGATTTTCCGCATGTGAAGGCCGAAGTGCTGGGCACACGCAATGGCGTTGGTGTCACCGAAATCGCCAACTTCGCCAAATATGCTTTTAGCGGGCCGGGGGCCGAGGCGTTCCTTTCACGCATGATGACCAACAAGATGCCCAAGACGGGCCGCATCATTCTAACGCCGATGCTGAATGAGAATGGCAAATTGATTGGTGACTTCACCATCGCCAAGGCGAAGGATGAGTTGTTCTACATGTGGGGTTCATCGCAGGCGCAGAAATATCACATGCGCTGGTTCGAAGCCCATCAGCCTGCCGATGGTTCGGTGAAGATCGAGCGCCTCGACATGGGGCTCGTCGGTCTTTCCATTGCGGGGCCAAAATCCCGCGCCGTGTTGCAGGCGCTGACGGATGAGGATGTTTCCAACTCTGCCTTCAAGTTCATGGATCATCGGTCGATGGACGTTGCGAACTGCCCTGCCCTGATCAACCGCGTAACGTATACTGGCGATCTTGGCTATGAAATCTGGGTACGGCCGGAATATCAGCGCCGGCTCTATGATGCGATCATGAAGGCTGGAAAGGCGCATGGCATCATCAACTTCGGCATGCGCGCACTTCTCGCCATGCGCTTGGAGAAGAACTTCCCCACCTGGTTCCGTGAGTTGCGCCCGATTTACGGCGGCTTTGAAGCGGGCATGGACCGTTTCATCGATCTCACCAAGAATGATTTCATCGGGCTGAAAGCCGCGCGGGCAGAAAAGGAATCTGGCGGCAAGTTGCGGCGTGTGTCCTTCATTGTTGACGCAGGTGATTGTGATGTGTTGGGCGATGAGCCGGTGTTCCACAAGGGCAAGGTTGTGGGCTGGGTAACATCCGGCGGCTATGCGCACTTCGTCGACAAGTCACTGGCGCAGGGCTACATCCCCAAAGAGCTGGTGAGCGATGACGAATTCGAAATCGAAATCATCGGCGAAATGCGCAAAGCGCGCATCAACCACGAGCCGCTGTTTGACCCGAAGGGCGAGCGGATGCGGAGCTAACGGTCGACCAATATCACCCGCAGGTCGTTCACATTGGTGAGCGTCGGACCGGGGATGAGCTGATCGCCCAACTTTTCGAAAAAACCGTGGCCGTTGTTTTGCGAAAGCTCCGTCCACGGATCAATTCCAAGCTTGCGGGCACGCGATAGAGTTGAGGGTGATATGAAGGCGCCAGCCACTTCGGCGCCGCCATCAACACCATCCGTGTCTGCTGCCAGGGCATGAATGCATTCTGCACCGTTCAGTTTGAGTGCCAGCGCCAGCAGGAATTCAACATTGCGGCCGCCCACGCCATTGCCACGCACGGTAACTGTCGTTTCGCCGCCAGAGATAATGGCGCAAGGCGGCTTTGCGGGTTGACCGAACTGGAGCGCCTGCAAGGCGATGCCCGCATGGACGAAGCCCACTTCACGTGCTTCGCCTTCGATGGAATCGCCGAGGATCAGCGGCTTATAGCCAGCCTCCCTTGCCACGCGCGCAGCGGCAAGCAGCGACTTTTGCGGCGAGGCAATGAGGCGGGCATTGGCGTAAGGCAGGTTCTTGGGTGTTTCGTTCTTGGCTTCGGCCAAGTGGTGGGTCACAGAAGTGGGCACTTCAATGCCATATTTCGCAATGATCGCGCGGGCTTCGGCAAAGGTCGAAGGATCTGGCACCGTCGGGCCAGAGGCGACGGCGCTGGCATCATCTCCTGGCACATCCGAGATGATCAGTGTCTCGACGCGCGCCGGATAAGCCGCTTGCGCTAGGCGGCCACCCTTGATGGCAGAGAGATGTTTTCGAACCACATTCATTTCAGTAATGGGTGCCCCAGATTTGAGCAGTGCGGCATTCACCGCGCGCTTGTCTTCGAGCGTGATGCCTTCAGCGGGCATGGCGAGCAGGGACGAACCGCCACCAGAAATAAGGGCGATGACGAGATCGTCTTTGGTCAGGCCCTGCACCATTTTCAAAATGCGCACGGCCGCTTCGCGCCCCGCCGCATCAGGCACGGGATGGGCGGCTTCAATGATTTCAATTTTCTTCGTTGGCACCTTGTAGCCATAACGTGTGACAACGAGGCCTTCGAAGGGGCCCTTCCAGGCCTTCTCAAAAGCGGCGGCCATGGCGGCGCTGCCCTTGCCTGCGCCGATGACGATAGTGCGGCCTTTGGGTTTTTTGGGAAGGTGCTGCGCGATGGTGTGTTTGGGTTGGGCGGCTTCAACCGCCGCATCAAACATTTTCCTCAAGAGCCGCTTGTGATTCATGTCATCCAACCCAACGTGTCTTCAGCTTTGCCCAGTGGCGCATATTCGCAACCCATCCAGCCATCATAGCCTGATGCTGCAACATGATTGAGCAGAGAATCAAAATCCATTCTTTTGTGCCCGAAGAATGACGGTCGGGATTGTCTGCCAATGGTATTGTGCTGCGCCATCTCCACTCCTCAGAAAGGCACGAAGCGACCGTATTTGCGGTGGTGATAGGCCAGCGTGACGAGGCCGGAAATGGACGCGGCCTGCACCGCGCCAATAAAGATGCGGTGGGTGCCGCCATCATGCCAGCTGTCCAGCTTGCATTCGAAGGTGGCGGCGGCATGATCAAGCACCGGTGCTGATGTGACACCCTGGTGCCAATCCGCAGCGCTGAAATCATAGGGTGGCCCGTGTTCAGGGCGGCCTGCGAAAATACGGGCCAGCGGCACTTGATGTTCAGACAGCAGATTGGCAGCGAAGCAGCCGTTTTCCGTGATGGCTGCGGAGATGGGGTTCTTGCGGTTGATGCAGGCCAGCAGTAGCGGCGGCTCTGCCGAGATCGAGGTGACGGCGCTGACGGTGAGGCCGAAGCGGCCATGCGCGCCATCGGTGGTAACCACCGAAACGCCCGAGGCGGCAGCGGCCATGGCTTCGACAAATTGCTTGGAAAGATTCGAGAGATTTTCCGACATCTCTCCCCTATCGCGGCCAAAAAGGGTTCTGTCAAATCGACAGGCGTGACATAATGAAAGTTGATTTGCTGGAGAAATTCATGCGCGCCGAAATTGCCCCGAAGAAGCCAAAGACGATCTATCTCAAAGACTACAAGCCCACCCCCTATCTGATTGAACGGGTGCGGCTGGTGTTTCAGCTTGAGGCCCGTGAGACGCGGGTGATCTCAGAGCTGCACTTGCGGCCCAACCCGAAGCACAAGGCCAAGGGCGCGGCACTGGAACTGGATGGGGAGAAGATCAGGCTTGTGGCGTTGGCCATTGACGGGCGTGCGCTTGAGGCAAGCGAATATCGCGTGACGGATGACAAGCTGATCATCGCCAAGGTGCCGCGCAGGAAATTCTCGCTGAGCGTTCAGACTGTTTGCGATCCGGCTGCCAACACAGCGCTCTCAGGCCTTTACATGTCAAATGGTGTGTTCTGCACGCAATGCGAGGCCGAAGGCTTCCGCCGCATCACCTATTTCTACGATCGACCAGATGTGATGGCAAAGTTCTCGGTGCGGATTGAAGCAGAGCAGAGCCTGCCTGTCTTGTTGTCGAATGGCAACCCGGGCGCAGTGGGCACGATTGCGGGAGCCAACCGCCATTTTGCTGAATGGGATGATCCCCATCCGAAACCTTCTTACCTTTTTGCTTTGGTGGCGGGTGATCTTGCTTCGGTGCATGACTCATTCACCACCAGTGAAGGGCGCGCGGTTAAGCTCGGCATCTACGTGGAAAAGGGCAAGCAAGACCGCTGCAGCTGGGCGATGGAGAGCCTGAAGGCATCCATGCGTTGGGATGAAAAAGTGTTCAAGCGCGCCTATGACCTGGATGTGTTCAACATCGTTGCGGTTTCTGATTTCAACATGGGGGCGATGGAGAACAAGGGCCTCAATATTTTCAACGACAAATATATTCTCGCCCTGCCCGAGACGGCGACCGACTTGGATTTTGAATTAATTGAAGCAATCATCGCGCATGAATACTTCCACAACTGGACAGGCAACCGCATTACCTGCCGCGACTGGTTCCAGCTTTGTTTGAAGGAAGGTCTTACGGTTTTCCGCGACCAAGAATTCACCTCTGATCTACGTTCACGCGCGGTGAAGCGTATTGACGACGTGCAGGATTTGCGTGCGCGGCAATTTCCGGAGGACATGGGGCCACTGCAACATCCGGCAAGGCCGGCAAGCTATATCGAGATCAACAATTTCTACACGGCGACAGTCTACGAAAAGGGCGCAGAATTGTGCCGCATGATCAAGACGCTGATCGGGGCTGCTGCGTTTGACAAAGGCATGCAGCTTTATTTCAAGCGGCATGATGGTGAAGCGGCCACGGTGGAGCAGTTCGTCGCGTGCTTTGCGGCGGCGGCCAAACGCGATCTTTCAGGCTTTTTCCGGTGGTATATACAGGCCGGAACGCCAACATTGTCCGTGGACGGACGATATGATGCGCCGAAGAAAAGCTATGCGCTCACACTTTCGCAGTCGGTGCCGCGCTTGAAAGGACAACCCGCCAAGAAGCCGCTTACCATGCCGATTGCGCTGGGCCTTATAGGCCCTGATGGGCGTGATATGCCGCTGCATCTGAGGGGCAAAGGCAAAGTTGGTCAGGTTGAGTTCTCGAAGGCAAAGCAAGTGTATGAATTTGAACGGGTGGCTTCGGAGCCCGTGCTTTCGATCAATCGCGGATACTCTGCGCCCGTGGTGGTGAAGCAAAAGGCCACGCTCGCCGATCTGCTGTTCCGCATGGCGCATGACAG
>JANPHF010000113.1:0-2237 GCA_031424315.1 Aestuariivirga sp.
TTCTCTATGGAAGAAAGTGTCGAACTCCATTGAATTGGTCTGAAACCAGAGAGAGATCACTCTTTAGTCCAGATGTGATCAATGAGGCTGAAGAGAAAGTTCGCATCATTCGTGAGAATCTGAAGATAGCTCAGTCTAGGCAGAAGAGCTATTATGATAAACATCACAAGGAGATGAGCTATGAAATTGGTGAAAAAGCTTACCTCCGAGTCTCCCCTCTTCGAGGTGTTCGTCGTTTCGGAATAAAAGGCAAATTAGCCCCTCGCTATGTTGGTCCCTTCACCATATTGGCCAAGCGAGGTGATCTATCATATCAGTTGGAGCTGCCATCCAACTTTCCTGAAGTGCATGATGTCTTCCATGTCTCCCAGCTGAGGCGTTGTTTCAAGGATCCTATCCGTGGGGTCAATCATGAAGAACTTGACATCCAGGATGACTTGACTTATCGCGAGCACCCTGTTCGCATTCTTGATGAGAATGAGAGAAAGACTCGTAACAAATCCATCAAGTTCCTCAAGATCCAGTGGTCTAATCATTCCGAAGAAGAAGCCACTTGGAAACGAGAGGAAGATCTTCGGAAGGACTATCCTAGTTTCTTTTCTACCGTTTAGAATCTCGGGACGAGATTCCTGTAAGGGGGGTAGAATTGTAACAGCCCTGCTTTTGTAAAGCCATGTTTAAACTTAATTAAGACATAATTAAGTAATTAATCATGTTGTGCATCATGGCATTCGAGACAACGCCGGTCGCTGCTAAAGCGCCTGTTGCCAAAGCCGGTGCTGCCAAGCCTGTTGCAAAAGCTTCGGTAAAGCCTGCGGCGACCAAGGCGGTTGCTGTCAAACCCGCGGCAAAAGTGGCTTCTGTCAAAGCTCCGGTTGCCAAAGTGCCTGCCGCCAGAGCGGCTGCCGTCAAACCAGCGGCGACCAAACCTGCTGCGATCAAAGCGGCGGCACCAAAAGCTGCGGCCGCGCCAAAGCCGGTTGTTTCCGCCAAGCCGGATGATCTGAAATTGATCAAGGGTATTGGTCCGGTCAATGATGCCAAGTTGCGGGCGCATGGTGTCACGACCTTTGCCCAAATCGCGGGTTGGAAAAAAGCAGATATTGTCACTGCCGAGAAATACCTGGAGTTTGACGGACGCATTGCCCGTGAAGACTGGGTTGGTCAGGCCAAAAACCTCGCCAAGGGCGGGAAGCCGTTGCGCGGAGGTGAAAAATAATGTCGGCAGTTGCGACACAAGAACCGCTTTTGCAAGAACCTCTCTTGAAAGTGCGCGGCGTTGAAACATTCTACGGCAATATCCAAGCGCTCAAGGGCGTGGATATTGATGTGAATGATGGTGAAATCGTCACGCTGATCGGCGCCAACGGCGCCGGCAAGTCAACATTGATGATGACCATTTGCGGCAGTCCGCAAGCGCGGCGCGGCTCTATCACATTCGGCGGCACCGACATCTCGAAGATGCCGACGCACGAGATCGCGCGCATGCGCATTGCGCAGTCGCCGGAAGGCCGCCGGATTTTTGCGCGCATGACCGTGCAGGAAAACCTCCAGATGGGCGCCAGCCTCGACAATCTGAAATATTATGATCAGGACGTGGAAGAAATATTCACCCTCTTCCCGCGCCTTAAAGAGCGTATCGGCCAGCGGGGCGGCACATTGTCCGGCGGCGAACAGCAGATGCTGTCGATCGCCCGCGCCTTGATGGCACGCCCGCGCCTGCTCCTTCTTGATGAGCCCTCGCTTGGTCTTGCCCCGCTGATCATCAAGCAGATTTTTGATGCGATCCGCGAGTTGAACCGCACCAAGGGTCTTACCGTGTTCCTGGTCGAGCAAAATGCGTTTGGCGCACTCAAGCTTGCTTCGCGCGGCTATGTGATGGTCAACGGTGCAATCACCTTGAGCGGGACCGGCAAGGAACTTTTGGCCAATCCGGAAGTGCGTGCTGCCTATCTCGAAGGCGGCGGGCATTGAATTTGTTGCTGCGATAGGAATTTCAAAATGCTTCTGGACATGATTTCAAGAACGGCAGCGGCTGGCGAATATGTGTTCATGCTGTTGTGCATGCTTGCCGCTTGGCAAATCGGCAAATCCACCGCCAGCGATTGGAAAAGCATGACGACGATGGTGGTTTACACGCTGCTTTTGGGTTGCGGTGCGCGCTTCCTGCATTTTGCCTTGTATCAGGCACAGTTCATCAGCCTCGACCGCTATATAGTTGACACATTGGTGCTGCT
>JANPHF010000114.1:0-28775 GCA_031424315.1 Aestuariivirga sp.
GGTTGGGCTGACCGAAACTTTCATCAAGGAACGCCACCATAACCTGACGGGCAAGGTTGAGAAAGTTGGCATTGATGATGCGAGTTTGTTCCTCGCGCGTTATGCAAATGGCTCCCTCGGCAATTTTGAAGCCACGCGCTATGCCCGCGGCCACAAGGCGCTCTACACGCTGGAAATCAACGGCGAGAAGGCCTCTATTTTCTGGGATCTGCATGACCTGCACCGCCTGCAGTATTTCGACCACCGTGATGAAGGACGCACCCGCGGCTGGCGCTCGATCCATGTGACCGATGGTGACCATCCTTATATGGCCAAGTGGTGGGTGCCCGGTCTGCAGATCGGTTACGAACACTCTTTCATACACCAGGCTTCTGACTTCATCCAAAGTCTGGGCAGCAACGTGCCGGCGGCCCCAACGTTCAGGGATGCGCTGGCCACCGATCTGGTCACTGATGCCGTGCTTAAGTCTGCTGCCAGCCGCAGCTGGGAGTCAGTGAAATAGGAGATTACAGACCAGACACCGTCCGCCGAACTGTCAAACGGATGATGTAAGACTAACGCTTAACGACACAAGTTCACAAAGGGAGGAACACCAATGTTAAGACGTCATTTCTTATTTACTACTGCAGGCGCTGCCCTGGCACTATCGGGCGCATTCACCGCGCCTGTCAGTGCCGCAGATCAGGAACTCAACATCTTCTGGGCGGAATGGGACCCTGCCAACTATCTGCAGGAACTGGTCAACGACTTCACCAAGGAAAGCGGGATCAAGGTCACGGTTTCCACAACACCATGGTCTGACTTTCAGACCAAGACCTTCGCCGAGCTCAACGCCAAGGGCGATTCCTACGATCTGATTGTGGGAGATTCGCAATGGCTTGGCGTCGGTTCGGAGCAGGGCCATTGGGTTGATCTGACGGACTTCTTCACCAAGCACGACCTCAAGAACAAGTTCTTGCCAGCCACGATTTCCGGCTATGCCGAATATCCAGCAGGCAGCAACAAGTTCTGGGCTATCCCGCTGGAAGGCGACGTGAACGGTTGGGCCTACCGCAAGGACTGGTTTGAAGACCCCAAGGAAATGACCGCATTCAAGGCCAAGTATGGCTATGATCTCGGAGTGCCGAAAGACCAGAAGCAGCTCCGCGACATCGCCGAGTTCTTCAACCGTCCGGACCAGAAGCGCTATGGTGTTGCTCTGTACACGGACAATTCCTATGACGCGATGGCCATGGGCGTTGAGCAGACGATCTTCACCTCGGGTGGCAGCCTTGGTGATTATGCCAGCTACAAAGTTGATGGCGTCGTGAATTCCAAGGAGTCGGTGGCGGGATTGCAGGCCTATCATGACCTGTTCAAGTTCACCCCTCCAGGGTGGAACAAGGCCTTCTTCGCTGAAAATAACCAGGCGATCACGGAAGGTCTGGCAGCAATGTCAATGAACTTCTTCGCCTTCTTCCCGGCCTTGGCCAACCCCAAGACCAATCCGCATGCCGCGGCGACGGGATTCTTCGCCAACCCGCCGGGTGTTGGCGGCGCCAAGTTCGCCGCCTTGGGCGGGCAGGGAGTGTCGGTTGTGTCCTACTCCAAGAAGCAGGACCTCGCGATGAAGTTCCTTGAATGGTTCGTGAAGGACGAAACCCAAAAGAAGTGGGCTAATCTGGGTGGTTACACCTGTTCCAAGGCCGTGCTCACCTCACCTGAGTTCTTGAAGGCCACACCTTACAACCAGGCTTTCTATGACTCGATGAGCATCGTGCGCGACTTCTGGGCAACGCCGGAATATGCCGAACTGCTCGATCAGTTGAACAAGCGGATCTATCCGTTTGTGATCAGCGACAAGGGTACCGCACAGGAAGTACTCGATAGCGTCGTCAAGGATTGGACAGCCACGTTCAACAAATACAACAGGTACAAGAAGTAAAGGATAGGGTGAGCCGGCGTTCGTTTGGCCGCCAGCTCACCCGCCCTACCGGAATAAACGGAGAATCCTGTTGAGCACTTTGTCGACCCAGCCACCCGCGCCGCCCAGGCGCACGGCCAACCGTGGCATCAGCGATCTTGCCCTACGGAACCTGTTCATCATTCCGACAGTGGCCTTCCTCATTGTGTTCAACATTTTCCCGTTGATCTATTCACTGGGTTATTCGTTCACTGATTTCGCCGCCAACCAGAACCGGCCCTGGCAATTTGTCGGAATACAGAATTACCGTGAGCTTCTTGCTGATGAGCAGATCTGGACGAATTTCGTGATCACAGCGAAATACGTGATCGTCTCGGTCGCGGGTCAGATGCTGGTCGGCTTCGGGCTGGCCATGTTGTTGAACAGGGCCTTTGCCTTCAAGGGCTTGGTCACTACACTCTTGATGCTGCCGATGATGATGTCGGCGGCGGTGGTGGGCCTGTTCTGGCAGCTTCTCTATTCGCCAAGCTGGGGCCCGATCAATTACATTGTTGGCTTGGGCGATTTCGGCCTTCTCTCTGACGCAGACACCGCACTTTATGCCGTGGCCATCACGGATATCTGGATGTGGTCGCCCTTCGTCATGCTGCTCTCATTGGCTGGCCTCTCGGCGGTTCCGAAACATCTCTACGAGGCGGCGGCGATTGACCGCGCGAGCGGCTGGTACACATTTACCCGTATCACGCTGCCTCTGGTTTCTCCGCTACTGCTGATCGCGCTCATCTTCCGCACCATGGAAGCCTTCAAGACCTTTGACCTTGCATATGTGCTGAGCGTGCAACCGACGACCGAGCTGATCTCCATCAAGCTCTATAGGCTGGCCTTCCAGCAGTGGGACACCGGCCGGTCCTGCGCGCTGGCCTATATTGTGCTCATCATGGTGCTGGCCATCACCAACATATATGTCAAATATCTGAACAAAGTGAAGGAGCGCTAAGATGGCGATGGTCCGTCCCGCCAGGCATGCAGCCTTCAACCGCGCGGCGATTTCCGCAGTTCTGGTGTTAACTGTCGTGTTCTTGTCGCCGATCTATTGGATTGTCTCAACCTCCTTCAAGGCGCGCGCCGTAGCAACCTCTGTGCCTCCAACGGTCATCTTCAAACCCGAAGTGACACCTTACATCAAGCTTTTCACCAAGCGCGTACAATTGACAACCGATGTCAACAAGGAAACCTATGATGCCGCGCCTTGGTGGGAAAAGCTGGTCTATGATGGTGGTGAACGCATTCTGAAAGTGGGCGACAGCCCGCAGCTTTCACCTTATCCCAGCCGCTTTGAAAACAGCTTGATCATCGCGATCACCAGTACCGTGCTTGCGGTTGGCCTTGGCACCTTCACGGCCTATGGTTTCTCGCGCTTCAAGATGAAGGGCGAGGATGACATGCTGTTCTTCATCCTCTCCACCCGCATGTTGCCGCCTGTCGTCGTCGCGATCCCGATGTTCCTGATGTATCGCGCGGTGGGTTTGACTGACACACATATTGGCCTGATCATCATGTATGTGGCTTTCAACCTGTCCTTCTCGGTTTGGCTGATGAAGGGCTTCATGGACGAGATCCCTAAGGAATATGAGGAGGCAGCCCTTGTTGATGGCTACACGCGGCTGCAAGCCTTCTTCAAAATTGTGCTTCCAGAGGCGGCCACAGGCATCGCTGCAACGGCAGTGTTCTGTTTCATTACCGCTTGGAATGAATATGCCTTTGCCTTGATGCTCACCAGCCGCAATGCCCAAACCGCACCGCCCTTCATCCCTGCGCAGGTGGGCTCTGGTCTGATTGATTGGACAACGATTGCCGCGGGCTCGGTGTTGTTCCTGCTGCCAGTAGCACTGTTCACCTTCCTGCTGCGCAACCATCTGCTGCGCGGCGTGACCTTTGGAGCCATCCGCAAATGAGCCAATCGCCCCGCAGTTTTCGCGAGATCAGCGCCCGTTATCTCGAGCCTGCCTCAATCTGGGTGATGGTTCTTGGCATTGTTGCACTGTGCCAGCCTGTCAGCCTGTTTCTGCATCGATATGGCGTGACGATCGTGCTGATCGGCCTGATCGGATTCAACGTGTTTTCGAAGATTAAGCCACCGGCGCAGGGTGACAGGTAACATCCATGGCTGAGATCGTTCTGCGCGATATCGAAAAATACTTCGGTGATGTCTACGTCATCCGCAAGCTAAACCTCACCATCAAGCATGGCGAATTTGTCGTGCTGCTGGGGCCTTCTGGTTGCGGCAAGACGACCACCCTGCGCGCCATCGCCGGGCTGGAGGATATTACTGCCGGAGACATTCTGATTGATGGCAAGCCGGTCCAGCAGCTTGTTCCTGGCGATCGGGACATCGCCTTCGTCTTCCAGCTCTTTGCGCTCTACCCGCACCTTACCGCGCATGACAATATCGCGTTCCCGCTGCGCGCCACGCGCGAGCGGCCCGAGGAAGTAACGGCCAAGGTGGCTGCTGTTGCCAAATCGTTGCAGATTGAGCACCTGATGTCGAAGCGTCCGTCATCACTCTCCGGCGGTGACATGCAGCGCGTGGCTATTGGCCGGGCGCTGGTGCGAAGGCCCAAAGCCATGCTGATGGATGAGCCCATTGGCGCGCTTGATGCCAAGCTGCGCGAGGAGATGCGCGTTGAGCTGAAGCGCCTTCATGTGGAAAACCACTCGACCACGATCTATGTGACCCACGATCAGGTTGAGGCCATGGCGCTGGCCGACAGGGTGGCCATCATGAATGAAGGCGTGTTGCAGCAGGTGGGAACGCCGGATGAGGTCTATAATAATCCGGCCAACTTGTTTGTAGCCCAATTTGTTGGCAGCCCGGTGATGAACATAGTGCCTGCACGCCTCTCGTCTTTGCGTGGCAAGGCATCACTGGCGTTGGGCACTGCGGTTTCTGGTTTTGATGTGCCCACGGACTTTGCACAGCAGATCGAACGCGCCGGTGGAGACCCGGGTGCGGTTCTTCTTGGCATCCGCCCGGAGGGAGTCGTGCTGACGGATGGAAAGGCCAAGACCGGTCTTTCTGCAACTGTACAGCTCATCGAGCCTTTGGGCTCCCACGACATTGTCGATCTTGATTTCGGTGGAACTGTGCTGCGCGCCCGCACCGCAAGTGGACGCCTGGCGAACATCGGAGACAAGGTTAGCGCAACCCTCGATTCAGCCCATATCCGCTTGTTTGATCCGCAGTCGAGCAACTCATTTCAGGTAGAATTCGGCAATGGCGCAGATTGAACTCAAAGAAGTAACCAAGCATTTTGGTGCCAACGTTGCACTGAATGGCCTTTCGCTCAATGTGGCAGACGGTGAATTCTTTGTTTTGCTGGGCCCCACCGGGGCAGGCAAGACGACAACGCTGCGCACAATCGCCGGACTGGAGAAGCCGACCTCCGGTGACGTGCTGATCGCCGGAGAGGACGTGCGGGACCAAACCGCCGCGGAGCGTGATGTGGCATTGGTGTTCCAGTACTACTCACTCTATCCGCGCTATACCGTGCGCGACAATCTGGCCTTCCCGCTGCGCTCGAGCATTCGCCGCATGGCTGATGATGAAATTGCCTCGCGGATCGCTTGGGCATCGAAGCTGCTGCGCATCGAACATCTGCTGGACCGCAAGACTGATCGGCTCTCCGGCGGCGAGATGCAGCGTGTTTCCATCGGACGCGCCATCGTGCGTGAACCCCGCGCCTTCCTCATGGACGAGCCTTTGTCCAACCTCGACGCCAAACTGCGCGAGGCCCTGCGCGGCGAGTTGAAAAACCTGCAGAAACGCCTCAAGTCCACCTTTCTCTTCGTGACCCACGACCAGATCGAGGCCCTATCGATGGGAGACCGCATTGGCGTCATGCTCAATGGCACCGTCATGCAGGTGGGCACACCCAATGAAATCTACAGCCGCCCAAACAGCATCTTCGTTGCAGGTTTCGTGGGAACTCCCTCAATGAGTTTCATACCGGCAGAAGTAATGGGTGGGCAACTTTCGGTGCTGGGCCGCAAGCTGAATGTGAACTTGGCCAAGGGCATGACGCAAGTCAGGGCTCAGATTGGCCTGCGTGCGGAGGATGTTGTCATTGGAGAGAAGTTGCATCACAGCGGCGTGATCCATGAGGTTGAGAATTTCGGCGTCGAAAAGATTGTCACCCTGCGGTGGGCCGACCATTTGATTCGCGCGGCCCTGCCCGCCTCGGTCTCTACGCCAGTGGGTGACAAGGTCACCTTTGATTTCAGGCCGGGCAAGGTGCACTGTTTTGACGCCACAAGCGGGCGACGCATCAACGCAGAAGGATAGTGACCATGAGGTTTACAGGGCGCCGGGCCGTGGTGACGGGTGGGCTTTCGGGTATTGGCGAAGCTGTCGCGATACGCATCAAGGCCGAAGGTGGCCAAGTGGTGGTGTGGGACAAGGATGGCGGCATCAAGACCGACATTTCCAACCTCCAGTCCGTCGAAGATGCCATGGCCGAAACGATCAATCAGATCGGTGGCGTGGACATCTTGGTAAACAGCGCCGGCATCACCGGCCCGACGGTGCCTGTTGACGGATTCCCGGTAGACGGCTGGCTCATGACCATGGCGGTCAATGTCAACGGGACGTTCTTCACCAACCGCACGGTTCTGCCGCATATGATCGCTCAGGACTATGGGCGCATCGTCAACATTGCCTCCATTGCCGGCAAGGAGGGAAACCCCAATGCCTCCGCCTATTCGGCGTCCAAGGCTGCAGTCATTGGGTTCACAAAGTCGCTCGCCAAGGAAGTAGCGAAATACAATATCACGGCCAATTCCGTGACTCCGGCCGCTGTCCGCACACCGATCTTCGCGCAGATGCCACAAAACCACATCGATTTCATGCTGTCGCGCATTCCCAAGGGTCGCTTCGGCACCGTGGAAGAAAATGCTGCGTTGATCTGCTGGCTGGCCTCAGAAGAGTGTTCCTTCTCCACTGGCGCGGTATTTGACATTTCCGGCGGCCGCGCCACCTATTGATCAGCGGCCCTTCTTCTTGAGCAACGCCTCGGCCCCCGCAAAGCCCCTCTGGTATACATTCTGTTCGGTGCGCGGGATAAGGATAAGGTCATCTTGTGCGCTGGCATCCCAGTCTCCGGTCCAAACGCCGAAGGTAGATCGGCTGGCCGTCACCTCCCACAGCTTGAACCCGGAAACATAGTTTATCCAAGGGATCTCGCAGGAAGTGATACGGTAAGACAAGGAATGGTCGAGGTTGGAGAGATGGAGCAATTGCTCATTCAGATGCCCCTCACCGAAATAGAAGTCTCGCGTGGCTGAAACCTTATCGGAACGTTGCCTCTTTAGCATCTTCATGTCGGTGATTTCGCCATGCCATGCGCCCATCCCAGCGAAATCCCGCATGATGCCCCAAATTCCTGAGAGTGGCGCCCCGATGTGGCGCGACGTCCACACTTTGTTGGGCTGTCCTCCCTTCCATCGTTCAGCACTTGCTCCAGCCTGCATCTTCGACTTGGCGATGATCTTGGCAAGATTGGCAAAGTTTGCAGAGAATACGTCTTTAGAGATAATGCGTTCATACTTGCCTTCTTCGCCTGCGCCCTCATCAAAATTTGCGGTCCACTCTGCAAAGGTTTGATCGGTCTGGGTGACGGGATAGAGCCTCAGCGTCGCAATGTAGTTGCGCACAGGAAAGGCAGGCTTTTCAAAATTATAAGTGAAGGTCCAGTTGGCATCGTCGAGTGCCAGAAGCCGCTCTCGGATATGACCACCATCCCGCGTGTGGAAGGACCGGATGCAGCCCACCACATCGGCGTCAAGTCCGCCTTCGATTTTGGAACGCGCGATGGACGGCGCCCAGGATGGTAGGCCATTGAAATCACGAACCAGGGACCAGACGGTTTCTACAGTGGCTTTCAAGATGATTGACGCATAGGCACGGGCCATGGAGTCTCCTCAGAAAGTCATGCGCTTGAACGCGCGGGTTTGTTCCGTGAGTGCTGATTCAATCGGCAAGCGTTCCATCGAGCTCGCGCCATAGAACCCATGAATGCCTGGGGTCTGGGCGAGCACATATTGTGCGTCGGCAGGCAATGAGATGGGCCCGCCGTGGCAGAGAACAATCACGTCACTGCGCACCTTCTTGGCCGCTTCTGCCCAGCTTGCAATGAGCGCGGGGCAGTCTGTGAGTTTGACAGCTGTTTCCGCGCCAATGCTGCCACCCGTTGTCAGCCCCATGTGCGCCACGATGATATCCGCGCCGGCTGCCGTCATGGCTGCGGCTTCATCAGCGCTGAAAACGTAAGGCGTCGTCAACATATCCTTAGCGTGGGCCTTGGCGATCAGATCGACCTCTAGCCCATAGCTCATGCCAGTTTCTTCGAGATTTCGCCTTAAGATGCCATCGATAAGCCCGACAGTGGGAAAATTCTGTATGCCCGAGAATCCCAGCGCCTTCAGCTCATCCAGAAAATGATCAGCGAGCATGAAGGGGTCAGTGCCGTTTACACCTGCCAGCACAGGTGTTTTCTGCACCACCGGCAGAACCTCACGGGCCATGTCTTTGACGATGTCATTGGCATTTCCGTAGGCGAGAATTCCGGCAAGCGAACCGCGCCCGGCCATGCGGTAGCGCCCGGAATTGTAAATGACGATCAAGTCAATCCCGCCTGCTTCCTCGCATTTGGCTGAAAGCCCGGTTCCTGCCCCACCGCCGATTATCGGTTCTTTCCGTGCAATCATGCCGCGAAATTTTTCAAGCAGGGCGTTTCGTTCAAAGCGTGGCATGTGTGGTTTCACCTATCTCCTGGAACGCCGTCAGCACGGCCTCCGCAAAAACTGTGTCGTTGATATGGGCGTCAATTTCAAGGAGCTTGCGCCGTGGATCATGCATCCATCCCTGCCGGATTGCGTCAAAAAGGGCCATGTCCGCGACGGGATCATGGAAGGGTTGCCCCTCGGCATCAAGCGCTGAAACGCCCTTGAGCGGCAGGAGAAAGCGCACTGGTCCGGCCATGAGATTGACGCGGTCCACAATATATTGCCCGATGGATCTGCACTCATCTGCCGTCGTGCGCATCAGAGTGACTTGTGCATTGTGAACGTGGAAGTGTCGAGCCGCGAATTGAGATGGAACAGTGTCCCTCGGCCCGAAATTCACCATGTCGCAGGCGCCAACTGAGCCGATATAGGGAATAGGGTGGCGCTGGAAACTGCCAAACCGGTCTGCGGTGCAAGGCAGCACACCGCCGAAGAGATAATCCGCCACTTCCGTTGTCGTCATGTCAAACACGGCTGAAAACAAGCCACTGTCAGCGAGCTTCTCGAAGCATTGCCCACCGGTTCCGGTGGCATGGAACACGAAACATTCGTGACTTTTCTCAAGCGCTGCCCGAAGTGTGGTGATCAACGGCGTGGTCACGCCAAACATGGTGAACCCGATCGCTGGCAAGGTCGCCCCTTGCTCCGCTTTGAAGCGAAGGGCCATGCCAGCGGTCGCATGCGCCGCATTGGCGATGACCCTGCGGGTTATTGCATTCAATCCGGCGATATCAGCCACCGAATGCATCATCGCAATGTCGGTTGGCCCAACGTAGGGCGCAACCTGCCCGGAGGCCATGGTCGAGAGCATCAGTTTCGGCACGCCAACGGGGAGCGCACGCATGGCTTGGGTGACAAGCGCTGTGTTGCCTCCGCCGCCAAGGCCAAGAACGGCGCCGATGTCCTTGCGGCTAGCAAGGAACAGGCCCAACGCTTCCGCCATGGCGCTGATTGCTTGTCCCCTGTCCTTCAGGCCCAGAACCGCAGAAGCCCCTTTGGGATGAAAGACGGCCACAACCGCTGCCGACACATCAGCTTGCCCCGTGCCTGCCGTCGAAACATCAACCAGCACGGCCTCCGCTCCAGCTTCTCTGACGCAATTGCAGGCATAGCCGAGCTCTTGTTCCTTCGTGTCGCAGGTGCCGATCACATAGACTTTCACTTTGCGCGCGCCCAGCCCTGCTTCATGTTGATCAGACCCTTTTTCCATACCTCATCACGGTTGGGGAAAAAGTCGCGCCAGACCCGCGTTGCAGCAGCCAGCTCCGGAAGCGCCCGGCCGAAGGCTTCAATGGTCAAGTTGCTGTTGTATTTTGCTGATTTGAGGGCCTTGTAAGTGGCTGCGAGCGGAACATGGCCCTTGCCGGGTGTGCCCCGGTCATTTTCCGAAATATGCACGTGAATCAAATGGCGACGGATGGTCTTGATCGCCGCGAGCGGGTCTTTCTCTTCGATGTTGGCATGGAAGGTGTCATACATGGCCTTGATGGCAGGATGGTCAACTTCGTCGAGATAGTCTGCAAGTTGCTCCATGGTGTTGAGGAAATAGGTCTCGAAACGGTTTAGGGCTTCCAGCGCAAGGCGGACGTTCTTCTTCGCGGCGTGGTCGCCAATGGCGTGGTGGAAAGAGATTCCACGTTTGCGTTCAGTTAATGTTGGGCTGGAACCAGTGAAGAAGCCAAGTTCAGAATGCATCGGGCCGCCAAGAATAGGGGCACCAAGCGCGGCATTGCAATCCACCACCCATTTAGTCCAGTCGCGCGCTGCCTTGCGGGTCGCAGAATCGGCTGAGAGCGGGTGTTTACCCTGCACCATCACGCTGACGGTACTGCGTTCAAGCCCAATTTTGTCGAGCAATTCGCCGAGACGGGCATAGTGATCAGCGGTGCCCTCAAAGATCGGGATTTCGACGCTGTCGTATCCCGCCTTTTTCAGGGCGCGCATCACCGGGGCATGTTCCGCGGTCACATGGGCAGTCCAGAGAAGCAGATTGAAACCGAATTTCATTTTTCCTCCAAGCTGATGTCATGCGACGCGCATGGCCACGGCCCACCATCCACCCTAACCATGCCGGCGCAATTTAGGGGTATTGATACACTAATATATCAGAATGAGCCAGTACGGAGGCCCGGGACCGACAAGCGTGAGTTTGGCTGAACATGTTTCAGTTTTCGCGTACGCCCCCGCAGAATGGAACTCAAGGTAACGTCACCCTATTTCAGCTCTTGGCCCAGAGCTGACGATTCCAAATCGCGGCTTGATGTCTGGTTCTGACCCGGAGCGGAAACGCGCCTACTGCCGCCCCTCCTCGAGCCACTTCCGGCACTCGGCGGTAAGTTCCCGCCCGGCGGCTGCGTCATACATGGTGAGATCGCCTTCCGTCAAAACCGCCCGCCACCGCCCGTTGGTCCCTTTGTTGTAGAACGTACTCGCGCCCCCCTTGAAGGCAAAAGCTGCGCCCGGATGGATGCTCTCGCCATCGCGCTTCATGCTTTCGAATGTGACCATATCCGCAATGGCAGAAACGGTGTCCGACGCACAGTCGATCTCCAGATAGCGGGCAATTCTGCCGATCTCGCCTGCAAGGTCGGCCAGCAAATCGTTGTAATGCACGAACAGGATGTTCGGCTGCCCCCGGTCCTGCCACCATGTCTGCACATGGCGCAGGTTGGACCAATGGGGATAGCCTTCGGTTTCCCAGTCGAACCAGCCGCGATTGATCCATTGGTTCCAGAAGTCACGGATGTCCGAGGGACACGGCGGCAACGTTGGCCCGACCCGGCCCGGCGTGTCGTTCAACGCGGCCAACATTTCTGGAGTATAACTGGAATAATGGTTCCACATCGACATGAAGACATCGCGTGGATCACGGCCGACCACGATATACCGAGTGTTCTGCCGCAGCTTCAGTCCGTCCCTCGGCAAGTGACTTTTCAGGCAGCGGCGATGATCCTGTGCCGCAAGTTGTGCCATGAGTTCGCCTATGGGTTGCAGGCGCTTGTCCACCCAGGGCGAGAAATCATCGATGATCCGCAGCTTAAGGTCCTGAAAGATCAGATGTAGCACGATGTTTTGCGTCCAAGTCGTGCCGCATTTGTAGGGTGTTGCGATGACGATATCGCCATCGCGCTCCGCGATTTGATCCCACCGGGTGCTGTCTAACAAAAAACTCTGATAAACTCGCGGGCTATAAGTTCTTGATTCTTCCAATTCAGAAAATCTCCCAGATAATTTCCCGGAAAACCGCGTTTTCCGACGCTAGCAAGTCAAGGGTTCAAGTCAATGGAATGCGTGAGCCTTCATAAGATCGCACAGCCCCACAGTGAAAAGCGATCTGCCCACTAGTTCAAGAGGTAAAGGTGGTCGGTTCGCTTGGTCCAAAGAATGGCAGTGCCAATGCATTCGCCGCGGATGCCGTTGAACAGACGAAACGGCCAGATGAATTCGTCGAACTCGTTGCACTGGACGGCATAACTCTGAAAACTTATTCCAAAGAGATCAAGTGTCGGCTCTTCGCGCAAAGCGGAAAGGCAGCCACAAGTATGACATGTCTTTGATTGACCCTAACCGAACTTCAATAATTCAGTCGATCGCAGTTCATGAGGTTCCAAACGACTCCAACAGCTATTTGGATACTGCGGTAGCGAATAGGTCAATGTCCGCATCTTCCACGAGTAGGTGTCAATTTTCTCGCAGTCGAGTGCTCCAACTGCTCAATCGCAACAACTCAGCGCCCGCTGGTGGCAGAAGCAGGATGCGACGATCGGCACATCGGCACGGGCCGAGGCGATATCAAAGCGCTTTTGGATGAGGGCTGCTTCTTCTGCACGTCCAAGCTTCATCAGGCATTCGTGGTAGCCGACGAGACCCCACACTGAATCTGGATGTTGGCACGGGCGGCGCAGCGTGTCGTCGAGCCCGAGATCGGCGCGATAGACGGCGGTTGCTTCTGTGGTACGCCCTTGCTCAAGCAAGAGCGCACCAAGTGCATGCCGTGCGGGTTGCATCCAACCCCAGGGCTCGTCATAGGGAAGGTTGTCGTCGAGCTCGACTGATTTCCGCAGATGGTTGAAGGCCTGGTCGAAGTCACCTTTGCGATAGGCAGTTTCTCCCGCCATCATTTCTGCTGCAATCGCAAGAATGTCGATTGCCGTATTGTTGAAAAGGTAGCGCGTCGGCGGCACGCGCGCCATGGCCTCGCGGAATAGATCGGCTTCGGCCTCGGCTTTCGCAATTTCACCCGTAGCAGCATGGGCCACGGCCTTGGCATAGTTGATCATCGCCGTAGTGGTGCAGAACAGCGATTGATCCTTCGGCAAGCCTTGCGCCTTGATCTCGCTCCACTTGCCGAAGCGGATATAGACATGCTGCTTGATCGGAACGAAAGCCTCGAGCCAATCGGCCATCGGGGGGCTTTCAATACGCAGAAGCTTTTCAGGGAGTGCAGTCTCCAAGTATTCAGCGGCGGCAATAGCCACCGCATATTGGCCGGCAAACATCGCGCCATAGACCTGGAAGTGAATGTTGTGGCAACGGTAGAGTGTATAAAAATTGCTCGCACCGCGCGCTTTCAGGTATTTGCGGTCCGCCGCCATGGCAATGCCGTTCCATTCGACAACAGCTGGATAAAGACCGCAGAGTACGTCGATATGGGTCGGCATGTGTTGCAGGTGACCGGCATCGGGCACAAGATTGCGCAAGGCATCGCAAGCCTTGAGTGCCCGCTCCGGATGGGGCGACATTTCCATGAGATGGATATACATGTGCAGAAGGCCAGGATGCGACATGCCGCCCTCCTGCCTCTTCGCTTTTTCAAGTACAGCGATGGCTTCCAACGTGTCTGCACCCTCGGCAGGCTTGCCCGTGGCGATGTCCCATAGCGCCCAGGGCGTGCGATTCAAGATGGCTTCGGCGAAAAGAGCGACCACATCGAGGTCATCGCTGTGAGCGCGATAGACCTCCCGCATTTCGGCGGCATAGTCATCATTCCAAATCGGCGTCACATTGTCCGGGTTGGCGTCTGGGTAACGCTTGAGCAGCGCTTGCGCCAAAGCCTGTTCTACCGCAGTTGCCTTCGCGGCCAGTGTCTGGGCCTTTAGCGTGGCAGCGCGTGCCGTTTTCAATGACCTTTTCAAGTCAACGACATCGAAGGCCTTCCACTGCTTATTGTAGTTGGGACCAGACGCATAGGCGATGCCCCATTGCGCCATGAGGCATTTGGGGTCGGACTTCGCCGCCTTCTGAAAGCAAAGCACGGCTTCGTCATGGTTGTAG
Organism: Aestuariivirga sp.; assembly: GCA_031424315.1. Classification (GTDB taxonomy): domain Bacteria; phylum Pseudomonadota; class Alphaproteobacteria; order Rhizobiales; family Aestuariivirgaceae; genus Aestuariivirga. Next base: position 14,018 of record JANPHF010000114.1, read on the forward strand.
CCGTAGCACCAGGCAAGGCCCCGGTTGAACCATGCTTGTGCTTCCTTGCTGTGAGTGGAGATTTTCCGGCGGTAGTGACCCAAGTCGAAAGCATAGGACATGGCAATCCTCGTTAGTCCGGCATCCGCCAGTTGATCGACCAGCTAGGCCCCAAAACTACACAAACTGGCATCATTGGCAAGATCGGCCATTGTCAAATGACACCGTCGACAGGCCTATCGCGCCTTATTGTTGACTCTTGCAACCAGATGGCTGTCCACCGCCAACCAGACGTGACTCGAACTTCGAAGAACCGACGTGGGCGACCTGGAGCAAATCTCGCAGCCTTTGTAACAAGCGTCAGCCAGCCCAAACCGCTACGACAGTGACGGATGCCGGAATAATTACTAGTCTACCAATGGCCAAGGTCGAATTTGTGCTGATGGGCGCTTCGACAAGTTTTATGGCAAGGGGTTATGAATGATCATCTCTATCCGCCAGGCTGAAAAGAACGATGCACTGCATGTGGCTGCCCTTATTGACATAGCTGGACACGGTATCGAGTCAGAGTTCTGGAGCAGTAATATTGACGCAGACCAATCCGCTATTGGGGCAGCCCGTCGCCTGATCATAAGCGACGAGTCGTTGCCCTATCATTTCTCCAAGGCCCATCTCCTGGTGGTAGATGGTACTGTCGCTGCTGGAGTGATCGGAGGAATGATACCCGAGATCAAAGAGTTTCATTCGGGATTTCCAAGCTATTTTGCGCCGCTGCTAGAGCTTGAATCCTTTGTATCCGGTTTTTGGGCCGTGATCGGGGTTGCTGTTTACCAGGAGTTTCGTGGACAGGGTCTTGCGAGGCTTCTTCTTGATCATGCGGAAGTCTTAGCCAGGCGTGCGAAGGCTATTGGCCTGTCAATCGTCGTTGAAGATTCTAATAGCACCGCCATTGCGCTTTACCGCCGCTGCGGTTTCTTGGACCGCGAAATTCGGCCGTGGATTTCATTTAATGGTAGGGCAGGTCCAAAGAATTGGGTGCTTCTGACCAAACCATTCTGACTCCAAGGCTTCAGATTATCCGCTATTGGCCCATCGGGCCTGATTGTTGAGACTTGCAACCAGACTGCTGTCTACCAGCAACCGGGCCTGACTTGGACGCCGAAGTACCGACGTGAATGACCTGAAGAAGTCTTTTTCAGGCTGGACCCCATGGCTTTGTAGACGCGATCAAAATGGAAAGCGGCCTCCGTTTTGGCCTAGTGGATAGCCGCGAACACGTCGTGTGCCACGGGACCAATGCTTCGGCTGTGAAATATGTGGAGTTGCGCCTCGCCGATGGCACAACGCAATTCTTCACGAAGATGCAAGTTCCACTATAGCATCTACATGGATGGCGGCGCAGTACACCAGCGGAAATTTTGTGTCTTTTTCATTGAAAGCTAGGCTGAGATCAGTGCCCCCAAGCATGATTGCCTCTACGCTTTCGTCGTCGAGCAGTTTGCGGGAGACGCTGTAGAAGACCGCACGTTGTGCCGCCGTCACTTCTCGGCGATAGCCGAAGCGACGCCTTCAGGTGTGGGGAGAACTGATTTGGTAGAGTTCGTATTCATGCCATTCCTCGTTGCTTTGCGGAAGCTCCGCCCAACGAGGTGAGGCCTTGACCAGGATTGCGATACGGTTCTGACCGAGCGCTTATGCGCTAGGCCCTCACCGGCACCGCGACCCTCCTTGGTCAATTTGCCTGTCAAGCCTCGCCCCGTGGGGCGAAGCCTTTCGACAGCCTACATAATTCAAGATTTTCCAAACCCCAATACTCTTCACGTGCGGTGGTACAAACCGCAGCCAATGCCAGTATGGCCTGCCTGCTTCCGACGAATTGAAGTCGGTCCCCTAGTCTTGCCCTGCACGACCTGGAAATCGCACCAATAGGCGGAAAAATTCCCATCCCTGCAAAGTGGGGAATTCAACGGGTAAACCAGCGGGATTCGGGGAGAATCTACCGCTCTATCTGCGCATTTCATGCCAGATCACGCAAATTACCCTGCATTTTCCCGCCAAGCAGGGAATTTCAGACCAGAGACAGGTTCGCCAATGACTGCATCCACCACCACACCCTAGTTTGAACTGAGATCGGGCAAGCGAGGGGCTAGGCCAGGTTGCGCGCCTCAACGGCCTCAATCCTCTTGGCCGCGGCCAGCGCTTCAGCCGCGGGCAGGGGGCGCGAAAAATAATACCCCTGCACAAATTGCGCGCCCAGCGAACGCAGCAAATGCACCTCTTCGAGAAGCTCCGCACCCTCGGCCACGATTTCAATGTTCAGGGCATGTGCCAGGTCGACAATGCCTTTCAGCAGGGGCCGGCCTTTTGCACCGGCGGACTTTTGATGAACGAAACTGCGATCAATCTTCAATTTGTCGAATGGCAGATTTTCCAGATAGGAAAGGGAGGAATAGCCCGTTCCGAAATCATCCAGCGCAGTGGTCACGCCAAGTGCCTTCGCATCCTGAAGAACGGTGCGCACCAGGTTCATTGAGCGGCCTGCAAACAGGCTTTCGGTCAGTTCGATGCACAGCAATTTTGGCGCGAGCCCGCTGTTGATGAGGGCCGACTTTATCACCAGCATGAAATCAGAAAGCAGAACCTGGCTGGCGGAGATATTCACTGAAACAAAGCGCGGCTTTTCACCTCGCGCAATCCATGATGCGGCGTCCTTGCAGGCGCGCTGCAAGATCCACTGCCCCAGGTTGCCGATCAAACCAGCCTTCTCGGCAACCGGAATGAACTTGGCTGGGGGAACAAAGGTGCCATCAGCCCTTCGCCACCGCATCAGCGCCTCAAACCCCTCCACTTGCGCGTCGTAGGTGTTGACGATGGGCTGATAGTGAACTTCGATTTCGCCATTCTCGATGGCGTTGCGCAGGCCGCGCTCAATGGCGGCTTCTTCGTCGATCCGTTCGCCCAACTCGGGATAATAGGGAACAATGCGCCCTTGACCGTGGCGCTTGGCCTCGGCCAGCGCCAAATTCGCGTGACGTAGTAGTTCCGCCACATCCGCACCATGCTGCCCGGCAAGCGCAAATCCCACGCCCGTTGAAACGTGAATGGCTTGTTCCTTTACAAGGATCGGCTGGTAAAGTGCTGCCACAAAGGGCGCCAGCGCCCGCTGGGCCTGTTCGAGGGAGTGCACGCCTGGCGCGATCAAGCCAAACTCATCTGCGCCTAGCCGAGCGAACAGCTGGCCTTCCTGCACCGTTTGGCCAAACAGTGTCGCCACGCTGGTGAGGAGTTCGTCAGCAAGTCTCTGCCCCAGCGTGTCATTGAGCGTTGCGAAATCGTCGAGATCCAGAAGGAACACGCAGAAGCCGCCGTCTTTTCCGGCTTCAGCAAATGCGTCCTCAAGCGCTTGCAGGAATTGGCTGCGGTTGGGCAAGTGGGTGAGCTGATCAAAATAAGCCAGTTGCTTCAGCGCCGCGTCGCGCGTGCGGATTTCGCTGATCATGCCATTGAACGAAGTCACCAACGCCTCCGTCTCGCCTTCCGCTCCGGCTATCGTTGTGGGCTCATAGCGGTGGGCCTGCGTAAGCTCTGTCATGGCCTTTGTAAGCTGCACAATGGGCGCACTGATCCGGCGCTGCACAAGCGTCGAGAAAATCTGTACGATGGCCAGCGCGGTTAAGCCCGCAAGCAATGTTGCGGTGATGGCCTTGAAGAGCTGTGCGCGGATATTGCTGATGTCACCGATCATCACCAATCGCCCCACAGGCTCACCGCCGCGGATGATGTCAACGCCCACCGGCATCAACCCGCGCGTCAGCATCTGCACAATGTCCGGCTCGCCGCTGGTCATCGCGCTGGTCAGCACCACCTGCTTGCCGGCAGATTGGATCACGTCGCCATTGCGCCCAACTGCATAGACGCCGACGACGTCGTGCAGACGCGCTGTGGAATGAAACACGCGCTCAATGCCTTGCTCATTTCCGTTGGCCATGTCTTCAGCGATGGCGCTGGCATAGATATAGCTGGTTGAGATCAGTTCAGTGCGGCGCGCCGAAACGCTGTCCTGCAGGTGATATGCGGCCAGGATGGCCATTACGATGGCCATCGCGAGGCCCGTGGAAGCGGTCACAAGGGTCTGAATGCGCCTGCCGATGGAAATGTTTCTTTTTGCCACGTCCTTGTTCCCGCAACAGGCCATAGCAGCCTAGAATTTAAGCCTGCGCGAAGAAATCAGGTAAATCCTTGTTGAAGCGGATACGGAAAATTTTTGATCGCCCGTCAAACTTTCCTTAACCAAATGCTCTATTTGCAACCGTCCCAAGGTGATGGTTGCAAATAATTCACGATTGCGGGAGCACAAATGCACGATGAATTGGTGGACCTGGGCGGCTAACTTCGTCGGCAGTTTCGTGCGTGTGTTGCAGCGCATGGGCTTTGCTGATGCCCGGGCCAACACAACACTTGTCTTCGCAGGCGCCTTGCCAGTGCTGATCGGAACGGCGGGTCTGGCCTTCGATTTCGGCACATTGGCAATGAAGCGAAGCGCCTTGCAGGCCGCTGCCGATCAGGCCGCCACCGCCGCTGCCAAACAAATGGCGTTGGCCAGCTCAACAGACTCGAACATCAAATCAGTGGCCGCCAGTTATATTGTGAGCGATCTGAAGGAGGAAGACGGAAAATCCACGGTCCTCGTCACTATTGATCACGGCAAGAACACCGTGGCCGTTCAACTCACAGAGAATTGGACACCCTTTTTTGCCCACTTTCTCGCGGCCAATATAACACCAATTGTCGTTGGCGCGACAGCTGCGCTGCAGGGTGAAAGCAGGCTTTGTATTCTCTCCCTCAATGGCACTGACAATCAAGCCTTCCGCATGATGAACAGTGCCAACGTTCAGGCACCGGGTTGTGGCGTCTATTCCAATTCTGTCGACGCGAAAGGCATGGTTCTGCAGAACTTCTCAACCATCCAAGCCTCGGTGATCTGTTCGGCCGGCGGCATTTCGGCAGCAAAATCGCAAACCAATGTAACTCCACAAACCGATTGTCCTGCGGTGCCCGATCCGTTGGGAAGCCTCGCGGCACCATCCTATTCAGGTTGCACCAGCAATAATTTGGTAGTGACAGCGGGCCTAACCACCCTATCTCCAGGGGTCTATTGCGGGGGCCTGAAAGTCAGCAGTGCCGCGATCGTCAATTTCATGCCAGGAACTTACATAGTCAAGGATGGACCTCTCACGTTTTCGGGTGCGTCAGTGGTAAATGGCACTGATGTCAGCTTCTATCTAACTGGCAATGGAGCCATTCTGGATTTTGCAGGAACCTCCACGATCAATCTCAGTGGCGCAGAAACTGGCCCAATGGCTGGGCTGCTTTTCTATGCTGACCGCAATCAGCCCGATGGAACCGGGCACAAGATCAGCAGTTCACTGGTGTTGAATCTCACAGGCACGATATATCTTCCGACGGGCGATCTCACCATAGACCCCAACGGCACGGTAGCCGCCAATTCAGCCTACACAGCCATCATCGCTAACCGCATGCGGATCAACAAGGGCCCAACTCTGACGATGAACACCAACTACAGTGCAACCAAAGTTCCCGTGCCCACTGGCGTTGTCTCGGCCGCGACAGTTGTTCTAACCAATTGAGTGTGCTTCAGGCTGTGTTCCGCAACCGGCCTTCCAGAACATCCAGCACGCTGCGCGCCGCGTCCAGAACATTGGTGCCGGGACCGAAGATTTCTGCCACTCCACGCTCTTTGAGATAGGCATAGTCTTCACGCGGGATCACGCCGCCGCAAACGATGGCGATGTGAGCATGGCCCTTTGACTTCAGAATGTCGGCCAGTTGCGGCACCAAAGTGCGATGGCCGGCAGCCAGCGAGGAAACGCCCACCACATCCACCTTCTCATTGATGGCGAGTGCTGCCGCTTCTTCGGGCGTTTGGAACATCGGGCCGGGCACAACATCAAAACCGAGATCGGCAAAACCTGAAGCAATCACCTGCGCGCCACGGTCATGCCCATCCTGCCCCAGCTTGGCAACGAGCAGGCGCGGGCGCTTGGTTGCGCGCTTGGCATAGTCCGCAAGGCGCTGGCGCAGCAGCTTGTATTCAGGGTCATCGGCGTAAGCGGCGGCGTGAACGCCAAAAACGATTTCTTCCTTGCCTTCATGCGCGCCAAATTCTTCGCGAAGCGCATCCGATATCTCGCCCAGTGTGGCCCGCGCGCGAGCTGCTTCCACCGCTGCGGCCAGCAGATTGCCTTGTCCTGTTGCAGCGACTTTCTGCAACGCATCAAGTGCGTCCTTCACTTGCGCGCCTGATCTGCTGCTGCGAACCTTCTGCAGCCGAGCCACCTGCGACTTACGCACAGCAGCATTGTCGATCTGTCGTGTCTCCAACTTGGCCTCATCCTCAAGCCGGAACTTGTTAACCCCCACGACAACCGTCTCACCCTTATCCACTGCAGCTTGGCGCTTCAGTGCGGCCTCGGCGATCTGGTGTTTCGGCCAGCCACTGGCGACGGCCTTGGTCATGCCGCCCATCTGCTCCACCTGTTCAATCAGCGCCCAGGCCTTGTCGGCAAACTGCTGCGTGAGGCTTTCGACATAATACGAGCCCGCCAGCGGATCGACCACATCAGTCACACCCGTTTCATGCTGCAGGATAAGCTGCGTGTTGCGGGCAATGCGGGCTGAAAATTCAGTGGGCAGAGCAATGGCCTCATCAAATGAATTGGTGTGAAGTGATTGCGTGCCACCCAGCGCGGCAGCCAGCGCTTCGTAAGCCGTTCGGATGATGTTGTTGTAAGGGTCTTGTTCTTGGAGCGAAACACCCGACGTCTGGCAATGTGTTCGCAGCATCAGGCTCTCAGACTTCTTCGGCTTGAACTCCGACATGATCCGGTGCCACAAGAGCCGCGCGGCGCGCAGTTTCGCGGCCTCGGCAAAAAAGCTCATGCCGATGCCGAAGAAAAAGGAGAGGCGGCCCGCAAACTCATCCACATCGAGCCCACGTGCGAGCGCTGCGCGCACATATTCGCGGCCATCGGCGAGGGTGAAGGCCAACTCTTGCACCAGCGTGGCGCCCGCCTCCTGCATGTGATAGCCGGAGATGGAGATGGAGTTGAACTTCGGCATTTCCTTTGCGGTATAAGCGATGATGTCAGACACAATCCGCATCGAGGCTTCCGGCGGATAGATATAGGTGTTGCGCACCATGAATTCTTTCAGAATGTCATTCTGAATGGTGCCGGAAAGTTCCGCGCGCTTTGCGCCCTGTTCTTCGCCCGCCACGATGAACATGGCCAGCACGGGCAGCACCGCGCCATTCATCGTCATCGACACAGACATGTCTTTCAACGGAATGCCGTTGAACAAGACCTTCATGTCCTCAACGGAATCAATCGCAACTCCGGCCTTGCCCACATCGCCTTCCACGCGTGGGTGATCCGAGTCATAGCCGCGGTGCGTGGCAAGATCGAAAGCCACTGAAAGTCCCTTCACACCTCCCGCAAGGCCTTTGTGAAAAAAGGCGTTGGACTCCTCAGCTGTGGAAAAGCCCGCATATTGCCGGATGGTCCAGGGCCTGCCTGTGTACATCGAAGCATAGGGCCCGCGCACAAATGGCGCTTCACCCGGCTTAGAGTGCAGATGATCAAGACCCGCAATGTCTCCCGCGGTGTAGAGCGGCTTGATGTTGAGGCCTTCCTTCTCTTTGTCGGCCATCATTCAAATTCCATGATCAGTTGATCGACCGCAAGGCTCTCGCCCACGTTGGCGGCAATGCGCTTCACTTTGGCCTTACGTTCAGCGCGCAATACATTTTCCATCTTCATGGCTTCAACAACCGCCACCGCTTGGCCCGGCTCAACGCTGTCACCCACGGTCACTGCAATGCTGCGGATCAAGCCCGGCATGGGGCAAAGGAGCAGCTTGGATGTGTCCTTTGCCACCTTCTTCGGCATGAGCCCAGCCAATTCAGCAACGCGCGCGCTGCGGACGGTGGCAACAATATCCATGCCCCGCCGGCGCAGGCGTATACCCTTTGGTGAATGCGAAATCTTCACCGAAAGCTCGCGCCCATTGAAACGGAAATGGCCATGCGGCTGGCCTGTCTGCCAGGCGGAAGAGACGAGCAGGGGTTTTTCACCATCCACTGAAACCTCATGGCCGACAGACGCGGGCCTCACGGTGACGGACAATTCCTTATCGCCAATCTTTACGACCCATTCCGTGCCCAGCTTGCGGCGATGGTTTTCCATCGTGCCGGAGATTTCGGCCGCCCGCGCCTCACCGCGCACATGGATGAAAGCGGCAATGCGGGCGAGATCAGCCAGCCGCTCGGGCGATGGCGTAACGCCCTTGAAGCCATCCGGAAATTCTTCGGCAATGAAGGCCGTGGTGATATTGCCTGAACGGAAGCGCTCATGCCCCATCACCGCAGAAAGGAAAGGCAGGTTGTGACCAATGCCCTCCACTTCGAAATCATCTAGCGCCTCTTGCATGGCATTGATGGCACTGAGACGATCCGGGCCCCAGGTGCAGAGCTTGGCGATCATCGGATCATAGAACATCGAAATCTCGCCGCCTTCATAAACGCCCGTGTCATTGCGGAGCACAGTCTTGTCGCGTTGCTCGCCTTCTGCAGGCGGGCGATAGCGTGTGAGGCGGCCAATGGAGGGCAGGAAGTTGCGATACGGGTCTTCCGCATAAAGACGCGATTCAATCGCCCAACCCTTGATGCCGATGTCGCTCTGCTTCAGCGCCAGCTTCTCGCCAGCGGCCACGCGGATCATCTGCTCCACAAGGTCAATGCCGGTGATCAGTTCTGTGACTGGGTGTTCCACCTGCAATCGCGTGTTCATTTCTAGAAAATAAAAATTGCGCTTGCCATCCACAATGAATTCAACTGTGCCTGCTGATGTGTAGCCAACCGCCTTGGCCAGCGCGCAAGCCTGTTCACCCATGGCCTTGCGCGTGGCGGCATCAAGGAAAGGGGAGGGCGCTTCTTCAACCACCTTCTGGTTGCGGCGTTGAATGGAGCATTCGCGTTCATTGAGATAAAGCGTATTGCCATACTTGTCGGCCAACACCTGAATTTCAATGTGCCGCGGCTCGGTGACGAACTTCTCGATGAAGATGCGATCATCACCAAAGGATGATTTCGCTTCGGAGCGGGAAAGTGTGAATCCTTCACGCGCCTCGGCATCATTCCAGGCAATGCGCATGCCCTTGCCGCCACCACCCGCAGACGCCTTGATCATGACAGGATAGCCAATTTGCGCAGCAATCTTGGCCGCATGGGCCTCATCATCAATTAGCCCCATGAAACCGGGAACAGTAGAGACGCCCGCTTCTGCCGCCAACTTTTTGGATGTAATCTTGTCGCCCATGGCATCGATGGCGTTCGGCGGCGGGCCGATGAAGGCAATATTGTTTTCCTCGCAGGCCTTTGAAAATGCTGCCTTCTCCGAGAGGAAGCCATAGCCGGGGTGAATGGCCTCAGCGCCTGTTTCCTTGGCAGCAGCGATGATTTTGTCCATCACCAAATAGCTCTGCGCCGAAGGAGCAGGCCCGATATGCACCGCCTCATCCGCCATCTTCACATGCAGCGCATGGACATCAGCATCGGAGTAAACAGCAACGGTCTTGATGCCCATCTTGCGCGCCGTCTTGATGATCCGGCACGCAATTTCACCTCGATTGGCAATGAGGATCTTGGAGAACATCTTGGAACTCACAGCGGAATCGTGTCGTGTTTTTTCCACGGCGTCTCCAGCTTCTTTTTGCGCAAAGCCGCAAAGGCGCGCGCGATGCGTTTTCGCGAGGTGTGCGGCATGATCACTTCGTCGATGAAGCCACGCTCGGCGGCCACGAAGGGATTGGCAAAACGCGTCTCATATTCCTTGGTGCGCGCCGCAATCTTTTCGGGGTCGCCCAATTCGGAGCGATAGAGAATCTCGGTTGCTCCCTTGGCGCCCATCACGGCGATTTCGGCTGAGGGCCAGGCGTAGTTCACATCCGCACCGATGTGCTTGGAAGCCATCACGTCATAGGCCCCGCCATAGGCCTTGCGTGTGATCAGCGTGACCATCGGAACGGTCGCCTGCGAATAGGCGAACAACAGCTTCGCGCCATGCTTGATCACGCCGCCAAACTCCTGTGCTGTGCCCGGCAAAAATCCAGGCACATCCACCAGTGTTAAGATCGGAATGCTGAAGGCATCGCAGAAGCGCACAAAACGCGCCGCCTTGCGCGAGGAATCGATGTCGAGAACGCCTGCCATATGCAGCGGTTGATTGGCTACAACACCAACCGGCTGGCCTTCAATGCGAATGAAGCCCGTGAGAATGTTGCGGGCGAAAGCTTCCTGAATTTCAAAAAAGTCGTCCTCGTCCGCCAAGGCCAGCACCAGCTCCTTCATGTCATAGGGCTTGGTGGCGCTGTCAGGGATCAATGTATCCAGCCGCGCTTCCATCCGCTCAGGGTCATCGTGGAAGGGACGGGTTGGCGGGGCCTCGCGGTTCGACAACGGCAGAAAATCAAACAGCCGCCGCACCTGTTCCAGCGTTTCCACATCATTGTCATAGGCGCCATCGGCCACGGAGGATTTAGACGTATGAGTGGAAGCGCCGCCCAATTCCTCGGCGGTGACGATTTCATTCGTCACCGTTTTCACAACATCAGGGCCGGTGACAAACATGTATGAAGTATCGCGCACCATGAAGATGAAGTCGGTCATCGCAGGTGAATAAACCGCACCCCCCGCACACGGCCCCATGATCACCGAAATCTGCGGCACCACGCCGGAGGCTTGGGCATTGCGCTTGAACACCTCTGCATAGCCCGCCAGCGAAGCAACACCTTCCTGAATGCGCGCCCCGCCCGAATCATTGAGGCCGATGACGGGTGCCCCCATCTTCACAGCCATGTCCATGATCTTGCAGATCTTCTGGGCATGCGTTTCAGAGAGCGAACCGCCCAGCACGGTGAAGTCCTGCGCGAAAACACACACCATGCGCCCATTGATTGTCCCCCAGCCGATCACCACGCCATCACCGGGGATCTTCTGTTTCTCCATGCCAAACTCGGTGGAGCGGTGGGTAACGAACATGTCATATTCTTCAAAGCTACCCTCATCGAGCAACACTTCGATGCGCTCACGCGCGGTCAGCTTGCCTTTGGCATGCTGCGCGGAAATACGCGCCGCCCCGCCACCAACGCGGGCCTCGGCCCGGCGCTGTTCCAATTGATCAATCACGTCTTGCACGCGTGTTCTTCTTTTCTGCGTTTCCTGATTTCAAACGCTACCCGATAAGGGGGGCTCTCGCAAATGCGACAGGCTGTCCACCCTTGCAACCGTGCTGGCCCAAACCTATAGGGTGCTGGCCCAATCAGAACGAGACACCATGAGAGCCCATCCACACGCCCCCGCCCGCAGCCTAGCTGCCGATCTGCTTGCGCGGCAGGAAAAACTGGGCCGGCCCATTCATATTGGCCTTGTGGGCTGTGGCGAAATGGGCACCGACATCGTGACCCAGGTGATGCACATGTCCGGGCTGAAAGTGGCCGCCATCGCAGAGCGCCGCTCGCCGCAGGCCCGAAACGCCTTTGCCATCGCGGGGTTGGATTTTTCCGAGACGGTCACCACGTCCACCCAATCGAAATTTGACGAGGCCATCGCTGCAGGAAAAGTGGGGGTGACCGAGGATTCCGATCTTATCGTCAAGAACCCGCAGATTGACGTGGTGATCGACGCCACGGGCAAGCCCGCCGTTGGCGCAGAGATGGGCCTCGCCGCAATGGAGCAGGGCAAACACCTTGTGATGATGAATGTGGAAGCCGATGTAACAATCGGAGCTTACTTGAAGCGCGAGGCCAAACGACTGGGAGTCCACTATTCGCTGGGCGCAGGTGATGAGCCATCTTCATGCATGGAACTGATCAACTTCGTCACGGGCCTGGGCTATCCCATCGTGGCTGCTGGCAAGGGCAAGAACAACCCGCTCAATATTGATGCCACACCCGACCAATATGTTGAGGAAGCCAAACGCCGGAACATGAATGTCCGGATGTTGGTGGAATTTGTCGACGGCTCCAAGACCATGGTGGAAATGGCCGCCATCTCCAACGCCACGGGGCTGGTGCCGGATGTGCCCGGCATGCATGGCCCCGCCGCCCCACTGGCCGAGCTTGAAAACGTGCTGTGTCCTAAGGCGGATGGCGGCATTTTGAATAGGAAGGGTGTTGTCGAATATAGCGTGGGCAAAGGCGTGGCGCCGGGCGTGTTCGTGATCGCCGAACTCAGCCATCCGCGCCTGCGTGAGCGCATGCATGATCTTAAACTGGGGGCGGGGCCCTACTACAAATTCTTCCGTCCCTATCATCTCACCTCGCTTGAAGTGCCGCTCACCTGCGCCCGGGTTGTGCTCTATGGAACGCCGGATATGGAGCCGGGCGATGTGCCAACATCGGAAGTCTGCGCCGTGGCCAAGAAGGATTTGAAGCCGGGCGAGATGCTCGATGCCATCGGCGAATATTGCTACCGCTCCTGGATCATGACAGCGCCTGAAGCCCGCGCTGCAAGTGCGGTGCCTTGTGGTTTGGTAGAGGGCTCGAAGGTTTCAAAGTCCATCAAGAAGGGTGAGCTGCTCACCCACGCCAATGTGACGGTGGACCCATCCGCCAAGATCGTTCAACTGCGCGCGCTGCAGGACAAGGCCCTTGGTTTCTAAATCTGCCATGCAACCTAACAAGACGTGGAACTAACAATGCAGGCCCGCAACAAGGGAACGGCACTCGTCATTGCATCTGCGCTGTTGTGGAGCATCGGCGGCACTATTCAACGCTTTCTTACGGTGCAGGATTCCTGGACGATTGTGTTCTGGCGCTCGCTCTTTGCCGCGGTGTTCCTGCTCGTCTTCATGCTGACCACCGAAGGCCCACGTCAAACGGCAGATATGTTCCGCCGCATGAATTGGGCGGGCTATGCGGTGGCGGCATGCTTTGCGATTGCCTCCACATCCTTTGTGGTGGCGCTCAGCTACACCAAGGTCGCCAATGTGTTGCTCATCCAGGCCGGTGTGCCGCTGCTGGCCGCGCTGATCTCTTGGTTCGTGCTGCGCGAGAAAGTGTCTGTCGCCACGCAGTTGGCCATCGCCGCAGTGATTGCAGGCGTCGGCATCATGGTTTCGGAATCGCTAGATGGGGCCGTCTCGCCGATGGGCGATGGCTTGGCCATCCTCATCGCGTTCTGCTTTGCCACCGCAACAGTGATCTCGCGCCATCATGCTGAGGTGAGGATGTTGCCCGCAGTATGCCTCGCCACCACCATGGCTGGCCTTTTTGCGGCGACGAGGGTGCAGAGTTTTTCAGTCTCGCCGAGCGATCTCTTGTTGCTTGTGGCTTTCGGCGCAATCAACCTCGGCGCTGGCCTTGCGGTCTTCACAATGGGTGTACGGTTGATCCCTGCGCCTTTTGCGGCACTGCTGGGCACGCTGGAACCGGTTCTCGCTCCGGTCTGGGTATGGGCTGTGCATGGCGAAGTGCCAAGCGCCCGCACCATCCTGGGAGGCGGCGTGGTGTTTCTAGCGCTGTTCATCCATCTGCTACTGGAATGGCGCGGTCAGACGCGGCAATTGCCTGCAACTTAAGGCAAATTCAGGCAACGAGCGGCAAAGATCGGGACTCGCACCCGCCACAATTCCAGTATAGATACGCGCCGCAGGAGTTTCACTTTGACCACGACCCCGCTGCTTGACCAGGTTCAATCGCCAGAAGATCTACGTAAAATTCCCGATTCAGAACTGCCGCAACTCGCCAGAGAACTGCGCGAGGACATGATCTCGGCCGTTTCAAAAACCGGCGGCCACCTGGGAGCGGGCTTGGGCGTAGTGGAACTCACCATTGCTCTTCACCACGTGTTCAACACCCCTGATGATCGCCTGATCTGGGACGTGGGCCACCAGGCCTATCCACACAAGATTCTGACTGGCCGCCGTGGGCGCTTCCCCACCTTGCGCCAGGAGAGCGGTCTTTCGGGCTTCACCCGCCGCGCCGAGAGTGAATATGATCCCTTTGGCGCAGCTCATTCTTCCACTTCGATCTCAGCGGGCCTCGGCATGGCTGTGGCGCGCGATCTGAAACATGAAAAGCGCAATGTGATTGCGGTGATTGGCGATGGCGCGATGTCGGCCGGCATGGCCTATGAAGCGCTGAACAATGCAGGGGCACTTCATGCCCGCGTGATCGTGATACTGAATGACAACGACATGTCCATCGCTCCGCCTGCGGGTGCCATGAGCGCCTATCTCGCGCGCCTTGCCACTGGCAAGACTTACAACAGCGCGCGCGACATCGGCAAAAAGATCGTTGGCGCTTTGGGCGAGAAAGTTGACCGCACCATTCACCGCGTGGTGGGCCACGCGCGCGGCTTTGTGACTGGTGGAACCATGTTTGAGGAATTGGGATTCGAACACATCGGCCCGATTGATGGACATGATTTCCATCACCTCATGCCTGTGCTGCGCAATGTGCGCGACAATGCCACCGGCCCTGTGCTCATCCATGTCGTCACACGCAAGGGCAAGGGCTATCCGCCCGCTGAGGCTGCCGCTGACAAGTATCACGGCGTGAACAAGTTCAACGTGATCACGGGCGAGCAATCCAAGCCCGCCTCCAATGCGCCGGCCTACACCAAGGTGTTCGGCAATGCGTTGGTGGAAGAAGCAAAGCTGGATGAGCGTATTGTGGCCATCACCGCCGCCATGCCTTCAGG
>JANPHF010000115.1:0-2694 GCA_031424315.1 Aestuariivirga sp.
CAAACGTTGTGGATCGACGAATGGAGGCAATTCTATCTCATCCACGTCCAAAACATCTTTCTCTACAGCAACTGGTAGGACAATCAATTCGGACATTTTCTTTGCAAATTCTCTCGTAGTTGCAAAGCGATTCAGCTGCAGCTTTCGAATGTTCCGAGATTTGCGGAATTCTTCTTTCAGCCTGCTCGCATTGGGGCGAGCGAGTTGTAGGTCGTGGAATGCATCGCATATTTCAGCGAGTGAAACACCGTTTTCAGTATGGTTTAATCTTGCTAATGCCCAAACCAGCATTTCAGCCTGTTCTGATTTTTGACAACCTTTGAAGGCGTTCGACTCTGCCAAGCGGTCAAGCAGGTCCATGTCAACTAACTCTTGGCAATTCATGCTCAAAATAGCGATTGCCTATGAAAGTCAAAACAATATCCGTGGGTGAATTGTAGTCGATGTACCCAAATTTCTTGCTGCTAGTGTCTCTGAAAGATTGGGCAAATGCGGCAGCAGGCTTTTCGCTAACTGCTGAATAACAGGTATAGATCTCGTTCACATTAACCTTTTCCAACCCCAGGCTATCCTTCAAAAATCTAGCGAAAATAAGAATCTTCTCTGGATGGTTCTTGGGTTGAAACTGTGAATAGAACTCCACAATACCTGTGGTATTCAAGTTCTTGTCGAGCGTAGGATTGTCAGGGTTTACCTGGATCGCAGCTGTGTCAGTCCCCGCTGCCTTCTTCGTTGTCGTCCGAGTGGCACTTCTTCTGCGTGTTTTAGGCGATGATAACTTTTCTCTTTCTCCACTAGCAGATTCGTCGTCTGCGCCCTCTGGCACCTCGGCCATTGAATGGACCAAAAAGTCCTTGAAATCTGAATATACATCCCTGACGAAATCTATATCCCCTTCAACCTCCAAGGAGCGGGCTTTTAAATCAATAAGCAACTTAGCGGTCATATGAATCTCCGTTAGGTGTCTTAGGTTAGTTCTGAACATAGCGGAAACACCTGCTTGCTTCCTAGTTCTTGTTTTAACTATTGCCATCGGGATGTTGATGACTTGTTTTCTTATTATATATCATATGGATATATGTTCATGATTTTTGACAAGATGGTTCGGCGTGGTTGAATAGCAAGCACCCTGTACCGAATCTCTAATTCTATTGAACTGTAGGTTTCCCAGATGTTTAGTTTCTGCTTGCCTAAAACTGACGATAGGCATCACCGAAATATTCTTTGCACCCTCATCCGGCCTCCGGCCACCTTCTCCCATCTCACGACGGGAGAAGGCCACATCAGGCTTCCGCCAACTTTCAGTTGGCTTGCTTTCGGCAGCCGGTTCAGAGGACCTCAGAGTGCGAATATTTGAGAGCGTGTGAACGCACCCTCATCCGGCCTCCGGCCACCTTCTCCCATCTCACGACGGGAGAAGGCCGCATCAGCCTTCTCCCGCACATTGTGTGGGAGAAGGTGCCCGTCAGGGCGGATGAGGGGTGTGTTTCCACGAGTTTCAATGCTCGACATGATGTGCGCATCAACTCGCGCTTCCAATAGGAACCGCCGCACTGATTTGACAGCCCCCTTGCCGGTCTACTGGGATCACATTCCAGTATCACAATGACAGTCCTCACAAAGCCAGCCTAACCCCTCTCCCGCCCGAACCGCTCCGCCGTCCAAAAAAGGCACAGTTGCGATTGCCGCCTTAAGGCAATCGCAAGCTTTCGGGGCGTGGCGGGAAACCGCTTCTTAACCCTAATCTCGCATGATCGGGAACCATGAGCACCCGTACTGTAGTCCTTGCGTCTGTTTGTTCCGTGTTCCTTGCTGCAAGCGCAGCTGTAGCCGGTCCGGCCGCCGCCACACCCGCTTCCAGCACCAAGCTTGTCTCGGTGGCTTACAAGGCGCTACAGGGGGGCGACGCCACCGGTGCGATTCAACGCTATACGCAGGCCATCGAATCGCGCCAGCTTGAGCCCGAGGTTCTGGCCAATGCGCTGCTCAATCGCGGCCTTGCCTGGCAGAGGCTCAACGAGCACGAGCGTGCCATCGACGACTATACCGCCGCCATGCGCCTTGATGCCATGTCGGGAAAGCTCCGGGCGCTGGCTCTCTACAATCGCGGGCTCTCGTACCAGAAGACCGGCAAGGCCTCGCGGGCCATCGAAGACTATACCAGCGCCCTGTTCCTCGACAGCCAGTTCGCCCATGCCTATTACAGCCGCGGTACGCTATTGCGCGACAGCGGGCAGCACCTGTTTGCACTTGCCGATTTCGACAAGGCCCTGCGCTTCAACCATCCCGATCCGGCGCGGGTCTATTTCGCCGAGGCGCTTACTTATGAAAAACTGCGCCGTCCGCAGAACGCCCGTGACGCGCTGACCCAGGCGCTTGCCGCCAATCCCTCCTATGAGCCAGCCCGGGTCCATCTTGCGGTGCTGGATGGCACCGCGCCAGCGGTTGTGAGCGCGCCCGCCGACGGCATGGCCACGGCGACGATTGCCGATGCCGCCGCCCAGGCCTCAGCCCTTCCCGAGGCTGCGGCGCCATCGCCAAAGCTCGTCGCCGCCACAATGACTGGCGACGATAAGCCGAAGGTGGTGCAAGCCAGCGCCAGGCCCAAGAAAATCGACGACCGTGTTCCCGGCGAGGCGGTGACGGCAGAGACGCCGCCGCCAGAGGAACCCCAGGAAAAAATCGTCGCCGTAG
>JANPHF010000116.1:0-14052 GCA_031424315.1 Aestuariivirga sp.
CTTTCCGCCACGCGGCATGACGCTGGCGTTAACCATATTGGGTTGCGGTTCATCTGGCGGCGTGCCGCGTGTCGGCAACGATTGGGGCGCTTGCGATCCCGCCAACCCGAGGAACCGCCGCCGCCGCTGTTCCATCTTGGCCACGCGACTAGGCCCGCAAGGTGCCACGCGCGTGCTCGTCGATACATCGCCGGATCTGCGGGAACAGATGTTGATGGCGCAAGTGCCTACCTTGGATGCCGTCTGGTACACCCATGACCACGCTGACCATACGCACGGAATCGATGACTTGCGGCCATTCTTCCTAATGCAGAAGAAACGTCTGCCGCTCTGGGCCGACGCTAGCACGATGCGCACGCTGCAAACCCGCTTCGCTTATTGCTTCGTCAGCGCCAATGACTATCCGGCAATTGCCGAGTTGAACGAGATCACGCCAATGGCCGACGTGACAAGCCACGGTCCGGGAGGCTCAATCACTGCAACGGCCATTCCGGTGCAGCACGGCAACATCATGGCGCTGTGCTTCCGCTTCGGCCGTACCGCCTATGTGCCTGACGTCAACGGGTTGCCAGATGAAGCCAAGGCCGCGCTGCAGGGCCTGGATTTGCTGATCATCGACGCGCTGCGTTATCGTCGGCATCCCAGCCACTATTCGCTCGAGGAAACACTGGCGGTGATAGCGGAGTTGAAACCCAAGCGCAGCGTGATCACCAACATGCATGTCGATATCGACTTTGAGGCACTCAGGAAGCAACTGCCTCGGGGCATTGTGCCAGCTTACGATGGGCTAAGCCTGGATGTGAGCGATGCGCCTTAATCCATTGATGGGGCTAGAATTTCGTTCATTCAAGGATCGTCACAAATATTCCATAATATATATTATGCGAACGGAGGATTGATGTGTCAGACAGGACGGATCCGACCCAAATGAACCCCCGCTCCATCGAAACGCTCAAAGCCGTGATGGCCGCATTGCGTGACAAACAAACGGGTTGCCCATGGGATTTGGAGCAAAATTTCTCGACCATCGCACCTTACACTATCGAGGAAGCCTATGAGGTTGCCGACGCAATCGAGAAGCGCGATATGGCCGCCCTCAAGGACGAATTGGGTGACCTGCTGTTCCAGCCCATCTATCATGCCCAGATGGCCTCGGAGGCTGGCGCGTTTGGCTTTGACGACGTGATTGAAGCCGTGGTCACCAAGATGATCCGGCGCCACCCTCATGTGTTCGGCGATCAAGCCGCTCGCAATGCGGGTGTGCAGAAAGGCTTCTGGGAGGCCAACAAAGCCAAGGAGCGCGCTGGTGAACCTAAGCAAGGCGTTTTGGCGTCAGTTCCCAAGGCCCTGCCCGGATTGACGCGTGCGCTCAAGCTGCAAGCTAAGGCCGCCAAAGTCGGCTTTGATTGGCCTTCGGTGGAAAATGTTTATGAAAAGATTGCAGAGGAGATCGGTGAGTTCAAGGATGCGCCCGCCGACAAGAAGGCCGAGGAATTTGGCGATGTGCTCTTCGCTCTAGCCAATGTCGCGCGGCATTTGGGCATAGACCCTGAGGCGGCTCTGCGTGCCACCAACGCAAAGTTTGAGCGCCGTTTTGCGTTTATTGAAATGGAGTTGGCGAAACGGGGTCGAGAACCCAAAGACTCCGATCTTGCGGAAATGGACGGCCTCTGGAACGCTGCAAAATCTGCTGAAAGAGCCTAATCCTTCATCAGCACCAATACCGCACGGATCGTGTTCATATTGCGGGCCGTGCCCTGTTCTGCACCTGGAATCTTGAGTTTTGACTGTCCCATGCCCGAAGGATAGTGCGCGAAGATGCATCCAGGCCCGAGGGCTAATTGTTCGTCTTTCCGGTTTTTAGCCTCGGAGATCATCATGGCGGCGGGGTTTTCGTGGATAATAACTAAGAGCCGGCCACCCTCGGCCTCAGAAAATGGATTTGCAGAAATAATGCTTTCGAGTTCTCCGGCCTCACGCAGAAATACTGTGGTAGGCTTGTCAAGAGCTTTGGCAACTGCTGCCTCTAGTAGCGCCTTGGCACTCTGCCTTGGAAGCGAAGTGTGAAAAACAACATTGCCGCTGGCAACATAAGTTTGAACACTTTCGAAACCCAGACCAACACACAGATTTCGCAGTGTTGCCATCGGCAGTTTGCCCGTTCCGCCAACATTTATGGCGCGCAGGAAAGCCGCAAAGCGGGCCACTATTTCCTCGCCCTGATCGCCTTGCCAAATTTTGCCGAGGCCTGCCCCGCTGCATTCTCATCAAGGCGCAGCGTGAGTTTGGTGCGGCCGTCGGCAAAGGCCTTCCGGTCGACCACTTCTCCCCGTTGGTGCGCCCAGGCAAGCCCTGCACCATCTGAAGCGGCAAGCGTCAGATCATAAAGCGTGCTGGTCTTAGCCAGCTTGAGTTCAACCAGATCAAGCAAGTGATCAATGCCATCGCCCGTGAGCGATGAAACCAAAGCCACGTCGTTGCGCCTGTCGGACTTCGCAAGCATACCTGTACGGTGTGAGCCATCCAGCAAATCGGCCTTGTTCCAAACTTCAATGATATGGCCGCGCTGTTCGTCCGAAAGCCCAAGTTCTGTCAGAACATGCGACACGTCATGGGCCTGCGCCTCGGTTTCCTCATGTGAAATGTCTCTCACGTGGAGGATCACATCGGCCGCCAGAACCTCTTCAAGCGTGGCCCGAAAAGCTGCAATCAGCGTTGTCGGCAATTCTGAAATAAACCCCACCGTATCTGAAAGAATGATCTTTCTCCCCGATGGCAGCGTGATGTTCCGCATGGTGGGATCAAGAGTTGCAAACAACAGATCCTGTGCCAGAACATTCGCATTGGTGAGCTTGTTAAACAGGGTGCTCTTGCCCGCATTTGTATAGCCGACTAGCGATACAACCGGATAGGGTACACGCTCCCTACCCTTTCGGTGCAGATCGCGAGTTTTCACAACGGAATCGAGTTCACGTTCTATTTTGGCGATGCGTTCCTGGATGATCCGCCTGTCTGCTTCCAACTGGCTTTCACCCGGGCCGCCGAGAAAGCCGAAACCGCCACGTTGACGTTCTAAATGGGTCCATGACCTTACAAGGCGAGAACGTTGATACTGCAAATGGGCCAGTTCCACCTGCAAGGAACCTTCTTTTGTTGACGCGCGGCGTCCAAAGATTTCGAGGATAAGGCCAGTTCGGTCCAGAACCTTGCAATTCCATGCCGATTCCAGATTGCGTTGCTGGATGGGCGAAAGCTGCGCGTTGACGATCACTAGTTCCGCTTCAGTTTCTTTCACCTTGGCGGCAATTTCCTCAACCTTGCCGGAACCGAGATAGGTAGCCGGGCGTGGCGCCACTAGTGGCGCAATCAGCGCAAGCTCAATCTCAAGATCAATGGCGTCTGCAAGGCCCATGGCCTCTTGAAGCTTGGAAGCCGCGTCGCGGTCAAATGCGGTTGAGGCCTTGTTGGACTTGCGTTCAACATGCAGCACAATGGCGCGCGTGGCCTCTGGCCCCTCGCGCTGAAAATCAACACCGGTGCCCTTCACTGGCCGTTGTGCTCGTCTTCAAACAGGGTGATTGGCGCGCCCGGCATGATGGTGGAAATCGCGTGCTTGTATACCAGCTGCGAAACGCCATCACGGCGCAGCAACATCGAGAAATTGTCAAACCAGGTAATGATGCCTTGCAATTTCACGCCGTTCACCAAAAAGACGGTGACAGGAATTTTGGTTTTGCGCAGGTGATTGAGAAACGTGTCCTGCAAGTTTTGTTGTTTTTCTTGTGCCATGACTTAAGCCATCTTGTTATTGGTTTGCCGGGAAACAAACAGATCATAAATGATTCAGTCTGCCTTGCCCATGCGCTATTCCGGCGGATCTTCCTGGGCTCTAGAAGCGAGACCCAACATCTTGATTTTACGATGTAAAGCGGAGCGTTCCATGCCAATAAATCCGGCCGTACGAGAGATGTTCCCGCCAAAACGTGACAATTGTGCGGCAATGTAGTCGCGCTCAAAAAGATCGCGTGCCTCGCGCAAAGGCAGCCCCAGAAGCTGGTCTTGTGAGAAGCCTGCGGAGACAGAGCCGTTCGCCGGAGTTTCCGCCGTAACAAACTGCACTCCGATTTCCTCAAGGACTTCCCCCGCCGAAAGGATCAAGGCACGTTCGACGTTATTGCGAAGTTCACGAACATTGCCCGGCCAGTCGCGCGTCTGCAGTGACATCAACGCCTCGGTCGCAAACCGCCGCAGCGGTTGTCCGGAGGACATTGCGTAAGAGCGCGCGAAAAAATCAATGAGATCAGGTATGTCCTCACGGCGCTCATCAAGCCCCGGCACACGCAGCGGCACGACCCCCAGCCTGTGGAACAGATCTTCCCTGAAGACCTGCGCGCTGATCAATGAATGCAAGTCCCGCGCAGTGGAACTAATGATACGAACATCCACTTTGACTTTCTTGGTTCCGCCAACACGCTGGAAAGTCTGGTCAACCAAAACACGCAATACCTTGCCCTGGGTTTCCAGAGGCATGTCAGAGATCTCGTCGATATAGAGGGTTCCTGCATGCGCCTCTTCCAAGGCACCAATGCGGGCCGCCTGGCCACCATTTGCTTCCACGCCGAACAGTTCTTCTTCCATGCGGTCAGGCGCCATGGCCGCCGCGCCAAGCACGACGAAGGCCCGATCAGCCCGCAATGATGCCGTGTGCAACAGCCGCGCCACAAGTTCCTTGCCCGCCCCCATCGGACCAGTGATCAGCACACGGCTATTTGAAGGTGCGATTTTCTTGATCGAGGCGCGCAACTGACGCATTGCGTGTGATTGTCCCAGCAATTCGGCATCGAGGCCCGACCGCCCCTTGAGCTCCTCATTTTCGCGCCGTAAACGGGTGGCTTCCAGTGCGCGATTAACGACGACGAGCAGCCTGTCTGCATTGAAAGGCTTTTCAACATATTCATAGGCGCCGCGCTTGATGGCAGCCACCGCAGTTTCAATGTTGCCATGCCCTGATATGATAACGACGGGCAATCCGGGATGTTGGTGTTTGATCTCAAGCAGCAGATCCAACCCATCCAACTTCGATCCTTGCAGCCAGATATCTAGGATAACCATTGAAGGCTTGCGTTGATGGATCTCGGCCAAGGCGGCATCTGAATTGTGGGCTAGACGCGTTTCGAAGCCCTCATCCTGCAGGATGCCCGCCGTCAATTCGCGAATATCGGCCTCGTCATCTATGATCAGGATGTCAGCTGCCATCAAGCTACCTCCTGGGTACGTTGAATCTGCGGCGCAAACTCTAGTACAACCATTGCCCCCTGCCCGCCAGGCGCATCAGAAAGGAACAGCCGCCCGCCGTGTTCTTCCATAATTCGCTTGACGATCGCCAAGCCCAGGCCTGTGCCTTTTTCGCGTGTCGACATATATGGTTCGGCCAACCGGCTCCGATTTTCAACGGGAAGGCCAATGCCATTGTCAATCACCCGCATCACCGGGCACGCGCCGGATAGCCCGGTTTCAATTGTAATGTTTCCACGCAGCGATTGATCGGCCCGCGCTTCAACAGCCTCACGTGCGTTCTTAACAAGATTGGTCACAGCCTGTGTGATGAGGCGGCGGTCGAACGGGAACGTCGGAGCGGGCTCGGCCAACTCGAGTTCAATATCAATATCGGCCGCAGACACCCGCTGAAGAACTGTAGCCTCACGCACCAGTTCATTGAGGTTATTCATTTCTGGAACGGCCGATGGCATGCGAGCAAAAGAGGAAAATTCATCGACAATGCGACCAAGATCGCCAACTTGACGAATGATGGTATCAGTGCACTGTTCGAACACATGTCTGTCAGTGTGGATTTCTTTCAAGTATTTTCGCTTTAATCGTTCAGCTGAAAGCTGGATGGGCGTCAGTGGGTTCTTGATTTCGTGCGCAATGCGTCTCGCAATGTCAGACCATGCCGAATTCCGTTGGGCCGAAACAAGCTGAGTAATGTCGTCGAAAGTTAACACGTGACCATGTGCGACTTCCCCACCAAGTTCAGTCGTAATCCTGACGATAAAACTCAACTCCTGCCCCCTCACCTTCAGATCAATTTGCCCGTCGGCTGATCCCGTAGGCCGACCAAGAGCAACGTGATACAGTTCCGCAAATGCAGGCAAAGCTGTTTCAATAGGCTTGCCCATCAAATCGGCATCACTTGCCCCAAGGTGTGCAAGCGCGGAACGGTTCACAAGGGTGATGTTATGATCCGGACCGATGCCGACAACTCCGGCCGAAATCCCTTCCAGCATGGCTTCGGTGAACCTGCGCCTTTCGTCCAACTGCTCGTTTGTGTGAACGAGCTCATCGCGGCTCTGGGCAATCTGGTCGGTCATGAAATTGAAAGTTTGCGACAGGCGTTGCAAGTCTCCTGGGCCTTCAATAACAGCAACTTTGGCATTGAAATCGCCCCCCGCAACGTCGCGCGACGCGTTGAGCAAACGCACAATAGGTTGCACCAAACGATCAGAAAACCACATGCCAGCCCAAATCGCGGCCAACAGGAATATCAAAGCTACAAGCGCGTAAACCAGGCCGAATGTGAGCTGCACACCGACGCGCTGCTGTTGCAGAATATCATATTCTGCCTTGGCATCTCGCGTCTTGGTCAATTGATCTATGACCGTGGGCGAGATCAGGCGGTAAATGTAGATGTAATCACCCGGGTAACCTTGCAATTTCATCAGCGCACGGATCAAATTGCCACCCCTGCCTGGCTGCATGAGCACGATTTCGCCACTCTTGTCGGCCTGAGCAATCGACTCGGCGGGTGGGGCAATGAAGGTGATGTTGTCGTTCGCCGTAATGTTGGCTTCAATACGCTTGCTGTCGGCATTGAAAATAAAGATCGCCGCCAGGTTGCGCAGTGCCGCGTGCCTGGCCACCCGCCGCAAGAAAGTGGGTCGGTCATTGTTGAAGTCCGGCAACTGCTGAACGAGGTCTGCCGAGATATTCGCAAGATCATTGCGTGTTGCTTCAGTGGCATTGGTCAAGTAAGCATCGGCAACGGTCGCAGCCGTATCCACGATGGCGCGTGTTTGCGTTGAAAACCATGAATCAAGCCCACGGTTTAGCGTCACAGACGCAAATGCAGCCACGAGCAGAGCTGGCACGATCGCAACAACACTGAAAAGTGAAACAAGCCGAATATGCAGCCCCGCACCAGCCGTTCCACGCCGCCTCTCCCATAATAAATGAATAACCTGACCAAGGATCATGGCCACCATGGCCACTGCCACCACTCCGTTGGCAATGAGCATGTAGAAGATGTTCTGACTGGACGGTTTGATTGGCGTAACGCCGGTTAGCAGTAGGAACGTGGCAAAACCGATGATGGTGCCTATCGCCACAAGAGTGACCGCCGCCCAGCCGGAAAGGCCGCGGATGCGATTGCTCAATTGAATGTCAGAGGCCTTTAGCATGCTGGGCTATTATGCCTGCACCTGTGGCCGATTTTCAACACCTCTGTGTCAAAAATGCCACAACTGATTTCGTATCCAATTTGCTCACGTTAGATCTAGGCAAAGCCACGTAATGCTTTGATCTGATGCTGCTTTATCTTGACGCGCAAGGTGTTTCGATTAATTCCGAGCACTTCAGCTGCTTTCAATTGGTTGCCGCGCGTGGCCGCAAGCACCGCCCGGATCAATGGTGGCTCAACCTGATTGAGTACCCGGTCATAGAGCCCATCGGGCGGCAACTTTTCCCCAAAGCCAGACATGTAGCCAACAAAATGTTGTTCCATGAATTCCGTTATCGTCTCTGGCGACACCCCATTCCCTTTGGATTCCGCGAGGGGCGGTGGTGCGCCAGCAAGTTCACCCATGACAGCATCAGCCCCGATGACGTCGTCAATCTCCATGGCCATAAGGCGCTTCACAAGGTTTTCAAGCTCGCGCACATTGCCTGGCCAGCGGTAGTCGCCCAAAATGTCCAACGCTTCTGGGGCAATATCCTTTGGTGGCAGGCCCTCGTTCACCGCCACCGCCAGGAAATGGCGCACCAGGTCCGGAATGTCTTCAGTCCTTTCTCGCAAAGGCGGAAGCCGCAGCGGAACAACGTTAAGACGGAAATACAGATCTTCACGAAATTGCCCTTGAGCAATCAGTTGGCGCAGATCCCGATGGGTTGCGGCAATGATACGGACATTTGATCTGATTGGAGCATTGCCGCCTACACTGGTATATTCACCCTGTTGGAGAACACGGAGCAAGCGGGTTTGCGCTTCCAGCGGCATGTCACCAATTTCGTCAAGAAAAAGCGTGCCTCCCTCGGCCTGCTCAAAGCGCCCTGCCATGCGCGCCGAAGCGCCGGTAAAGGCCCCCTTTTCATGACCAAATAATTCGCTTTCGATCAACTCGCGTGGAATGGCCGCCATATTAACCGCCACAAAAGGTCCACGCCTGCGCTTGCCAAAATCATGCAATGCCCGCGCGGCCAATTCCTTACCAGTGCCACTTTCACCGATGATGAGCACAGTCAGATCGGTCAGCGTGAGCCGTGCGATGACACGGTAGATCTCCTGCATGGCCGCCGAGCGGCCAATGATCGGCAAGCTGTCGCCTGACTCTTTGGCCTTGGCCGGGGTGGGCTTGTTGACTTGTTCGAGGGCACGATTGACGGTTTGCAACAGGACATTGAGATCAAATGGCTTGGGCAAATAGTCGTAGGCGCCCAACTCCGTTGCACGAATTGCAGTCATGATCGTGTTTTGGGCACTCATCACGATGACGGGCAGCTTGGGCCGCGCCTTTTTGATGCGTGGGAGCATTTCAAAAGCATTCTCGTCTGGCAGCACCACGTCGGTGACGACCACGTCGCCCTGCCCCTCCGCCACCCAACGCCAAAGAGCAGTCGCCGTCGCAGTCGAACGCACGCTATAGCCTGCGCGTGTCAGGGCCTGGGTCAAAACAGTGCGAATGGCACTGTCATCATCAGCTAGCAAGACGGTCTTGGCATTCATTTCGCAGGCCTCTCCAACTTTCTTTCAAGTGGCAACAACACGCGGAAACAGGTTCCGCGGTCACGCGCGATGCATTCCACAACACCGCCATGGTCGCGCACGATTTTCGCAACGAGGGCAAGACCGAGGCCCTTACCCTGTGATTTTGACGTGATGAAGGGATCAAAGATATGTGGCCGTATATCTTCGGGCACACCTGGCCCTTCATCTTGCACACAGACTTCCAGGGGAAGTGAAACGCGTTCACCGCTGCCCGCGACAGCCAGCTTCACGCCGGGCCTGAAGGCCGTCGACAACAGCAGTTGGCCGCCGTGCTCGCCCATCGCTTCGACCGCATTCTTCGCAAGGTTCAGGAAGACTTGGACGAGTTGATCATGGTTTCCAGAAACCGGGGGCAGAGAAGGATCATAGTCCTCAAGCAAGGCTACCCCGTCATGCGCACCAGCGTTGATGAGCTTTTTCACCCTGTCGAGAACCACATGGATGTTCACGGGCTGGCGCTCCAGCGGGCGCTCATCCGAGAACACTTCCATTTGGTCAACCAAGTTGCGGATCCGGTCCGTCTCATCACAGATCAGGCGTGCCAGCGTGCGATCTTGCTCTTGCAAGCCGGGCTCCAGCAGTTGAGCGGCGCCGCGAATGCCAGAAAGTGGATTCTTGATTTCATGCGCCAGCATTGCAGCCATGCCGGATACGGAACGCGCGGCACCTTGATGAGAAAGCTGCATATCCAGCTTGCGCGCCATCGATTGCCGCAGAACCATCACCAGCACAGCTCCTGGCATGTCGCTCATCGCCGCCGTTTGCACATCGACCACTCGCTCACCACCCAGACGCGGCGCGCCTACCGAAATCGCATACTCATTGACCACGCCGCCCTCGTCCCGCACCTTCGAGACGGCCTCAAGCGCCGGGCTGGCAAACGGGAACAAGTCCTCCAGCTTGTGCTTTACCAAGACAGCCGAACTGGCCTGAAAGAAGTCCTCACAAGCACCGTTGACAAGCGTGACCCTGTTCTCAGTGTCCACAATAAAAAGTGGATTGGGCAATGCTTCAATCACTGCGCGGCAAAGGTCTTGCTCGCTCATGCCGCAAGGCCTTTCTCTGGCACAACTGAGCTGTAGAGATCAATCAGTCCAAGTTGCACTTTGTCGTTGGACTTCTCTGTCAGCAACGTCTGCCGTGCTGACGCAAGAGCTAAGCGGTCAATCAGGCCGCGTTCTTCCAGCCGCTCCAAGGCCCAACCCAAATGTTTGCGGAAGGTCTTGTTGCCCAAAGTCACGCCATAAAGAGAGAGCGTATCCTGCTGATGCTTGCAGTGAATTGCGAGTTCTTCTGACAGGCCAGGTTCACTCCTGCCTGAACCGCTCTCCAACCCCTCCGCAATAACCGCCGGCCACCAAGGCCGGCCATATGCGCTGCGGCCCACCATTACAGCATCAGCACCGGAGGCCCGCATCATAGATCTGGCATCTTCTGGGCTGTTGCAATCGCCATTGGCCACAAGTGGTATCCGGATCGCTTCCCGTACAGCACGTATGGCGGGCCAGTCGGCCTTGCCTTTATAAAACTGGCAACGCGTGCGACCATGAACCGTAATCATTGCAACACCGGCAGCTTCGGCCCGTCGTGCCAATTCCGGTGCGTTCAGCGAATGCTCATCCCACCCGAGGCGCATCTTGAGCGTGACTGGCACTTTGGCCGCCGAAACCGTCGCCTCTACCAGAGTTATAGCATGATCCAAATCGCGCATCAGCGCCGAGCCGGACAGCCCGCCCGTCACCTGCCTGGCTGGGCAACCCATGTTGATATCAATGATGTCGGCGCCCATGTCTTGCGCCACACGGGCACCCTCTGACATCCAAAGGGCCTCTCGACCGGCAAGTTGCATCACAAAAGGCGCAACCCGCCGCCTGCCCCTCGCCCGCCGCACCATGTCGCGGCGTTCGCGCACCAGCTCTTCGGAGGCCACCATCTCGGACACCACCAGACCTGCCCCGGCGTCGTGCGCAGCCGAGCGAAAGGCTTCGTCAGTCACGCCGGACATGGGCGCAAGAAAGACCCGATTACGGGTCCTATGGTTTCCAATCATTATGCCCATTTTTTAATCTGAAATTTTGAAAGGCCAATATTTGAGCAGATTAGACTCTGCTGCACTGCGGTCAAGAACTATTTTGACTTTCCGGTCAAACGTTGCAGCCAAGTTCCCTTTACCGTGGCGCTGGTATATGGCGGAGCTATGAAGATTGCAGCAGTGATCGTCTCAGCCGGAACGGGAACCCGCGCTGGCGGCGACCGACCTAAACAATATCAAGACATTGGTGGCGAGATGGTCCTGCGCCACACTTTGCGTGCCTTTGTTGAGCACCCACAAGTGAGTTTCGTGCAAGCTGTGATCGGCCCTGATCAAGAGGAAAGCTTTGCCGAGGCGGCGCGTGGCTTTGATGTTCAAATGCCCGTAAGAGGTGGGGCCTCACGTCAGGAATCCTGCCGCATCGGCATTGAGGCCTGCGCCACTGCTACACCAGACATTGTGCTGATTCACGACGCGGCGCGCCCTTTTGTGTCACCTGAACTGATCTCCAATATCATTGCCGCTCTAATGAACGCAGATGGCGCCATTCCGGCTCTGGGGGTGGCAGACACCATCAAACAGGCCAAGGATGGCTACGTCGAAAAAACTTTGGAACGCAGCGCACTATTCAATGTGCAGACACCTCAGGGCTTTTCATTTGCGGCCATCCGCCACGCATATGCTCAAGCTGCTGCTGAAGGCCACAACAACTTCACCGACGATTCCGGCGTAGCCGAAGCTGCCGGTCTCAAAATATGTCTGGTGCCCGGCGACCCCAAGAATCGCAAGCTGACCACGAAGCAGGATATCGCCATGGCTGACGCCGAACTTCGAAGAGCGACCCAAACAATGCAAACTCGCATTGGACAAGGCATTGATTTCCACCGCTTCGAAGCGGGCGAGGCAATCTGGCTATGTGGCGTAGAAATTCCCCACACGCATAAGCTCAACGGCCATTCCGATGCTGATGTGGCGCTGCATGCCCTCACAGATGCACTGTTGGGTGCGATTGGTGAAAGCGACATTGGCACACATTTCCCACCCTCCGACCCGCAATGGAAAGGTGCGCGCTCAGCCATTTTTGTTGCAAAGGCGCGTTCCTTGCTGGAGTCCAGAGGCGGCCAGATAGCCAACGTGGATATCACCATCCTTGCGGAGGCCCCGAAAATCAGCCCTCACCTTTCAAGGATGAAGGCTGAAATCTCACGCCAACTTGGCATCGCGCAAGATCGCATCGCCATCAAGGCCACCACCACGGAAATGATGGGCGCCATTGGCCGCAAGGAAGGTATGGCCGCACTTGCAACCGTGACAGTGAGTTTGCCAGCATGACGGCACAGGAACTGGTGGCGCACGCCATCGCCCAAAAGGCACTGATCGCCACGGCAGAAAGCTGCACTGGTGGAATGGTCGCATCTGCTATCACGGATATTGCAGGCTCCTCAGCTATGTTCGACCGCGGCTTCGTCACCTACTCCAACGACGCAAAAACTGCCTTGCTCGGTGTAGCAACTGCCCAGATCAGGCAGTTTGGCGCGGTCAGTGAGGAGGTGGCCCGAGCAATGGCGGAAGGGGCGCTGGCTCACTCGCGCGCGACCTTGTCCGTGGCAATAACTGGAGTCGCCGGGCCCGCTGGCGGAAGCGCTGAAAAGCCCGTCGGGCTCGTGCACTTTGCTTGCGCTTCAAGGGGTGGAGTGATTCATCACGAGATGCAGATCTTCTCAGGCGACCGAGCCGCCGTGCGCAAGCAGGCCCGCGATCATGCACTTCAGATGTTGGGCAATGCACTGGCTGGGTAAAGCGCCCGACCGCGCGCCTCAAAGGCCTCCAGCACACGGTTTACCGCGTAATCCATCATGTGGCCCGCGGCCAGTTGCAGCAACCTGTTTTTGAACTGGTAATCGATATTGATTGCAACAGTTGAGCGCGCGCCATCAATTGACTTGATTGACCATTCGGCCCGCAACTCTTTCATCGGACCATCATGCGATGTTGCAACAACAGTCTGTGCTGCCGCATCAGCGACGACCTGGCTCGTAAAGCTTTCATGCAGGCCAAGTTTTTGAACAGCGATCATCAGATCCGCTGCAAAGCGTTTCACTCTGCCCTCTTCCTTCACATCCCCACGAATGGTGGAGCGCGTGACCAATGGCAGGAAATCTTTATAAGAGGCAACATCCGCTGCAATGGAGAAAGCTTGCACGGATGAGAGAGCCACAGCGCGCCGAACGGAAACCTTCGGCATCAGGCAGACAGCCGGGCAGCGCGTAACCGCGCAAAGTCCTCGCCAGCGTGGTGCGAAGACCGCGTGAGAGGTGAAGACGATACCATCAGAAAGCCCTTTGCATAGGCGATCGTCTCATAAGACTTGAATTCATCGGGCGTAACGAAACGATCGATGGCCGCGTGTTTGCGCGTAGGTTGGAGATATTGGCCGATGGTGATGAAATCAATATTGGCTGAACGCATATCGTCCATCACTTGCATCACTTGCTCGCGAGTTTCGCCGAGACCCACCATGATGCCAGACTTGGTGAACATGTTCTTGTCCAGGTCCTTCACCCGCTGCAACAAACGCAAGGAGTGGAAATAGCGCGCGCCAGGCCTGATCTTGAGATAGAGCCCCGGCACGGTTTCCAGATTGTGATTGAAAACATCGGGCCGCGCTTCGACCACACGCTCAAGAGCACCCTCTTTCTTCAAAAAGTCAGGGGTGAGAATTTCAATGGTTGTCGCTGGTGAGGCCTTGCGAATGGCCTTGATGGTGCGGACAAAATGCTCAGCACCGCCGTCTGCGAGATCATCCCGGTCAACCGAAGTGATCACGGCATGGGCGAGGCCCATCTGGGCAATCGCATCCGCCACGCGCTCTGGCTCACCCAAATCAAGTGCATCCGGCAGGCCAGTCTTTACGTTACAGAAGGCACAAGCGCGGGTACAGGTATCCCCCATGATCATGAAGGTCGCGTGCTTTTTGGAC
>JANPHF010000117.1:0-3978 GCA_031424315.1 Aestuariivirga sp.
GGGCGCCTGCTGGAGCCCACAGTTGTCGCACTGGTCGCCGCGGGCCTTGGGGAAGGCGCAGTGGGGGCAGGTCCCCTCGACATAGCGGTCGGGCAGGAAGCGCTTGTCGTCGAGCGAATAGATCATCCGATCGACCCGCTCCTCGATCAGGCCGTTCTTGTCCAGAACCTCGCAGAAATGCTGGGTCAGCCGGTGGTTGGGCGGGTTGGAGGAGCGGCCGAACCAGTCCCACGACAGGCCAAAGCCATCGCCGACCGCCTTCTGCAACGCGTGCTGCTCGTCGCAATAGGTCCGAACGTCCTGTCCGGCGACGGCGGCGGCCAGCTCGGCCGGGGTGCCGTGCTCGTCGGTGGCGCAGATCAGCAGGACCTCGTCGCCCCGCGCCCGCTTGAACCGCGCATAGACATCGGCCGGCAGCTGCGAGCCGGCCAGGTTCCCTAGGTGCTTGATCCCGTTAATGTAGGGCAGGGCCGAGGTGATCAGGGTGCGGGGCATGGAGTCTCGAATAAGGCTGGGCGGCGCATATAAGGGCTAGCCCCGGCAAACGGGAAGCGCCCTCGCGCGTCTTTCCTTTTGCCCGATCGGCGGAAGCCTTCTAGATCGGGGGCAGGCCGCCTTAGCTCAGCTGGTAGAGCACCTGATTTGTAATCAGGGGGTCACAGGTTCGAGTCCTGTAACCGGCACCAATCATTTCAATGGCTTAGATTAAAATCGGCACTTCCGATTTACTGATGGGGTTCCAATGGGGTTCTCCAGATGCTCTTCTTCGGCCTGAATTGCCCTGCTTTCGGTCATCCGCCCAACTAGTTGAGGAGTCTAAAAACAAAAAGGGCCCGGTCGCCGTTTGACTGACTGCAATGCAGTGTTTCAATCCAGCACCCGAGCCGATGTCTTATTTGCCGCGCAGGGCATCCTTGACGCCACCAACGGCGTTCTGGATTTTGCCAGCAGTCTGGTCGGCTTCGCCATCAGCTTGCAATTTGACGTCACCCGTAATCTTGCCAACGGCCTTCTTGATCGCGCCAGCCGCCTGCTTGGCTGATCCCTTAACTCTATCCTTGTCCATCGGTAGGTCCTTTCATGGTTGGAGTACCGAAAACAACGCGGGACACGGTTAGTAGTTCCTTGGAAGCGGCTGTGCCAATTTTCCATCACCGTGTGGCAGTGACGAAACCAGCTTCATGCGGCTTTAACCATCGAGGATTGGCCGACTTAGGTGTGTTTCTTTGCTGGCGCAGTGCCCAGCACCTCGTCCTTAAGCGCTTTCTTGCGAGCACGCTGTCCAATTTTTGCAAACTTGTGTTTCATGTCCTCAAGCTCCTGATGGGACAACTCCTCTAGATTGATCATCCGATTTTGGGCTGCGCCCGTCGCACGTATAATTTCATTGAGTTTGATCTGAAGAGCCATGCCATCGCGATTCTGGCTGTTTTGAATAGTAAAGACCATGAGAAATGTGCAGATGGTGGTACAGGTAGTTACGATCGTTTGCCAATTGGCTGAGAAACCGAAATATGGCCCAGATGCGCCCCACACAAGGATCAAAGTGGCGGCCAATATGAAGACTGTTGAACTACCCGCCCATTTCGATATCTTTGCTGCAAAGGCAGCGAAATACTTTTCGACCTTCTCCATCCCCACGCTTCTCTCCTTGATGTTCATTTGACTGGCATCTTTTGGCACTAGCAGCACGAGCCAGTTCCCAACAATTTTCTGCGACGGAATGTGCTGTCAGTTGTGAATTTCGCTTTTGACGACACAGGTGATCAAATTGGTGTGGCCCCTTCGCCTTTGAGGCCCTTTATAGTCACAAATGATCAACGCTAAGAATGCCGCCGTCGCTTGGCGTTGTATGTCCAACCAGTGATTGGGCCAGCATCGATGGTTCGCTGACTTTCATACTCCCGACGATGGTAATTGCACCGACCGCAAACGTAAGTGCGAGGAGCGTCATCCCGATAATTTGGAAAAATGCAATATCGGGAGTTGATTGTGAATCCTGTGTCATAGTTTTGCCTTTCGCAGACAACGCAATGGGCAGCACTAAAGTTCCCCAGATAATCCAGGATTGGTCACACGCTTCGCACTCTTGGCAATGGTCTTTAATGCTGGCGCTGTCGAAAAAATGCCATTGCCAAGAGCCCAACCAAAGCCACGCGTCACCGAAACAGCACCACATGTGCAGGGGGCCTCTTCACCGGAATAGAGAAGTGACATGGAAGCACTGGACGTAAAGGCAATTTCGGCTGCGCATGCGATAATGGCCCAACAACTGATCAATGCTTCCCCTCCTAGCGGTTGACGTTGTGCTCCAATGAGTTCAGCCTCAACTCACTAGTATAACCGAACGGGAGATAATAATGGGATTGATTGTATTTTTGATTATTGGCGCAGTTGCGGGGTGGCTTGCGGGGCAAGTCATGAAAGGTGGCGGATTCGGCCTCATCGGCGACATCATCGTGGGGATTCTCGGGGCTATCGTAGCTGGCTTCTTGTTTCCTGCGGTTGGCGTATCGCTGGGAGCCGGACTACTGGGGCAGATCATCAGTGCCGCCCTTGGCGCTTGTATTTTGTTGTTCATTCTTCGGGCCGTAAAGAGAGCATAGACTTTCCTCGCGACCAGCCCAGGTGTTCGTATATCAACCGGCTCGCGCTTGACGTGGTAACGGCGCGTTTACACAGAAGTTTCGAAATAGGAACCTGAACGGTCAAGGACCTATGTCATCCTTGATGCCAGAAGTGCGTCGTTTCTCCCTACTTCGATGGTGTCCCATGAAGTGGAACAAGACTTGCCAAAGTCAGTACTGCGAGGCGACCTGGATAGCAAAAGAGCCTCTGGATGCAGAGGCTCTCTTGCAATTGACTTACTGCGCTGGTGCCACAGGCGCGGTGCCAGTTGCTGGTAGTGGTGTTGCGGGTGCTGCAGTTGAACCGGCAGCGGGAGGTGTTGCTGGAACAGGAGCGACCTTTTCTGTTGCACTCGGAGCTGGTGCGGGCGCGCTATTCTGAGTTGCTGCCGGTGCCATAGTCCGAGTGCTGGTGCCACCAGAGAATAAGAAGTAGCCTGCGGCAATGGCCACAACGGCGGCGATGATAATACCGATCATTCCATTCGAGTTTTGATTGGTCTGTTTCAGGCTGAGGGTAGGCGGCACATTGAAACCATCGTCTGCTGCAGTCTGCGACTTGACGGTCGGAGGGATTCTTTGGTCTTTGTATGTATCCATGGTCTTTCTCCTTTCAGGATTAAGCTATGTGGCTGTAATGCCTGAGCACGAAATTTGTTCCTTGTGCCATTCCTGAAAATGAGAACAGCTAGCAATCCTGCTGCGTTCTGTTTGCGTCTTTCATGGCAAGCAAGAGGAGTATCCAACGCCCACGGGTTTGGATGCTTCCAAGATTGAGATTGCTTGTTACAAACTCGCTGGGCCTTTATTGCGTGAACTCGTTTGCTAGCTTCCGCCTCGAAGAGCGTGACATGATGGAACTAGTTGCCGATCCCTCGCCTGCAGATGAGAGTGATGGAAACCTTTGCACTTGCAATAGGTGGATAGTGATCTTGCCAATTGCCATGTTATTTCTTTTTTACAAACCGGAAGCACTTAAAATCGAGATGAAATAGATCTCAGGAGGAGTCGCCTTATGACCGCTCAAACGGATCTCCGCGTCTATCACTACAAACCCGTCGGCCTCGGTGACAATGTCGCTTTCGGCGCCGTAAAATTCATGCGATTTTTTGCCGATGCTTTCTTTCGTCACCGTTACGGCCACCGCGCGGTCGTTCTTGAAACGGTTGCCGCGGTACCTGGCATGGTGGGAGGATTGCTCAATCACTTGAAATCTCTCCGGCGGATGCAAGATGATCGCGGATGGATCAAGATTCTGCTCGACGAAGCAGAAAACGAGCGCGCTCATTTGATGACCTTTATCAACGTGGCCAAACCTAACGCGTTGGAGCGCATTTTAATTTTGATCGCC
>JANPHF010000118.1:0-81201 GCA_031424315.1 Aestuariivirga sp.
TCAGCGCTGCGAAAAATAAAAGGAAAGCGGCCACTCACTTTGGCCGCTCCTTGACATATTTGGCCCACAAGTCCGGGCGGCGCTGCTGGGTTAGGGCCTCTCGCTGTGCGGCCTTCCACTTGGCGATGGCCTTGTGATCGCCAGATTGTAAAATAGCTGGAATTTCAAGGCCTTCCCAGTTGTTGGGCTTGGTGTAATGCGGGTGTTCCAGAAGCCCGTCTTCAAAGCTTTCTTCGGCATGGGATTGGTCGTGCCCCATCACCCCCGGCAAGAGCCGGATTACGGCATCGAGCAGAACCAGCGCCGCAGGCTCTCCGCCCGAAAGCACATAGTCCCCGACCGAGACTTCCCTTAGGCCACGCGCCTCAATCACCCTTTGGTCAATGCCTTCAAAGCGGCCACAGATCACCATGCAACCCTCGCCCGCTGCCAACTCGCGCACGAACCCCTGTGTCAGGGGTGTGCCACGGGGGCTCATCAGCAGGCGCGGGCCCTTATGGGGTGTGCCATCAATGGCCTTGGCTAGAATGTCCGGCTTCAGCACCATGCCAGCGCCACCGCCGGCTGGATGGTCATCAACTGTGCGGTGCTTGTCAGTGGCGAAGGAACGGATATCCACCGCCTCATAGCCCCACTTACCCTCCCGCAAGGCCTTGCCCGCAAGCGAAACGCCCAGCGTGCCCGGAAACATCTCGGGGAACAAAGTGAGGATGGAAGCGTGAAAACTCATTCTTCGCTCAAATAACCTTCGGGCAAATTCAATGTCACAATATCGGCCACGGAAGTGATGAAAGAAACCGGGATCAGCATCCCGCCTTCCAGTTCCATTAACTCGCCCGCGCCGAAATTCTGATAGCCGATCACGCGTCCAAGAACTTTGCCATCTGCCACAGCCTCCTTGCCCTGAACGTCGGAGAGATAAACCTCTCCCTCCTTCAAGGCTGGCAGCTTCTCACGCGCCACGAAAAGCTCAATGCCGCGCATAGCTTCAGCCGCGTTGCGATCCGCAACATTCTTCAGTGTACAGATGAAAAAATCCTTGGCGTGTCTGGCCTTGGCGATTTCGAACACACGCCCATCATTAGCGGTCAACGGGCCATAAGTGGCAAAAGCCTGAGGGTCACCCGTCAGGCCTTTCACTTTCACTTCGCCCTTGATGCCATGGGCGCCAAGAATGGTGGCAACGTGAATCATGTTGCCACCAGACATGATGAATTACGCAGCCGGCGTTTCAGCGGCTGGAGCCGGAGCAGCGGCAGCAGCAGCCTTCGCAGCGGCATCAGCAGCGGCCTTTTCGCGCTCGGTGCGCTTCTTGCCCGGCTTGGCCTTGTTCGGATTGTTGCGGGCATCGCGCTTGGCAACGCCAGCCTTGTCGAGGAAGCGCAGCACACGGTCGGTGGGCTGCGCGCCCTTCTTCATCCATTCAGCGGCCTTGGCGGCATCAAGCTTCACGCGGTCCGCCGAATCCTTAGGCAGCATCGGGTTGAAAGCGCCAACCACATCGATGAACTTGCCATCGCGCGGTGAAGTCGCGGCCGCAATCACGATGTGATAGTAGGGGCGCTTCTTGGTGCCAGCGCGGGCGAGACGGATTTTCAGTGCCATTGGGTAGTTCTCCTTAATTGCTATTCAAAGTTCGGGTTGGTTGGGTTCGGTCTATTTCTTCTTGAAGGGATTGAAACCGCCAAGCCCAGGCAGGCTGCCGCCGAGTCCTGGAAGTTTCGGCATGCCGCCAGGCAGGTTCTTCATCAGTTCATTCATGTCGGGCATTTTCGGCGCGGCCCCGCCAGCACCGAAAGACGCACCGCCGGAGTTCATCATGTCGCGCAGCTCGGGTGGCAGCGCATTCGGATCCATGCCCGAAAGTTCCTTCTGCATGGCTTCCATCTCGGCTTCCGATGGCATGGCCTTGCCGCCCATCATCTTGCCGAGCAGGCCCTTGCCAGAACCCATCTGCTTCATCATGTCGGCCATCTGCATATGCATCTTCAGCAGCTTGTTCACATCCTCAGGCTTGGTGCCGCTGCCCGCCGCAATGCGCTTGCGCCGTTTGCCATCAATGATCTTCGGATTGCGCCTCTCAGCCTTAGTCATGGACCCGATAATGGCCAGCTGGCGGTTGAACACCGTCTTGTCGAGATCAACGCCTTCCAGCTGCTTTTGAATCTTGCCCATGCCCGGCAGCATTTTCATCACGCCGCCCATGCCGCCAAGTTTCTGAATCTGCTTCAGCTGATCGGCCAGATCATTCATGTCGAAGGCGCCCTTGCGCATCCGCTCGGCGATTTTCTTGGCCTTCTCATGGTCGATATTCTGCGCAGCTTGTTCAACGAGAGAAACCACGTCGCCCATGCCCAGAATGCGGCCCGCGATACGGTCGGGGTGGAAATCTTCCAGTCCATCCAGCTTTTCGCCCGTGCCCAAGAGCTTGATCGGCTTGCCAGTAACAGCGCGCATCGAAAGTGCCGCACCGCCACGGCCATCGCCGTCGATACGCGTGAGCACGATGCCAGTGATGCCAATTTTTTCATCGAAGCTGCGCGCCAGATTCACGGCATCCTGGCCGGTGAGCGAGTCGGCGACCAGCAATGTTTCCTTGGGCTTAGCAATGTCACGAACCGCAGCGGCCTCGGCCAGCAACTCTTCATCAATGTGCAAGCGGCCCGCCGTGTCGAGCATCACCACGTCATAAGCACCCTTGCGGGCTTCAGACATTGCGCGCTTGGCAATGGCGATCGGATCCTGCCCCTTGATGATGGGCAGCGTGTCCACCTTCACCTGGCGGCCCAGAATCTCCAGCTGCTCTTGCGCGGCGGGGCGGCGCGTATCCAGCGAAGCCATCAGCACCTTGCGCTTCTCGCGCTCCAGCAGGCGCTTGGCGATCTTGGCAGTAGTGGTGGTTTTGCCCGAGCCTTGCAGGCCCACCATCAGAATGGCCACCGGCGGCGAGGCGCGCAGGTTCAAAGCCGATTGGTCAGACCCCAGCGTTTCCACCAGCGTGTCATGCACAATCTTGATGACCATCTGGCCCGGCTTGATCGACTTGACCACATCGGCGCCAACGGCACGCTCTTTCACCTTCTCGGTGAAGGTTTTCACAACCTCAAGCGCAACATCCGCCTCAAGCAGGGCGCGCCGCACTTCGCGCATGGCCGCATCAACATCAGCCTCCGAAAGGGAACCCCTTCCGGTGAGTGAGTCAAATATGCCGCTCAGGCGCTCGCTTAAGGTTTCAAACATACAAAATTCCCTGTGTCGTAAGCCCAAACGAAAAAACACCCGGGAACGAAACTCGTTGCCGGATGGAGCCAGTTCATCTCCCGCGAGTTAGGCCCCGCATGTATGAATTAGCATCAGATCGTTCAAGCGTCTGACAGAATGGCTGGGCACATAGGCGAAAAGGGGGGAAGAGTCAAATTAGCGGGCAAAGAGGCCCAGGCCCAGTCCGGCAACAAAAATAACTATTCCTGAAATCCAACGCCAGGGGGTGAAACGCGCATCATAAGTCGGCACCGACAGCACCATTAGGGCGCAAGTGATCAGCAACCCTGCCCAAGCCCAAACGCCGTGCAAGTGCACACCATCACTGTGGCGGCCCGGCACGTAAAGGTCATCATTCCAAACGCCATGCACCGCATAAACCACAAGCAGCGCTGCGACGATCAACGAAACCCATGTCCTCATGGCTTGTTGGTAGCACATTCCACCTCATTCCGTCACCCCGGCGAAGGCCGGGATGACGGGTGGAGGGATTAGCGAAATCGGCTAATCTAAATCCCATGAATCAACCCCTCCGCATCCTCACCACCCCGGCCCTCACGCTTGCAGGCAGGAACAAATCTTTCCCGGTTGGCCCCGGCCCTGGGATCAAGGAACTCTGGCAAGTCTTCATGCAGGATTTCGGCAAGATCACGGGCCAGGTGGGCCTCAAGGCTTACGGCGTGTGCCACAATTTCGATGGCAAGGGCCAGATGGACTACATGTGCGCCGTTGAGGTGAAAGATCCAGGCCAGGTGCCGGGATATATGCACACGCTGCAAATCCCATCGCGCAGAACGGCGGTGTTCACCCACGATGGCCCGGTTGAAAAGTTGCCCGAAAGCTGGGCCGCGATTTTCAATACTCACCTGCCCGAAGCCAAGCTCGAAGTGGCCCATGGCCCACAGTTTGAAGTTTACGGAGAAGACGAGGGCAAGATCGATATCCACATTCCGGTGAAATGATGCAAGCCTTTGCCGAACACATCGCCGCCTTCCCCAAGCCCGTGCAACAGCGCCTCAAGACCATCGCCAAGCTGATCCACAAGCTGATGCCAGAGGCCGAATGCTGCATCCGCTATGGCATCCCCACCTTCCGGCTCAAGGGCAAGAACGCGGTGCACTTCGCCGGCTTCAAAAACCATGTGAGCCTGTTTCCAACCTCTGGCCCCATCGCCCATTTTGCGCCTCGCCTCAAGGGCTACAAGATCAGCAAAGGCACCATCCAGTTTCCGCATGAGGAAGAGCTGCCGCTGGGACTGATCGAAGAGATCGTGCGCTGGCGGCTGAAAGAGATGGGCCGCGCGCTCAGTGACTCTCAATCACACCCTTGATAATCGCCTTGGCTTCGTCGCTCGCCCAGGGTGCGGGCCCGATGAGACGGCCCACTTCGCGGCCCTCGCGGTTGAGCAACAATGTAACCGGAAGCCCCGGCGCTTTCACCGCATCCAGCGCCTTGGCATTCACATCAGCATAGAGCGTAAGGTTATCCGCCCCCACCTCTTTCAGGAATTTGGCCGAAGGCCCATAGCCTTTAAGATCCTCGGAAAGCTCCACCACCTCGAAATCCACCCCGCCCAGTTCCTTCTGCAGCTTGGCGAGCTCCGGCATTTCCTTGCGGCAGGGCGCACACCAGGTGGCCCAGAGGTTGAGCAGCGTCACCTTGCCCTTGAACACGCCCGAATCCTTCTGCGCGTCCGTCGCATCCGTGAAGGTGAGGACGGGGATTTCCTGCGGGCTATCGTGTCGCACAAAGGCCGCCATAGTCAGCATGGACTCGGAAACCGGCCCAATCTTCACCTTGCCTTCCGGGCCTTTCAGCAAGTAAATGCCAAAGACAACAACGGCAGCGGCCACAAGGGCGGTGAGGGCGGTTTTCTTCATTGTCTGCTTCTTTGGTTCGAATAAGGTTTTGGTATGACCAATAAAATGTGGGGCGGGCGCTTCGCGCAAGGCCCTGATGCCATAATGGCCCGCATCAATGCATCAATTGATTTTGATCGCAAGTTGTTCGCGCAGGATATCGCTGGCTCCAAGGCCCATGCCGCCATGCTGGCCAAGCAGGGCATCATCACCAAGGCCGACGCCGCCGCCATTGCCAAGGGCCTCGACCACGTAAAGGCCGAGATTGAGGGCGGTAAGTTCAAGTTCAGCCAAGAGTTGGAAGACATTCACCTGAACGTGGAAAGTCGCTTGAAGGAACTGATTGGCGAACCTGCCGGAAGGCTTCACACAGGCCGCAGCCGCAACGATCAGGTGGCGGTGGATTTCCGCATGTTCGTGCGCGATGCCGTGGATGAGATTTGCGCTGGCCTCAAGGATCTGATGCTGGCGCTGGCTGAAAAGGCGCAAGCGAACGCAGGCACTTTGATGCCTGGCTTCACCCATTTGCAATCGGCCCAGCCCGTCACCTTCGGCCACCACCTGCTGGCCTATGTGGAAATGCTGTCGCGCGATCTGGGCCGCTTCACCGATGCGAGGAAGCGCATGAATGAAAGCCCGCTCGGCTCAGCCGCACTCGCTGGCACGTCCTATCCCATCGACCGCAAGGCCACCGCCAAGGCGCTGGGTTTTGACGCGCCGATGCGCAACTCCATGGACGGTGTCTCGGCGCGGGATTTCGCGCTGGAAGTTCTAGCTGCATGCTCCATCTGCTCCATTCATCTCTCGCGGCTGGCAGAGGAAATTGTCATT
The DNA here is from genome assembly GCA_031424315.1 of Aestuariivirga sp. Classification (GTDB taxonomy): domain Bacteria; phylum Pseudomonadota; class Alphaproteobacteria; order Rhizobiales; family Aestuariivirgaceae; genus Aestuariivirga. The sequence continues at coordinate 5,952 of JANPHF010000118.1, forward strand.
TGGTCTTCCGCGCAGTTCCGCTTCGTAAAATTGAGCGATAAGTTCACCACCGGCTCCTCCATCATGCCCCAGAAGCGCAACCCGGATGCGGCAGAATTGATCCGCGCCAAGCCCGGCCGCATCATGGGCGCATTCACCGCGCTGGCCGTGATGATGAAGGGCCTGCCATTAACCTATTCCAAGGACATGCAGGAAGACAAGGAACAGACTTTCGACGCGCTCGATAACATGCAGCTCGCCATCGCCGCCATGGCGGGCATGATGCGTGACTTGCAGCCCAACAAGGATGTGATGCTGGCCGCCGCCAATTCCGGATTTGCCACTGCCACTGATCTGGCCGACTGGCTGGTGCAGAAATTGAAAATGCCCTTCCGTGAGGCGCATCATGTCACAGGCCGCATTGTTGCACTCGCTGAAAAGGAGAATGTTCTGTTGTCAGAACTTTCGCTGGCCGAAATGCAGTCCGTACACGCAAGCATTGACGCTTCGGTGTTCAAGGTGCTTTCGGTTGAAGCTTCGGCCAAATCGCGCAAAAGCCTGGGCGGCACCGCACCCGCCAATGTGGCGCGCGAGGCCAAGGCATGGCTGAAGAAATTGAAAGGGAACCGCTGATGAGCCTTCTCAAGAAACTCCTGATCCTGGGCCTCTGCGTCTCTGCCCTTTCCGCGTGTGGTGTGCGCGGCGATCCCGTGCCGCCCTCCAAAGCCGGAACTGTTGTGAACTGATGCACCATTTTGCCTACAAAAATGGTGTGCTTCACGCCGAAGACGTGAACCTGGCCGAACTCGCCAACGAGATCGGAACACCTTTCTATTGCTATTCCACCGCCACGCTGGAACGGCACTTCAAAGTGATGGACGAAGCCTTCAAGGGCACCGATCACTTGCTCTGTTACGCTGTGAAGGCCAACAGCAATCAGGCTGTATTGAAAACCATGGCCGCACTTGGCGCTGGCATGGATGTAGTGTCGGAGGGCGAGCTTCGCCGCGCGCTCGCTGCTGGCGTGCCTGCCCGCAAGATCGTGTTTTCAGGCGTGGGCAAGACGGCGCGCGAAATGGCTTTTGCTTTGCGCGAGGGCATCGTCTGCTTCAATGTGGAGTCGGAACCCGAACTGGAGCTGCTTTCCCAAGTGGCGCAGCGCGTGGGCCAGCGCGCCAGCGTTTCCATCCGTGTCAATCCTGATGTGGATGCCAAATCCCACGTCAAGATTTCCACTGGCAAGTCCGACAACAAATTCGGCATCACATACCTGCGCGCCTCGGAAGTCTATGCCCGCGCCGCAGCCCTGCCCAATATCGAGGTGGTGGGTGTCGACATGCATATCGGCAGCCAGATCACGGAACTGGCCCCCTTTGAAAAAGCCTTCACGCTCATGGGTGAACTGGTCACCAAGCTGAAAGCGGAAGGCCACAACATCCGCCATCTCGATTTGGGTGGCGGACTTGGCGTGCCCTACCGTGGCACCAATGATGTGCCACCGCACCCCGATGAATACGCCGCAATGGTGAAGCGCACGCTAGGCCACCTCGGCCTCAAATTCATGCTGGAGCCTGGCCGCATGATCGTCGGCAATGCGGGCATCATGGTGACGCGCGTGATCTATATGAAGGAAAACGAGGGCAAGTATTTCGTCATCCAGGATGGAGCGATGAATGACCTGATCCGCCCCACGCTCTATGACGCTTATCACGAAATCCTCAGCGTGGATGAAAGCCGCAACGATCAAAGCATGGAAGCCGACGTCGTCGGCCCCGTTTGCGAGACAGGTGACTATCTCGCGAAGGGCCGCCGCCTGCCGCAAGTGAAAGAAGGCGACCTTCTCGCGGTCATGACCGCTGGCGCATATGGCGCGGTTCAGTCCGGCACTTATAACACCCGCCCTCTCATCCCCGAAGTTCTGGTGAAGGACGGCAAATGGGCCTTGGTGCGAGAACGCCAAACCTACGAAGAATTGATCGGCATGGACCAGTTCGCCCCCTGGCAGGAATAGCGCGGAATGGCTTTTCCTTGAAAGCCATTCTCGCCTCAGATCTCAGGCGGCACATCCCTTGTCGGACTGAAGGAAAAATCGTTCTTCCGCCCAAATCATGGTATGAAGTGGCGCGATGACTGCGCCTCTTCCTAAGCCGCTTTCTTTCAAGCTGCGCCTGCAACGCTGGGCGCTGCAGTGGGAGAGCTTGTGGGCCGCGCTGCAAGTGCCAATGGTCGCCGTAGCCGTGACTTTGGCCTTGCTCTGGTCTGGCGCGATGGCTCAGCTGCCACGCCCTTTGCCCTTGATCCTTCTCTTGCTGCTCGGCCTCGGCTTCATTTATTCCCTGCGAGCCCTGTTCCGTTTGCGCTCCGTTTCTGATTTTGCTGCACTCCGAAAACTCGAAACCTCAAACGCACTGCAACATCGCGAGGCCTCCAGCTTGCAGGATGTGCCAGCGGCGGAATCAGGCGGCGGCGACATCTGGGAAGAACATCTGCGCCGCAAGCTGGCTGCGCTGGATTATCTAAAAGTCTCGCCCCCGCGTTCAAGCTGGCGGCTGTTTGATCCGTTGGCCTTGCGCGTACCTGCCGGCTTGGCGCTTTTGGCGGCTTTCTTCCTCGGGTCCGGCGATCTCTCCGCCAATTTCCAGAATGCGCTGGCGCTCACTGCGCCCATTCCGCCCAAGCCCGTGGTGCTGGATGCCTGGTTGAAGCCACCCAGCTACACTGGCAAGCCGCCGTTGCTGCTCACCTCACCCGCCATGCAAGAGAAGCTGAAGCAGGAGAGTGAGCTTTCCATTCCCGAAAATTCCATCCTTAACCTGCGCATCGGCAATGCTGCCGCGCCGCATCTCGAAGCTTTCGGCCCCGGCAGTGACGCAGCCCTGAAACTCGCTTCGGTCAAAACTGAGAAGAATGATCAAGGCTTCACAGCCGATGTGAAGCTCGACCGCCCCGCCCTCATCAAGGTGATGGACGGCGAGAAGGAATTGGCGGCCTATAATTTCAGCGTGATCCCAGACGCAGCGCCCAAGATCGATTTTGTTGAAGACCCGAAATCGGCTGACCTGGGCAAGCTGGCCGTGAAGTGGAAAGCTTCGGATGACTATGGTGTGAAGGCCATCAGCGCCGAAATCAGCCTTGCGGATGAACAGGAAAGTGGCACGGGCTTTGAGAGCAATGGCGTGTTTCTCTATGATCCACCTGCTTTCAAGATCGCCCTGAAAAAACCCGGAGCGAAAGAAGACGAAGAAACCACCACCGCAGATCTTTCAGGTCACGCCTGGGCCGGCCTCTTTGTTGAAATGGTCCTGACCGCCGAAGATGGTGCAGGCCACAAGACCTCAACGCCACCGCGCCGCTTCAAGCTGCCCGAGCGCCAGTTCATTCGTCCCTTGGCGCAGGCGCTGGTGGAACAGCGCAAGAAAATAATTCTCGTCCCTGAGGCCGCGCAGGATGTTTCCACGATGTTGGATGCACTGCTCACCTATCCGGTCGACATCCGCGACAATTCGGGCCTCATTGTCAATCTCGCCAATCTCAAGGCGCGCACCGCCGACGCCTCAAGCCCTGACGAAGTGGTGGATGTGGTGAAGGATTTCTGGCCGGTGATCCTCGCCGTAGAAGAAGGCCACCTCACCGACTTGCGCGCCGAGTTGAAGAACCTGAAGGATCAGCTGCAGCAGGCTTTGCGCGAGGGCGCGCCACAGGAAAAAATCGATGAGCTGATGCGCCGCATGCGCGAGGCCATGAACAAGCTGATGGATCAGATGCAGAAGGAAGGCGAGAAGCGCCAGGCCGACGGGTTGGATCAACAGCAGAGCCCGACAATGACGCCCGAAGAATTGCAAAAAATGCTCGACGACATTGGCGAGTTGAACAAACAGGGCAACAAGGATGCGGCCGAACAATTGCTCTCACAGCTTGATCAGCTGCTGCAGAACATGCAACCCGGCGGCAAATCGATGTCGCGCAACGGCAAACCCGGCGGGCAGGATCAGATGGATGCCCTTTCAGGTCTCATGGGCAAGCAGCGCAAGCTGATGGATGAAACCCAGCGCATGGGCCGCGACGGCAGGGACGGCCAAGGCCAAGGCTTGGCCGATAAGCAGAAACAGTTGCGCGATCAGCTGGGCAAGCTGGGTCAGGGCATGGGCTCTGGCGAAGGCGGCGACAGTTTGGGCGGCGCCGGCAAGAACATGGATGGCGCGGAACAATCCCTGCGTGGTGATCAGCGCGACGAAGCCTTGCGTCAGCAGAATCAGGCGCTGCGAAAAATGCTCGAAGGCATGGGCAAGCTGGCCGAGCAGATGAAGAAGGATGGCCAGGGCAACATGGGCGCCAATGGCCAGCGCGGCAACGGGCAGGATGACCCCTTGGGCCGCCCCCGCGCCACGCATGACCCCTCAGTTGGCCCCAACAAGAATCTCGTTCCTTCAGAGCTCGCCATGAAACGCGCCCGTGAGATCCTCGAAGAACTCCGCACCCGCGCCAATGAGGAAGGCCTGGATGAAGAGTCGAAGAGCTATATTGACCGGCTGTTGAAAGAGAAGTTCTAGCTACTGCACCACATGCCCCACAAAGGGCAACTCGCGGAACTGATGGGCCATGTCCATGCCGTAGCCGACGACGAAGAGATCGGGGCAATTGAAGGCGCAGTGATCGGCCTTGATCGAAGCCGCCAAATGGCCAGGCTTGAACAGCAGCACGGCGGATTTCACAGAAGAAGCCCCACGCGCGGAAAGCAGGTCTTTCGCATAAGCCAGTGTGCGGCCAGACTCCAGGATGTCGTCCACCAGCAGCACATCGCGGTCTTTCACCAGGGTTTCGATATCGCGCAGCACATCAACCTGGCCTGATGATGTTGTGGCCTTGCGGTAGGAAGACAGGATCATGAAATCCACTTCCGGCGAAAGCCCCGCATGATGCATGGCGCGGATCAGATCGGCGGCGAAAATGAAGCTGCCCTTGAGCACTGGCACAACCAGCAGGTTCTTGGGCTTGGTGGCCGCGATCTCGGCGGCAAGGCCTTTGATGCGTTCGGCGATCTGGGTTTCAGAAAAAAGGACGTCTATGCGATGCCCGTCGATGGTGATGGAGCTCATGATCCCTGATTTGAGCCGATTTCATCAGCATGTGCAAAGCGAATCTGCAGGTTCTTCGCAAGTTCCGGTGGGGCCGCCACGCGCGTGGTGAAGGACGTTGTCTCGCCCGGCCGCAGCGGTCGCGAGGCGGTATCAAGCGTCCACGCATAAAGTTCCTTGCCCGCGTCATCAACCAGCGTGAACCGCAACCATGGAATCTTGCGGATATCATTCGTCGGGTTGCTGATTTCGCCCTTAACCATCAAAACATGCTGGCCATCAATCTGGCGGTTCTGCTGTTCCACACGGCGAATATCGAGCCCGTAGACATTCACCTGATAGCCCAGCTTCTGATAGGCCTTGTAACTATAGGGCGCTGCCGTCACCATCGCTTCTGGCATCCAGGCCGCGAGCAGCAAAGGCAGAACAGCGCAAGCTGCAAACGATCCCCAGCCTGCTGCGCGCTTCAGCCGCTCTTTGCGGCGCTGGGCAAATTCTTCTTGCGCGCTGCGGGCCGCTTCCACCAGGCGGCGCACATTCAGCACAGGCCCATCCGAAGCGTCGTGATTGATCACAGCGGGCAACCCGCGTTTGGGCGGCAGTTCTTCGAGATCAATCACCGGCAACTCGCGCCAGCGGTGGCCGCAGGCCTGACAAGTCACAGTGAATGAGCCTTCACCGGCTTCGGGGCCAATGTCATATCGGGTGGTGCAAGATGGGCAGGAAACGATCATGTTCTGGGCTGCGCGCTGGTGATTCGGCTTTTCGGCCGGGTAATGTGGCTTCCGGCATAGGCTATCGGCAAACAGGGTTAAGGCAGGGTTAATGAGCGAAGGCGGAAATGTGATTGAGCTCCAATCCGTGGCCCTGCGCTATGGCACCGGGCCGGAAATCCTACGCGATGTGAATCTTACTTTGCAGCGCGGCGATTTACGCTTTCTCACCGGTGCTTCGGGCGCTGGCAAATCCTCATTGCTGCGTCTGCTGTTTCTGGCCCTGAAACCATCCCGCGGAAACGCCTTGCTCTTTGGGCGCAATGTGAACAACCTCGCGATCTCTGAACTTCCTCTGCTGCGCCGCCGTTTGGGCGTTGTGTTTCAGGATTTCCGGCTGCTCGATCACCTCTCAATATTCGAGAACGTGGCACTGCCCCTGCGCGCCATGGGTCAAAAACCTGCCGCCTATTCCCATGACGTTCTCGACCTTCTCGACTGGGTGGGCCTGAAGGGCCGCGCGACCGACAGGCCGGACACTTTGTCCGGCGGTGAAAAGCAGCGCGCCGCCATTGCCCGTGCGGTGGTGACCAAGCCCGACCTCATTCTCGCCGACGAACCCACCGGCAATGTAGACCCAGCCATGGGCAAGCGCCTGTTGCGCCTGATTCTCGAACTGAACCGTCAGGGAACCACCGTGTTGCTGGCCACCCATGATGAACAATTGATCCAGCAGGCCCACGGCAAAGCCCTGCATCTTGAAAGCGGAAGCCTGAAGGCCGCCTGATGCTCGATCCCGCGCTTGAGAAACCTTCGCCAGTTTTCCCACATGGGGCAGCGCCCTTGCGTTCGCTCACCATCACCATGGCGGTCATGTGCTATCTCGCTTGCCTGGCCATCGGCGCGCTGGTTCTGATCAATCAAGCGGCCAGTGCCTGGACGCAAGGCATCTCGCGCGAGGTAACAGTGCAGATCCGCCAGCGCAGCGGTGCGGATATGGAACAGGAACTGGCGCAAGCCTTGACGATCCTCAAAGCGGCCCCCGGTGTTGTGGCAGCTGAGGCTCTAGATAAATCAGCCGGCGCAAAGCTACTGGAGCCATGGCTCGGCAAAGTGCCGCTGGATGAGTTGCCTGTGCCGCGTCTCATCCGTGTCACGATCAACGAAACCAGCCCGCCGGACTACAAGGCACTGGAGAAACAACTCGCCAAACAAGTTCCCGATGCCAGCCTCGATACCCACCGCCGCTGGCAGGCCGAACTGTCGCGCATGGCCCATGCTTTGAGCCTGCTCGCCGTTTTCGTTCTCGGCCTCATTTCACTCGCCAGTGTCATGCTCGTGGTATTTGCCGCCCGCGCGGTATTGGAATCCAACCGCGGCACGGTGGAAGTTCTCGCACTCATGGGAGCTCAAAACAAATTCATCTCACGGCAGAACGACAGACAGTTCCTTGCCACGGGCCTGATCGCTGGCTTTGCCGGTCTGATCGCGGGCCTCATCACCTTCGCGGGCCTGTTCTACCTCGGCGGTTCCAGCACAGATGCGATGGCCGAAGCCGGCCGAAGCCTCGTCTTCGCCCCCGCCGCCGTGGAATTGCGTGTGGGTGCGGCCCTCGTGCTCGTGCCGATCGCCGCCACGTTGATTGCGCTCTGGACGTCGCGCATCACGCTCTCTCGTATGCTAAGAAGCATGCCATGATCCTCCTGCGCTCGATCGTCTTCAACGTCCTGTTCTATGTGCTGCTCGTGGCCTTTCTCATTCTGGGCTCGCCCGTTCTGCTGATGCCACGCATTTATGCAATACGCATGCTGCAGGTTTGGGGCATCACGGTGAATTGGCTGCTGCGCGTCATCTGCAATATCAAGGTGGAGGTGCGTGGGGCCGAGAACATTCCGCAAGGCCCGCTGCTGGTGGCGGGCAAACACCAGTCGGCCTGGGAAACCACCGCCCTACCCACCTATTTCAACGACCCTTGCATGGTGGAGAAGAAGGAACTTTTCTACATCCCCATCTACGGCTGGCCCTACACCTACAAGTTCCGCATGATCGGTGTTGATCGCAGCGGCGGCGCAAAATCGCTGAAGGATCTCATCGCGCGCGGCAAAGAGGAGATCGCACGTGGCCGCCAGATCATCATCATGCCCGAAGGCACCCGTCGCCCGGTGGGTGCAGCGCCGGATTACAAGCCCGGTGCCGCAGCGCTCTACACCAACCTCAATGTCCCATGCCTGCCCTTTGGCCTGAATGCCGGTCAGCACTGGCCACGCCGTAAATTCCTGCGCTTGCCCGGAACCATCGTGATTGAATTCGGCCAAGTGATTCCAGCTGGCCTGCCACGCAAGGAATTCCAAAAACGCCTTGAGGCGGAAATCGAGGCGATCACCAACCGCCTAATCAGTTGAAAATCGTTCTTGACTTGTTCCAAATTGCGTTCTATGGATGTTCTCATGCTCATTCATGGTTCACCCATCTGCAAATCAGCCGCCGCCGAAACCCCGGAGTTGCTGGAGCGTTTCTGGCACTGGCGTGGAGCTTCCGGCCAGAATTACATCCACTCGGTCTATCAGCCTGACCATTGCCCGCCCCTGCCCGGTGCGATCTATGTTGGCGTGAAGCGCATGGGCTCGGCCCGTGTGGCAGTAAGCGTGGGGCGGTTTGCGCCCTTCTGGGATGGGGTGATGCCTAGCGCCAAGAGCCCCGATTTCCGCGACTGTGACGAAGTGCATGTGCATCTCCTCGCCCGCAGCACGGATGCCGCCGAAGCGGTACGCCGCGATCTGGCGACAGCGCTTGAAGGCGAAAAAACAGAAGAATTTGCCCGCGCCACTGATGCCCCGTTTGAAACCAAGGGCTTCTGCGAAAAACCGCAAGCGCAGTTTTCCTTCGCGGCCTGAGCCTTACTCCCGCCCCATCAAAACATGCGGCGCGAAAACCTCAAGCCCGGCATCATGGATGCCGAGCTGGCGCAGATGCTTGATGGTGTTGGCCACATAGTCGCGGCACGATCCCATGGTGCCATGGCCCTGATTGATGAAATGCAGCAACTCTTCGGTTTTCAACGCTGGCACATATTGCGCGCTCTGCCGCCGCACCACATAGGTGATGGCCTCAACCCGTTCTGCCGTTTCCAAAACCAGAAATGACTTGCGCGCCTCATGATAGGCATCACCCAACATCTCCCGCGCGCGCACCTTGGTGATCACGCCTTCCCAATTCGCTTCAGCAACATCATAAAGCAGCCCCACACATGAACCACCACGGTCCAACCCGAGCACAAGCCCCGGCTTTTCCGGTGTGCCACGATAGTGGTGTGAAAACACACTCAAACGCCGGTGAAAGCCGATGAGCCTTGCGGGCCGCGCCTGAACAAATTCAAAGTCCGGCCGCCACATCAGCGAACCATAGCCAAAGATGCGCAAAGGGCCGGGCCGCTTCAACTCTTGCCGCGCCCACGGCCAAAGTCCGGCGACGCCGTGTCCTGCCCTGCAGCGATAATGCCACGCCGCACTTCACGCGCACGCGTGAACAGGTTGAACAGCGTCTCCCCATCACCCCAGCGCACGGCGCGCTGCAACACCGCCAGCTCCTCAGTGAAACGCCCCAGCATTTCCAGAACCGCTTCCTTGTTGTTGAGAAACACATCGCGCCACATGGTCGGGTCTGAAGCTGCAATGCGGGTGAAATCACGAAAGCCCGAAGCGGAGTATTTCACAACTTCCGAATTGGTCACATTCTGCAAATCATCTGCTGTGGCCACCGTAGTATAGGCGATGAGATGCGGCAAATGGCTGGTGATGGCGAGAACCAGGTCATGATGCGCCACATCCATCACGTCCACCATGGAGCCTAGCGCCTCCCAGAACTCCGTGAGCTTCTTCACTGCGGCGGCTTCGCTGCCCGGCACCGGGGTCAGAATGCACCAGCGCCCGTGAAACAGTTCGGCAAAGCCAGAACGCGGGCCCGATTGTTCGGTGCCCGCAATCGGATGGCCTGGAATGAAATGAACACCCTGCGGCACATGCGGCCCGCAATCACGCACAATGGCGCCCTTCACCGAACCCACATCAGTGAAAATGGCACCCTGCTTCAAATACGGCCCAACCGCCTCGGCCAATGCACCACAAGCACCAACCGGCGCACAGAGGATGACCAGATCAGCGTCCTTCACCGCATCGGCAGGACTCTCAAAAACCTTGTCAACCAACCGGATGTCCAGCGCCACCTTGCGCGTCTCCGCACTCTTGGCATGGCCGACAATATGCCGCGCCGTGCCGTTGGCGCGCACGCCATGGGCAATGGAAGAGCCGATAAGGCCGAGGCCGAGCAAGGCGATTTTTTCAAACATCACGCTCATTTCACAAATTCCTTGAGCGCGGCCACCACGGCCCTATTCGCTTCTTCAGTGCCAACGGAAAGACGCAACGCGGCCGGCAGGCCGTAGGACGCAACGGAGCGTAGAATGAGGCCCCGTTCTGTCAAAAACCCATCCGCCGCCTTGGCGCGCTCTACTGAACCAAAATGCACCAGCAGGAAGTTGCCCACAGAAGGTGTCACTTCCAACCCAAGCTTTTCTATTTCAGATTTCAGAAACCCAAGCCACTTGGCATTGTGCTCGCGTGCCAAGTTCTGAAATGCCTGGTCTTCAATTGCAGCCACGCCGGCGCGCATGGCCGGAATGCCAACATTGAATGGCCCGCGGATGCGGTTCAACACGTCGGCGATGGCGGGCGGGCAATAGGCCCAGCCCAGGCGCAGCGCCGCAAGGCCATGGATTTTTGAAAACGTGCGCGTCATCACCACATTATCATGCGCCTCAACCAGTGTGGCACCCGCCTCATAGTCATTGGCCATCACAAATTCGGCATAAGCCGCATCCAAAACCAAAAGCACATGCGCTGGCAGGCCTGCATGCAAGCGCTTCACCTCTGCGGCGGTGAGATAGGTTCCTGTAGGGTTGTTTGGATTGGCCAGAAAAACAATCTTGGTCTTGGCCGTAACGCGCGAAAGAATCTCGCCCACATCCGCCACATGATCATGCTCCGGCGCAACCACGGCCTTCGCTCCATTGGAGGAAATGGCAATAGGATAAACCAGAAAACCAAATTGCGAATAGATCGCCTCATCACCCGCGCTGAGATAGGCATGGGCCAGAAGCTGCAACAGCTCATCCGAACCTGCGCCACAAACAATGTTCTCAGCCTTCAACCCATGGCGCTTGGCAATCGCTTCACGCAGGGCAGTGGCGGATCCATCGGGATAAAGCGACAAATCACCTGCGGCAGTCTCATAAGCGGCAACAGCCTTTGGGCTGGCCCCAACGGCTGACTCATTGGAGGAGAGCTTAAACGTCTTGCCCGCTTTCGGGCCGGACTTGCCCGGCACATAGGCATGAATATCCATGATGCCGGATTTGGGCTGCGGGCCGTTGAAAAATGCAGTGCTCATGGATTTGCCTTAAATGCTGATGGCGCGGCTATAATGCCCAGCCAGCCGCAAGCCAAGGGCCGCGTTTGTGCGCGGCAGGCTGACCAGCGGGCTTTCATGCTCGGCCAGGAAGCCCGGAAGGGCCGAAAGGCGGTAAGCCCCGCTCTTGCCCTGCCATAAGGGTTCAGGCGCAAAATCCCTTGGCAACTTGCCCTTGGTGATCACCAAAGTCTCATCATCACCACTGGGCGCAGTTGGCGCTTGCCCGAGAATGAGCAGGCATGGCATGGCCTCGTCGCCTGCCAAAACGGGCAGGCTCGCAATCACGGCGGCCCCGCCGGCCATGCCCTCCACAAAAGCTTCGGCCCAGTTCTGTTCGGTTTCAACAATGCAGATATCGCCGGGCTGGGCGTTGATCTGCATCAGCGCTTGCGCCTCGTCGCGATATTCCTCAACCAGCATGGTGCCGAAATGATCGCGCAGGCGCAAGCGGTGGCCCAGATTGGCATTTAGCCTGCGGCTGACGTGAATGGTAATGGAGGCCTGGTTCTGGCTGGATTGGTTCAGAATGCCACGCCAAAGACGCACCAGAAATTCAGGTGCCAAGCCATTGAACTTGCCCTTGGCCAGCAGCCGTCGCAAAATTTGGGCTTCCCGCGCGGGACGCAACGGCAAGGGCGAGGCCACCGTGTTACCCTTCTTGGCGTCACGCACTCTTTCCGTGGCGGCAAAGCGTTGGGCCAGCAGATCAAGCAACTGGTCGTCAATCGCATCAATCTCGCGGCGAATATCCTCAAGGGCACTAACTGGCGGAAGTTCGGCATTCATGGCCTTTATCCTTAGAGCGTTTTGATGTTTCATAGAAACATCAAAATCGCCCTAAGTTATGATTTTTGATCAACTTGTCTGGCTTTAGACGATTCTGTCTAAAGCCAGGTTGATCTGGGCAAAAGCGTGCGAGAAGAAAAGCAATTCACCACCCGGCGTTCAGACTTTTGCAGTGACCTGCGGGCTGGGCAAAAGCACCGGACGCAGCCGCGGCACCAGCCGCCGAACGGGCTTGCCTGTCGAATAAGCATAAACCTGTTTTTGCGCTTCGATGATGATGGCGCCGGAGAAACGCCGCATGCCCAACAACGATGTTGGTTCAAGGGCCCGCGCCATGCCTGGGCCGAGCCAGGGTGGCGACATCAAGCTGTGCTCGATGCGCGTGATTGAAAACTGCGCGGCCTTGAGCAGCGCCGTGAGCTGCGATCGTGAAAACGGCTGGCCATGGCCAAAGGGCGTGATGTCTGTGCTCGACCAAAGCCCGCGCCGATTGGAGACAACCAGCAGCAACTTGCCTTGCGGCGAAAGCACGCGCCAAACTTCCGCCAGCATGTCTTCTGCACTTTCAGAAAACTCCAAGGCATGAACCAGAAGAGCCACATCCACGCAGCTTTCGGTCAGCGGCAAATCAAGCTCATCCACCAGCGCCGAACGCACTGGCCCTTGTTTTGGCCAATGAATGACGCCCGAACGCGCCATCATGAATGAAATGTTGCGGGATTCCGGTCTGATGAAAGGCAGGGCATAGCCAAGGCCCATGGTCAGCTGGTCAGCGGGCGCATTTTTGGCCAGGCGCAGCTTGGCCGAAACCAGCCCTTGCGCCACGCGGCCCATTGGCTTGTCATAGAATTCAGCTATCTCAACAATGTTCATTGCGATATTCTCTAGCGCGGATTCTCCAGCCCGTCACGCCGGGCCTTCATTCAAGGTTGATTACTGATGACCCACATCGACATGCGCACATTCATTTGCCGCGACGACAATTTCGGCTTGTTGCTGCATGACCATAAAACCGGTGCAACGGCTGCAATTGACGCCCCCGATGCCGATGCCATCGAAAAGGAGTTGCGCAAGCTGGGCCGCCAACTCACCCATATTTTCGTGACCCACCATCACGGCGACCACGTGGCCGGCATTCAGCAACTCAAGGATCTGTTCGCCTGCAAGGTGATTGGGCCAAAGAGTGAGGCCACCAAAATCCCCGGGCTCGACTCAACGGTGAGCGGCGGCGAAAAATTCACCTGGTCAGGCCGCGAGGTGGAGGTGTGGGATTGCCCTGGCCACACGGCAGGTCATATCGTTTTCCACATGCCAGAGGAATTCTCCGTCTTTGCCGGTGACGTGCTTTTTTCCATCGGCTGCGGGCGTGTGATCGAAGGCACGATGGAGCAGATGTATCACTCCGTCAGTAAGTTCAAGGCGCTGCCCCCGCATAGCTATCTCTATTGCGGCCATGAATATACCCTGGCCAATTGCAATTTCGCCCTGACGGTCGATCCAGACAACCGCCACCTCCACGCCCGTTTTGCCGAAGCCCAGAAACTGCAGCGCGAGGGCAGGCTGACGTGCCCTGCGGTGATGGCGGATGAGTTCAAGGCCAATCCCTATTTGCGGCTGGACGACAAGGCCATCCGCCGCAAGCTGGGCATGGAAACCGCAACTGATCTCGAAGTTTTCACCGAGATCCGCACCCGCAAGAACAATTTCAAATAGACTTCGTCAATCCGGTTTGGCCTGGGCATTGTAATAGCGCAGGCCCAAGACGCTCAGCATCACTGCGCCCAAAATGATGGCGCCCCCAATGACGGAAGTGAATTCCGGCTTTTCCCCGACGAAAAGAAACGACCAGAGTGGATTGAACACCGCATCAAGCATCGAGATCAAAGCCAATGAGACGGCGGGCACAGATCTTGCCCCCCAGCCATAAAGCACCAAGGGAACGGCAAGTTGGACCACGCCCATCAGCGCCAGAACGCCCAGATGATGGCTGCCAACACTAAAAACTGAGGTCTTGCCAAGCAAAGCCGCCCCGGCGATTGCAAGGAAAAATGCAATGAACCCGCCCGCGCAGATGGACGTCATCATATCGAGCTCGCGGAAACGTCGCAGCAACAAGGTCTGGAAGGCAAACGTCAGCGGCACCCCCAAACTGAGCATGATGCCAAACATGCTGTCTTTGACCATTCCATCCCAGGCGATCACACCCATGCCACCGATCGCCAGAACGGCCGAAAGCCAAGCGAGCCTGTGGGGCCTCTCGCCTGTCAACCATGGACTGAGCAAGGCCGTAATAAGGGGAGAGGTGGCGCCGATCACCGATACGGTTGCCGTGGAAGCGAATTTCAGCGACGACACGTAAAAGGTTGTGCCCACGGCAAAACATACCGCCGAAGCCAGAAAAGCGGGGAAGGGTATGTCATCAAACCGCTCCAGCGTTTCCCGGCCATGATTGAGCACGAGATAGACCAGGAGAGCCAGCGCCATGAACAAGCCACGCCAGCAGTTGATCTGCCAGCCATCAAGGTCCGGCAAAAGGCGAACGAAGAGCCCAGAAAGGCTCCAGCCCACCGTGGCCAGAAGAACATAGGCCACGCCACCCGCATAACGTCCTTGTTGGGGCAAATCCCTCTCCCGATTCGAAAAAGAGGATAGTTCACTAGATGAACATGCAAAAGGGCGTTATGCAGCAGGCACAACTTTAAATATAATTATCATTGGCCGTTTTACCCTCGAAGTTTCAAATTGTCAGGGTCATAGGGGCTCTCGCCCAAAACCGTGGCTTTGAACAACTTGCCGAGGATCTTGATATCCAGCTCGGTTCCCAGTGCGGAATAGTCGGGTTTCACCATCGCCAGAGCCAGGGATTTGCCACAACGCCAGCCATATCCGCCATTGGTGGCACGGCCAATGAGCGTGCCCTTGCTGTAAATTGGCTCAGATCCGCGCGCATCCGAGTCCTTGTCGGTCACCCCATGCACTTCCATGGTGACGAAATTCCAGTTCAAACCTTTTTCGCGGCCTGCCACCAAAGCATCGCGACCAATGAATTGGCCCTTGTTGGGATGAACGAAACGGTCAAGCCCTGACTCATAGGCAGAATATTCAATCGACAATTCGCGCGGGATCAGGCGGTAGGACTTCTCAATCGACATCGAACCCATGGCCTTGATGCCATAAGGCCTGATGCCGAATTCCTTGCCGGCCTCCATCAACTGGTCAAACAGCGCAATCTGCTGCTCCACCGGCCCGTGGAATTCATAGCCCAGCTCGCCAACAAAGTTAACGCGCAGCACATGAGCTGTCGTGGTGCCCACCGAAATCTCCTTGCCCGAAAGCCATGGGAAGGCTTCGTTGGAAAGATCAGCCGAAGTGAGCTTGGCCAAAACCTTGCGCGCCATCGGGCCAGCAAGAACCAAAACGCCAAGCCGCGTGGTGAGATGTTGCAGCCGCACCGAACCATCGGTGGGAGCCAGCTTGCGCAGATAGTCATGGTCATGGCGTTCAAATGCGCCAGCCGAAACCAGATAGAACCGGCCCGGTGACCATTCATACACCGTGAATTCGGCGCGCACGCCGCCATTGGGTGACAGCAAATGGGTGAGCGCAATGCGGCCCTGCTTCTTTGGAATCTTGTTGGCCAGGATCGACTCAAGCCACTCGCGTGCGCCGGGGCCAGATACTTCCATCTTGGCAAAGGCCGACATGTCCTGCAGGCCAACACCATTCATCACATTCAAGCATTCATCGCCAACGAACTTGAAATAGTTGGAACGGCGGAAGGCCCACTTCTCTTTGATCTTGCCGTCGGTGTCCGGCGCGGAGTGATTGTGACTGGTCAGCACATCAGGGCTGGCCAGTTCTTCCTTGGTGAGGCCGTAACCCTTGGGCGCAAACCAGCCCGGGCGCTCCCAGCCATAAACGCTGCCGAACACCGCGCCCAAATCTTTCATGCGGTCATAAACCGGGGTGCGCTTCAACGGGCGGCAGGCCACGCGCTCTTCATCAGGATAGTGCGGCGTGAACACATTGGCATAGGCTTCTTCATTCTTCGTGATCAAATAGCCCTTGGTGGCGTATGGCCCGAAGCGGCGCGGATCAACGCCCATCATGTCAACGGTAGGTTCACCGTCCACGATCCATTCAGCGAGCTGCCAGCCCGCACCACCAGCGGCCGTGACGCCAAACGAATGGCCTTCATTCAGCCAGAAATTCTTCTTGTCCCAGGCCGGGCCAACGATGGGGTTGCCATCGGGCGTATAGGCGATGGCACCATTGTAAACCTTCTTGATGCCCACTTCGCCGAACGCTGGCACGCGCGTGATCGCCGTTTCAATATGCGGCGCGAGACGATCCAAGTCTTCCTGGAACAATTCATACTCAGAAGAATCTGATGGGCCATCCACATAGCAGGCTGGCGCACCATGCTCATAAGGCCCCAGCAGCAAACCACCATTTTCCTCGCGCATATACCAGCTTGAATCAGCCTCGCGCAGAACACCCATTTCCGGCAAGCCCTTGGCCTGACGCTCCTTGATGAGGGGATGCGGCTCGGTCACGATATATTGGTGCTCCACCGGGATCACCGGAATGTCGAGACCCACCATCGCGCCCGTCTTGCGCGCGAAGTTGCCAGAGCAGGAGACCACGTGCTCGCAGGTGATGTCGCCCTGATCGGTCTTCACCTTCCATTCGCCGGAAGGCAACTGCTCAATGCCGGTGACGGTGGTGTTGCGATAGATTTCAGCCCCGCGCGCACGGGCACCCTTTGCAAGAGCTTGAGTCAAATCAGCAGGCTGAATGTAACCATCATCAGGGTGTTGGATCGCGCCGAGGATGCCGTCGGTTTCACACAGCGGCCAGATTTCCTTCAGCTGTTCCGGCGTGAGGATGTTCACCTTCACACCGATGGTCTCGGCCACGCCAGCGTAATACATGAACTCGTCCCAGCGATCCTTTGTGCGGGCAAGGCGAATGTTCGACACCTTGGAGAAACCCACATGCTGGCCCGTTTCCTTTTCAAGTTCGCTATAGAGCTTCACCGAATATTTGTGGATCTGGCCAACCGAGTAGGAAAGGTTGAACAGCGGCAAAAGGCCCGCCGCATGCCAGGTTGAGCCGGAGGTCAGTTCCTTGCGCTCAATCAACACCACATCGCTCCAGCCCTTCTTGGCCAGATGGTAAAGTGTTGAAACACCCACCACACCACCACCAATGACCACCGCACGCGCATGTGTTTTCATGAGAAACCCTGACCCTTCAATTTTCCTGCACTGTAGTGAGAATAATTCACGAAAGCCGGGATTGGAACGACTGGCCTCAGGGTTTTTCCGACAGCCAGGCAAAATCCTCAGGCGTGTTGATATTGGCAAAGGGATCAATCGGATGGCCGGGCCATTCCACCGTCCGCGCCTTGGCCAAGGCGGCAAAATCCATCACCCGTCGCAATTGGCCTTCATCGAAAAGCCCCAGCAGGGCCACAGGCCAAAAACCCGTGAGATAGTGCGCCTGACCTGCCGAAATGGCGATGGCGGCCCCATCACCCTGCAGACGCAGGCGCAAATCTTCAGGCAGCAAGGGCGCATCACAGGGGGCGGAGAGAACCGCATCAAAGTTGTTCTGCGAGGCAAAGGTCAATGCCGCATGCAACCCAGCAAGTGGCGTGCCGATGCTGAGGAGATCGGGAACCATCACAACGTCCTCCCTCCTCCGCGTTTTGTGGGGGAGGGCAGGGTGGGGGTGGTTCAGCGGGCTTTGTTGCAAATCAAGATTTTGTTGAGCCAACCCCACCCTGCCCTCTCCTGCAAGCAGGGGAGGGAAAATCACCTCGAGAATGTCTGCCTTTCCGTTCGCATTGATCACCAGAGCATCAACCTGCGGCCAGAGTCTTTGAGCCACATGCGCAATCAAGGGCTTGTCCTTCCAAACCATCAGGGCCTTGTCCTGCCCCATGCGGCTGGATTTTCCACCGGCAATGATGACGCCGAGAACTCTCATGTTCCGTGCGCGTAGATTCGCTGCGTTGGGATGAAGAGGCTCACGTCATCGCCCGATTTCAAAAGTCCTTTGCGCTCTACCCAAGCGGTGACACCGCGCTTGTGCATGGCCTTCTTCACCACCATGCGTTCCACCTCGGGGTGGTGACGGCCAATCACCTCGGCAATTTGCGAACAGGGATAGTTCTCCATATCCACCACGATGGTGGCGCCAGACGGAAATTGCAGCCGCGTGGAAGGCGGCAAGAACGTGAATTCCGGAATTCCACTCAAAACCAGATTGGCGCCAAGCCACGATGGATCAACCGCTGCAATGCCGAGTGCATCGGCCATCTGCTCCAATTCCTCCGTTGAGAGCAGCGTGAGCTGCCGCACATTGCGGATATCAAGCCCGCGTGGGTAAAGGGCCAGTGTGCGGCTGTCAGATTTTCTTGTGGGGCCGGTGTGGCAATCGCCTTCCGGCCCATCCAGACCAAGGCGCATTTCGCCTGTGGGCGCTTTCTCAAACCCTCCTTCGCGTGATGGACGCAGGTAGATTCCTTCAACTTTTCCGGTGAACTTGAGTTTGGTCAAAAGTGGCATGTGGCAACAATCCTTGGCTCAGGTTATAGCGGTGGCCCATGATCGAAAGCCACCCGGAAATAGCGCTGGATGCCACTGGCCTGCTCTGTCCGCTGCCTGTTCTCAAGGCGCGCAAGCGGTTGAACGAAATGCCATCAGGCGCTGTGCTTTTGGTGACCGCCACCGACCCGATGGCCGCGATCGATATTCCGCATTTCTGCAATGAACAGGGTCACACCCTGATCGACAAATCACAAACCGGCAACACGCTGACATTCAGGATCAGACGCAAATGAGTTTCAACTTCGGCGCATTCAACAACTGGGGCCAACTGAAGCGCCTGGCCATCCGCGACATTGATGCGGGCTTTGTCAGTGATGCAAAGATCGACGCGGAGTGGAATGATCTCAACTACCATTCGCGGCCCGATCTGGTATCGGCCCGCAAGCAATTCGCCGCTTTCGAGCAAACCATTCGCAATGCGGGTGCAGAGATTATCAAGCTGCCCGGAGATCCAGCTCTAACACTTGATTCGATCTACACCCATGACGCACTGGTGGTCACCCCCAAGGGCCTCGTCATGCCGCGCATGGGCAAGCCGCAGCGCCGCAAGGAAGCCGAAGTGAACGGGCAAGCCCTGGCGAAGCTGGGCTTTCCCATCGCGGGCCTGATTGGTGGCGAGGGCAAATTGGAAGGTGGCGATCTCGTTTGGCTGGATGAAAACACGCTGCTTGCAGGTGTTGGCTATCGCACCAATCAGGAAGGCCTGCGCCAGCTTTCAAATCTCATGGGCAAGAGTGTTGAGATCATGGCTTTCGACATGCCGCACTTCAAGGGCAAGAGCGATGTGTTCCATTTGATGTCCTGCCTCAGCCCCTTGGACAAGGATCTGGCCGTTGTTTATCCGCCCCTGATGGCGGCTCGTCTGGTGGAGTTCCTCGAAAGCAGGGGCATCAAATTCGTGGAAGTGCCGGAGCAGGAATTCGAATCCATGGGTTGCAATGTGCTGGCCTTGGGCCCGCGCCTTGCGCTGATGGTGGATGGCAACCCCGAAATCAAACGCCGCATGGAAGCAGCAGGCGTGAAGGTCGCGGTCTATGACGGCAGCGAAATCAGCCGCAAGGGTGAAGGTGGGCCAACCTGCCTCACCCGGCCCTTGGTGAGAGGCTAAGACGCCACCCCTCGATCCCGAATGGCCCTGCAAGGCCCAGAAATGACGCTAGGAAGGAATTCTGGTGGCGCCCGCTAGGGGAGGTGCGGACAAGGAATAAAAGTGCTGTATGGTCATTTAAACCGGCCTAGCGTCGATTTCAACTTCTGTGCGAAATTGGATCAGAACAACGCCTTCACCTTGGGCGGAAAACCGGCTGTCACCGAACCATCTTCATATTCAATCAGCGGGCGGCGGATCAGCGAAGTATGCGCCGCCGCCAGCTTTGCCGCTCTCTTGTTGTCCAAGTCCTTGATCTCAGAAGGGTCAAGCCCGCGCCAGGTATAGCCCGAGCGGTTGATCAGCTTTTCCCAACCGCCAACAGCAACGGCCCATTTTTCAATCTGCGCCACAGAGGGCTTGTCCACCGAGTAGTCAGTGAATTCCACTACCACCTTTTTCGACTTGATGTAGTCGACAGCACCCATCGTGGTGTCGCATTTCTTCAGGCCCCAGGCCTTGATCTTCTTCGCCATGATCCACCTAGTTGAGAGAGAGCGTCTTGTCCGTCATCGCATCAGCGCCGCCGGAAAGCTGATCGGTGAAGGCATTGAACAAATCATCGATAACCGATCTGTCCAAATCCTTCACAATGAAAACCAGCCGCGTCTCGGCCCTGCCATCAGGCCATGAAGCCAAGCGCACCGGTGGGTGAAACACATGCTGCACCCCATGCACGGCAAGCGGGCGCGAAGGATCATCAGTGAGCTTGATTACACCCTTCATCCGCAACAGCTTCTCACCATGGTGGCTCGCCAACAGCGCGAAAAACAATTCCAACCCCTCGGGTGAAATGGCGCGATCATCGCGCAGGGCGAATGTGCGGATATGCGCATCATGCCGCGACTTGTCATGATGGTGATGATGCTGCCGCAACAGGACTTCATCATTCAACCAGCCCTGAACATTCGCCCCCTTCTTCGAGACATCAAACAGGCCCATGTTGAACAGCCGTTCCGCCGTGGCCTCGCCGCGATGCGTGGTGAGGAGGCGCGCTGTGGGATTGAGCTTCCGCAGCCGCGCAATGGTGGCGAACATCTTTTCTTCGCCTTCAACACCATGCAGCAAATCCAATTTGGTGAGCACGATACGATCGGCCACCGCCACCTGTTTCACTGCCTCGGCATGGGCATCGAGCGTGGCCATGCCATTGACACCATCCACAACGGTGATGACACCTTCGAGGCGCAGCCGGTTGAGCAGGAATTCATCGCGCATCAGCGCGTGCAGCACGGGCGCCGGATCAGCAAGGCCGGTGGTTTCGATCACGATGCGGTCAAAAGCCTTGATCGTACCGGCATCGCGCCTTGCAATGAGATCAGAGAGCGTGTTGATCAGATCGCCACGGATGGTGCAGCACAGGCAGCCAGCCGCCAGCTCGATGATATTGTCATCGGATTTTTCGACGAGCAGGTGGTCAATGCCCACTTCGCCGAATTCGTTGATCACCACGCAGGTATTGGCCAGCAGCGGGTCTTTGAGCAACGTGTTGAGAAGTGAAGTCTTCCCTGCCCCCAGGAAACCAGTGAGAATGGATGTTGGTATGGGGCCAGAAACCGTCACGCCTCAATCAATGCCGCTTCTTATGATGGTGCTTGGCCTTTTTCGCCACTTTATGGGCAGGCGGCGGCGGTCTCATATCGGCATCGCCCACATCCGAGGGCTGATCAATGGTGTCGTCCGGCGGTGCCGCAGCGGCCATCTGCAAGAGAAGCGTGTCTGGCATCACATCGCAAGCCGCACCCTCGGCCTTGTACTGCCCGCAAAGCTCATTGCTCTTGGCTTGATCCAGGTTCCACAGCATGGCGGCAAAGCCGGTGTTGTTTTCCAATTGGATCACACCCGCAACGCCGCCAGCATCAATGCCGGTGGGGCTGATCAGGCGCCCGCGCAAGGCCATGTCAGCTTTCATTGCAGTGTCAAACGTACCGAACGAGACGCCCCAACCACTTGTGCGGCGCGCATTCACTGGTGTTACGGGCTGCTTCATTTTGCAAACCGTTGTGGTCATGTCAGCCGGAACGATGGAGCCATAGGCCTGGTCAGGAATTTCACCAATCTTGGAATGGCCGGGCTTGCCCAACTCGTCGAAGCCATTCTCGAGCATGTCTTTCGACATCTTGCTGCGCAAATTTCCTGAACGCGCGCCCAACACAACGGAAACAATTTGCCGCCCATTGCGGATGGCAGAACCGACAAGATTGTAACCCGAATTGCACACAAAACCCGTCTTCATGCCAACAGCTTCCGGCATGATGCGGATGAGACTATTGTGATTGGGCAGGCGGCGCCTGCCAACCGCCACGTCAGGCTGGCTGAAATAATGCAGATATTCGGGATATTGATTGATGATGAGCGCTGCGATCACGCCCATGTCGCGCGCGCTGGAAATGTGGCGCGGATCATAGAGCCCGTTGGGGTTCACAAAATGCGTTGAGGTGAGGCCCATGCTCTGCGCCATGGCATTCATTTCCCGGGCGAAGGCATCGGCTGAACCATCAGCCCCTTCTGCCAGCACATAGGACATGTCATTGGCAGAATAGACCAGCAGCGCCTGCAGCGCGAAGTCCACCGTCACTGTCTTGCCAGTTGGCAAGCCTGTGTGGCTGGCGGGCTGCGCATGCGCCAATTCTGAAATCGTCAATTCCTGATCCAGCTTCATCGTACCTTCGCGCAATTTCTTGAAGATCACATAGCTGGTCATCAGCTTGGTGAGCGAAGCGGGATACCACGGCTCACCAGCCCGGTTCTGTGACAGTACTTCACCACTGAACGGATCAAACAGCAGAGTCGGGCCGCCAGCCACTTCTTCAGCGCTGGCGCGCGTCGCAAGCGTCAAAACCAATGCCAGCAAAAGGCCTATGCGCAGAGAAAGTTTCAATCCGGAACCGTCAGCTCAGTCAAACACCCACGCTCATCTCCCGCAGAATTGCGGCCATTCAGGGGCTGGCTTTAAAAGGATGGTGCCCTTGGAGGGACTTGAACCCCCACTCCTCTCGGAAGCGGATTTTGAGTCCGCCGCGTCTACCATTCCACCACAAGGGCATTTTCACACATGTTTCGCAAAAGTTGCAGACTTTTGCGACAAAAAACATGTGCGCTCTATTTTGGTTCATGTTCCGGCCCAACGGGCCGAACATGAACTGGGCTCTCTAGAACCTTCCGGCACTTTTCGTCAACCTGAAAGGCTGAATCGTCTTTCAAGCCCGGTTTTGCGAAACGTGAAAGGTTAATCTAAGAGCCTTTCCATGATCCGCATCACTGATTCCTTTGTGATCGACGAGAACGACATCTCGGAAAGCTTCATCCGTGCCTCTGGCCCTGGTGGACAGAATGTGAACAAGGTCTCCACAGCCGTTGAGCTGCGCTATGACGTGAAGAAGGCGGGGCTGCCAGAAGATGCGCTGGAGCGGCTCTCAAAACTGGCGGGCCACCTGCTGACGAACGAAAAGATTCTCGTCATTCAAGCGCAGGAATTCCGCCTGCAAAGCCGCAACCGCAACGCCGCCTTGGAGCGATTGATCGTGCTGCTGCGCAAATGCTTGATCCGCCCCAAGAAGCGCCGGGCCACCAAGCCCACCTATGGTTCACAATTGCGCCGGCTGGAGAGCAAGCAGAAGCGCGGCACGACAAAGAAACTGCGGCAGGCAAAGATCAGCCATGATTGATCGCTCCGCGCTCCTTCAAGCCCGTTACCTAACGGTATCCATTAATCGTCACCCCGGCGAAGGCCGGGGTCCCGCTTTGGCTGGGTGCGGTGTTTGTGCTTCAAGCGGGATCCCGGCCTTCGCCGGGATAACGGGCTTTCGATTGACGCACGCGAACGGAAACAACTTCACATGCTGAAAAACTTGTATGACTGGGTGCTGAGCCTTGCCGCCCGCAAATCGGCCGAAGCCTGGCTGGCTTTCATTGCTGTGATTGAAAGCTCTGTGTTTCTGGTTCCGGCCGATGTGCTTTTCCTGCCCATGGCGCTGGCGCAGCCCAAGCGCGCCTATCGCTATGCATTGATAGCAACCACGGGTTCAGTGATCGGCGGCATCTTGGGTTACATGCTGGGCTCGCTGGCTTTTGAATCGATCATCAAACCGATGCTCAACTTCTATGGCGAGCTCGCGCACTTTGAACAAATGAAGGCCTGCACCAGCAACCAAACGCTGCTCATATTGCTGGTCACTTCGGGCCTCGCGCATCTGCCGCCGATCAAGATCGTCACCATTCTTGCTGGTGTGGCGCAGATCAACTTCGTTTTCTTCGTGGTCTCCTGCATTCTCGCCCGTGGCGCGCGCTTCTTCGCTCTCGCTTACGCCCTGCGCCGCTGGGGGGAACCCATTCGCGGCTTTATTGAAAGACGTCTGGGCCTCATTGCGGGCCTTATTGCAGCCATTCTCATTGCGCTTTATCTGGCAGTGAAATTCTTCGCCCATTCCGGGAACCTCTCATGCTGAAATCCATAACCCCGCTGCAAGCCGCGTGGCTTGTGTTCGCCGTCACCCTCGCCACCATTCTGGGTGCCTGGATTTTTGAATATGCAGGCTATGCGCCTTGCGAACTCTGCCTCAAGCAACGCATTGCCTATTACACGGTGGTTCCTCTCAGCCTTCTCGTGGCACTGGTGGGAGCGCGCAACCCGGCTATCCTGCGCTATGGCCTCGGCTTGCTGGGCCTCATCATGCTGGGCAGCATGGTCTTTGGCATCTATCATGCCGGTGTGGAATGGAAGCTGTGGCAGGGTCCAACCGCCTGCACTGGCATGGGCACATTTGCCGGCGGCCTGCCCGATCTCACCAAAAAAGCCGTGATGTGTGACCAGCCCGCCATCCGCATTTTCGGTCTGTCATTGGCAGGCTGGAATGCCGTGATCTCGGCGGCCACCAGCTGGCTGGCTTTTGCGAAAGCCCGCGAAGCTTAAGGATCCAGTTCCGCATCCCAATAGAGATAGTCCATCCAGCTTTGATGCAAAAAATTGGGCGGGAAATGCCGCCCATTTTGATGGAGCTGGTTCACGGTGGGCTGTTTCGGCCATTGCGCCGGGAACATGCGCGCGTCTTTGGGCATGGCCCCGCCCTTGGTGAGATTGCAGGGCGAACAAGCGGCTACTACATTCTCCCATGTGGTGTGCCCGCCGCGCGAGCGCGGAATGACGTGATCAAACGTCAGGTCGTCATGCGCGCCGCAATATTGGCATGTGAACTTGTCTCGCAGGAACACGTTGAACCGGGTGAAGGCTGGCGTGCGAGAGGGCTTCACATAGGTCTTGAGCGAAACCACTGAGGGCAGGCGGAATTCATGGTTCGGGCTGTGAATCACGGTGTCATATTCAGAAACGATATTCACGCGCTCGAGGAACACGGCCTTCACCGCATCCTGCCAGGACCACAGCGACAAGGGATAATAACTCAAGGGCCGGAAATCGGCATTGAGAACGAGGGCCGGGCAGGCCTCAGGTTGGACGGACGAATGATACATTCATTGACCTCAATCTTGTGCGCGGGAAGTCCACAAGGTTTGCCAGGCCGTTGCGAATGTATACGCACGAAGCACCAATTAGATGGGGATACTAACCCCGTGTTTCAATTCTGTGAAGGGGCCTGCGGCAGGCCGTTCAGACCCCGGTAATGGGCCCAGAGAAGCCGCGCCGCGCTGGCCCGGTGAGGCCGCCAGGCCTCGGCAATTTTCGCCATCACCCGGGCGTCAGGCCGCGCTTCAAGCCCCAGCAGGTGTTGCGCAGCCGCCTGCAAGGCGAGATCACCCGCTGGCCAGGCATCAGCATGGCCAAGGGCCGTGAGCAGGAAAATATCCGCTGTCCACGGCCCAATGCCCCAGATGGCGAGCAGGTTCTTACGAAGTTCTTCCGGCTCAGTCTTGAAATCAACCTGTGCCGAAGCGCAGGCGTGAAAACATTTTGCTTTGTTTCGGGACAAGCCAAGTTCCACCAGCCGCTCGGGGTGGCAAGCTAAAATCGCGCGCGGCGTGATCGGGCCAATGGCAGCATTCAGCCTTTGCCAAATGGCGGCAGCAGCCTTGAGCGAGAGGAACTGTTCCGTCACGATGGCAAGCAAGGTCTCAAGCGAAGCCGGGGCTGCGCGCAGCGAGGGCGTGCCATGGCGCTGGTGAACCGCGCCAAAGCGCGGCTCCAGCACAATCAGGTTCCTGATCTCGCCTTCAAGCTGCTCCTGTGTCGACAAGCGCGTCATCTGCCTGAGATTGACGGCAGCGCCCATTCCACGCAAATGAATTCATGGCCCAGCCCGTGTTCCGCTTCGCACCCAGCCCCAATGGCAGGCTTCACCTCGGCCATGCCTATTCGGCCTTGCTGAATGAACGCATGGCAAAGGAAGCGGGCGGGCGCCTGCTCTTACGCATTGAGGACACAGACGAGACGCGCTGCAAGCCCGAATTCACCAAGGCCTGCATTGATGGTCTGGATTGGCTGGGCATTGTTTTTGAGCCCAAACCGCGCATCCAGAGCGAACATTTCCATGACTATGATGAGGCGCTGGCCCGGCTTTGGACTATGAATGCCATCTATCCATGCTTTTGTTCGCGCAAGGAGGTCGCAGCCCACGCCCTGCCCGCGCATGATCCCGAAGGACAGCCGCTCTATGGCGGCACGTGCAGCCAGCTATCGCACAATAAGGCAGAGGCTCTGATTGCTGCTGGCAAGCAGCACGGCTGGCGTCTCAGAACCCAAGACACGCCCGCCGCAATCTGGGGCGATGTGATGATCGCCAAGCGCCTTGTCGGCTCCAGCTATCACATCGCAGTGGTGGTCGACGATGCACTTCAAGGTATCACCCATGTGGTGCGCGGCAAGGATCTTGAAGCTGCCACTTCCATTCATCGTTTGCTGCAGGACAGGCTGGGCCTGCCTCACCCGGTCTATCATCACCACGAACTCATCCGCACCGATGAAGGCCGCAAGCTGGCGAAATCCGCCAGGGACAAGTCGCTCGCCGAACTGCGGGCTGAAGGCGTGACGGCAGGAGAGATCAAAAAACAATTGGGATTCTGACCTCATGTTTCCAAGTCCAAAATCTTCGTCATCCCGGCGAAGGCCGGGACCCCGCTTGAGTTACATGCTTCGAACCCAGCCGAAGCTGGACCCCGGCCTTCACCGGGGTGACAGAATTAAAAACTGTAAGATCGGCACCTCCGGGTCTGCGGATTAAAAATCCGAGGCGATGCCCTTCTTCTCCCAATCGCCATAGCGCGTGGGTTCTGGCCCTTTTGGCCCGCCGTGCTCTGGCGGCACAGGCTGAGCCTGAGCCGCCTTGCGCCGCGCCTCGGCCTCAGCCAGCGCCCGCTTGGCAGCATCTGGGATTTGCTTTTCAGTCATGGCTGAATTCTAGCAAATTCGGGTTTTCACAGCCAGCCTTATGGCTTAAGCGGTCGCCCAAGGAGACTTTGATGACCATTTGCCGCGCCCTGCTTTCCGTATCCGACAAGTCGGGCCTCATTGAATTTGCCCACGCGCTCTCAGCCAAGGGCGTAGCCCTGGTCTCAACCGGCGGCACGTCGAAAACATTGAAAGATGCAGGCCTCGCCGTCTCGGATGTCTCTTCCGTCACAGGATTTCCGGAAATCATGGATGGCCGGGTGAAAACCCTCCATCCGAAAATCCACGGTGGCCTGCTTTCGGTGCGCGGCAATGCGGCTCATGAAAAGGCACAGAAGGATAACGGAATCGAAAACATCGATCTCCTCGTGGTCAATCTTTATCCGTTCGAAGAAACCCTGGCACGTGGTGCTGCTGAAGATGAGATGATTGAAAACATCGACGTTGGCGGCCCAGCCATGATCCGCGCTGCCGCGAAGAATCACGCTTCTGTCACCGTGATTGTCGATCCATCGGACTACGCCGCCGTGTTGGAGGAGATCGCAAGCAGCGGCAACACCAAGATCGCCACACGCAAGCGCCTCGCCGCCAAGGCCTTTGCCCGCACCGCCAGCTATGATGCCGCCATTGCCAATTGGTTCAATCGTGCCAACGCCATTGAAGCCCCGGCCTTCTTCGCCATCGGCGGCAGATTGGCGCAGAGCCTGCGTTATGGCGAAAACCCGCACCAGAAAGCGGCTGCCTATAGAACAGGCGACAAGCGCTCCGGCATTCTTGATGCCCAGCAAATTCAGGGCAAGGAACTCTCTTACAACAACATCAACGACGCGGATGCCGCGCTCGAAGCACTGCGTGAATTTCCGGCCAATACCCCTGCCTGCGTGATTGTCAAACACGCCAATCCTTGCGGCGTTGCCGTGGGCGCAACACTGACCGAGGCTTATCAAAAAGCCCTGGCCTGCGACACCACCTCGGCCTTCGGCGGTATCATTGCATTGAATCAAAATCTCGATGGCGCAACAGCAACCGAAATCTCCAAGCTCTTCACTGAAGTGATCATTGCGCCGGAGGCAGACGCTGCGGCTCGTGAGATCATCGCCGCCAAGAAAAACTTGCGCTTGTTGCTCCTGCCCTCAATGGCAGCCGCAAAGGCCGAACTGCCCACGGTAAAATCCATCGCCGGTGGCCTGCTGGTGCAAACGCCGGATCAAGCCGACGTTGAAAAGATGGAACTGCGCTGCGTCACCAAGCGTCAGCCAACCGCACAAGAGATGAAAGACCTTCTCTTTGCCTTCCGCGTGGCCAAGCACGTGAAGTCCAATGCCATCGTCTTTGTGAAAGAGGGTGCAACGCGCGCCATCGGCGCTGGCCAGATGAGCCGCATCGATTCCACCCGTATCGCCGCCCGCAAGGCCGAGGATGCCGGGCTTTCCCTCAAAGGCTCAGCACTCGCATCTGATGCCTTTTTCCCCTTCCCTGATGGCCTGATCGCCGCTGCTGAAGCCGGTGCCACAGCCATCATCCAACCAGGCGGCGCCATGAAAGATGAAGATGTGACCAAGGCCGCTGACGAGCGCGGCCTTGCCATGGTCTTCACCGGCATCCGTCATTTCCGGCACTGAGATGAGCCACCAAGCCGCCTATGTTCTGCAACAACTGTTGAACATCGCGCAGCTTGCCTCCTTCTATGTGCCGCTGGCTGTGGCTTTCGCATTGATCCAGGCCATCACGCGCCGCGTGTTCTTGTCCTTCGGCGATTTCGCCATGTTCGGTTCTTTCGCCGCCGTCTATGTATGCTTCGGTCGCCTGCTGCAGGGCGACAGTGACCTCACCGCCGCGCTGATTTCACTCGCTGCAGCCATGGCTTGTGCCGGTGCTTTGGGGCTGGTCGCATCCCGCCAGGTATTCGTCCCTCTCGCCAGTTCTTCAGCACTCTCCTTTATGATCGCGGGCCTCGGCTTTTCAATTTTCATTGAGGAAGTCATGCGCCTGTCTTCTGACAGCCACGATATCTGGATTCCGCCCCTGTTTCAGGGCCAATCCATATCACTGGCTGAAGGTGATTTTCCCGTTCACCTGACCGCCAACAACATGTTTTCGACCACCATCGCTGCGGTCTCAGTTCTTTCACTGCTCGCCCTGGCAAGGCTCACCTCCTTTGGCCGCAATTGGTCTGCCTGCTCGCAAAATGCGAGGCTCGCGATGCTGTGCGGGGTCAACACCAGGCGCGTGATGGAATTCACTTTCATGTTCGGAACAGCGCTTTCGGCTGTTTCAGGCTGGATGGCGGCCATCACTTATGGTGGCACGAATTTTTCGGTGGGCATCATGCTGGGCTTCAAGGCCATGTTTGCCGCAGTTGCCGGCGGCTTTGGCAACGTGCGCGGCGCAGTGCTGGGTGCAATTTCTCTGGCGGCACTTGAAGTGATATGGTCAGCCGCCTTTGGAACGCTCTATCGGGACGTTGGCGTGTTCAGCGTCATCATCCTCGTATTGCTGTTGAAGCCAGAGGGGCTCAGCGGCGACGCCAGCCATCGGGAGAGTGAAACATGAAGCGTATTTTGGTTCTGGCTTTGCTGCTGGCAGGCTGTGGCGAGTCTGGACCAGTTGAATATCTCAAGATTGCCGGCGGCGGCCTGCAATTTAACTATTCGGTCTCGGAGGCCTCAATGGTGGTCATTGCGCAGCAGGTTCACCCCTTGCCCGAAGGCAGCCAGGTGGAAGCACTTTTCGAAATTCCCGGCACCAACACGCGCGAAAGCGTTGTGCTGCCTTCGACGCAAGGTAAGCTCACATACCAGCTGCAATCACAGAAGCTCTTCAACATCACCAAGAACACGCCCTACAAGGTAACGATTCGCCTGTTGGACAGGAATGGCAAAGAGCTCGACAAGAAGGAAACGGCTTTCCACTCGGATGTCGACCAATCCGAACTGCCCGACAAGCCGCTGGTGGCGGACCCGGCCTTCACGCCAAACTTTCAGAACATCAAATAGCCGCCGCGTTCACTTTCCAAACCGGTCATCAAAGGCATAGCCCGAGCCGCGCACCGTGCGGATGGGATCAGTCTCGCGCCCGCGCGAGAGATTCTTGCGCAAGCGGCCCACGTGAACATCCACTGTGCGCTCATCGACGAAATTATCATTGCCCCACACACGGTCCAAAAGCTGCGCTCGCGAATAGACCCGGCCCGGAGACTGCATCAGATATTCGAGTAGCCGGAATTCGGTAGGGGAAAGGGCGATGTCGCGCTGGCCCCGGGAAACGCGCTTCTTCACCCGGTCCAGAATGATATCACCGCAGGAAAGCGTTTCAGACACAGCCTCCGGCTTCACCCGCCGCAGGATTGAGCGGATGCGCGCCATCACTTCCGAAATGGAAAAGGGCTTGACCACATAGTCATCAGCGCCCGTTGCCAGGCCCCGCACGCGTTCCGCCTCTTCGCCCCGGGCCGTCAACATGATGATCGGCAGCTTCTGCGTTTCCGGGCGCGACCGGATCATCCGGCACACGTCAATGCCTGAAAGCCCAGGCAACATCCAATCGAGAAGAACCAGATCGGGCTGCTCTTCAATGATGGCCGAGTGAACCTCTTCACCCGTTTCTACCACCCTCGTGCGAAAGCCTTCCGCCTCCAGATTGTAGGAGAGCAACTGGTGGATGGCAGCTTCGTCTTCAACGATGAGAACGAAGGCGCTCATTCGGCTTCCTTGCCAATCGGTGTGAACGGGGTGGTGCTGGTCTTGTCTTTCTTGGGCCGCTCTTCGCGCAATGCCTTTCCGTGCACGAGGTAATAGATGTTTTCGGCAATGTTGGTGGAATGGTCACCAATGCGTTCCAGGTTCTTGGCTGCAAACAGCAGATGCGTGCAGGCCCCGATCATGCGCGGGTCTTCCATCATATAGGTCAGCAATTCGCGGAAGATGGAATTGTAGAGCGCGTCAATATCTTCATCATGGCGCCACACATCCATGGCCTTGTCGGAGTCATTGAGGGCCAAGGCGTCGAGAACGAGCTTGAGCTGCATCTGTGACAGCTGAGCCATACGGTCAAGCCCGCCAGCCAGGCGCCGCGGTATGGCATCGCCGATGGCGTGAGTACGCTTGGCAACATTTTTTGCGAGATCGCCAATACGCTCAAGGTCCGAGGCAATGCGCAACGCCACCATGATGTTGCGCAAATCCCGGCCCAGCGGTTGGCGCTTGGCGATGGTGAGGATCGCCTTTTCTTCGACCGCAATTTCCATCGCATCTATTTTTTCATCATCTGCGATCACTTCATCCGCCAACTTGCCATCGCGCCGCATCAGCGCCTCGGCACTTCGGTTCAGCTGGACTTCCGCCATGCCACCCATTTCGGACAGCATGTTCCTCAATGCGGAAAGATCGTCGTCATAGGCTTTGAGAATGTGATCAGACATGTGCTACCTCAACCAAACCGGCCAGTTATGTAATCATGCGTGCGCTTATCCTGCGGCACAGTGAAAATCTCGTCCGTATCGCCAACTTCCACCAGAATGCCGAGATGGAAAAAGGCGGTCAGGTCTGAAACGCGCGCTGCCTGCTGCATCGAATGGGTGACGATCACGATGCAGAATTTTTCCTTCAACTCAATGATCAATTCCTCGATGCGCGCTGTCGCAATGGGATCAAGCGCCGAGCAAGGCTCGTCCATCAACACCACTTCCGGGTTAACGGAAATGGCCCGCGCGATGCAAAGCCGCTGCT
Organism: Aestuariivirga sp.; assembly: GCA_031424315.1. Taxonomy (GTDB): domain Bacteria; phylum Pseudomonadota; class Alphaproteobacteria; order Rhizobiales; family Aestuariivirgaceae; genus Aestuariivirga. The sequence goes on from JANPHF010000118.1 coordinate 37,801, forward strand.
GCTGGCCGCCAGAAAGCCCGGTGCCGGGGGCATGCAATCGGTCCTTCACCTCATCCCACAGGCTGGCGCGCTGCAGGCTCTCGGTTACAATGCGCTCAAGATCAGTCTTGTCCTTGGCCAAGCCGTGGATGCGCGGCCCGTAAGCCACGTTTTCAAAAATGGATTTCGGAAACGGGTTGGGCTTCTGGAACACCATGCCAATGCGCGCGCGCAAATCAACCACATCAAGGGATTTGTCATAGATGTCTTCGCCATCCACTGTGATCTTGCCGGTCACCCGGCAGCCCGCAATGGTGTCATTCATCCGGTTGATCGAACGCAAGAAGGTGGATTTGCCGCAGCCGGATGGGCCGATGAAAGCTGAAACCGCCTTGTCAGGTATGGTGATCGAGAGATGCTTGATGGCGTGCTTCTCGCCATAGAAGACATTGACATCTTGGGCCACGATCTTGGTTGGATTGAGAGCCACGATCTTGGGCGGCTCCGGAGTTAAGACCGTTTTGTAAGGCATATCGTTCATCGCAATCACCAGCGTCTTTCAAACTTGCGGCGCAAATAGATTGCACCGGCATTCATAAGAAACGAAAACAGCAGCAAGACAATCGTTGCCGCCCCGGTGCGGGCGGCAAACCCACGCTCGGCCGAAGTGGCCCACATGTAGATCTGGATGGGCAGTGCGGTTGCCGGCTCTAGAACAGATTTCGGGGGATCAACAATAAAGGCCACCATGCCAATCATCAAAAGGGGTGCGGTTTCACCCAGCGCACGCACCAGGCCGATAATAGTGCCAGTGAGGATGCCTGGAATCGCCAAAGGCAAAACGTGATGGAAAATGGTTTGCATCTTTGAGGCACCAACGCCGAGTGCTGCTTCCTTGATGGAAGGTGGAATTGAGCCGAGCGCGGCACGTGTGGCAATGATGATCGTTGGCAGGGTCATCAGTGAGAGTACAAGACCGCCAACCAGAGATGCTGAACGCGGCAAACCAAAACCATTGATAAAAATGGCAAGCCCCAGCAACCCAAACACAATCGAAGGTACTGCCGCAAGGTTGTTGACATTGACTTCGATCAGATCGGTCCAACGGTTCTTTGGCGCAAACTCTTCAAGATAGATCGCACTGGCCACGCCCAGTGGGACCGCGACGAAGATCACAATCAGCATCATATAGACAGATCCGATGATCGCCACCAACAGACCTGCGCTTTCAGGTTTACTTGATGCACCATTGGTGAAGAGTCCGGTGTTGAAATCTTGTGATATTTTGCCGGCCTTCTGCCATCCGTCAATCCAAGCCAATTGCTGATCACTCACCTGGCGGTCAGCTTCAGGAACGGTGCGATCGATGTTGCCTTTCAAAACCGCATCAACGCGGTCAGAAGCGAAAAGTGAGACTTCAACCGTTTTGCCGATGATCGAAGGGGCTGCCAACACCTTGTCACGCAGCTGCGTGTCAGCCGAATCAGAAATCAGTTCCATCGCATGCTTGCGCGCAGGCTTGTTATCTTCCGGAACCGAAAGTGCGGCATAGACACTTTCCTTGACTAGGGACTCATAATCGGCACCCATGAGAGTATCATGGTTCTTGGTGCCATCAGGATCAATGGCTGCCGCATCAAACTTGATTGGAACAGAGATATGGCTTTGCTGGAATGCGGAATAGCCTTTGCCAATGATTGATGTGAACAACACCAAAATGGCGAGAAAACAGAAAACGATTGCCGCCACACCATAGGCGCGGAACCGCCATTCAGCCCGCCTGCGTTTCACGATCAAGCTTGAGGTCATGCCCCGTTTCGTTTGCACCATGTCACTCATTCGTATTGCTCACGATACTTGCGCACGATGGAGAGTGCGATGATGTTGAGACCCAGCGTGAAAATAAACAGGGTCAGGCCCAGTGCAAATGCCACCAATGTTTGAGGCGAATTGAATTCCAGGTCACCTGTCAATTGGCTCACGATCTTCACGGTCATGGTGGTGACGGGTTTGAAGGGGTTTGCCGTAAGATTGGCTGCAATCCCTGCCGCCAGAACAACGATCATTGTTTCGCCCACGGCGCGCGACACGGCCAAGAGCGAAGCGCCAACAATGCCAGGAAGAGCCGCAGGTAGAATGACTTTCTTTATGGTCTCAGATTGCGTTGCCCCCAATCCATAGGAACCTTCACGCAGAGAGTTTGGTACGGCACTTAAAATGTCATCCGACAGTGACGACACAAAGGGAATGATCATCACACCCATCACAAACCCTGCGCAGAGCACCGAGTTTGGCGAAATATCAAGCCCCACATCGCTACCCAGGCGGTTGAGCAAAGGCCCAAATGTGGAGAGCGCAAAGAAGCCGTAGACGATTGTTGGGATGCCAGCCAGGATTTCCAACGCGGGCTTTGTAAATGCGCGCACGCGTGGCGAGGCATATTCAGACATGTAAATCGCTGCAATCAAGCCAACTGGAACGGCCACGAGCAAGGCCACAATAGTGATAAAGAATGTGCCCCAAAGCAACGGCAACAATCCGAATTGGCCTGTTGTTCCTGTAGCACCTGCTGCAGAGAATCGCGGGTCCCACACGGTGCCAAAGAGGAAGCTGAAAATAGGAACGGATTTGAAGAAACTGATGCTTTCGGAAAGAACAGAGAGCACGATGCCCAAGGTCGTCAATACCGCAATGCTTGATGCCAGCATCAATGCATAGCGGACGACGGTTTCGACATCATTGCGGGCGCGGTACAGTGCGGTTTGTCGGCGCAAAGCATAGGCAAGACCGATAGCTGCCAATGCGAGTGTGAGTCCGGTGATCAGCCAGGCGCTTGTTGAGAGCATTCTGGCCTTGTTGAGCGCTGCATCAATGACATAGCCTTGTGGCGGCTCAACCAGAGTCAGCTGCATTCTTGTCATCAGTGCAATTGCGGCATCCCCGCCAGAGCGCAGCGTTTGCAGATCATTAGCTGGAAGACTTCCTACAACGGGGACCAATCGATTGATCAGGCTAAAGGCCAGGGATCGATCCCCGGGTGGCAGGGATTGGATTTCCGCCGGCAAGTTTGCGGACATGCGATGGTCGATCACGGATGGAGAAACCACCAGCCACGCAGCCAGCAGGACAACTGGCAAAAGGATCGTGGCCAGCGCAAAATACAGGCCGTGGTAATTAGGCAGGGAATGCAAAACCTTGCCCCTATCACGCAACCGAATGGCGCGGGTACGGCCCACAACGTAAGCGGCCGCACCAAGGGCGATCAACAACAGAAACAGGTATGAAGAACTCATATCATCCTCTTGATCGCCCGTGTCATGCAAGAACGGTCGACTGCGGGACCAGGGCAAACACAGACCCTGCATCCCGCAATCTTCAGGGCAATTACTTGCCCATTACGGTGCCGTTCTTGACGATGTCTTGAACAGCTTTCAATTCGGCGTCAGGTGCCGGAACAAGGCCAGCGTCAGCAAGCGAACCCTTGGCGCCGGAAACTTTGTCCGACACGAAATAGGCCGCATATTCCATGATGCCTGGAACAACACCGACATGGGCTTTTTTGATGTAGAAGAACAACGGGCGCGAAACCGGATACTTGCCGGTGGCCACTGTCTCAACCGAAGGAACGATTCCAGAAACCGGAGCAACCTTCAGCTTGTCACTGTTGTTCTCGTAGAAAGAAAGACCAAACACGCCAAGCGCCTGCTTGTTGGCGGCCAGACGCGCAAGGGTTTCGGTGTAGTCACCATCGATATCAACTGAAGCGCCATCCTTGCGCATCTTCACGCAAGCCTTGGCGGCATCTTCCTTGGACATGCCGCCAGCCATCAAGGCCGCATCTGCCTTCACGGCAGCACAACCGGCCGCCAGAACCTTCTGTTCAAACACTTCGCGTGTGCCGTGCTTTTCGCCGGGGACAAAGGCCATGATGGGCATATCGGGCAACTTGTCGTTGACCTGCTTCCAGCTCTTGTTCGGATTGTCGATCATTTTCCCATCCTTGTCGGGAACCTGGGCAGCAAGAGCGAGATAGAGGTCAGCCGGAACCAACGCCACATCGGCAACCGACTTGTCGAAGGCAAACACAATGCCATCATATCCGAACTGAACTTTGATGATGTCTTTCACGCCATTGGCAGCGCAAGTGGCAATTTCTTCATCCTTGATGGGACGCGAAGAATTCGCAATGTCGATCGTATCTTCGCCAACACCTTGGCAGAACTGCTTGATGCCGGCGCCTGAGCCGCCCGATTCAACAACCGGGGCCTTGAACTTTGAGTTGGCCTTGGCAAAACCTTCAGCCACAATTTGGGCATAGGGAAGAACTGTAGAAGAACCAGCGACATGCACTTGGTCACGGGCGGCAAAGGCAGGCGCTGCGGCCAGTGCCAGAGCGGAAACTGCAAAAAGGAAACGTGTCATTTGAAAATTCTCCATGTCGTTTGACGCCCGCCTCGTTAGGGCCTCTGTGTAGCGCTTATGCGACAGTGAGATGACGCTGATGTGACAGGCTAAGTTGCTGGAGAATATAGAGGAATTAAAATTGTGAAGACGCTGCCATGGCCCGGTGACGAGGCAATTTCGAGCCGCCCGCGATGGCGCGAGATGATATGCTTCACAATTGCAAGCCCAAGGCCTGTACCGCCGCGCGCACGGCTTTCCTGAGTAGATACGCGGTAAAAGCGTTCGGTCAGCCGTGGAATGTGGACTTCGGCGATGCCCTTGCCGAAATCACGCACCGAAAGCAGGCCGTAGCCCGAGCGTGATTCACATGACAGGGAAACCCGCCCGCCACTGCCGCCATATTTGATGGCATTCTCAAGAAGATTCTGGGTCACTTGCAAAAGCTCATCCGCATCACCCGCCACCAGCGTTGAGGGCGAAGCCGCAGTTTCCATGATAACCTTATTCTCTTCTGCAAGAATCTTCAGGTTGCTTTGTGCCTGGCGGATCACATCGGCAAGATCAACGCGCGCGTTGGGCCGCACATGTTCATTGAGCTCAATGCGACTCAGGGTGAGCAGGTCATCCACCAACCGCTTCATGCGCCGCGCCTGCACCAGCATGGTAGCCAGAAATTTGTCCCGCGCCTTCTCATCATTGCGTGCAGCACCCTGCAAGGTTTCAATGCTGCCAATGATGGCTGAAAGTGGCGTGCGGATTTCATGGGACGCGTTGGCCACAAAATCCGATCGCATCCTCTCGATTTGCTGTTCACGCGTGAGATCGCGCAGAACCACCAGGCATTCTGCACCCTCACCAACCGGCGCGATGTGAACGTTGAAGTGCCGGGCAGGCCGCCCGGCAAGCTCGATATCGATCAGCTCGGGGCGCCGCGACTTTGCGACATCATCAAGTGCGGCATGAAATGCCGGCTGGCGAAACAACCCTTTGGCTGAAACGCCGCGCAGGTTTTTCCCGAAAATGTCTGATGCCACATCATTGGCTGCAACAACCTCACCGCTGACGCCAATTAACAGCGCAGCCTCTGGCAGAGCATTGATCAGTTCTGCCGGTGTCATCTTGGATGGCCCCAAAACGCATGATGAAGGAAATTGGAGCGGGCGAGGCGAATCGAACGCCCGACCCTAACCTTGGCAAGGTTATGCTCTACCCCTGAGCTACGCCCGCTTAGCGATCCGGAACATAGGTAATGCGCGCCGGACGGGGTGCCTTATTGCCCAAGCGCGGCATAAATGCAATAGCCACGTGCGAAACACAAATGAATGCACAGAAACCACCATGCCAGCCACCAAATCCGATCTTTTTGCCTTCTTCGACAAGCTCGGCCTCAAGACCACAACCACTGAACACATCCCGGTTTTTACCGTGGAAGAGGCAAAGCAAGTTCACGAGGGCATGCCCGGCGGCCACTGCAAAAACCTCTTCTGCAAGGATGAGAAAGGCGCGCTCTGGCTCATTGTCGCGCCGGAAGACGCCCGCATTGATCTCAAGGCCGCCAAGGATCGTATTGGCTCCAAGCGACTCACCTTTGGCAAGCCGGAGTTGTTGATGGAAATTCTCGGTGTTGAACCCGGCTCCGTGACACCTTTTGGCCTGATTAACGATACGGCAGCAAAAACCAACGTCATCCTCGATGAGGCCATGATGCGACATGAAGTGCTGAACTACCATCCCTTGAAGAATGACGCCACGACCACCATTTCCTCTAGCGATCTCATCACTTTCATCAAAGCCACCGGCCATAACCCACGCGTTGTGGCGGTGAGCGATCCGGCCTAAACTCAAGAGTATCATGTCCATGCTTTCCGCCACACCCGCAGATCAAAATCTCATCAAGGATTCCACCACTCAGACCTTCATGGTGGATGTGATTGAAGCTTCCAAAACAGTTCCCGTGATCGTGGATTTCTGGGCGCCTTGGTGCGGCCCCTGCAAGACCTTGGGCCCAACGCTCGAAAAACTGGTGCGCGAGGCCAAGGGCAAAGTGAAACTGGTGAAGGTCGACATTGACCAAAGTCCCGAAGTTGCGAGCCAGATGCGGGTTCAATCCATCCCAGCTGTCTTCGCCTTCGTCGATGGCCGCCCGGTTGACGGTTTCATGGGCGCATTGCCTGAATCACAGGTGAAGCAATTCATTGGCCGCCTGGGCAATATGGGCAGCCGCGCCGAACAAATTGAATCAGCGCTGCAAATGGCCCGAGAAAGTTTAGCCGCCAAGGATTTTGAAGCGGTGCTGGATATCACTAGCCAGATCCTCGAGATTGAGCCAACCACCATTGAGGCCTATGCGCTCAAGGCGCGCGCCGAGATGGAGCTGAATCAGCTTGAAGAGGCAAAGGCCACGCTGGCCGCCAGCCCCCCTGACAAGCAGGCTGATGCCAATATCGTCAGCGCCAAGGCAGCGCTTGATTTGCTGCTCAACCCAGTGGACACTTCGGCCCTCGGCAAACTCGAAGCTGCTATTGCTGCCAATCCGAATGATTATGAGGCCCGCCTCGAAGTCGCCAACGTACTGAATGGATCAGGCAAGCGCATCGAAGCCATTGATCACCTGGTCTATGTCATCAAGAAGGACCGCACCTTCAAAGACGATGGCGCACGCAAGCAGCTTGTGTCTTACTTTGAAGCCTGGGGTCCGAAGGATGAAGCAACCTTGATCGGGCGGCGCAAACTGTCCTCGGTGCTCTTCTCGTAATGCCGGGCCGCTACCGCAAACCGGAAGACCTGCCGAAGCAGATTCCGCTGTTTCCACTGTCTGGTGCTCTGTTGCTGCCGCGCACCGACTTGCCGCTGAACATCTTTGAGCCGCGCTATCTGCTGATGGTGGAACAGGCCATGGCGGGCGAGCGGGTGATCGGCATGATTCAGCCTTTGTCAGATGACAGCGACGACAAGCCGAAGCTGGAAAGAATTGGATGCGCTGGTCGCATCACCTCCTATTCGGAAACGGAAGATGGCAGACTGCTCGTCACCCTCACGGGCATAGCCCGGTTTGTGTTGAAACGCGAAACAAGAGTGAAAACTCCATACCGTCAGGGCGTTCCAGATTTCAAACCCTTTGCCGCTGATTTTGTAGTGGGCACCGGCGCACCGAGCGTGAACCGTGAGCAGCTGCTCGAAGCCTTTCGCCAATATCTCGCCGCCAACAACATGACGACCAATTGGGATGAGGTGAATGCGGTTGGCACCGAGGTGCTGGTCAACACACTCTCCCTCTTGGCCCCTTATCCGCCCAAGGAAAAGCAGGCCCTGCTTGAAGCGCCTGATCTGAAGGCGCGCGCCGACGTACTTGTCGCACTCACCGAATTGGCGCTCAAGAAATCACTGGGCGGCAGTTCAACGAGGATGCAGTGATGCCAGATACACGACGCACCGATCCGAAGCTGCTTGAAATCCTTGTCTGCCCCGTCACCCGCACGCGGCTTGTCTATGATGCCGAGGCGCAGGAGTTGATCTCCAAGGCAGCGGGTCTCGCCTATCCCATCCGCGACGGCATTCCGATCATGCTCGCTTCCGAAGCCCGGGAACTGGGCCGTGAGTGACATTTGGCCAAGCGAAATTCGCGTCAGCGATGCGGGCCGTGCGCTTCTTCTCACATTTGATTCGGGCGAAATATTTTCTCTGCCGGCAGAACTGCTGCGTGTTGAAAGCCCCAGCGCCGAAGTGAAGGGCCATGGGCCGGGCCAGGAACAACTGGTTTTCGGCAAACGGCTGGTTTCGATCACGGGTGCTGAGGCGGTCGGCAACTATGCGGTGCGCCTGCTCTTCAGTGATGGCCACAGCACGGGCATTTTCACCTGGACCTATCTGGCCAAGTTGGGGCGTGAGCAAGATACGATCTGGCAGGCCTATTTGGAAAAGTTGAAGGCGGAAGGCCGCAGGCGCGAACCTTAAGCGGCGAGCCCGCGCATCAGGCGCGGCAGATTGCCAGTGAGTCCCGCTGCTTCCTTCTGCAATTCCCGTTTGACCGGATTGAGTTGATCAACCAGGCGCAACCCCGCATGACGAAGAAGTCGCAAGCCATCATTGCTGTTGGCAAAGAGCCGGTTCATGCCATCCATCATTGCGGCCGTGGCGTAAGTATCAAAGCGCCGCCAGCGGGTGAAAGCTTCAAGCACCCCAACACCTCCAATGTCTGATCCAAGCCGTGCCGCTTCCATCACACAATCGGCCAGCGCCGCAGTGTCCTTGAAGCCCATGTTGAGGCCAAGCCCAGCCAGCGGATGCAGCGCATGAGCCGCATCCCCGATGAGAACCAGCCGCTCAGCGGTGAAACTGGAAGCGAGCCGCATGATCAGGGGGTAGGCATGACGATGCGACAACAAGGTCAGCGCGCCGCGATGCGTGCCAAATCGTTGCTGCAGTTCTTTGAGGAACTCATCATCCGGTAAAGCCACCAGCGCCTTGGCCTTGTCATGTGGCTCTGTCCAAACGATTGAGCTGCGATTTCCCGAGAGTGGTAAAATGGCAAACACCCCATGGGGATTGAAATGCTCTTCGGCCTGGCCCTCATGTGGCAATTCAAGACCCACTGTAAGCGTGATGCCGGACTGGTCATAATCCCAGCCCTCATATTTCAAGCCAACGGCAATGCGCGCTGGTGAGCCGCGGCCGTCGGCCCCCGCAATAAGATTGGCCTTCAAAACACGGCCATCAGAAAGTTCAAGGCGCGCCAGCCCGGGTCCGAAATGGAACTTGTCAATCGTGACCTTCGTGAATTGCGAAATTGCAGGGCTCTGGTCCAACTCGTTCAGCAGCCCCCGAAAGATCACCTGGTTTTCAAGGAACACGGCTGGCGCCTGCTGGCCTTCGTCCAGAAACGAGAGCAGGGATTTCCTGTCATCAGACACAAGATTGGTCTTGGTGTCGGTTACAATCACGCTGCGCATTTCCTGCGCCTGTGGGGCCATCGCCTCCCAAGCACCCAAGGCCTGCAACATCCGTTGCGTTGCCAGCGTCAGCGCCGAGCACCGCGAATCATGGGCGGTGACGGCAAAATCATGCGGGTCAGCCCGGTCAACGAGGGCCACGCGCAGAGGGCTGCGGCTGGCGCGCCCGCCCAGGGCCAATGCAGTGGCGAGGCCATTCAACCCTGCGCCGATGACAATTACATCAAACTGAGACACGCCCACCATTTAGCCAAGCCGGAGGAATTTGAACAGTCAAAGCGACTGCGCAAATATTAGGCAATATTGCGAAGCTGCACATTATTTATGCATATTGCTCAGCGCAAAATTTTGGCAGATTCAAAAAACCATTTAGAATCAATCGTATAATTTCGATTTTGAACTGGCACGGCACTTGATAGGCAAGCTCCGGTTAAGGAGAAAGGCCTGTTCATGAAATATATCATAGCCATCATCAAGCCCTTCAAGCTCGAAGAGGTGCGTGAGGCCTTGGGCGCCATTGGCGTTCAGGGTGTCACCGTCACAGAAGTGAAGGGCCACGGTCGCCAGCGCGGCCATACGGAGTTCTATCGCGGTGCCGAATATGCCGTGAGCTTCGTTCCCAAAGTGAAGATCGAAGTCGCGGTGGAATCAACCGTTGTCTCGAAAGTTGTCGAAGCCATCCAATCAGCCGCCAAGACCGGCCAAATCGGTGACGGCAAGGTTTTCGTTCTGCCGCTGGAAGAAGCCTACCGCGTACGCACGGGTGAAAGCGGCTCATCGGCGCTCTGATCCATTCACAATTCAAACATTGAAGAAACGAAAGGCAATAAGATGCAATTACTGGGTAAGACAGGAAGGCGGATCATACCACCGCTTCTGGGCGCAGGAGCCCTCACGCTGCTAGGCGCGAGCAATGCTTTCGCTGCAGCCTCGATAAACAAGGGCGACACGGCCTGGATGCTAGTGGCAACCGCGCTCGTCGTCCTCATGACCTATCCGGGCCTCGCCCTCTTCTACGGCGGCCTCGTGCGCTCCAAGAACGTACTCTCGGTCCTGATGCAGGTGACAACCACCTTCTGCATGGTCGCGATTCTCTGGGTTCTCTTTGGCTATTCGCTGGCCTTCACCAATGGCTCGGGCGCGCTTGCCCCCTTCATTGGCGGCTGGTCCAAGGCTTTCCTCTCAGGCGTGAGCCCCACCACAATGGCGGCGACCTTCTCGAAGGAAACCTATCTGCCTGAATATGTCTATGTCATCTTCCAGATGACCTTCGCCTGCATCACACCGGCCCTGATCATCGGTGCCTTTGCTGAGCGCATGAAGTTCTCGGCCATGCTGCTGTTCATGTTCATCTGGTTCTGCTTCTCCTACCTGCCCATGGCCCACATGGTCTGGTGGTGGGCTGGCCCGGATTGCTACACGCTTTCCGCTGCTGCTGCCGACGTGGTGAAGTCATGCGTGGGTGATGCTGCTGCCACGGATTTCCTGGCAAAGCTCGCTGCCGCGGGCACTGACACAGCCAAGGTTGGTGACGTGCTCAATTCCTACAATGACGCTGTTAATGCCTCTAACGGCTGGTTGTTCAACAAGGGCGCCATCGACTTTGCTGGCGGTTCCGTGGTGCACATCAATGCCGGTGTTGCTGGTCTCGTTGCGGCCCTCATGTTGGGCAAGCGCGTTGGCCTGAACAAGGAACCAATGGCTCCGCACAACCTCGTCACCACCTTGCTGGGCACGGGCCTGTTGTTCTTTGGCTGGTTCGGCTTCAACGCCGGCTCCAACCTCGAAGCCAACGGTGGCGCTGCAGTGGCCTTCCTGAACACCATCCTCGGCACCTGTGCGGCCGCCTTGGCCTGGTCCTTCGGTGAAGCTGTCACACGCAAGCATGCAAGCCTTCTAGGCGCTGCTTCAGGTGCCGTTGCTGGCCTCGTGGCCATCACCCCGGCCTGCGGCTTTGTAGGCCCGATGGGTGCCATCGTTGTGGGCGCCTTGGCAGGCTTCGTGTGCCTTGCCGCAGTGGTGATGCTCAAGCCGATGTTTGGCTACGACGACGCGCTGGACGTGTTCGGCGTGCACGGCATTGGCGGCATGTTGGGTGCCATGTTGACGGGCATTTTCGTTAATCCTGGCATGGGTGCCTTCTCCGGCCAGGGCATTGTGAACTATCTGGCCACCGACACCTCAACCAAGACGGCAGACTTTGTGTTGTCGGGCCAACTCTATTCGCAGTTTGTGGATGTGCTGACCGCGATCATCCTGTCCGGTGTGGTGAGCTTCATCGCCTTGACAATCTGCAAATACACCGTTGGCCTGCGGGTTGACGAGCAGAGCGAACGCGAAGGTCTCGACATCGCCGAACACGGCGAACGCGCCTTCAACTAAATTCCTCCTGGCAAGACTGGACGCCCCCGGCCCAAAGCCGGGGGTGTTTTTTTGTCTCACCCCGCCTACATTATGGCCATGGAACAAGACCATGAGCGCGGGATCGAAGACGGGGCGGGAGAGCGCATCAGTCTCGATACCCCAAGCAAATTCACGCTGACGCGGTTCAAGCGCTCGAAATACACTAAACTTTTCCTCTGGATCATTTCTGTCATGGGCCTGGGCTGGGGATCCTAGCACCACCACGAGGGCTGCGGGATTTACCCGGCTTTAACCCTGAACAGGCAGACTCCCATTAACCAATTATTAGACCGCAGGGCCAAAGCCTTGCGTGGGAGCAAGCCATGGCCATCCATGACACTTTCGACACGGACGAATCGACCATTCCCGCCGCCCTGCGCCGGTTTCTGAAGAACCGGCTCTTTGAACTGGCGGCCATGGTGCTGACTGCAACAATCGCCATCCTGGCTCTGTCACTTGCATCCTGGTCTCCGGCTGATCCTTCCTTCAATCATGCCACCGGCGCCAAGCCGGGAAACTGGCTGGGAAGCTACGGAGCGATTGTGTCGGACCAGCTCATTCAATTCATGGGGCTGGGAGTACTGGTCTTCCTGTTTGTTCCACTGGCGTGGTCTGCGCGCCTGTTTCAGCATGAGCGCGTTGAAGAGCCGCGCCGCGCCGGACTCTTCTGGATTGTGGCCACCCTGGCCTTCACCTGCCTGATGGCCACATTGCCTGCGCCCGCCTCATGGCCATTGGCTGCGGGCCTCGGCGGCAACATTGGTGAAATCATCACTGGCGCATTGCTCTCAATTCTTTCCATTGGCATCAAGGGCATGATTGCCAGCAGCATTGCCTTTGCGCTGGCGCTGGCCGCCAGTTGGTGGTCAATCCCCAAGGCGTTGAATTTCGATATTGGCCTCCTGATTTCTGCAATTGTGAACTTGGGTTCCAATTTCACGTCCGAAGAGCAGCCGCGTGGCAAGACCAAGGCGAAGCCCAAGGCCGAGGGCATTTCCCTGCTGCAGAGAATCAAGGCCTTCTTGCCAACACGTGCTGAAAAAGCTGTTACTGGCCGCCGCAAGCAACCCAGGTTTGGCAACGGTGATTCTGAAGATCAAGCAGATGCGATTGGCCGCTTCACTCCACTCAGCCTGAAACGTAGGCCCGTAATTTCTGCTTCCGATGCAGGCGAGAGCGCGGAAGAACTCGAAGCCTCTGATGATGAAGAGCTCGAGGACTTCGAGCTGCTCGAAGATGACGAAGGTGATGAAGAAGCGCCGCCCACCCGCAGAACTGCGGCGAAAGCTTTGCCCAATCCGAAGGCCAGGCCCCGGTACAAGTTTGAATTGCCCGACATTGAACTGCTGGCCGAACCAAAGAAGGTTGGCAAACTGCCGGAACTTTCCAAGGACATTCTGGAAGAAAATGCGCGCCGCCTTGAGAGCGTGCTCGAGGATTTCGGTGTGCGCGGCCAGATCATCAATGTGCGGCCGGGGCCGGTCGTTACACTTTACGAATTGGAACCCGCACCGGGCATCAAGTCTTCCCGTGTGATTTCCCTGGCAGATGACATTGCGCGCTCAATGAGCGCCATTTCCGCCCGCGTGGCCGTGGTGCCGGGCCGCAACGTTATTGGCATCGAACTGCCCAATTCAAAGCGCGAGACAGTCTATGTCCGCGAAATGTTTCAGGTGGACAGTTTCATCAAGAACCACACTGGCCTTGTCGTGGCGCTGGGCAAGAACATCGGTGGTGAGCCCATCTTCGCCGATCTGGCGAAGATGCCTCACGTGCTGATCGCCGGTACCACAGGTTCGGGCAAATCGGTGGGCATCAACACGCTGATCCTGTCGCTGCTCTACCGTTTGCCTCCAGACAAGTGCAAACTGATCATGATCGACCCCAAGATGCTGGAACTTTCAATCTATGAAGGCATTCCGCATCTGTTGGCCCCGGTGGTGACGGATCCGCGCAAGGCCGTTGTGGCTTTGAAATGGGCCGTGCGCGAAATGAATGAGCGCTACGCCAAGATGTCAAAATGCAATGTGCGCAACATCGATGGCTACAACGCCAAGGTGGCCGAAATGCTGGCCAAGGGCGGCATGATGAATCGCACCATTCAAACCGGCTTCAACGCCGAAACCGGCGAACCCATTTTTGAGGAACAGCAAGTCGAACTTTCCCACATGCCCTTTATCGTTGTGATCATCGACGAAATGGCAGATCTGATGTTGGTGGCTGGCAAGGACATTGAAGGCTCGGTGCAGAGCCTTGCTCAAAAAGCCCGTGCGGCCGGCATTCACGTCGTGATGGCAACGCAGCGCCCGTCGGTAGATGTGATTACGGGCACGATTAAAGCTAACTTCCCCACCCGCATTTCTTTCCAGGTGACATCCAAGATCGACAGCCGCACCATTCTTGGCGAACAAGGTGCCGAGCAGCTGCTGGGCCAGGGCGACATGCTCTACATGGCCGGTGGTGGCCGCATCACACGCCTGCACGGACCATTTGTAGCCGACGGCGAAGTGGAGAAGATCACCAATCATCTCCGGGCCCAAGGTGTTCCCGAATATGTTGAAGCCGTGACTGAGGAGCCTGATGAGGTTGGCGGCGAAGGCGGCATGCTGCCAGGTGGCGAAGGTGGTTCTGGCGATGACCTTTATGACCAAGCGGTTCAAGTTGTGCTGCGTGATAAGAAGGTTTCGACCTCCTATGTGCAGCGCCGCCTGGGCGTTGGCTACAACAAGGCTGCAACCTTGATCGAGCGCATGGAACAGGAAGGTGTGATCTCCGCGCCCAATGGCCAAGGCAAACGCGAGATTCTCGTGCCGGGAGATAGCGCCCGCGGCTAGGCGCAGCCTTAATATGCCCCAATTTGCCTGCTTGTTTCGAGGGCGGGCGTGGTATGTAACGCCTGATTTGAATTGAGATTCGGATGGACAAGATGCGGAAATTCATGTGCAATTTGGCCTTGGGAATGACCTTGGCAATAGCTGCGGCGGCGCCCGTTACGGCCTTTGCCGCCAATCAGGCAGCGCCCGTTGCTTTGAGTGCTGATCAGCAGCAAGCCGTAAAACGCATCAGTGACTATCTGAACAGCTTTCAATCCATGAAGGCAAAGTTCAGCCAGGTGAGCCCCAAGGGAACCCTGACCACCGGCACACTTTACATCTCCAAGCCAGGCAAGCTTCGTTTTGACTATGCCAACAATCCGCTCCTGATCGTGGCCGATGGGCGCTGGCTGACGATCAAGGACCGGGTGCGTGAAAAGGGTGACCAATTCCCACTTTCATCCACGCCCTTGCGTCTTGTGGTTTCGCCACATGTCGACCTTCTCGCTGAAACAAATATCATTGGCTTCAGCAGCCAGGATGGCATCACCAGCGTGACGCTACAGGATCGTGGCACCAACATCGGCGGCTACATCACCCTGATGTTTGACGAGCAGTTGAAACAGCTGCAGCAATGGGTGGCCGTTGATGGCAAGGATCGCCACACCACGGTTCAGCTTTCCAACATTGAATTTGGCGGCAAGTTTGATCCCAAGCTTTTCGTGGGTGAGATCAGCCGCGATCAGAAGCAGTAATCCGGCTTGCGCGAAGTTCCCAGCTCGTGCCACAAAGCGGCATGAGCTTTCGTCTTGCCACCTGGAACATTAATTCTGTCCGCCTCCGCATCGGCCTCGTTGAACGTGTGCTGAAGGAACACAAGCCAGACATCCTTTGCCTGCAGGAAACCAAGTGCCCGCAAGGCCAGTTTCCGTCAAAGTCACTGCATGAGTTGGGTTACAAGCATATCGCTGAGTTTGGTCAGAAGGGCTATCATGGCGTCGCTATCGTCTCGCGCCTCCCCTTTGTTGAACAGCACAGCCGCAACTTCTGCAACAAGGGCGATACGCGCCATGTGAGCGTAAGGTTCGAGGGCAAGACACCCTTCACGCTGCACAATCTTTATGTGCCCGCGGGGGGCGATGAGCCGGACCCGAAGATCAATGAGAAGTTCGCCCACAAACTGAAGTTTCTTGAAGAGATGGAAGACTGGTCGAAATCACATGCCATCCCCAAGGGTGGCCAGGCGGTTGTCGTTGGTGATTTGAATGTCGCGCCGCTCGAACATGATGTTTGGAATCACAAGCAGCTTCTGAAAATCGTCTGTCACACCCCGGCCGAAACGGAACGCTTTGAAAAGATCATGAAGGCGGGGAGTTGGGTGGATGTGATGCGCAACCACGTGCCCCCGTCTGACAAGCTCTATACTTGGTGGAGCTATCGCAGCAAGGATTGGGAAACCGCCAACAAAGGCCGCAGGCTTGATCACGTCATGGCAACGCCGGAACTGGCCAAGAAGGCCAAAAAACTCACTGTAGTGAAGGAAACCCGCGGCTGGACGCAGTCATCAGACCATGTTCCGGTGATTGTGGATTTCGCCTAGCGCAAATCCGAAAAGCTACGCGACTTGTTGAGCATCACACGGATGCCTTCAAGCTCACGCAAGTGGCCTTCGAGCTTGTCGCCCATATTCTGTAATACTTGTCTTCCAAATTCCGGATATTCCTTCACCACACGCAGGAACAGTTCATGCGTGAAGCGCGCTGTTTCAACCGGCCCTGATGCGGTGGCGGTGACGGAATAGGTGCCGTTGCCCAACATGGCCACTTCGCCCAGAAACGCGCCAGGCTCGGCCATCGCTACCTCTTCACCTTCGCTTTTGATCTTGGCCTGGCCGCTGAGAATCACAAATGCAGCACGCGCCTTCTTGCCCTGGGTGATGAGATCTTCTCCCGAAGCAAATTCCTGCCGCTCAGCCGCAAAAGCCAGAATCTGCAGGGGCACGGTATCGCAATCCCGAAAGATCGGAATTTGCAGCAGCGTCTGCGAATCGGCACGAACGCTCATGCTCTGCCCAGCCCCGAAAGTGCCCCAAATCGTCCCATGCCTTCTTTTGCACGGCAAGGCCGGGCAAGATCAAGGGATCAATTTGTAGCCGCCGCCTTCGGTCACCAGGATTTCGGCGTGGGTGGGGTCGCGCTCGATCTTCTGGCGGAGGCGGTAAATGTGGGTTTCGAGCGTAT
Organism: Aestuariivirga sp.; assembly: GCA_031424315.1. Lineage (GTDB taxonomy): Bacteria > Pseudomonadota > Alphaproteobacteria > Rhizobiales > Aestuariivirgaceae > Aestuariivirga. The sequence goes on from JANPHF010000118.1 coordinate 54,589, forward strand.
GGGTCGAAACGCCCGCGTTATAGCCCCACACATCCTGCAACAGCGTCTCGCGATTGATCGGCTGCTCGCCGGCCCGGTAGAGGAACTTGATGATTGAGGTTTCTTTCTCGGTGAGCCTGATCTTCTTGTTGTCTTCGCGGATCAGTATCTTGGATGCCGGCTTGAACTGATAAGGGCCGACCTGGAACACGGCATCTTCGCTCTGTTCATGCTGGCGCAAGTGCGAGCGAATGCGCGCCAGCAAAACGGCAAAGCGGAACGGCTTCACCACATAGTCATTTGCGCCGGAGTCGAGCCCGAGGATGGTGTCGGAATCTGAACCCTGCGCCGTGAGCATCACAACGGGTCCCTTGTAGCCGTTGCGCCGCATGATTTTGCAGGCTTCGCGGCCGTCCATGTCTGGCAAGTTCACGTCGAGAATGACCAAATCGAAATGATCGCCCTTCAGAGCTTTTACGCCCGCAGTTGCGGTGCTGGCATCAGCCACTGAAAACTCATCATGCAGAGAAAACTGCTCCTTGAGTGTCTCGCGCAGCATGTCATCATCGTCGACGATCAGCAATTTCTTGGTGTTGGACATGGTTTTCCACTTTGTTTCGGTCTTATAATGATTTGCGCCACCAATGAGGGCAACACAACTCACCGTGAGCAGAAACATAACATATCTTCACATTCGCGCGATCAATCCGTCATCGGCCCAAGGCTTTCTTGAAATAAATGGCGGGCGCTTTGCCTGCATTTTGGGCCAAGAGGGCCGCACCCATTTCAAGCGAGAAGGCGACGGCAAGAGCCCGATAGGCCGTTGGAAACTGGGCCAGCTCTTCTATCGGCCAGACAAAACGGGGCATATGCGCGGCGCCAAACCGTTGAAGGCAACAGATGGCTGGTGTGATGCACCGGGCCACAGGCTTTATAACCGGCCCGTCAAACGGCCATTCGCGGCCAGCCACGAAGCCATGTGGCGGCAGGATGAAGCCTATGATCTCGTCTGCCTCACCGACCACAACCAGCGGCCTCGCGTTCAAGGATTGGGGAGTGCGATCTTCCTCCACGTCTGGCGCGACGGCGCCGTGGGCACAGCGGGCTGCGTCGCACTGAAGCAGGCCGACTTGCGCAAAGTCCTGCGTCTATGCCGCAGCAAGGCCTATCTGGTGATTTGAGGCCGAGTGCCGAAAATGGCTGAACCCACACGCACATAAGTGGCGCCTTCCTCGATGGCCGCGGTGAAATCTCCACTCATGCCTATCGACAACTCCTTGAGACCATTGCGCGCGGCCATCTGAGCCAACTGCTTGAAATGAGGGCGTGGATCATCCTCCAGTGGCGGAATGCACATCAGCCCTACGACGTTGAGGCGGTAGGCCTGCCTGCAAAGATGCAGGAAATCATCCACGCCTTCAGGCATGATTCCAGCTTTCTGCGCCTCGCGGCCCGTGTTCACTTGCACCAAGCAGCGCAGCGCGCGGCCCTGCTTCTGGCTTTCCTTGGCAATTGCTTCGGCAATCTTAGGCCGGTCGATGGTTTGGATCACATCAAACAGCGCCACTGCTTCTGCAGCTTTGTTGCTTTGCAAGGGCCCGATCAGGTGCAATTCGAGATCAGGGTATTTGGCCCTCAGGCCAGGCCATTTGGCTTGGGCTTCCTGCACCCGGTTTTCACCAAAGATACGCTGCCCGGCGGCGATCACCGGCTCGATTTCCACCGCCGAAAATGTCTTTGAAACGGCCACCAGCCGGGCCCGCCCGCCGACCTGCCGCATGATCTCTTGCCAGTTTGAAACCGCCTCGCTCATCGCCCCTCTATGACTTTGCTTGCAGCGCTTTTCAAGGACTGGTACGTGTTGCCGCGATCTTGCAAGGGACTGATAAAATTGGCTGTTGAACGCTATAACCACCGTGAGGCGGAACCCAAATGGCAGAAGGCCTGGGCCGAGGCCAAGAGCTTTGAAGCGAAGGAAGACGTTTCGAAGCCGAAATATTACGTCCTTGAGATGTTCCCCTACCCGTCTGGCCGCATCCACATGGGCCATGTGCGCAACTACACCATGGGCGATGTGATTGCCCGTTTCCGCCGCGCCTGTGGCTATAATGTGCTCCACCCCATGGGGTGGGATGCTTTCGGTATGCCCGCCGAGAATGCCGCCATAGAGCGTGGCGTTCATCCCAAGGGCTGGACCTACGACAACATCGCCACAATGAAGAGCCAGCTCAAGAGCATGGGCCTGTCGCTGGACTGGAGCCGCGAATTCGCCACCTGCGATCCGAGCTATTACCGGCACGAGCAGGCGATGTTTGTGGATTTCATGAAAGCTGGCCTGGTCGAACGGCGTGTAAGCCAGGTGAACTGGGATCCGGTGGACCAGACTGTTCTGGCCAATGAACAGGTGATTGATGGCAAGGGCTGGCGCTCCGGCGCGCCTGTTGAAAAGCGCGAACTGGCGCAATGGTTCCTGAAGATCACCGACTACGCGCAGGAACTGTTGTCGGCATTGGACACATTGAAGGACTGGCCGGAAAAAGTCCGCTTGATGCAAAAGAACTGGATCGGACGTTCGGAAGGCCTGCGCTTCACTTTTGATCTCGTTGATGGAGCGGGCAAGCCTGTCGATGGCGGCCTGACCGTTTACACCACGCGCCATGACACACTGTTTGGCGCCAGCTTCTGTGCGGTTTCTGCTGATCATCCGTTGAGCAAGAAACTCTCGGAAACCGACAAGGGCCTCGATGCGTTCCGCAAGGAAGTAGCCGCTCTTGGCACTTCGGAAGAAAATATCGAACGCGCCGAGAAGAAGGGTTATCCGCTTGGCCTTTACGCCGTGAACCCCTTCGACAAGACACACAAGCTGCCCGTCTATGCAGCCAACTTCGTATTGATGGGCTATGGCGAGGGCGCCATTTTTGGTTGCCCCGCGCATGACCAGCGCGACTGGGATTTTGCGACAAAATACAAATTGCCGATCATTCCTGTAGTCGGCCCCAAGGATGGCGCTCCGGTTGATGTGTCGAAAGGGCCCTATCTCGAGAAGGATGGCGAGGAGGCAACCCTCATCAATTCGGAGTTCCTCAATGGCATGAGTGTGGAGGCCGCCAAATCAGAAATGGCCAAACGCATGGAAGCTCTGGGCATCGCCAAACGCATGGTGAATTTCCGCTTGCGTGATTGGGGCGTCTCGCGCCAGCGCTATTGGGGCTGCCCCATTCCTGTCGTGCACTGCAAGACCTGCGGCATCGTTCCGGTGCCGAAAGAACAGCTGCCTGTGACACTGCCGGAGGACGCGAAATTCGACAAACCGGGCAACCCGCTGCTGCATCACCCCACCTGGCGCCACACCCATTGCCCGAACTGCAATCAGCCCGCCGAGCGCGAGACAGACACCTTCGACACCTTCATCGACTCGAGCTGGTATTACGCACGCTTTGCCAGCCCGCATGATGCCAATCCAGTGAACCCTGAAGCAGGCAGATATTGGCTGCCCGTCGATCAATATATCGGTGGCGTTGAACACGCCATTCTCCACCTGCTCTATTCGCGTTTCTACGCCCGGGCCATGATGAAGGTGGGCCAGCCCAATGTGGCAGAGCCTTTCGCCTCACTCTTCACCCAAGGCATGGTGACTCACGCCACCTATCGTACCAATTCTGGTGAGTGGGTGCTGCCGTCCGAAGCTCTGCAAAAAGATGGCAACTGGGTTCACGCCAGCACGGGCGAGAACTTGGAAGTTGGTAGCATCGAAAAGATGTCCAAGTCCAAAAAGAATGTGGTCGACCCAGACGAGATCATCGCCTCTTACGGCGCAGATACGGCCCGCTGGTTCATGCTGTCGGACACGCCGCCCGAGCGTGATCTGGAGTGGACCGAGGCCGGTGCTGAAGCCTCATGGCGGTTCACACAGCGTGTCTGGCGTTTGGTCAATGATGTCGCCGAAATGCCAAAGGCAACGGCCGACAATGAGGCTGGTGGTTTGGCCCTGCGCCGCACCTCGCATCAGATTGCCGCCGCGATCTCCGAAAACCTGAATGGCCTGAATTTCAACGTGGCGATTTCCAATTTGTACAAACTGACCAACGCGATCAGTGCCGCTGTGGCGCAGGAGAAGAAATCGGCCAGCCTGCATGGCGCGCTGCGTGAAACGGCGGAATTCCTCACCCTTCTGATGGCCCCGATGATGCCGCATCTGGCCGAGGAATGCTGGCAGGTGCTTGGTCACAAGTCAGCGGTGGTGGACACGCCCTGGCCCAAGGCCTTGGCCGAACTTGTGGCGGTTGATGAAGTTACCATCGCAATCCAGATCAACGGTAAGCGCCGCGATGAAATGACGGTGTCCAAGGGGCTTGATCAAAAGGCGGTCGAAGCGCAAGCATTGGCGCGTGAAACCGTGCAACGCGCCATGGAAGGCAAGCCTGCAAAGAAGGTCATCGTCGTGCCAGATAGGATTGTGAACATCGTATGCTGAGGGTTCTTGCTTTAGTGTTGCTCTGTTTTGGTCTTTCAGGCTGCGGCAGCTATCGCCCGCTCTATGGCAAGGGGCCCGATGGCTCAAGCATCACGAGCAGTCTCTCGGGACTCAGCGTGGCCGAGCAGCGCACGCGAGCTGGACAACTCTTGCGTAACGAGATTTTGGACGGCACGCAAAGTGGCGCTGTTCAGCGCTTTGGCGTGAAGCTTGATGTTACTGAGAGGACAACCGATGTCGCAGCCCTGTCGTCAACCCTCGGAACACGCAAGCGTTATAGTCTCAATGCTCACTACGAACTTTACGACGCCACTTCGGGCAAGACATTGAATGCGGGCAGCAGCTTCTCGAACGTTGAATTCGACTCGATCAATGTGCCCGTTTCAGATCTCAGTGCAGCCGACAATGCTCGCATGCGCGCTGCCAAGGAACTGGGTCAAGACATCAAGCTTCGCCTTGCGGCGTTCCTTGCCGCGCAAAAGGGCTGAACCGATTTCATGGCCGCTCTTCGCGAGGAAGAGTTTGAGACCTTTCTCAGGCGCCGGATTAATGCCAGCAACGGCATCCTGATCCATGGCAATGATGAAGCAGCCGTATCTTTGTTGGGCAGGCAGGCCGCAAAGGCGGTTGGCGGAGATGTTCAGCGCGTTGACATCGCCGCGGTCAAGGCCACACCCGGCACTTTCATGGATGATTTTCTTTCGCTCTCGCTGTTGGGTGGGCGACAAGTCTTGTTAGTGGACGGTGCAGACGAATACTGTCTGAAATTTCTTGAGCCTGCCCTTTCCTATGGTGAGCTTGCTAATTTCGTAGTTGTTCTCGCAAGCAGCCTGGGCAAGTCATCGAAGCTGCGTGTCGCTGCGGAAGCGGGCGCCCTGTTTTCGTCCCTCGCAGTTTATGAGGAGGATGAAGCGAAGCTTGCCCAACGCATTCGCGAGTTTCTGGAGGGTCAGGGATTGCGATGGGGCACCGATGCGGAGGAGGCATTCTTTGCCGCCACGGGCGTAGACCGCGCCATGGCCATGCAGGAAATTGAGAAGCTGGCACTTTACATGTGGGGTCGTGCCGAAGTTTCTGAAGCCGATGTTCAGGCCATTTGCGGTAATTCGGCAGAGTTCAATTCGGACGAGTTGATTGATGCGGCATTGGCCGGAAATTTGGAAGAGACGGATCGGATTGTCTCGCAATTGGGGGCAGAGGCCCGCAACCTGTTGCCGCTGATCCAGCTTCAACTCAACACCCTGCAGAACTTGCGCGCGGAGATGGAGCGCGGCACCAGTGCCGAGAGCGCGATCGCCTCAGCCAAGCCGCCCATCTTCTTTAAGCGCAAGCCTGCGCTCCTGGCCCAACTGCGCAAGCTGTCAATGAATGACGTGTTGGAAATTCAAGAGGCTTTTTCAGCTGCCGTTTTCCAAAGCCGCAAAATGGCTGATTTGGCCGACGCCACGATCAGCCGCACATTTCTTTCGATCGCGCGGCTGAGCCGATCCAAATCAAATTGATCCGCCCAACTTCTTGATCACTTCATCCAGCTGATCGAGCGTCTTGTAGTTGATGATCACTTGCCCGCCGGCCTTATCTCTGTGCTTGATTTCAACACTGAGGCCCATGGCTTCGCTCATCTGTTTTTCCAGTGCGCGCGTGTCGGCATCTTTCTCCGCCTTGCTCTTGGCTTTTTTCGGCCCAGGCGAAGTTTCACGGGCCAGGTCTTCTGCCTGCCGCACCGTGAGACTAAGCTTGATGATCTTGTCTGCCAATTCTTCGGGCGTTTCGGTAGCGATCAGCGCGCGGGCGTGGCCAGCCGTTAGGCTGCCATTTTCAATTTGCTTCTGTGTTGCTTCCGGCAAGTTCATGAGGCGCATCGTGTTGGCGATGTGGCTGCGGCTTTTGCCAACTTCATCCGCGAGAGACTGTTGCGTATAACCGTATTGGTCCATCAGTTGGCGATAGGCGCGGGCCTCTTCCAACGGGTTGAGATCGGCACGCTGGATATTTTCAATGAGGGCGATGGCAAGGGTTTCCTTGTCATCAAGCTCGCGCACCAAAACAGGCAAGTCATGGATGCCTGCCCTTTGGCTGGCCCGCCAACGGCGCTCACCAGCAACAATCTCGAATGAGCCGTCCGCCTTCGGCCGCACCAAGATGGGAGACAAAAGGCCCTTGTCCTTGATCGATTGCGCGAGCGTGTTGAGATCTTCTTCGGCAAAGTGCTTGCGCGGATTGTGCGGATTGGGATGAAGCAGTTCAATCGGCACGTGGCGTAACGCGCGCGCATCTTGTACCACCGCCTCTTCTGAAGTGTCATCCCCGATCAGCGCGGCAAGCCCCCTGCCCAACCTGCGCTTCTGTGCCTGTGTCATTGAATTAAAGCCTCTATTGTATTTTTAGTTCTATCGTTTCGGTTCTGAATCGAATCACGCTGCCCGCAATCCCCGCTCGCGCCGAATCACTTCTGAAGCCAACCGGATGTAGGCCTGCGATCCAACACACGCATGATCGTAGAGCAACACGGGCTTGCCATATGACGGCGCTTCCGACACGCGCACATTGCGCGGGATGACCGTATCATAAACCTTGTCACCCAGCACTTCGCGCACATCCTGCGCCACCTGATCAGACAGCGAATTACGCTTGTCAAACATGGTGAGCACCACGCCCTGAATCATCAAGCGTGGGTTCAATGTGGTACGCACGCGCTCAACGGTTTTGAGCAATTGGCTCAAGCCTTCCAGTGCGAAGAATTCACATTGCAAAGGCACCAGAATGGCATCGGCCGCTGTCAGTGAATTGATCGTGAGCAGGTTGAGTGATGGCGGGCAATCGACGAGAATGTATGTGTAGCTGCGGCCTGGAATGAGTTGCATCAATTTAATTGCATCATGCAGCCGGTGAGTTTTGCGGTCCAAGTTGGCGAGCTCAAGTTCAGCGCCCAAAAGGTCAATCGTAGCTGGCGCGCAATGAAGCCGAGGTATGGCGGATTCAACAATCACCTGATCAAGGTCAGCCTCACCGATCAAGACATGGTAGGACGATTTCTGGTTGGCGCGGCGATGAATGCCAAGGCCAGTCGAAGCATTGCCCTGCGGGTCAAGATCGATCACAAGAACGCTTTCACCAACCGCCGCCAGCGCTGTGCCGAGGTTGATCGCCGTTGTTGTTTTGCCCACGCCACCCTTCTGATTGGCCACGGCCAAAATGCGTGGTTTGCTGCCGTTAATTTCTGCCAACATGGGAGATCTCCTTCACGTCCAGGATAACAGCTTTCGAATCAGTGAGGCTCGAATGTTTCTGGGCCGAAATTTTCCAAGATTTAGCAGCTTGCGTCAATTCCGCATCAACATCTTGCCCCTTGTGGAAAAGACCTGTCGCCCCTTGGGCAAAGAAGGGCGCGGCATAGGCGAGCAGCTCATCGAGCGGCGCAATGGCTCGGGCAGTAACCAGCTGCACTACTGGGATCTGTGCCGGCGGTTTGTGGAGTTCAAGCCGTTCGCGGTGAACCACACCGGTGACCTTCATTTGCCGCAAGGCCTCTTGAAGGAAAGCCACCTTCTTGGCATTCGCTTCATAGAAATGCACGGTGGCTGGCTGTGTTGCGGCCAACACGAGAGACGGAAACCCGCCGCCCGAGCCGAGGTCAGCGATGGCTTGCACGCCTTCAGTGATCATCGGCAAGAGCTGAGCCGAGTCGAGGATATGCCGGTTCCAAACGTCACCAAGGGTCGAAGGCGCGATCAGGTTGATGCGCTCCTGCCAATGCATCAACACATCAGCCAGAATCTCCAGCCGCGTTAAGGATTCACGTGAAACACCAAGCTGTGTCCACACATCAGGACTGATCGGATTGGGCACTCACGCCACCGCTTTGGCCTGGGGCTTCTTGATGTGACCGAGCAGACAAGCCAGCCCTGCCGGGGTCATGCCTTCAACCCTGCCCGCCTGAGCCAAGGTGGTCGGCATGCTGCGGGAGAGTTTTTGGCGAAGTTCCATGGACAGACTGGGTATGGCGAAATAGTCGATATTGGCAGGGATCAGAACGCCCTCATCCTTGCGCAGCGATGCGATCTCGGCCTCCTGCCTGTCCATGTACCCGGCGTAGAGCGCATCGGCCTCCAAGGCTTCCTTGGCGTACCCGGGCAGGGCGGCGAAGGCGGGCCACAGGGCCTGAACCTTGTCCAGTCCCACTTCCGGCATGGCGATCAATTCCAGCGCACTGCGGCTGCGGCCATCCTGATTGACCCGCAAACCGAGCTTGGCCAGCGCCGAGGAGGTGAGCGATGATTCACGTGCAACATTCCGCGCCCGTTCGATCACGTCCATCTTGGCAGCGTGGGCCTTAGCGCGGGCAGGTCCAACCAAGCCAAGTTCGATGCCCTTGGGCGTCAGTCGCTGGTCGGCATTGTCGGCCCGCAAGGCCAAACGGTATTCGGCCCGGGAAGTGAACATGCGGTAAGGCTCAGAAACGCCGCGCATCACCAGATCATCAACCATCACACCGAGATAGCCGTCCGCACGGTCGAAAGTGACCTGTACCGAACCACCAGCCGCCCGCGCGGCATTCAGCCCGGCCACCAGCCCTTGGGCCGCAGCCTCTTCATAGCCCGTGGTGCCATTGATCTGGCCCGCCAGGTAGAGCCCAGGCAATTTCTTCACCTGCAAATCATGTGAAAGCTCGCGCGGGTCCACATAGTCATACTCAATGGCATAGCCCGGGCGGATAATACGGACGTTTTCCAGCCCCGGCATGGAATGGATGAAGGCTTCCTGCACGTCTTCGGGCAGGGAGGTGGAAATACCGTTCGGATAGACCGTGTCATCATCCAGCCCTTCCGGCTCCAAGAAAATCTGATGGGCAGACTTGTCCTTGAAGCGGTGGATCTTGTCTTCGATCGACGGGCAATACCGCGGACCGGTGCCGGTGATCTGGCCAGAGTAGAGCGGCGAACGGCCAATATTGTCAGCAATGATCTGGTGTGTCTGAGCCGTGGTGCTGGTGACGAAACAGGAAATCTGCGGCGTAGTGATCTTGTCGGTGAGAAATGAGAAAGGAACCGGCGGTTCGTCGCCGCGCTGTTCTTCCAAAACAGACCAGTTGATCGTCTTGCCGTCCAGCCGCGCGGGCGTACCCGTCTTTAGTCGGCCCAGTGCTAGGTCATACTGGCGGAGCTGTTCGGAAAGCCCAAGGGCAGGGGCCTCGCCTACCCGCCCGGCCGGAATTTGCTTTTCGCCAATGTGGATCAAGCCATTCAGAAAGGTGCCGGTGGTGAGGACAACGGCCTTGGCGCGCAGCGACCGGCCATCCTGAGTCTTCAGACCTGCGACTACACCGTTCTCAATGATGAGCGCCACGGCAGCGCCTTCAACAATGGTAAGATTGGCCTGCTCTGCCAGGGCCGCCTGCATGGCGTTGCGGTAGAGTTTGCGGTCGGCCTGCGCCCGAGGCCCACGCACGGCCGGGCCTTTGGAACGATTGAGCAGGCGGAATTGAATACCTGCCGCATCGGCCACCCGGCCCATCAAGCCATCCAGCGCATCAATCTCGCGCACCAGATGCCCCTTGCCCAGGCCGCCAATGGCGGGATTGCAGGACATTTCGCCAATGGTCGAATGTTTGTGTGTAACCAGAGCCGTGGACGCACCAAGGCGCGCGGAAGCTGCAGCAGCTTCACAGCCAGCATGGCCACCACCCACAACGATCACATCAAACTTGGCACTCATGCCGCGCCACTACCCTAATTTAGAAGAGTTGGCGAGTCCCGGGGCCTCGCAGAAAGCGGGTACCGTGCCCCCAGTGTTTAACAGAGAGTTAAAATCATCCGCCCACGGAAGAGTCAGAATAGCTGCTCAAGTTTCACGTGAAACACTATTTGCCAATACAGAACTCGCTGAAGATCTTGCCGAGCAAATCTTCAACGTCAACATGGCCAGTGATCGAACTCAGCGCACGTGCGGCTTTTCGCAAATCTTCCGCGATCAATTCATGAGGTCGATGTGCATTTGAAATGGATTCGTTGAGCAAGCGAATCGTTTCCTGCACGGCAATCATATGGCGCTGGCGCACAACAACGGCATCTTCGACGCCGGCCAGTTTCATATGAATCATTTTCTTCAAAACATCACGCAAGTGATTCAATCCAGCCCCTGTTTTGGTTGAAACTAAAATCGCAGACTCGTTGCGGCTACGAATCGATTGCAGATCGCACTTGTTCTGCACAAAGACCTCAGGAGTCCTGGGTGGCCCTACTCTCTCTTCAACGTCAGGTGCTGACACCCAGACAAGTATGTCCGCGTCACTCGCTGCAGCCTGCGCCCGGGCCATGCCAATTTCTTCGATCGAATCCGTCGTGGCTTCTCTAAGTCCAGCTGTGTCCGCCAAGGTTAGCGGCAAGCCTTCAAACATGATCTGTGCCTCAACAACGTCGCGCGTTGTTCCCGCCTGTGGCGACACGATTGCGGCGTCGCGCCCCGCCAAAGCGTTGAGCAGCGACGACTTGCCGACATTCGGCGCCCCAGCGATAACCAGCTTCAAGCCAGAACGTATGGCCGCATTTTGGGACGACTTTTCGAGTGCGGAAGTAAGCTCTGAAATCAGGCGCAGAACCACCGGCCCTGCCATGTCCCGCGCCTTGGCCGCCACATCATCTTCATCGACAAAATCGATGGCCGCCTCATGCAGTGCCAGTGCGGCAATGACGTCGTTTCGCCAGTGTTCATATACGGCGCTGACCTCGCCAAGAAACTGCCGCATCGCCAATCTGCGCTGCGCATCCCCTTGCGCCGCGAGCAGATCAGCAAGACCCTCGACTTCAATCAGATCGAGCTTTCCGTTTTCAAAAGCGCGTTTTGAAAATTCGCCCGGTTCCGCCAGGCGCAGGCCCGCCAAACTCGCGAGTTCTGAAAATAGAAATTCCAGTATGGCCGGGGCACCATGAAGATGGACCTCAGCCACATCTTCGCCCGTGGCCGAATGTGGGCCCGGGAACCAGAGCAGCATGGCTTCATCGATGATTTGGCCATCCTTGGCCTTCAGCTTGCGAACTGAGGCAACCCGGGGCGGGGGTAAATCACCAGCCAGGGAAATCAAGCAACCGCCAGCCCCTGGGCCGGAAATCCGCACCACGGCAATACCCGCCCTACCAGAACCGGAGCTCAAGGCATAGATTGTGTCAGGGGGACGATGGGCGATCATTTCGGAATCGAATCGATACCAAAACCGCCCATTTTCGTCACGCGTTCATGCTATCGAAGAAATCGCCGTTGGACTTCGTCTGGCGCATCTTGTCGAGCAGGAACTCGATGGCATCCACGGTCCCCATCGGGTTCAGAATGCGGCGCAGCACATAGGTCTTTTTCAAGACATCGGCCTTCACCAACAGCTCTTCCTTGCGGGTGCCGGAGCGCAGAATATCCAGCGCCGGGAACACGCGCTTGTCGGCCACCTTGCGATCAAGGATGATTTCGGAATTGCCCGTACCCTTGAATTCTTCGAAGATCACTTCATCCATGCGGCTGCCAGTATCGATCAGAGCCGTGGCAATGATGGTCAGCGAACCGCCTTGTTCGATATTGCGGGCCGCACCAAAGAAGCGCTTCGGGCGCTGCAACGCGTTAGCGTCAACACCGCCGGTGAGCACCTTGCCCGAAGACGGCACAACCGTGTTGTAAGCCCGGCCCAAGCGGGTGATCGAGTCAAGCAGGATCACCACGTCGCGGCCATGCTCAACCAGGCGCTTGGCCTTCTCAATCACCATCTCGGCAACCTGAACATGGCGTGAAGCGGGCTCGTCAAAGGTCGAGGAAATTACTTCGCCCTTCACTGAACGCTGCATGTCCGTCACTTCTTCCGGCCGTTCATCGATCAACAAGACGATCAGATAAACCTCAGGATGATTGGTGGTGATCGAATGGGCAATGTTTTGCAGCAGAACAGTTTTGCCTGTACGCGGCGGGGCCACGATGAGGCCGCGCTGGCCCTTGCCGATGGGCGCCACAATATCGATGACGCGGGCAGAGGAATCCTTGCGCGTGGGATCATTGATTTCCATCTCCAGCCGCTCATCGGGATAAAGCGGCGTGAGATTGTCAAAGTTCACCTTGTGCTTGGCTTTGTCAGGATCTTCGAAGTTGACGGTGTTCACCTTCACCAGTGCGAAATAGCGTTCGCCATCTTTCGGCCCGCGAATTTGGCCTTCCACCGTATCGCCTGTGCGCAGCGAAAACTTGCGGATCAAATTCGGCGTCACGTAAATATCGTCTGGGCCCGCCAAATAATTGGCATCAGCTGATCGCAGGAAGCCAAAGCCATCCAGCAATACTTCAATCACACCCTCGCCAATGATTTCCACATTGCGGTTGGCAAAAGCCTTGAGGATTGCAAACATCAGCTCTTGCTTGCGCAGCGTCGACGCCGCCTCAATTTCAAGCTGTTCCGCCAGGGCCAAAAGCTCGGCTGGCGTTTTGCGTTTCAGTTCGGAGAGTTTCATCTCCTTGAGTTCGATCATATCGGTCATTTCAATTCTACTTCTGGAAAGTGCGGCGAGCAAAAGCTCAGCCATAGCCCGGACGGGCTGCGGAAACTTCCATAGCACAAATCAGCAATCAGCCAAATGAATTTATGAAAAGGGTTTCACAACCACAAATATGACGATCCAAATCAGCAACAGCGTGGGAACTTCATTGATGAAGCGGAAGAACCGTTCACTCTTGCCTCGCTCGCCCCTCGCAAACTTTGCGAGATAAGCTTCCAACATGCCGTGATAGGCCACTATGCCAAGCACACCGAGCAGCTTTAGCGAAAGCCATGGCGCAGCCCAGGAAAACCCAGCCTCTTGAACCGTGCCAACGCCCGCAATCAAAGCAACAAGGGCTGCCGGCCGCATGATCGCCTTCATCAGCCGCCGTTCCATCAGCTTGAACAGCGCGTCACCGTCAGAGCCCACCGCCTGTTGCGTGTGATAGACAAAAAGCCGCGGCAGATAGAACAGCCCGGCCATCCAGGCGATGACGGCCACAATGTGAAGTGCCTTTATCCAGAGATACAACATCAACCCCGCGCCCTCACTTCGGCGACCAGTTTATCCACCATCGCTATTTGAGTTTGTTGCTGAATGCCGTGACCCAGGTTGAAAATATGCCTCTGCCGTGGAACAGCTTCAAGAATTTCGCGCGCCTTCTGCAACATCACCTTCTCGTCGCCAAGCAGCAACTCATTGCCAAGATTGCCCTGCACTGCCACGCCAGCAGGCAAACTGCGAAGCACATCGCCAATCGCAACGTCTTCTTCAAGGCCAACACAATTAGCGCCCGTGCCACGCGCAATTTTCGCATGGTGCTGTCCAACGCCACGCGCAAACACAATCACCGGAAATTCCGGACGAGCAGCCCTGATCCCTGCAATGATCTGCGTGATTGGATCAATCACTACGCGTTGCATTGCCGCCTCCGGCACATCTCCCGCCCAGCTGTCAAAAATCTGAACCGTCTCCGCTCCAGCGGCGATCTGGCCCAGCAGATATGCCGTCGAAGTTTCCACCAGCCGAGTCACCAGGTGCGAGAACCAATACGGATTCTCGAGCGCAATCGCCAATGCCTTCGCGCGCTTTGAACTCCCACCCTCGATCATGTAACTGGCCACGGTCCAAGGCGCGCCACAGAAGCCAATCAGAGTCTGACTGGCTGTCAACCCCGCTTTCACACGGGCAACTGTTTCATAGACCTTCGCAAACTGCGCGCTTTGAATACCATCGCTCAAAGCTTCCACTGCTGACATGCCTCCAACAGTTTCAAGCACGGGCCCTTCGCCCTCCTTGAAATCCAAATGCAGACCCATTGCATGAGGCACCACAAGAATGTCCGAGAACAAAATCGCCGCATCAAAATCAAAACGGCGCAGGGGCTGCAGTGTCACCTCACAAGCCAGTGACGGATCATAACACAGGTTCAGAAACGAACCCGCCTTGGCCCGCAGCTCACGGTACTCTGGGAGGTAACGCCCAGCTTGTCGCATGATCCACATTGGCCTGCGCTCAGGATTTTTACCGTGAAGAACGTCCAGAATGGGTTTCAAAGTCCTTCCTCCATTTAAATAGAGATATATCTAAATTGATTCTGATGTTGGCCTGTGAATAGCTGGATTTGTGGGAAAAGCCCTGCAACCAGCCCACAAACTGTTGAAAAACCGTTAACGACCTGTGCCAATATAAGAATTAGACAGCGATTCCAAAAACTTCCAGCCTCAAGGTCAATTTGCATCTGATCCACAAATCCACGCAATTTTCGCCGATGCACCTGTGAAAACTGGATAATTCCCACATGCGCAACTAGAATCTCTCAAACCAGCTCGAGCTGTCCCATTCTATCCACAGGCAACCCACATGGTAAAAGCCTTCCATCCCCTGATCGTGGCATCCACCAGCGCCGCCCGGCGCCAGATGTTGGAGAGAGCCGGGCTCATGGTTCATTTCCGAGCCCCAAACCTCGACGAAGATATACTGCGCCGGGCCAATTCCGATCTTGATGGAAAAGGCATGGCCCAAATCCTGGCCGATGCCAAGGCGTCATCCATCATTGCACCCAATTCCATTGTGATTGGCGCAGACCAGACTTTGGAACTGAATGGCAAACTCCTCACCAAGGCAAAAACCCTGAATGGTGCACGCCATCAACTCTTGGCGCTGCGCGGCCAAACGCACTACCTGCATTCGGCGGTTGCCTGCACCCGCAATGGCCTCCTCCTCTATCGCCACGCCGAAACAGCAAGCATGAAGATGCGCAACTTTTCTGATGATTTCTTGGAAGACTATCTGCACAAGGCCGGTTCGCAAGTTCTCCACTCCGTCGGCTGCTACTTTTATGAGGCCGAGGGCATCCAGCTTTTTGACCAAGTGGAAGGTGATTACTACACCATCCTGGGGATGCCGCTTCTGCCTTTGCTCGCCTTTTTGCGAAATGCCGCTATGCTCGCCGCATGAAGAAAGCCTGCGTGATTGGTTATCCCATCGCCCATTCCAGATCACCAATGATCCATAATCATTGGCTCAAGGCCTACGGGCTTGAGGGTCTCTATGAAAAGCGCGAAGTGAGGCCAGAAGAATTGCGCAGCTTCCTCTTGAACCTGCAAGGTGAGGGCTATGTCGGCTGCAATGTGACGATCCCGCACAAGGAAGCCGCCCTTTCCATCATCCCAGGCATCGACGATATTGTGCGCCGCACAGGCTCGTTGAATACCGTTTATATCGAGAACGGAACCCTGCGAGCTACATCGACCGACGGCGAAGGGTTCTACCAAAACTTGCTCGCCACGGTTCCCGGCCTTTCGCTGGCCGGAAAGAAGGTTCTCCTGCTCGGTGCCGGCGGTTCTGCCAAAGCCATCGTCGAGCGGCTCTTGCGGGCCGACATTGCCGAAATCAAGATTCTGAACCGCACACTGCCCCGCGCCAGGGAGCTTTGCGCCCAATTTGGCCCGCGCCTACGTGTCATAACGGCAGATCGTTTCGTAGCTGAATCCACCGATATTGCGCTGCTTGTGAACACCACCTCGCAAGGCATGAAGGGCCAAGAGGAGCTGCAGCTCGATCTTGCGTCTCTGCCTGCCGGCGCCGTTGTCGCTGATATTGTCTATGTCCCCCTCAAGACCAAGCTGCTGCGTGATGCCGAAGCCCGCGGCCTGAAAACCGCAGGCGGCCTTGGCATGTTGCTGCATCAGGCGGTGGTGGGATTCGAAAAGTGGTTTGGCCTGCGGCCGCAGGTGACACCCGAACTCTACGGGCTTGTCGCCCACGACATTGATCCGGATTTCAAGCCGTGATGATCATCGGTCTCACTGGGTCGATCGCCATGGGAAAATCCGAAGCCGCCAAGATTCTTGCCGCTCACGGTCTTCCCGTTTTCGATTCTGATGCCGAGGTTCACACGCTTTACGATAGTGAACCGGGCGCCGCGCTCATCCGGCCTTTTGTTCCAGGGGCCACCATTCACGGCAAAGTCGACCGCAAACTTGTGACGGCTGCAATATTGAAAGATCCAGAACTGCTATCGCGCCTTGAAAAGAAAGTGCATGAGGAAATCAGGGCGCGGCGCGATGTTTTCATTGCCGATGCCAAGGCGCGTGGAGCCAAGGCCGTTGTCCTCGACATTCCGCTGCTCTTTGAAACGAGTGCTGAAAAAAACCTGGACAAAACCATTGTGATTTCCTCATCGCCAGAGCTGCAGCGTGCTCGCGCTCTCGCCCGGCCCGGCATGACGGAGGAGCGGCTGGCCCTGATCCTGTCCCGGCAAATGCCGGATTCTGAAAAGTGCGCAAAGGCGGATGTGGTGATCAACAACAACGGCACACTTGTGGATATGAAGAATTCCCTGCTCGAAACGCTTGCAGAATGGGGCATATAGAAGCCATGCGCGAAATCGTCTTTGATACTGAAACCACTGGGATTGACCCGGCCCAGGGCCACCGTGTGGTGGAAATCGGTGCCGTGGAACTTTTTAACCGCATGCCCACTGGCAAGACCTATCACATTTATCTGAACCCAGAGCGTGACATGCCCAGGGAGGCTGAGGCAGTGCACGGCCTGTCATCCGCCTTTCTCAAAGACAAACCGCTCTTTGCCTCGCAGGTGGAAGACTTTCTGGCCTTTGTGGGGGATGCCATGCTGGTGGCCCACAACGCCAGCTTTGATATGAACTTCATCAATTCCGAGCTCGCATATTGTGAGAAGCTGGCCATCCCGCCCGATCGCGTGGTGGATACGCTCCTTTTGGCGCGCCGCAGCCATCCCATGGGCCCCAACAGTTTGGATGCATTGTGCAAACGTTACGGTGTCGATAATTCCAGGCGCACCAAACATGGCGCCCTGCTGGACGCTGAATTACTGGCCGATGTCTATCTTGAAATGACCGGCGGCAAGCAAACCAGTTTCGGTCTCGAAACCAATTTGAAATCATCACGGGCAGCCGTGGGCATGATTTCAGGCGGAGCCCAGATCACGGCCCGCCCACGTGCGCTGCCACCGCGCCTCACTGAGGCCGAAGTCGGTGCACATGAAAAAGCCATCGCCGCATTGGGCGATGGCGCCTTGTGGAAACACTGAAGCCTAAAACTAGGCTTGGCCTGCAGCCTGGGTCTGCATGCGTTTCTGATACATGCCCGCAAAATCAATCGGGTCCAGCATCAGGGGCGGGAAGCCGCCATTGCGCGTGGCATCCGCCAGGATAGCCCGCGCGAAAGGAAACAGCATCCGCGGGCATTCAATCAGCACGGCAGGATGCAGCAGATTGGCCGGAAAGTTTTCCATGCGGAACAGGCCGGCATAGAGAATCTCCGCGGCAAAAATCACTTTGCCGTCTGAAGAGGCCTTGGCGTCAAGATGCAGCTCAACTTCAAAATCGGCCGGGCCCAGGTTGCGGGCATTCACATTGACTGAAATATTGATGTCAGGCTGTTTCGCTTGTTGGCCGAGCGACGCTGGCGCATTGGGATTCTCAAAGCTGAAGTCCTTCAGATATTGTCCCAGAATGCGCATCGAAGGCTGGCTGCCCGGGGCCGGCTCAGGCGCTGAGAGCTGCACGGGTGCTGCGGGCGCAGCCGCCGTTGCCACGGCTGGTTTCTTTGCTTGGGTGTTGTTTGCCTTTGGTGGAGCCTTGCGCGGAGCCGTTTTCAACTGTTTTGCCATCTTTGCCTCTTGGAATGTGGTTAGCGAGCTATCACGAAAGCTCGCTGAGCCGCAAGAGAACAGCCCTCATTGAATTCCGGGCGCGCCAATGCCAAATGAGGGTATGGCCTTTTTCCTTGATCCGTTGAACCTTGTCCTTATCGCCATTGCGGCCTTTGCTGGCTTCAAGCTCTGGCAGGTCTTGGGCCTGCGCACAGGTGCTGAACCCTTGGCGCAGATGCGGCAATTCAAGACGGAACCGAAACCAACTGACTTGGAGTTGAAGCCATTGGCCGAGCCCAAACCCGTTTGGGACGGTGTTGCTGAAGAAAATTCAGATCTGGCAAAAACGCTGCAGTCGATTGGCGAGCGCGCACGAGGCTTCAACGGTGCAGACTTTCTCAAAAACAGCATTTCCGCCCACGAGCGCGTGATGGAGGCTTTTGCCGCCGGCAATGCCACAGTGTTGAAGTTGTTGTTGAATGCACCAACCTTCAAGATATTTGAGAGTGAAATTACGCGCCGCGCCGAGGCAGGTGAAAAACACGAGTTCAGGTTTGTGAGCCCTGAAAAGGCAACGCTGGTGGGCGCCCGCCTGAATGGCAATCTGGCTAGTCTGGATGTGGCTTACACATCGCAAGTGATCTCGGCGATCAAGAATAAGGATGGCGCTTTGCTGAGCGGTGATGACAAGCGCATCGTCACGCTCAAGGAGATCTGGACTTTTGAACGCGGCCTCAACGCATTGGAACCAAACTGGCGGCTGGCCGACACGCGCGACGATGCCTGAGGCGTTGCGCCAAATCAGCTTTTCGGAAATCTCCGGCTGGCCATCTGATGACCACGCGGCAGCGCTTTTGGCCTTCCAACGCTCGGCGCAAGAAATCATTGAACAAGCTCACGGCTTCCAGCGCGAAGCCGAATTCGGCGGCGCGCGCGAAGATTGGCTGCCGGTCTGCAAAGCGGCGCTGTCGGCCGAACACGCGCGCACTTTCTTCGAGCAACACTTCACACCGTTCCGAGTGAGTGATGCCGAGCGGCCAGAGGGCCTTTTCACAGGTTATTACGAGCCGCAAGCGGAGGGGCGCCTCGCGCAAGATGCCCGGTTCTGCGTCCCCATCTATCGCAGGCCGGATGATCTTGTTTCCTTCGCGCAAGATGAAATCGAAAGCTCAGGCCTTTCCTATGGCCGCCGGATCCATGGAACCCCTTCGCCCTATTTCGCCCGCAGCGAAATTGAGCAGGGCGCGCTCGCGGGCCGCCGGCTTGAGATCTGTTGGCTTAAGAGCTGGGTGGATGCATTCTTCATTCATGTGCAAGGCTCCGGACGCGTACTGTTGCCCGGTGGTAAAGTGTTGCGCTTGTCCTACGCCGCCAAGAATGGCCAGCCTTACACAGGCATAGGCAGTGTCCTGCTGGCGCGGGGCATCGGCACAAAGCAAACCATGTCCATGCAGTTCCTGCGCAGCTGGATGGCTGATCATCCGCATGAAACACGCGCACTCTTGTGGAGCAACAACTCGTTTGTCTTCTTTCGTGAGACGCCTGTTGATGATCCAGCACTTGGGGCCGTTGGTGCCGCCAAGGTCAACTTGACACCACTGCGCTCCTTGGCCGTAGACCGCAGATATTGGATGTTCGGAACACCACTGTTCATCGAAACCCACGAGCCGCCAGAAAGCAAAAATGGAACGGCCCCGTTCCGTCAGCTCATGATCGCACAAGACACGGGCACGGCGATAAAGGGCCTGTTCCGGGGTGATGTCTATTGGGGTTGGGGTGAGCATGCAGCCCTCAATGCTGGCCATATGAAATCGCCTGGCGGCATGGTGGCCTTGCTTCCCAAGGCTGTTGCGGCGAAACTTGTGCCATGACGCGCAAGCCCTTTGAGCCGCAGGATTCGCATTTGTGGGAAGAGGTGAAAACCTCGATTGCTCCGCTGCGAAAATCCAAGCGCCGCGCGACCAAGGCCACCGCGCCCGCTGTCCTTGTTAAAATGGCTCCTGCAATTTCTGCTGCACCGAATTTCATTCCGGCGCGTCCATCTGCTTATCTTGCTGCCCCGCCACCGCTCGCTTCATTTGAGCGCCGCACGGCGCAACGCCTTGGTCGCGGACAGCTGGAGCCGGAGGCGCGTCTTGATCTTCATGGCCATGGCTTGGAAAATGCCCGCATCGCGCTGCTGCATTTTCTCTCCTCGCGCCGCATGCAGGGCTTGCGGATGGTTCTTGTCATCACCGGAAAAGGCGCATCTCCCTTTGCGCGTCACACGCTCCATACCCGTGAACACTTTCACACCCCTGAACGGGAAGGCAAGCTACGCCGTGAGGTTCCGCTCTGGCTGGAAGAGGCGCAGTTTCGCATCCATGTGGTAGGCTTCCAGCCTGCCCATCCGCGCCACGGCGGCGGGGGTGCCTTTTATGTCAAGCTGCGAAAAAGCGGGCATGTGGGCGAATGACCCCCTTTGGTGAGAAACTCCGCGAGCTGCGTGAGGAGCGCGGCCTTACCCAGGCGCAAATGGCCAAGACCATTGGGGTGTCCAGTGCTTATCTCTCAGCCTTGGAACATGGCAAGCGCGGCCGGCCCTCGTGGCATCTCGTGCAGTCTGTCATCGCCCAACTCGGCATCATCTGGGATGATGCGGAAGAACTGATACGCCTCTCGCGCCTGTCCCACCCCAAAGTGACGATTGACACCAGCGGCCTTTCACCGGTGGCAACAGAGCTTGCCAATGAACTGGCCCTCCACATTTCAAAGCTGGATGAAAGGGCCCTTGCTGAACTGTTACGCCGCGTGAAGGGCCAAGCCGTGCCCAAGTCCAACACATAAAGATATCTTTATATAGTTCTTGCCGGATGAGGATAGCCATGCTATCGGCCCGCAATCCCGTTTTTGAAGAGGTTCGTCCATGTCCAAGTCCCATGACTATCACGTTGCCGATATCAAACTGGCCGATTGGGGCCGTTTGGAACTCGACATGGCCGAAATCGAAATGCCGGGCCTCATGTCCACCCGCGCCGAATTCAAGGCTCTGCAGCCTCTTCGTGGTGCCCGCATTACGGGCTCGCTGCACATGACCATTCAGACCGCCGTTCTCATCGAAACGCTGATAGAGCTGGGGGCCGAAGTGCGCTGGGCGTCCTGCAACATTTTCTCCACGCAAGACCATGCCGCCGCTGCCATTGCCGCCAAGGGCATCCCGGTATTTGCCGTGAAGGGTGAAACACTGAAAGAATACTGGGAATACACCGCCAGGATTTTCGATTGGCCGAATGGCCAGCTCACCAACATGATCCTCGATGATGGCGGTGATGCCACCATGTATATCCTGCTCGGCTCCAAGGCGGAGAAGGACCCCAGCCTCATCGCTCATCCGACAAACGAAGAGGAAGAATGCCTCTATGCCCAGATCAAGAAGCGCATCAAGGATCAGCCAGGCTGGTTCGACAAGGTGAAGGCTTCAATCATCGGCGTGTCGGAAGAAACCACCACTGGCGTTCACCGCCTCTATGAGCTGCAGAAGAAGGGCGAGCTGCCCTTCCCGGCCATCAATGTGAATGACTCGGTGACGAAGTCGAAATTCGATAACAAATATGGCTGCCGTGAATCGCTGGTGGATGCCATCCGCCGTGGCACCGATGTGATGATGGCCGGCAAGGTGGCCGTGGTTCTGGGCTATGGCGACGTGGGCAAGGGCTCCGCTGCGAGCTTACGTGGCGCGGGTGCGCGCGTGGTTGTCACCGAAGTTGATCCGATTTGCGCGCTTCAGGCCGCGATGGACGGCCATGACGTGCAGACTTTGCAGGATGTGGTGAAAACGGCTGACATTTTCGTCACCGCCACGGGCAATAAGGATGTCATCACGGCTGATGACATGCGCGAAATGAAGGATATGGCCATCGTTTGCAACATCGGCCATTTTGACAATGAAATCGACGTTGCTGGCCTGCGCAATCTCAAATGGACCAATGTGAAGCCACAGGTCGATCTGGTGCACTTCCCCAAGGGCAACCGCATGATCCTGCTGTCGCAGGGCCGCCTGGTGAACCTGGGCAACGCCACGGGCCACCCCAGCTTCGTGATGTCGGCCTCCTTCACCAATCAGACCTTGGCGCAGATCGAACTCTTCACCAACGCCAAGACCGGCAAGTACAAGAACGAAGTCTATGTGCTGCCCAAGCATCTGGATGAAAAGGTGGCCAGCCTGCATCTCGCCAAGCTGGGTGCCAAGCTAACAACGCTGAAGGATGCGCAAGCCACCTATATCGGCGTGGACAAGAACGGCCCGTTCAAGCCGGATTACTATCGCTACTAACCATTAGCACTGTTGCGAAAATCAAAACCTCCCTGGCCTCGGCCCGGGAGGTTTCTTCTTTTGTAGGGGAGGGTCTATCAGCCCCTGGCTTTGGCCAGCGCCGTGGCAAATCGTCCAGCAAGCGCTCTTGCAGCCTCATCATACGCCAATTTGTCGGCCCAGGCCTCACGCGGATCGAGGAGTTTCGACTCGACTCCAGCAAGCTCTGTTGGAATCTCGAATCCGAAGTTGGGATCGACTCGCGTCTTTGCGTTTTCCGCGCTGCCATCGAGAATGGATTTCAACATCGCACGCGTGGCCGAAAGCTTCATGCGGTGGCCAACACCGTAGGCCCCACCTGTCCAACCTGTGTTGAGCAGGTAGCAGCGAGTCCCATGCTTCTTGATCTTGGCGCGCAAGAGGTCGGCATAAGCCTTGGGCGGGCGCGGCAGGAAGGGCGCACCAAAACAGGAGGAGAAAGTGGCCTCGGGCTCTCTCACGCCGCGCTCGGTGCCGGCCAGTTTGGCGGTGTATCCGATCAGAAACTGCTCCATGGCCTGTTCTGGTGTGAGCTTGGCAACCGGCGGCAACACACCAAATGCGTCAGCAGTGAGCATCACCAAGACATCGGGGTGTGATCCCATGACGCCAGGCACGGCATTGGCGATCTTGGACAGGCCATAGGCTGCGCGCGTATTCTCGGTGCGCGAGCCATCAGCGAGATCAACCTCGCCGGTTGCGGAATCCAACCCAACATTTTCGAGCACGGTGCCGAAATCATGTGCGGCCTTGTAGATGGCGGGCTCTGCTTCGGCGCTCAGATTGATCACCTTGGCATAGCAGCCATTCTCAATGTTGAAGATGCCGTCATCGCCCCAGCCGTGCTCGTCATCGCCGATCAATGCTCGTTCGGGGTCTGCTGAAAGCGTGGTCTTGCCTGTGCCCGAAAGACCGAAGAACAGGGCAGAACGCCCGTCCTTGCCGATATTGGCCGAGCAATGCATGGGCAAAACGCCATGGGCTGGCAGTAGGTGATTGAGAACGGTGAACACCGCCTTCTTCATTTCTCCGGCATAGGCCGTGCCACCAATGAGCACCAAGCCTTCCGCCAGATTGAGGGCAATAACGGTTTCTGAGGCCGTTCCGTGGCGCGAAGGATCAGCCTTGAAGCCAGGCAGGCAGACAATGGTGAGCTCCGGCCGGAAGTGGCCCTCTTGGTCCGCAGCTGGCTTCAACAAGTGGCGCATGAACAATGCGCCCCACGCGGTGGAAACCACAAGCCGCACGGGCAGGCGCTTGTCGGCACCGGGGCAGGCTTCGAGATCCTGCACAAACAAATCCTTCATCCGCGCAAAGGCCAGCATGTCAGCCTTCAACACCTCAAAGTGCCGAGGTGTCATGGACTTGTTGTTGTCCCACCAAACCTCATTCTCAGTGGATGCATCGCGGACGATGAATTTGTCCTTGGGGCTTCGGCCTGTGTGCTGCCCGGTTTCAACTACCAAAGCACCCGTAGCCGAGAGCTGCGATTCGTCCCGCGCTACAGACTTTTGCACCAGCCGCCAATTGGCCTCATTCCACGAAATCTTGCCAAGCCAGGACAGGCCAAAACGCAGCAGCTCATTGCGGATCAGGCAATCGCGCGCCTCATCGCTGGTAGGCGGAACTTGCGGGGCAGGGGCTATGGCGTTCATGGTGTTCTCCATCTGAGAAGCCACCATCACCACAAATACCTATTGATGTAAAGATGGTTTCACATCAAATAATGATGTGTGCGTACATCATTTTGAGAAGTGGTAAACTCATCATATGCAGTAGAACGCCTTCGCCGTTTTGCCGAAAACCTGTGCCTGCTGCTTAATGGGCACCAGTTTCTGCGCTGCCGCCAGCCACCTGTCATAGCTGCCATTGAGATTGAGCACTGGCCAATCCGAACCCCACATCACCCGCCCCGGTCCGAACATGGCCAGCACACGCTCCACATAGGGCCGCAAGGTCTCGATCTTCCAACCCGCCGCCGCTTCGGTGGCCAAGCCCGAAAGCTTGCAGAACACATCCGTCTCCTGCGCGACCTTCGCCATGCCCGCCGCCCAAGGCTCAAACTTACCCTCGCGGATCACCGGCTTCATGCAATGGTCAATCACCATCCGCATCTTGGGATAGCGGTTGAATAAGCGAAGGAATGGTTCCAGGTGAATGGGAAAGCCCAGCGCATCAAAGGTGAGATCAAGATCAATGATCGCATCATAGGCCCATTGCACATCTTTGCGGTGCATCCACTCCGGGTCTGGCAAGTCCTGAATCATTGGGCGCACACCAGAGAATTTCGGATGTTTCGCAAGGCGCGCCAATTGTTTCAAATCTTCACGGCTTTCAAAATCCACCCAACCCACAACCTTGGCCACATGATCCGTCGCATCAGCGATGCCCAACATATATTCCGTCTCGGCAATCGTGGGAGCTGCCTGCACCAACACCGTCTTGCCCACACCATGCTTGGCCAGAAGCGGCGCCATTTCCTTCGGCCCGATGCGCTTGGCAATGGGGGCAATGCCGTCGCCCACCATCCAAAAATAATCGCCGCGTGCCGGATTCCAGAAGTGATGATGGCTATCGACAATCATTTACATGTTCCTCTGAACGTGCCCCTGCTAAACTTATGTCACACAAGGTCATTTGGAGATTGATACATGAGCGCTGCAACACATCAAGCCCCGGCCATGCTGCGCCTTCACGCGTCTGACAATGTGGTGGTGTCGACACGCATTATTGAAAAAGGCGAGGAGGCTGAAGGTGTTGTTACTGGCGCGCGCATTATGCGGGGCCACAAGATGGCAGCCACGGGCATTGCCAAGGGCCAGCCGATCCGCAAGTTCGGCCAGATCATCGGTTTTGCCAAATCAGATATTGCCGCAGGCGATTGGGTGCATGAACACAATGTGGAGATGGGCGCACTGAGCCATGACTACGCCTTCGCCCAGGCGGCGCGCCAAGAGCCGCTTCTGCCCGAAGCCAAGCGCGCCACCTTTCAGGGCTTCCGCCGCGTCAATGGCAAGGTGGGCACGCGCAACTACATCGGCATCATGACGTCGGTGAACTGTTCGGCCACCGTGGCCTCGCACATTGCCAAGGAAGTGGAAAAGCGCGGGCTCCTGAATGACTATCCCAATATCGACGGCGTTGTTGCGCTGACGCAAGACAATGGCTGCGTGATTGATTACCGCGGCGTGATCTTTGACACCTTCAAGCGCACCGCCTGGGGCTATGCCACCAATCCCAACATGGGCGGCGTGATGATGGTGGGCCTCGGTTGCGAAGGCTTCCAGATTCCCCGATTCAAGGAAGCCTACAAGGTTGAGGAGAGCGACACCTTCCGCACCATGACCATCCAGGAAACCGGCGGCACGCGCAAGACAATCGAAGCCGGCCTCAAGGCGGTAATGGAAATGTTGCCCAAGGTGAATGATGTGAAGCGCGAAACCTGTCTGGCATCTGATCTCATCCTTGCCCTGCAATGCGGCGGCTCAGACGGCTATTCCGGCATCACCGCCAATCCCGCACTTGGTGCAGCGGTGGACTTGTTGGTGGAGCAGGGTGGCACCGCCATTCTTTCCGAAACGCCGGAGATCTATGGCGCTGAACATCTCCTCACGCGCCGCGCCGCCACCAGGGAAGTGGGTGAAAAACTGGTTGGCATCATCAAGTGGTGGGAAGATTACACCCGCCGCAACAATATGGAGATGAACAACAATCCCTCCCCGGGCAACAAACTGGGTGGCCTCACCACCATTTTGGAAAAATCACTCGGTGCAGCCGCCAAGGGCGGCACCACCACCATGCGCGCGGTTTACAACTATGCCGAGCCGGTCACCGCCAAAGGCTTCGTCTTCATGGATACCCCCGGATACGACCCGGTGGGCGCCACAGGCCAGGTGGCGGGCGGGGCCAATGTGATGTGCTTCACCACCGGCCGTGGCAGTGCTTATGGCAACAAGCCATGCCCCTCCATCAAGCTCGCCACCAACACCCCGATCTATAATCAGATGATCGAAGACATGGACATCAACTGCGGTGATGTGGTTGAGGGCGTTTCGCTGCAGGACAAGGGCAAGCAGATCTTTGACTTGATCCTCAAAACCGCCTCTGGCCAGAAAACCAAATCCGAAGCCTTGGGCTACGGCGAGAATGAATATGTCCCCTGGTATATCGGCGCCGTGATGTAG